>NZ_JCAXDO010000021.1:0-63419 GCF_059740205.1 Serratia sp. LTN-2 | reverse complement strand
CGGGAATAGCTCAGTTGGTAGAGCACGACCTTGCCAAGGTCGGGGTCGCGAGTTCGAGTCTCGTTTCCCGCTCCAAATTCAACAATGTCGCGATGCGGCATGATGAATAAATAAAGCAGTATCAAGCAGTACCTATGCGACGCGGGAATAGCTCAGTTGGTAGAGCGCAACCTTGCCAAGGTTGAGGTCGCGAGTTCGAGCCTCGTTTCCCGCTCCAAAAATTCAAAGGTCACGCCAGTGTTTGGTGACCGGATGCCAAAAGCATCTCAATGCGGGAATAGCTCAGTTGGTAGAGCACGACCTTGCCAAGGTCGGGGTCGCGAGTTCGAGTCTCGTTTCCCGCTCCAATTTTCTCTTCGTTTCAAACTCAAATCCAACGCCTTGTCGGGCGCGGATTTTTGTCCCGTTTTACACACCCGGTAAAAACGTTGTGAACAGAGTTATCCACAGCCTCTGTACATAAACCCGCCTGCCTGAAAAATCAACGTCATACAAATTAAATATTTATTGCTTTGATTTATAAGCTTATTTATTTATGCCGAAACGTTATGCCGATCACTTGCTCTTTTTGTTGCAGTTGAAAGACAACGTGTTTTTATTTTTATACACAAATCCACAGAGTGAGTCGCTCGGGCGGCATGACTGTGCGATGTACGCCCTCAGGCGTCGCGCGGCAGGCCTTTTTCCACAGCCCGTATCAACCGTTTTTTCTGCGCCGTCTGCACCTCAATGCCCTGCGCTTCGCGGCGGGCGAGCTGTTGCGCCAGCGCCCAGTGGATATGTTCGTCCAGCATGGCGTCCTGCTCCAAACGCGCGCGCAGTGCGAGTACGATGCTGTCCTCATAAGGCGCGTTGCCCAGCGCCACCGCGATATTGCGCAGCCAGCGCAGGTGGCCGATGCGGCGTATCGCCGAGCCTTCGGTGATGCGCAGGAATTTTTCTTCCGTCCAATTGAACAGATCGATCAGCTGCGGCGCATGCAGCGCGGCGCGCGGGCTGAAGTCGTCTTCATCGGTGAGTTGCGAAAAGCGGTTCCACGGGCAGATCAGCTGGCAATCGTCGCAGCCGTAGATGCGGTTGCCGAGCAGCGGGCGGAACTCTTCCGGGATCGCGCCTTCCAGCTCGATGGTCAGGTAGGAGATGCAGCGCCGGGCGTCGACGGTATAGGGCGCGACGATGGCACCGGTCGGGCAGGTGGTGATGCAGGCGACGCAGCGGCCGCACTGCTCTTCCTGCGGCTGATCCACCGGCAGCGGCAGATCGATCAGCAGTTCACCGAGGAAAAACCAGGATCCGGCTTCGCGGTTGAGAATTAGTGAGTGTTTACCAACCCAGCCAATACCCGCTTTGGCGGCCAGCGCGCGCTCCATCACCGGCGCCGAATCGACAAAGGGACGGAAATTCAGCTCGCCGCAGTATTCCTGGATTTGATCGCCCAGCTTTTTCAGGCGCTGGCGCAACAGCTTGTGATAATCGCGCCCCAGCGCGTAGCGGCTGACGTAACCCAACTGCGGGTTTTGCAAGGTGCTGGCGAACGCTGCCTTGGCCGGCAGGTAGTTCATGCGCACGCTGATCACCCGCAGCGTGCCCGGCAACAGCTCGTGAGGGCGCGCGCGCAACATGCCGTGGCGCGCCATCCATTCCATCTCGCCGTGGTACTGTTTGTCGAGCCAGGCCTGCAGCTTCGGCTCTTCAAGGCTCAGATCGGTATCGCAGATGCCAACCTGCTGGAATCCTAGCGATTGCCCCCATTGCTTGATATGTTGGGCGAGTTGATGGAGATCGAGGGGGTGCGTCATGACGGGCCACAGTGAAAAAGTATACGTTGACAGTTTACCACACTCTGTCTGGCCTGCGGACTGGATCCGGCGTTCGGAACCTGCGGCGGCGGCCTCGCTCGGTATTTCTCTTTACGATTTGATGCAGCGCGCCGGTCAGGCGGCCTACGCGCTGGCGCGCAACGCTTACCCCTCACGCGACCACTGGCTGGTGCTCTGCGGCCACGGCAACAACGGCGGCGATGGCTATGTGACGGCGCGCCTGGCGAAGGCGGCGGGCGTGCAGGTGACGGTGATCGCCTGTGAAGGCGCACGGCCGTTGCCGCCGGAGGCCGCTGAAGCCCGCCTGGCCTGGCTGGCCGCCGGCGGCGATATTCTGCCGGCGCACAGCCGCTGGCCTGAACGAGTCGATCTGATCATCGACGCTCTGTTAGGCACCGGTTTAGGCAGTGCGCCGCGTGCGCCTTACGATGCGCTGATCGAAGCCGCCAACCGCCATTCGGCGCCGGTGGTGGCGCTCGATATCCCGTCCGGCCTGCTGGCAGAAAGCGGTGCGGCGCCGGGGGCGGTGGTGCGTGCCGCACACACCGTCACGTTTATCGGTCTTAAGCCGGGGTTGCTGACCGGCCAGGCGCGCGATTGGGTCGGGCAACTTCATCAGAATACGCTAGGCTTATCGGGTTGGTTGGCAAAGCAACCGGAGCAGATTCAGCGGCTTACTGCCGAAGTGCTGCCGCGCTGGCTGCATCCGCGCCGTCCCTGCGCCCACAAGGGCGAACATGGCCGTCTGCTGTTGGTGGGCGGCGACCGCGGATTCGGCGGCGCCATTCGCATGGCGGCGGAAGCGGCGCTGCGCAGCGGGGCGGGATTGGTGCGAGTGCTCACTCACATTGAACACATTGCGCCGCTGTTGGCGGCCCGACCGGAGTTGATGGCGCAGGCGCTGGACGAAGCGACGCTGCGTCAGGCAATGCAGTGGGCGGATGTGCTGGTGATTGGCCCGGGGTTGGGCCAGACTGAGTGGGGCAAAAACGCGTTGAACGTGCTGCAAACCAGCGATAAACCGGCTTTGTGGGACGCCGATGCGCTGAACTTGCTGGCATTAAATCCCGAGAAACGGCAGAATCGCGTGATGACTCCGCATCCCGGGGAGGCGGCGCGGCTGTTGAGCTGCAGCACCGCCGACATCGAGAGTGATCGCTTACTTGCCGTGCGTAACCTGACGGCGCGTTATGGTGGCGTGGCGGTGCTGAAAGGCGCCGGAACGCTGATCGCCGATGAGCGGGGGCAGATGGCGATCGCCGACGTCGGCAACGCCGGCATGGCCTCGGGCGGCATGGGCGATGTGCTGTCGGGCATCATCGGCGGTTTGCTGGCGCAAAAGCTCTCGCTGTATGATGCTGCCTGTGCGGGCTGCGTCGTACACGGCGCGGCCGGCGATCGCGTAGCGGAAAGACAAGGTACAAGAGGCATGTTGGCGACCGATTTACTGCCGGACATCCTTCATTTCGTTAACCCTGAGTGGGCAAAATAGACTTTATCGAATGAAAGAACTCGTTTTACCTCTGCCGGACGAGGCAGCGACTGTCGCTTTGGGCACCACTTTGGCCAAGGCTTGCGATCGCGCCAGCGTCATCTATCTGTACGGCGACCTGGGCGCCGGTAAAACCACCTTCAGCCGTGGCTTCCTGCAGGCGTTGGGGCATCGGGGCAACGTCAAAAGCCCGACCTACACGCTGGTGGAGCCTTATGCCCTGCAGCCGCTGGCGGTGTATCACTTCGATCTGTATCGCCTGGCCGATCCGGAAGAGCTTGAGTTTATGGGCATTCGCGATTACTTCGCGCAAGACGCCATTTGCCTGGTCGAATGGCCGCAGCAGGGCACCGGCGTGCTGCCGGAGCCGGATCTGGCGTTACATCTGCGCTATCAGGGCGAAGGACGAGAGGCGCAGATCGAGGCGATTTCCGCTTACGGCAGCCAATTGTTAGACCGTATCCATGGATCACAGGGATGATGCTGCAATGACGCATGCGTTGAAAAAATTTGCGATCGTCATGTTGATCGCCGTGCTGGGGCCGCTCGGCGCGCTGAACGCGCTGGCGGCGTCTTCGCTGTCCGATATCAAAGTCTCTAACGCCCAGCGCGAAGCGACGGTGTCGGTGAGTTTCAATGGCCCGCCGGACTACGCGTTTTTCCCGCTGCACGGCCCGGATCGCGTGGTGTTGGACGTCAACCAGAAAGGCAAGGTCGGCGGCCTGCCGCTCAATTTCAGCGGCCAAAACCTGGTGAAAAGCATTCGCTCCAGTGCGCCGAAAGACGCCCAGAGCGTGCGCCTGGTGTTTGATCTGACCCAGCGCGCCAAAACCCGAGTTTCCACCCGTCAGAACGGCAGCGTGCACACCGTGGTCTTCACCATTACGGCCGAAGGCGGCGCCAATGCCGTGGCGCGTAAAGCGCCGGTGCAAACGCCTGCGCCGGTGGCGGTCAGCCAACCGCCGCGTCAGGCGCCGGTCGCGGTGCGTGAAGCGCCGGAGCCGCCGCTGCGCAAAGCGCCGCCGGGTTCAAACCCCTTTACCAATAAACAGAGCGTGGTCGCAGGCACCGCCACCGAGGTGACGCCGCGCAGCAGCCGCGTTTCCGCCGGTTCCGGCGATCGGGTGGTGGTGGCGATCGACGCCGGCCACGGCGGTCAGGATCCGGGTGCCATCGGCCCGACCGGCCTGAAAGAGAAGAATGTCACCATCGCCATCGCGCGCCGTCTGCAGGCGATGCTGGACGCCGATCCGCAGTTCAAGCCGGTGCTGACGCGTAACGGCGACTATTTCATTTCGGTGATGGGGCGTTCCGACGTCGCGCGTAAGCAGGGCGCCAACGTGCTGGTTTCCATCCACGCCGACGCCGCGCCGAACCGCAGCGCCAGCGGCGCTTCCGTCTGGGTGCTGTCCAACCGCCGCGCCAACAGCGAAATGGCCGGCTGGCTCGAACAGCATGAGAAGCAGTCCGAGCTGCTCGGCGGCGCCGGCGATCTGCTGGCCAACAGCCAGGCCGACCCTTATCTGAGCCAGGCGGTGCTGGACCTGCAGTTCGGCCACTCGCAGCGCGTGGGGTACGATGTGGCGGTGAAAGTGCTGCAGCAGCTGCAGAGCGTCGGATCGCTGCATAAACGCCGGCCGGAACACGCCAGCCTGGGCGTGCTGCGTTCGCCGGATATCCCATCGCTGCTGGTGGAAACCGGATTTATCAGTAATAGCACGGAGGAGCGGCTGCTGGGCAGCAGCGCGTATCAGGAGAAGATTGCCAAGGCCATCCATAACGGTCTGCGCAGCTACTTCCTGGCGCATCCGCTGCAAGCCGACCCAAAGGTGGAAAACCGACCGCTGGACGTCGCAGCGGCGGTTAACACCTCAACACCAGACGTGCGCCAGCCGGAGCCTATCGTCAGCTCGGCCGGCGCGAGCCGCAGCCAAAGCGGAAAAACCCAGATCCACGTGGTGAAGCGGGCGGAGACGCTGTCCGGCATCGCCGACAGCTACGGTACGACCATGGCGGCGCTGCGGGATCTGAACAAACTGAAGAAAGACGGCGTATGGGTCGGGCAACGCCTGAAGGTGCCGGCGGGGAAAACCGCCGCCATCACTACCGTCGCCAAGGCGAAAACGCCGGCGAAGAAGCCGTCCAAACATAAAGTGGCCCGTGGGGATACGCTCTCCTCCATCGCTTCTCGTTACGGCGTCAGCGTCGGCGATCTGAAACGGGTCAATAATCTGAAGTCGGACGTCGCGCCGCTGGATCGGACGCTGACCATTCCGCAGGCCTAGCGCCATCGCTACAGGAGTCAGCATGCCTATCCAGGTGTTACCGCCACAGCTCGCCAACCAGATCGCCGCCGGAGAGGTGGTTGAACGCCCCGCGTCGGTGGTCAAGGAGCTGGTGGAAAACAGCCTGGACGCCGGCGCGACGCGTATCGACATCGATATTGAACGCGGCGGCGCCAAGCTGATCCGCATTCGCGACAATGGCTGCGGCATCGGCAAGGACGACCTGGCGCTGGCGCTGGCGCGGCATGCCACCAGTAAAATCAGCACGCTCGACGACCTGGAGGCGATCGTCAGCCTCGGTTTTCGCGGCGAAGCGCTGGCCAGTATCAGCTCGGTTTCCCGTTTGACCCTGACGTCGCGCACCGCCGAGCAGAGCGAAGCGTGGCAAGCCTACGCCGAAGGGCGTGAGCAGGCGGTGACGGTCAAACCCGCCGCGCATCCGGTCGGCAGCACGCTGGAAGTGCTGGATCTGTTTTACAACACCCCGGCGCGTCGCAAGTTCATGCGCACCGAGAAAACCGAATTCGGCCATATCGATGAAGTGGTGCGGCGCATCGCGCTGGCGCGTTTCGATGTGGCGATCAACCTCAGCCATAACGGCAAATTGATCCGCCAATACCGGGCGGCGAAGGAAGAAAGCCAACACGAGCGCCGTTTGGGCAGCATCTGCGGCCCGGCGTTTTTGCAGCATGCGCTGAACATCGACTGGCAGCACGGCGATCTGAGCATCCGCGGCTGGGTGGCGGATCCGGCCGGCGCGCGTCAGCTGGGTGAAATGCAGTATTGCTACGTCAACCGCCGCATGATGCGCGATCGGCTGATCAATCACGCCATTCGTCAGGCCTATCAGGATCAGTTGAAAGACGATCAGCAGCCCGCTTACGTGCTGTACCTGGAGGTCGATCCGCACCAGGTGGATGTCAACGTTCACCCTGCCAAGCACGAGGTGCGTTTCCATCAGGCGCGGCTGGTGCACGATTTTATTTATCAGGCGGTGACCACCGTGCTGCAGCAGGCCGGCCAAACGCCGCTGCTGCCGCTGACGGAAACGCCTGACGAAGAACCAGCGCCGGTCTGGCAGCAGGAAAACCGCGTCGCCGCCGGCGGCAACCATTTTTCTCAGCCTGCGCCGCGCCGCGAAACGCCGCCGCAGGCCGGCGTCGCCCGCGAGCGCGCACCGCAGCCGGGTTGGCAAACGGCGGGCGGTTACCAGAAACGCGAAGGCGAGCTGTACGGCAAACTGATCCAGCCCGCCGCAGAGCCGCCGGCCGACGCCGAGTCGGAAACCCCGAGCAAGCCACCGCTGTTCCCGCCGGTGAAAGCCGCAGCGGAAGTACCGCTGGCGGGCGGGCAGCACAGTTTTGGCCGGGTGCTGATGATTTATCCGCCATGCTATGCGTTGATTGAGCAGCGCCAACTGCCGGCACTGCTCAATCTGACGGTGGCCGAACGCTGGCTGCGTCAGGCGCAGCTCAACCCGTCGGCGGAGGGGCTGCGGCCGCAACCGCTGCTGATCCCGATCAAGCTGACGCTGAGTAAAAACGAAGCGGCGGCCATTGCGCGGCATCAGACGCTGTTGGCGGCGATGGGGCTGGATCTGCAGACAGATCATGGCCGTGTGACGTTGCGCGCAGTGCCTTTACCATTACGCCAACAAAATTTACAAAAACTGATACCCGAACTGTTAGGCTATCTGGCCGAACATCAGGAGATGTCGCCCGCGGTGCTGGCTACCTGGCTCGCTCGTCGCCTTGGCAGCGAACATGAACAGTGGAACACCTCGCAAGCGATACAATTGCTGACCGACGTTGAACGACTTTGCCCGCAGCTGGTCAAATCGCCACCGAGCGGACTTTTACAACCCGTTGATTTACAGGCCGCACTGGCGGCCCTCAAGCATGACTGAAACTGAAATGACACCACGTCCCCCGGCTATTTTCATCATGGGGCCGACCGCCTCGGGCAAGACCGCGCTGGCGATCGCGCTGCGCGAACGCCTGCCGGTGGAGCTGATCAGCGTCGATTCCGCGCTGATTTATCGCGGCATGGATATCGGCACCGCTAAGCCGAGCGCCGAAGAATTGGCGCAGGCGCCGCACCGGCTGATCGATATCCGCGATCCCGCCGAAGCTTATTCGGCGGCGGAGTTCCGCGCCGACGCGCTGAAAGAGATGGCCGACATCACCGCCGCCGGGCGCATTCCGCTGCTGGTGGGCGGTACCATGTTGTATTTCAAGGCGTTGCTGGAAGGATTGTCGCCGCTGCCGTCCGCCGATCCCGCAGTGCGCGAGCGCATCGAACGGCAAGCGGCGGAGCTGGGTTGGGAGGCGTTGCACCGGCAGTTGCAGGCGATCGATCCGGTCGCGGCATTGAGAATTCATCCGAATGATCCGCAGAGACTGTCCAGAGCACTGGAAGTTTTTTTTATTTCGGGTAAAACTTTAACGGAACTGACTCAAATTTCGGGTGAATCGTTACCGTATCAAGTTCACCAATTTGCGATAGCGCCGACCAGCCGTGAGTTGATCCATCAACGCATCGAGCTGCGGTACCATCAAATGTTGGCGGCGGGTTTTGAGACGGAAGCGCGTGCACTTTTCGCACGGGGTGATTTGCATACGGACTTGCCCTCCATTCGCTGTGTCGGTTACCGCCAGATGTGGTCATACTTGTCTGGTGAAATTAGTTACGATGAGATGGTTTATCGTGGTATTTGCGCAACACGTCAGTTGGCTAAACGCCAGATGACCTGGTTACGGGGTTGGGAGTCGGTCCATTGGTTGGACAGTGAAAAGCCGGGAGAGGCTTTGGACTCGGTGACACAGGTTGTTAGTGCATAGGTTGGGTGATTGTGTACAATTGCTGAGTATTCAGCGCGCAAATTTTTACGTCGTTTATTTTAGAGCCGACAGGTTCTTAGTTACAAACAACAAGCAAATAAGGAAAAGATAGAATGGCTAAGGGGCAATCTTTGCAAGATCCGTTCCTGAACGCATTGCGTCGTGAACGTGTTCCGGTTTCTATTTATTTGGTGAATGGTATTAAGCTGCAAGGCCAGATTGAGTCTTTTGACCAGTTTGTCATCCTGTTGAAGAACACGGTTAGCCAGATGGTGTACAAGCACGCTATCTCTACCGTTGTCCCGTCACGTCCGGTTTCGCATCACAGCAACAACCCGAGCGGCGGTTCAAGCAACTATCACCATGGCAACAATCCGTCTGCGCAGCAACAGTCGCAGCAGGAAAGCGATGACGCTGAATAAAGCGCGTTGCAAGTCAACCATGACGGGGAGCATAAGCAGCCGCGCGCTGTTTATGTCCCCCAAACTCACGGTGAGTGTCCGTTTGAGAGGTTGCACGCTTGTTTGACCGTTATGAAGCCGGTGAGCAGGCCGTACTGGTTCATATCTATTTCTCGCAAGACAAAGATACGGAAGACCTCAACGAGTTCGAATCGTTGGTTTCCTCAGCCGGTGTCGAAGCTTTGCAAGTGGTGACTGGTAGCCGCAAAGCCCCGCATCCGAAGTACTTTGTCGGCGAAGGAAAGGCCGAAGAAATTGCAGATGCGGTGAAAGCCAGCGGCGCGTCTGTTGTCCTGTTTGATCATTCCCTTTCCCCGGCGCAGGAAAGAAACCTTGAGCGCCTGTGCGAATGCCGGGTGATCGACCGCACCGGGTTGATTTTAGACATCTTTGCCCAGCGTGCCCGCACCCATGAAGGTAAGCTGCAGGTGGAGCTGGCGCAGTTGCGTCACATCGCCACGCGTCTGGTGCGCGGCTGGACGCACCTGGAGCGGCAAAAAGGGGGGATTGGCCTGCGCGGGCCGGGGGAAACCCAGCTTGAGACCGACCGTCGCCTGTTGCGCGATCGCATCAGCTTGATTCTGCGCCGCCTGGAGCGGGTAGAGAAGCAGCGTGAACAAGGCCGACGCGCGCGGACCCGCGCCGATGTGCCGACCGTATCGCTGGTGGGCTACACCAACGCCGGCAAATCCACCCTGTTTAACCGAATAACGTCTGCCGAGGTGTATGCGGCGGACCAGCTATTTGCCACCCTGGATCCTACGTTGCGGCGCATTGATGTGCCGGACGTGGGAGATACCGTGTTGGCGGATACCGTAGGCTTTATCCGGCACCTGCCGCACGATCTGGTGGCCGCCTTCAAGGCGACGCTGCAGGAGACGCGCCAGGCATCGCTGCTGCTGCACGTCATCGACGCGGCGGATCCGCGCGTCGATGAGAACATCGAAGCGGTGAACACCGTGCTGGCGGAGATCGACTCGGATGAAATCCCTACACTGTTAGTGATGAACAAAATAGATATGCTGGACGATTTTGTGCCGCGTATCGACCGCAACGACGAAAACCTGCCGATCCGGGTGTGGCTGTCCGCCGCCAGCGGAGAGGGTATTCCGTTGCTGTATCAGGCGTTGACGGAGCGCTTATCGGGGGAGATCGCGCATTACGAATTGCGCTTACCGCCACGGGCAGGCCGTCTTCGCAGCCGTTTTTACCAGCTTCAGGCGATTGAAAAAGAGTGGAACGAGGAGGACGGCAGCATTGGCGTGGTGGTGCGAATGCCGATCGTCGAATGGCGTCGTCTCTGCAAGCAAGAACAGGACCTGATTGACTTTATCGTATGATCATATCCTGTTACATTTATGCTTCGCGAAAGCCTGAAGTACCCAATCACAGAATATGGAGCTAAAACATGGCGTGGAATCAGCCCGGTAATAACGGACAGGACCGCGACCCGTGGGGGAGCAGCAATAACAATGGCGGCAACTCTGGCGGTAACAACAAAGGCGGTCGTGATCAAGGGCCACCTGATTTGGACGATATCTTCCGCAAACTGAGCAAGAAATTGAGCGGTTTCGGCGGGGGCAAAGGCTCCAACAGCAATAGCGGCGGCACCGGCACCTCTGGTCCGGGCTTCAGCGGCCGCATTATCGGTATCGCGGCGGTCGCCGTGGTGGTGATCTGGGCTGCCAGCGGCTTCTACACCATCAAGGAAGCCGAGCGCGGCGTCGTGACGCGTTTCGGCAAGTTCAGCCACCTGGTGCAGCCGGGCCTGAACTGGAAACCGACCTTCATCGACGACGTGCGTCCGGTGAACGTGGAATCCGTGCGCGAGCTGGCGGCGTCCGGCGTGATGCTGACCTCCGATGAAAACGTGGTGCGCGTGGAAATGAACGTGCAGTACCGCGTGACCAACCCGGAAGCGTACCTGTTCAGCGTCGTCAATGCCGACGACAGCCTGAGCCAGGCGACCGACAGCGCCCTGCGCGGCGTGATCGGCAAATACTCGATGGACCGCATCCTGACCGAAGGCCGTACCGTGGTGCGTAACGATACGCAGCGCATGCTGGAAGAGACCATTCGTCCTTACAACATGGGCATCACGCTGCTGGACGTCAACTTCCAGGCGGCGCGTCCACCGGAAGAGGTGAAGGCGTCGTTCGACGATGCGATCGCCGCGCGTGAGAACGAGCAGCAATACATCCGTGAAGCGGAAGCTTACGCCAACGAAGTTCAGCCGCGTGCGAACGGCCAGGCGCAGCGTCTGCTGGAAGACTCCAAGGCTTATAAAGACCGCACCATCCTGGAGGCTCAGGGTGAGGTGGCGCGCTTTGCCAAACTGTTGCCGGAATACAAGTCCGCTCCGCAGATCACCCGCGAGCGTCTGTATATCGAAACCATGGAAAAAGTGCTGGGCCATACCCGTAAGGTGTTGGTGAGCGACAAAGGCAACAACCTGATGGTGCTGCCGTTGGATCAGATGCTGCGCGGCCAAGGCGCGGCACCGGAGAGCGGCAACAAGGATACCAGCCTGATTCGCCTCAATCCGAATCCTGCGCCGGCTGCCAACAGCAGCGCTCCGCGCACCAGCGGCGGTTCGATTATGGATCAGCGCCGGGCGAATGCGCAGCGTGACGACACCACTCGCGTAGGGAGAGAGTAATCAATGCGTAAGTCTTTTGTAGTTATTGTCCTCGCGGTGCTGGTGGTGCTGTACGCTTCGCTGTTCGTGGTGCAGGAAGGCCAGCGCGGCATTGTGCTGCGCTTCGGCAAGGTTCTGCGCGACGGTGAAAACAAGCCGCTGGTGTATGCGCCGGGTCTGCACCTCAAGATCCCGTTCATTGAAACCGTGAAGAACCTGGATGCGCGTATCCAGACCATGGACAACCAGGCCGATCGCTTCGTGACCAGCGAGAAGAAAGACCTGATCGTCGACTCCTATCTGAAGTGGCGCATCAGCGATTTCAGCCGTTACTATCTGGCGACCGGCGGCGGCGACGTCTCCCAGGCTGAAGTGCTGCTGAAACGTAAGTTCAGCGACCGTCTGCGTTCCGAAATCGGCCGCCTGGATGTGAAAGACATCGTGACCGACTCGCGCGGCAAGCTGATGTCCGACGTGCGTGACGCGCTGAACACCGGCACCGTGGGTGACGGCGAAGAAGTGGCGACCACCGAAGCCGATGACGCTATCGCCTCTGCGGCGGCGCGCGTTGAGCGGGAAACCACCGGCAAACAGCCGCAGGTGAACCCGAACAGCATGGCGGCGTTGGGCATCGAAGTGATCGACGTGCGTATCAAGCAGATCAACCTGCCGGCCGAAGTGTCCGACGCCATCTACCAGCGTATGCGCGCCGAGCGTGAAGCGGTAGCCCGTCGTCTGCGCTCGCAAGGCCAGGAAGAAGCCGAGAAGCTGCGCGCCAGCGCGGACTACGAAGTGACCCGTACCCTGGCGGAAGCCGAGCGTCAGGCGCGTATCACCCGTGGTGAAGGCGATGCCGAAGCGGCCAAACTGTTCGCCAATGCGTTCAGCCAGGATCCGGACTTCTATGCCTTTATCCGCAGCCTGCGCGCCTATGAAGCCAGCTTCAAGGACAACCAGGACGTGCTGGTACTGAGCCCGGACAGCGATTTCTTCCGCTACATGAAGTCGCCTGATACCCTGCGCAAATAAGCGCGGCAGGCAATCTGAACGAGGGCCCGTTTACGCGGGCCCTTTCTCGTTTTTGGGGGATGCATGAACTCAACGATTTGGCTGGCGCTTGGGCTGGTTCTGGTACTGGAAGGATTGGGGCCGATGCTGTTTCCGCAGGCCTGGCGCAAAATGATTGTGGCGATGTCGCAGCTGCCGGACGCGACGCTGCGGCGATTTGGCGGTGGAATAGTGGTTGCGGGCTGCGTGATCTACTACATGTTGAGCGGCCGCACGGGTCTTTAAAGTCTAGCCCAAAATTTATGCAATCGTATGCTAAAAGTGCTGAAAATCGAAAATTACGGTGGTAGAATCCATTTTTAAGCAATCGGTGATTTTGAAAAATGGGTAAGAACGTCGTCGTACTGGGCACCCAATGGGGTGACGAAGGTAAAGGCAAGGTTGTAGACCTGCTGACTGAACGGGCTCAATATGTTGTGCGCTACCAAGGTGGCCATAACGCTGGCCACACTCTGGTAATCAACGGTGAAAAAACCGTCCTTCATTTAATTCCTTCAGGTATTCTGCGTGAAAACGTCACCAGCATCATCGGCAACGGTGTTGTTCTGGCGCCGGACGCGTTGATGAAAGAAATGGGTGAACTCGAAGCGCGTGGCATCCCGGTACGCGAACGTCTGTTACTGTCTGAAGCTTGCCCATTGATCCTGCCTTACCACGTTGCGTTGGATAACGCGCGTGAGAAAGCGCGCGGCGCGAAAGCGATCGGTACCACCGGTCGCGGCATCGGCCCGGCTTACGAAGATAAAGTGGCTCGTCGCGGCCTGCGCGTCGGCGACCTGTTCAACAAAGAAACCTTCGCCGTTAAGCTGAAAGAGATCGTCGATTACCACAACTTCCAGCTGGTCAACTACTACAAAGTTGAAGCCGTCGATTATCAGGCGACGCTGGACTATGTGCTGTCTATCGCCGACATCCTGACCGCCATGGTGGTTGACGTTTCCGAACTGCTGGACGGCGCGCGCAAGCGTGGCGATCTGATCATGTTCGAAGGCGCTCAGGGCACCCTGCTGGATATCGACCACGGCACCTATCCGTACGTGACCTCTTCCAACACCACCGCAGGCGGCGTAGCTACCGGTTCCGGCATTGGCCCACGTTATGTGGACTACGTGCTGGGCATCGTGAAAGCTTACTCTACTCGCGTGGGTGCAGGTCCGTTCCCAACCGAACTGTTCGATGAAACCGGCGAGTACCTGTGCAAGCAGGGTAACGAGTTCGGCGCCACCACCGGCCGTCGTCGTCGTACCGGCTGGCTGGATGCCGTAGCGGTGCGTCGCGCGGTGCAGATCAACTCCCTGTCCGGCTTCTGCCTGACCAAACTGGACGTCCTGGACGGCCTGAAAGAAGTGAAGATCTGCGTGGGCTACCGCATGCCGGACGGCCGCGAAGTGGACACCACTCCGCTGGCGGCAGAAGGCTGGGAAGGCATTGAGCCTATCTACGAAACCATGCCGGGCTGGAGCGAAACCACCTTTGGCGTGAAAGAGCACAGCAAGCTGCCTCAGGCTGCGCTGAACTACATCAAGCGCATCGAAGAAGTGACCGGCGTACCGGTAGACATCATCTCTACCGGCCCGGATCGCAGCGAAACCATGATCCTGCGCGACCCGTTCGACGCATAATCAGGCTTTGCGGCACTAAACAAACCGGGCGCGTCCCGGTTTGTTTTTATCCTGACTCCCTCCGATTGCGGTTTCACGTCAAAAAATCCTTTCATAAACCCGCCTTAGGGCGCGGGATTCGCTAAATAATTAGCGACGAACTCTCCGGCTGGTTTATTATCCAATGAGTAATCTTTTGAATAGCGCCGAAAAGCGGCGTATCAGACGGGTAAAGTGATACCCAGAGGTAAGATGTGCAGTTAACAAGTTTTACTGATTATGGCCTGCGGGCGTTGATCTACATGGCTTCGTTGCCGCAGGACAAGATGACCAGCATCTCGGAAGTGACCGAGGTTTACGGCGTGTCTCGCAACCATATGGTGAAGATCATCAATCAGTTGAGCCGGGTGGGTTTTGTCACGGCGGTGCGCGGCAAGCATGGCGGCATCCGTTTGGGCAAACCGGCCGAGAGCATTCGCCTCGGCGACGTAGTGCGGGCGCTGGAGCCGCTTGCGCTGGTTAACTGCAGCAGCGAGTTTTGCCACATCACCCCTGCCTGCCGACTGAAGCAGGTGCTCCAGCAGGGCGTACAGAATTTCCTTGAAGAGCTGGATAAGCATACGTTGGCCGACATGGTCGAAGACAATCCGCCGCTCTACAAGCTATTGCTTGTCGAATAAAACGACGTTGAGAAGACAAGGCTCAACGTCATCCTGCTGATGACAACGGAGGAACCGCAATGTCACAAGATCCATTCCTGGAACGAGAAGCAGAAAAATACGAATCCCCCATCCCCAGCCGTGAATATATCCTGGCCCATTTGGCGAAACGAGAAACGCCGGCCAGCCGCGAAGAACTGGGCAATGAACTGGGCCTCAGCGGCGAAGAGCAGTTGGAAGCGCTGCGTCGCCGCCTGCGTGCCATGGAGCGCGATGGCCAGTTAGTGTTTACCCGCCGCCAGTGCTACGCGCTGCCGGAACGTTTGGATCTGCTGCGCGGCACGGTGATCGGCCACCGCGACGGTTACGGTTTCCTGCGCGTTGAGGGCAGCAAAGACGATCTGTACCTGTCCGCCGAACAGATGAAAATGGCGATCCACGGCGACGTGGTGCTGGCGCAGGCGCTGGGCGCAGACCGTAAAGGGCGCCGCGAGGCGCGCATCGTGCGCGTGCTGGTGCCGAAAACCAGTCAGATCGTCGGCCGTTTCTTCATGGACGCCGGTACCGGCTTCGTGGTGCCGGACGACAGCCGTCTGAGCTTTGATATTCTGATCCCGGCGGACAGCGTCAGCGGCGCGCGCATGGGCTTTATGGTGGTGGTGGAGCTGACTCAGCGTCCGACCCGCCGCACCAAGGCGGTCGGCAAGATCGTCGAGATCCTCGGCGACAAAATGGGCACCAGCATGGCGGTGGACATCGCGCTGCGCACCCATGAGATCCCGCATACCTGGCCGCCGCAGGTGGAAAAACAGGTGGCCGATCTCAGCGAGCAGGTGCCGGAAGCGGCCAAGAAGGGCCGCGTCGATCTGCGCAAGCTGCCGTTGGTGACCATCGACGGTGAGGACGCGCGCGACTTCGATGACGCCGTGTACTGCGAGAAGAAACGCGGCGGCGGCTGGCGCCTGTGGGTGGCGATCGCCGACGTCAGCTACTACGTGCGTCCGCGCACCGCGCTGGACGACGAAGCGCGCAGCCGCGGCAACTCGGTCTACTTCCCGTCGCAGGTGATCCCGATGCTGCCGGAAGTGCTGTCCAACGGGCTGTGCTCGCTGAACCCGCAGGTCGATCGCCTGTGCATGGTGTGCGAGATGACCATCTCCGCCCAGGGGCGCCTGTCGACGGCCAAATTCTACGAGGCGGTGATGAGCTCTCACGCCCGCCTGACCTATAACAAGGTGTGGCACATTCTGCAGGGCGACCAGGAGCTGCGCGAGCATTACCATCCGCTGGTCAAGCACCTGGAAGAGCTGCACGCCATGTACAAGGTGCTGGATAAGGCGCGTGCCGAGCGCGGCGGCATCGCATTTGAAACCGAAGAAGCCAAGTTCATCTTCAACGCCGAACGCCGCATCGAGCGTGTGGAACCGACGGTGCGCAACGACGCCCACAAGCTGATCGAAGAGTGCATGATCATGGCCAACGTGGCGGCCGCGCGCTTCGTCGAGAAACGCAACGAGCCGGCGCTGTACCGCGTGCACGATCGTCCAAGCGACGACCATATCTCCGCGTTGCGCAGCGTGCTGAGCGAGCTGGGGCTGACGCTGGGCGGCGGCAACAAGCCGCAGCCGAAAGACTATGCGGTGCTGATGGATGAAGTGTCCGAGCGCCCTGATCACGAAATGCTGCAAACCATGTTGCTGCGCTCGATGAAGCAGGCGATTTACGATCCGGAAAACCGCGGCCACTTCGGCCTGGCGTTGGCATCCTACGGCCACTTCACCTCGCCGATCCGCCGTTATCCGGATCTGGCGCTGCACCGCGCCATCAAATACCAGCTGGCCAAGGAACATGGCGAGCCGAAAGAACGCTGGACGCCGACCGGCGGCTGGCACAGCGAATTCGAAGAGATGCTGCAGCTGGGCGAACACTGCTCGATGACCGAGCGCCGCGCGGACGAAGCGACGCGCAACGTCGCCGACTGGCTGAAGTGCGACTTCATGCAGGATCACGTCGGTGAAGTGTTCAGCGGCATCATCTCCAGCGTGACCGGCTTCGGCTTCTTCGTGCGCCTGAACGATCTGTTCATCGACGGGCTGGTGCACGTATCAACGCTGGATAATGATTACTATCGCTACGATAATATCGGCCAGCGCCTGATCGGCGAGTCTTCCGGCACGGTCTATCGCCTGGGGGATACGGTGGAGATCCGCGTGGACGCGGTGCATATGGACGAGCGCAAGATTGACTTCGCGCTGGTGTCCAGCACCCGCAAAGCGCGCGGTGAAGGCAAAACCGAGCGCGATCGCGCCAAGAAAGGCGGTCAGCGTACGCTGCGCGACAACGGTAGCGCAGGGCGCGGCAAGCGCCGCGGTGGCAAACCACCGGCCAACTTCGAGCCGGACAGCGCCTTCCGCAAGCAGGATGACGCCAAGCCCGCCGACAAGGTGAAGAAGGCGAAGAAGAAGGCCAAGAAGGCGTCCGACAAAACGCGGAAAATCGCGGCGGCGACCAAAGCCAAACGCGCAGCCAAGAAGAAAGGTGCCGAGCAGGCCTAACCTGCCGCACATCGTTACCATCGGCCGGTTATCGCCGGCCGCACGAATTTAAAAGAGCATCATGAGCGAAATTATTTACGGCATCCACGCCGTCAAAGCCCTGTTAGAGCGCGATCCGCAACGCTTCCTGGAAGTGTTTATCCTGAAAGGCCGCGAAGATCGCCGCCTGCAACCGCTGATCGCCGAGCTGGAAGCGACCGGTATCGTTATTCAGGTGGCGAACCGCCAATGGCTGGATGACAAGGTTGAAGGCGCGGTGCACCAGGGGATCATCGCCCGGGTGCGCGAAGGGCGTCAGTATCAGGAAAACGATCTGCCGGGCCTGTTGGAGAGCGTGGAAACGCCATTCCTGCTGGTGCTGGACGGCGTGACCGACCCGCACAACCTCGGCGCCTGCCTGCGCAGTGCCGACGCCGCCGGCGTGCACGCGGTGATCGTGCCGCGTGACCGTTCCGCCCAGCTGAACGCCACCGCCAAGAAAGTGGCCTGTGGCGCGGCTGAAAACGTGCCGCTGATCCGCGTGACCAACCTGGCGCGCACGCTGCGTTTGTTGCAGGAAATGAACGTCTGGGTGGTGGGTACCGCCGGTGAAGCCGACCATACGCTGTATCAGAGCAAAATGACCGGCCCGATGGCGCTGGTGATGGGCGCGGAAGGCGAAGGCATGCGCCGCCTGACCCGTGAACACTGCGACGAGCTGATCAGCATCCCGATGGCCGGGACCGTCTCTTCGCTGAACGTGTCGGTCGCCACCGGCATCTGCCTGTTCGAAGCGGTGCGTCAGCGCGGCTGATTCTCCTGACGGGGGCCGCGAGCCCCCGTTAATTCCCCCTCTTGTGATCCCGCCTGCGGCAGAAATCTCTGTGCCGACCATACTTACCCCTGACGCTTTTTTCAGGGAGCACTCTCATGGTCTGGACTACGCACACCGTTTTTAACCAACCCAAGCCGCTGGGCAACAGCAACCTGTTTCTCTCCGATACGCCGCTGCGCGAAGCGTTGCAGCGCGAGCAGGGCGGTTGGGACGCCGAGGTATTGGCCTCGCTGGGCCAGCAGCTCGGCACTCAGGAGTCGCTGGAGCTGGGGCGGCTGGCTAACGCCAACCCGCCGGAGCTGCTGCGCTACGACGCCACCGGCCAGCGGCTGGACGACGTTCGCTTTCATCCCGCCTGGCATATCCTGATGCAGGGGCTGATCGCCAACCGGGTGCACAACCTGCCCTGGCAGGAGGATGCGCGCATCGGTTCCTTCGTGGCGCGCGCCGCGCGCTTTATGCTGCATGCGCAGGTCGAGGCCGGCACCCTGTGCCCGGTGACCATGACCTTCGGCGCCACGCCGCTGTTGCTGCAGACGTTACCGGCTGAGTTTCGCTCCTGGCTGACGCCGCTGCTGTCGGATCGTTATGACGCTCATCTGCTGCCGGGCGGGCAAAAACGCGGCCTGCTGATCGGCATGGGCATGACGGAGAAGCAGGGCGGCTCCGACGTTTTGAGCAATACCACCACCGCCACGCCCTTAGGCGTGCGCGGGCCGGGCGAAGCCTACCGGCTGGTGGGGCACAAGTGGTTCTTCTCGGTGCCGCAGAGCGATGCGCACCTGGTGCTGGCGCAGGCCGAAGGCGGGTTGTCCTGTTTCTTCCTGCCGCGCATTTTGCCGGACGGCAGCCGCAACGCCATTCGCCTGGAACGGCTGAAAGACAAGCTGGGCAACCGCTCCAACGCCAGCAGCGAAGTGGAGTTTCAGGACGCCACCGCCTGGCTGCTGGGCGATGAGGGCGACGGCGTGCGGCATATCCTGAAGATGGGTGGCCTGACCCGTTTCGACTGCTCGCTGGGCAGCCACGGCCTGATGCGCCGCGGGCTGTCGGTGGCGCTGTATCATGCGCTGCAGCGGCAGGCATTCGGTAAGCTCCTGATCGAACAACCGCTGATGCGCCAGGTTCTGGCGCGCATGGCGCTGCGGCTGGAGGGCCATACCGCGTTGCTGTTCCGGCTGGCCCGCGCCTGGGAGAGTCGCAGCAATGAGGGCGAGCTGATCTACAGCCGCCTGCTGACGCCGGCGGCCAAATACAGTATCTGCCGGCAGGGCATGCCGTTCATCGCTGAGGCGATGGAGGTGCTGGGGGGGATCGGCTACTGCGAAGAGAGCGAACTGCCGCGTCTGTACCGCGAGATGCCGGTCAACAGCATCTGGGAGGGTTCCGGCAACATCATGTGCCTGGACGTGCTGCGCAGCTTGCACAAGCTGCCGGGCGCGCTCGAGATGTTGCAGTTCGAGCTGCAGCCGGTGCGCGGTCAGAATCGGCTGTTCGATCATGCCTGGCGGCAGTGGCAGCAGCGCGCCCGGCAACCGAGCGAGGAGATGGGGCGGTTGCTGACCCAGCAGCTGTTCGATCTGTGCTGCGCCGCGCAGCTGTTGCAGCACGCCAGCCCGCAGATCGCCGACGCCTGGTGTCACCTGACGCTGGATCACCGCGGTGAGAGCCTGCTGTCGGCCGAGGTGTGCGAGCTGCTGTTGAACCGCGCCATCGGCGGCTAGGGAAAAGGGTGGCGCGCGGCGGCGAAAACCTTTTTAATTCAGCCTCACTCTGACAGGAAAATGCACATGGATATTCTCAGCGCGTTGGCGGCGTTCGCCTCTTACTTCTTTAGCGGTTTCGCCATGATTTTGGTGTTTCTGTTCGTCTATACCCGTATCACTCCCCACGACGAATGGGCGCTGATCAAGGCCGATAATCAATCCGCTGCCTTTGCTTTCATCGGTGCCTGCCTGGGGTATGTGATCCCGTTGGCCAGCGCGGCGATCAACTCGATCAGCCTGCTGGATTACCTGCTGTGGGGCGTGGTGGCGCTGGTGGTGCAACTGCTGCTGTTCGCGGCCGTGAAGATCTACATGCCGCGCATCAGCGACAAGATCGAAGCCAACCATCTGGCCGCCGGGATTTTCCTGGGGGGCGTCTCCGTCAGCGGCGGCGTGTTGAATGCGGCTTGCATGAGCTACTAAAGGTATAAGATCGCCGAGGCGCGCCAGCCAGGCGGGTGCGCCTGCTCTTCCATGCGCAGGATGCGGTAATAGCTGGCGCCGTGTTGGTCGGCGGTGCGGGCGATGGCCAGTTCCGCCTCCTGCGGTGAGCCGGGCAGATCGTTGAAGGTGATCTCGGCGATTTCACTGAGCGGCGTCACGCGATCGGCGGGCGCCAGCTCGGCGGACTGTGCGCCGGTGCTGAGCAACCCCATGGAAAGCAAGAGGGAGGTGAGTGCGGTGGAGCGTTTCATGGCGTTCCCCTTCGTCAGATCCTGATTCGACACCCGCAACATGCGGCATGCTGTCCCTCAGTGTGCAACACCCTGCTTCAGCCTGTGCAAAGCCAGTGTAAATCTGCTTAAAAAATCCCCGCCTTAGCGATACAGGATCGCCTGGGAATACCATTGGCCCGGCACGACGGTCTCGCTGTTCATGATGATCACGTAATAACGAGCGCCGGCGGCGGTGGCCTTGCGCTGGATCTCCGCTTCCACGTCCATCGGGCTGCCGCGTACCACGGCGGTGACGGTGCCGATTTTCACCAGCTCGGCGGTTTGCGCGCGGACGATCTCCTGCGCCTGTGCGGTGGGCGGAGGCGGCGGTTTCGGCGTGGTGGTCATGATGCCGCAGGCGGAAAGCTGTGTGGCCAGAGTCAGGCTAATGAGTGTACGGACAATCGTCATGGTGACCTCGGAAGCGCCGGTGCGATGGCTTCAGTGTAACGCAATATAAGCTGTAACAGATTGAGCTATCGCTGCTTCGTGCAAGTTTGTCATGATGAATGCCAACAGGTGATTGAGGATGAGCGGATGATCGAAATTCATGACGAGCGGGCGGGCGATATTGCGGTGATCCATGCGGTGCCGGCGGGGCAGTATCATCGGCCGCTGCCGACGGTGTTCTTCTGCCATGGCTATACCTCGTCGAAAGAGGTGTACGCCTACTTCGCCTATGCGCTGGCGCGTGCCGGTTTTCGAGCGGTGCTGCCGGATGCCGATCGGCACGGCGAGCGGTTCGACGGCGATGAGACGCGGCGCCTGGCATCGTTCTGGGAGATCTTGCGCAGCAATATCGACGAACTGCCGCAGGTCAAAGCGCATTTTGAGCGGCTCGGCCTGATTGCCGACGGACGCATCGGCGTCGCCGGCGCCTCAATGGGCGGCATGACTGCGCTTGGCGCCTTCGCGCGCTTCCCGTGGATCCGGGCGGCCGCCAGCCTGATGGGCTCCGGTTATTACCGTTCGCTGGCGCGAACGCTGTATCCGCCGTTGGGCGAACGGGGCGAGGCGCTCTCGCCGGCGGCGTATGCCGCGCGCACCGCCGTGCTGGCGGAGTATGAACTGGAGGGGCGTTTGGCACAGATCGCCGGGCGGCCGCTGCTGCTGTGGCACGGCGAGACGGACGACGTGGTGCCGGCGGCTGACAGCCTGCGTTTGGCGGCCGAACTGCGGCGGCAAGGCGCGGACGGCCGTTTGACGTCGCTCGTCGAGCCGGGGGTGAAGCATCGCATCACGCCGTTGGCGCTGTCCGCCACCACCGATTTCTTCCGCCGCGAGTTGTAATGCGCATCCGGGCGCGATGCAGGGAATTACAGCGCTCTGCGCAGGTTGTTTCGGCCATCGTTTGGCCGCCCGAAGGGGAGAATGTCAGCGTGAATTCTTTCTGGGGCAGCAAGGAGCAGGGCATGATAAAGGGTATCAGCAAGACGGCCGACGCCGATCGCAGTTTGATGGGAACGATAAAAGCGCGCGCCGAGGTTAAATCAGCGGCCTTCAGCGAGCTGTTGGGCGCCGCCGACGGCAAAGCGCGGCAAAACAAGGCGAATCCGCTGTCGCGCATTACCGCGCATACGGTGCAAAACATGACGGCACTGTTCTCTTTCGCGCCGAAAGCAGCGGCCACTCACACTGCGGCGGCGGGGGCGCTCTCTTTCGAGCAGCGGGCGACCCTGGCGGAAAGTACCGAGCTGCTGCAAACGCGCACCCACTATTTGCGGATGGCGTTGCAGTTGCACAATCCGGGCAAGGCGCTCAGCGCGCCGGCGTTGCTCAAGCTCTGATTGGCGTGGAAAGAAGTGGAGCGCCCAACGTGCGGCGCTCCTGAGTGGACTTAACGGGCTCTCTGGTGAAGCCCTGGGGATTTCCCTGGCGTGGCATGTCTCTTTAGCGGTACAGCTCGGCGCTGACGTGCATCGTGCTGTTGTCGCCCGGTTCGTGCAGGGCGATGATGCGATAAGAGGTTGCGCCGCGTTGATCGGCGATTTTACTGACCTGGCTGGTGGCGTCATCCGGCGAAACCACGTTCTGGTTCAGGGTGACGAAGCCGACGCTCTGGCGTTGATCGGCCTGGTGCGAGGTGATCTCCGTCGCGGCCATTACATTGGCGGAGAACAGGGCGGCCAGCGCCGTCGCGAGCATGATGCGTTTCATAGTGCCTCTCTTAACTTCTTGCCGTTACGGCCTGACAGCGAGTGTCGCTGCGGCAAAAAGTCATTTATCTGCATTGAATAACCTGGAATCTTTTTCGTCGCGCTGTCTGCGGCGGATATGGTTAATTTTAGTCCGTTGCGGCGGATTAAAAAGCGGGGCGTTTTGATGACCTTTTTCAAAAAAAATGAAATAGATCTGTGACTCAGCGCTGATTTCATTGAAAGATTTTTGAAACCGATGGATCGGCGTACATAGGTTCACCCACGAGCAAATCGTGCTATTTCCCATAGCGCCTCGCATTAACGCGAATAAAACCCACGCAGTCCTTGAGTTTCCCGCCCTGCGTCAGTATGATTACGCGTCATTTTTCAGCCGCACACTAAACACGTTCCTTGCTTCCATGGGCCGCGGTTGACCCTGACAGGAGGCTGAATAATCCGTAAGGAGCAATTCGATGCGTCATTACGAAATCGTTTTTATGGTCCATCCTGACCAAAGCGAACAGGTTCCGGGCATGATCGAGCGTTACAGTGCTACCATCACTAACGCGCAAGGTCAGATTCACCGTCTGGAAGACTGGGGCCGCCGTCAGCTGGCTTATCCGATCAACAAACTGCACAAGGCTCACTACGTTCTGCTGAACGTTGAAGCGCCGCAGGAAGCGATCGATGAGCTGGAAACTAACTTCCGCTTCAACGACGCCGTTATCCGCAGCATGGTTATGCGCGTTAAGCACGCGGTAACTGAAGCATCTCCGATGGTTAAAGCGAAAGACGAACGTCGTGGCGATCGCCGCGAAGACTTCGCTAACGAAACCGCAGATGATGCAGATGCTGGGGATTCTGAAGAGTAATTGCCGCCGTGACGGCTAATCGTCTGGTTTTGTCGGGCACTGTGTGCAAGGCGCCGGTTCGAAAAGTGAGTCCTTCCGGGATACCGCACTGCCAATTTGTGCTAGAGCACCGTTCGCAGCAGATGGAAGCCGGATTCAGCAGACAAGCATGGTGCCGAATGCCCGTGGTTGTCAGCGGACAACAGTCACAAGCACTAACTCAAAGATTAACGGTCGGCAGTCAGATTACCGTGCAAGGCTTTGTAAGCTGCCATCAAGGGCGCAACGGGCTGAGCAAATTGGTTCTGCATGCCGAGCAGATTGAATTGATAGATTCTGGAGACTAGCCAAATGGCACGTTATTTCCGTCGTCGCAAGTTCTGCCGTTTCACCGCGGAAGGCGTTCAAGAGATTGACTATAAAGACATCGCTACGCTGAAAAACTACATCACCGAAAGTGGTAAAATTGTACCGAGCCGTATCACCGGTACTCGTGCAAAATATCAGCGCCAGCTGGCCCGTGCTATCAAGCGCGCGCGCTACCTGTCTTTGTTGCCGTACACTGATCGTCATCAGTAATCGGCCACTGTCCATTAACGACTTTGAGAGGATATGGTAATGCAAGTTATTCTGCTTGATAAAGTAGCAAACCTGGGCAGCCTGGGTGATCAAGTTAACGTTAAAGCGGGCTACGCTCGTAACTTCCTGGTACCACAGGGCAAAGCTGTTCCTGCTACCAAGAAAAACGTTGAGTTCTTCGAAGCACGCCGTGCTGAACTGGAAGCCAAACTGGCTGACGTTCTGGCTGCTGCTGAAGCTCGCGCAACCAAGATCAACGAACTGGGTTCAGTGACCATCGCTTCCAAATCTGGCGACGAAGGTAAACTGTTCGGCTCTATCGGCACCCGCGACATCGCTGACGCAGTGACTGCGGCAGGCGTTGAAGTTGCCAAGAGCGAAGTTCGTCTGCCGAACGGCGTTCTGCGTACCACTGGTGAGCACGAAGTGCACTTCCAGGTACACAGCGACGTGTTCGCACAGCTGAATGTAGTTGTGGTTGCAGAAGCGTAATTTACGCTGCTGTTAACCCGGTTAAAACGCCAGCCTCGCGCTGGCGTTTTGCTTTTCTGCGCCCGGTAAAACGCGCTACGCTTGAACTCGGGATGAAAAGGAGAGCGTGCGATGGCAAAGATTACTCTGCAACGGGTTTACGACTTCAGCGCGCCGGCGCCGGCGTATTGTTATCTGATAGATAGGCTATGGCCGCGCGGCGTCAGCAAGGAAAGGCTAGCGGGCGTGCAGTGGCTGAAACAGGTGGCGCCGGATGACGAGCTGCGCAAGTGGTTCCATCAGCATACCGACCAATGGGCGGTCTTTGAGGCGCGTTACCGCGAACAGCTGGCGGCCAACGATGCCTGGCGGCCGCTGGTGGCGCTGTTGCGGCAGGGGGAGGCGCTGACGCTGCTGTATGGCAGCAAGGATACCGAGCACAATCAGGGCGTGGTGCTGCGCGAGTTTCTGCTGGCGCAGCTGTAGGGATTAGCGTTCCCGGCGGTAGCTGCCGTCGGCCTGGCGGCGGAACAGCACCTGGCTGTTGTCTGCGGTGGTGACCGACAGCGCGTTAATCACGCCGTTGGCGTCGCGTTCGATACGCACTTCCTGGCCGGCTTTCATGTTGCTCAGCGGCTTGTCGCCGCCTTCCACCTGCGCCATGGCGAACACTTCATTCACCGGCAGGTTGTTGTCGCGAAACAGCTGGGCCAGCGTCTGGCCGGGCTGGATCTGATAACGCTGCCAGTTGCCCGCCGGCGCAGTTTCGTTGGCAGACGTGGTGCCGCCGTTTTGCAGTTCGGCCTGCAGCGGCACACTGGTTTCCTGCTGAGATACCGGGAACGGCTGTCTTTCGGGCGAGTAAGGCCACAGCAACGCCAACAGCAGAATGATGCCGAAGATCAGCACCCAGCGGCGGTGGAAGTAGGGCAGCGGCTCCATCCAATGGAAACCGTCCGGCAGATGCCAGACTTTGGCCAGCAGCGCTTTGACCTGCTGCATTTTGTCGTTGGCCGACGGCGGTTCCGATGGCGGCTCCGCGCCTTCAGACGCTGGTGCGGCGCCCGGTTTCAGGCGCTGGCTGACGTTCAGCCAGGTGCGCAGCAGCGGCTGGTAGATGCGGGTGGTTTTCCTTCTCCTGGGCGCGATTCTGCCCATGGTGACCTCTCTTCGACGGCGTAATAATTAGCGCGGCGCGACAAACGCGTCGCCTGCCCGGTATCCTGCTTTCAGTATAGTCCGCTAACTGATTGAAGTGAAAGGCGGCTGAGCGGCAGAGCCGAGGTTTGCGGCTGCGGGCGTTAACAGAAGGTTATTGTTTCTTTTTCTACGACAAAAGTCATCATTCTCCACACAAGATTTTACCCGGCATTGACGCGCTGTTATGCTGCGCTTTCGACTTTTTACAGACTTAAGGAAAACCCCATGACAACCCCTTCTTTTGACAGCGTTGAAGCGCAAGCAAGTTACGGGATTGGTTTACAGGTCGGCCAGCAGCTGCAAGAGTCCGGGCTGGAAGGTTTGCAACCGGAAGCTTTGCTGGCGGGTCTGCGCGACGCGCTGGAAGGGAATGCCCCGGCGGTTCCGGTAGACGTGGTGCACCGTGCGCTGCGTGAAATCCACGAGCGTGCGGACGCGGTGCGCCGCGAGCGCCAGCAGGCGATGGCCGTTGAAGGCCAGAAGTTCCTGGACGACAACGCCAAACGCGACGACGTGACGCTGACCGAGTCCGGCCTGCAGTTCTCCGTGCTGGAGCAGGGCAACGGCCCAATCCCGTCCCGTCAGGATCGCGTGCGTGTGCACTACACCGGTCGTCTGATCAACGGCGACGTGTTCGACAGCTCGGTTGAGCGCGGCCAGCCGGCGGAATTCCCGGTCAGCGGCGTGATCCCAGGCTGGATCGAAGCGCTGACCCTGATGCCGGTCGGCTCCAAATGGCAGCTGTATATCCCGCACAACTTGGCCTATGGCGAGCGTGGTGCTGGCGCGTCCATCCCGCCGTTCAGCGCGCTGGTGTTCGACGTCGAGCTGCTGGAAATCCTGTAATCCCACCGAGGATTGCTCTGGGCGCCTTCGCGGCGCCCTTGTTTTATGCGCCGCGCAGCGCGCGCGGGAACAGCAGATTGTTCTCCAGACTGATGTGTTCCATCAGATCGCCGATGAACTCGTCGATGCCGTTGTACAGCGCTCGCCAGGTGGTGCAGGCGCCCTCCGGCGGCGTGACATTATCGGTGAGGAACTTCACCACCTCCAGTTGCTCGCCCGCCTCGTCATGTTCATGTTCCATCACCGAAATAGGTCCGGCGGCCTGTGGCCCCATCCCCTGTTTGATCAGCGGGAACAGGATCTGCTCCTCTTTCATCATGTGATTCTCCAGATCCAGGCGGATCAGGTTCAGCTGCTTCGCCAACCCGCGCGGGCAGGCGGGTTTGTCGCCGTGCACGCGTTCAACTTTTTCCGCCATCAGCACCAGTTCGGCCAGCTGTTCTCGGTGCCGCTGATGAAAGCGCGGCAGAATGTAGTCGATCACTTCATCGAGCGGGGCCGTGCGCCAGTCACGGTTTTGTACCGGCGTGGCGGCCAGAGCGGCCAGTTCGTTCTCCAATTTGTCGATATCCAGGCCTTTGCGCTCGGCGGCGCGTTCCAGTGACTGTCGGCCGCCGCAGCAGAAATCCAGCTGGTGTTGGCGAAAAAGACGGGATGCCCGGGGAATGGCGATAGCGAGCGCGCCAAGGGATTGGTTGCGGTAATCCATGGTAGTGCCTCTTTAAACGAAGGAATTCTATAACATGCATTTTAAATGCAATTTAAAGGGCGCGCCAGCGGGAAAATAGCGAAGATGGCCGGGGGATTGCCCCGGCCTGGCGATTATTTTGCGCTTAAATCGATGCGATAGACCGCGAAACCGATGCGGTCATTGCCTTCGGCGGTCATCGGGTATTGGGCGTGCTCTTTGATAAACGCCGTTGCTTTGTCCGATGGCGAGGTCTCGAAGCGGATATCCAGCGGCTGCTTGCTGCTGAAGGTCGCCAAACGCCAATTGTTGTCTGCCTGCGGATGCACTGCGCCGCGCCGTTTGGTTTCGGCGCTGATGTAGGCCGCCAGCACCGAACGATTCTCATCCGGCGAAGCGAAGGCGATATGTTGGTCGCCGGTGCCGGCAAACTTGCCGCCGTAGGCGCGGTAGTTGTTGGTGGCGACCAGGAAGGTGGCGTTCGGATCGATCGGCTTGCCGTTGAAGGTCAGCTGCTTGATACGCTCCGCCTTATTGTTGATCAACTGGCATTCGCCGTCATAGCGCGCCGGCTGGCTGACGTCGATCTGGTAATTGACGCCGTCGATCACGTCAAAGTTATAGGTGCGGAAGCCGTCCCAGTTGATCAAACCTTGCGGCTTGGCGTTATTGACGTCTATCTGGTTGAACTGACCGGCGGAGCACTCCAGCCACTCTTTCACCTCTTTGCCGCTGGCCTTCACCACCACCAGCGTATTGGGATAGAGATAGAGATCGGCGGCGTTGCGGAAGGTGAGCTGGCCCTTTTCCACTTCGACGAAGCTGGCGGGATCGTTCTTGCGGCCGCCGACCTTGAACGGCGCCGCCGCCGACAGCACCGGCAGATCGGCAAGATCCGGGTCGCCCTGGATGTAATGTTCGACGTAGGCCTTCTGCGCATTGTTGACGATTTGCACCGTCGGATCGTCCTGCACCAGCGCCAGATAGCTGTACATGTTGCCGTCGGATTTGCCGATCGGCTGGCTGACGAACTCGCGCGTGCCCTTGTGATCGTCCGCCAATACTTTCACCAGCGCGGCGTCTTCAGCCGCCAGCGATTTCTTGTTCTCTTTGTCGTAGATCGGCCGCGCTTCCGCTTTGGCGGCGGTCACTTTCCAACTGCCGCCATCGTTGTTGAGCTGCAGGTCGACCACGCCGAGATGATCGCCCCACTGGCCCGGCATGACCGCCGGTATGCCGTTCAGCAGGCCCTTATCGATATCCGCGCCTTTGATGTTGGCGAAGTCCTTGCTCGGGAACACCGCATGGGCGTGACCGAACATGATGGCGTCGATGCCTGGCACCTGGCTGAGGTAATAGACCGAGTTTTCCGCCATCGCCTTGTAAGGCTCGCTAGACAGCCCGGAATGCGGGATCGCCACCACCAGATCGGCGCCCTGTTTACGCATTTCCGGCACATAGCGCTTGGCGGTGGCGGTGATGTCGTCCACCGTCACTTTGCCCTGCAGGTTAGCTTTGTCCCATACCAGGATCTGCGGCGGCACGAAGCCGATGTAGCCGATGCGTAGCGTATGCGTCTTGCCGTCGCGGTCTTTCACCGGCGTATCGACAATGATGTACGGCGTGAACAGCGGTTTTTGCGTTTTGGCGTCGAGGACGTTGGCGTTGATATACGGGAATTTGGCGCCGGCGATGGCGTTCTTCAGGTAATCCAGCCCGTAGTTGAACTCATGGTTGCCGATGTTGCCGACCACATAGTCCAGCGTGTTCATCGCCTTGTAGACCGGGTGCACGTCGCCCGGCTTCAACCCCTTGGCCGCCATGTAGTCGCCGAGCGGGCTGCCCTGAATGATGTCGCCGTTGTCCACTAACACCGCGTTGGTGGCCTGCTGGCGCGCCTGTTGGATCAGACTGGCGGTGCGCACCAGGCCGAATTTGTCGGTCGGGGTGTCCTTGTAGTAATCGAAGTCCATCATATTGCTGTGCAGATCGGTGGTTTCCAGCACGCGCAGATCGACGGTCGCCGCCTGCGCCGAGGCGCACACCAGCAGCGCAAGCGCAGACAGCCTCAGTGGATGCTTCATCATTGGGGGTCTCTCCATTCCATTATTCGAGTGTTATCGCAGAGGGAAATGTAATTAACATTGCTTGCCACAGCAAACTGTGAAGTTTGACAGAAAACGGCGGCAGGTAACGCGGGGAAGTTCACAGTTGCGCCCTACAAGATCTGAGCAATTCCCGGGGCTTAGGCGGTTGAGATGGATATTCGGCGCAAAAAAAACTAGTCTGCTAGCAGAGACAGAGGGAAATTTCCCACGGAGATGCGGAGTTGAGGTGCATGATGTTAGAGCGAATTTGCCAACTGTCCCGCGAGGCGGGGGCGGCGATCATGGCGGTGTACGATGGTGAACAACCGCTTGATGTCGCACAGAAAAAAGATGATTCACCGGTGACGGCGGCCGATCTGGCGGCGCACCATATCATCAAGCGCGGCCTGGCGGCGCTGACGCCGGAGGTGCCGCTGCTGTCGGAAGAGGATCCGCCGGCGTGGGAAGAGCGTCGCAACTGGACGCGCTACTGGCTGGTCGATCCGTTGGACGGCACCAAAGAGTTTTTGCATCGCAATGGCGAGTTCACGGTCAATATCGCCCTGATTGAAGACGGGCAGGCGGTGATGGGCGTGGTGTATGCCCCGGCGATCGACGTGTTGTATCTGGCGGAGCGCGGCAAGGCCTGGAAAGAAGAGAAGGGCGTGCGGCAGGCGATCGGCGTCAGCAACGCGCATCCGCCGCTGGTGGTGGTGAGCCGCTCGCATATCGACGACGAACTGAAAGACTATCTGCAGCAGCTGGGCGAGCACCAGACCGTGTCCGTCGGTTCTTCGCTGAAATTCTGCCTGGTGGCGGAAGGCAAGGCGCAGCTCTATCCGCGCTTCGGGCCGACCAACATTTGGGATACCGCCGCAGGGCATGCGGTGGCGGTGGCCGCCGGGGCGCAGATTCACGATTGGCAGGGCAAGCCGTTGCTTTACACCCCGCGTGAATCCTTCCTCAACCCCGGCTTCCGGGTTTCGCTGTTCTGAGTTAGTTCGCCAACAGCTGGTGCAGCTTGGACATCACCTGCTGCACCTCTTCCGGCGTCAGCGCGCCGTCTTTGGCGAACTGGATGCGCCCTTGCTTATCCAGCACCACAATAGCTGAGCCTTTCGGCTGCAGATCCCAGGCTTTGCGCACGTTGCCGTCGCTGTCGACGATAAACTGCGACCACGGGAACTCCTTCTTGCTGTCTTCAATGCTGCTGCGCACGAACATCGCGGTGCCCATCAGGGCATCGTCGGTGTTGACGATTGTCGTCGTTTGGTAACGATCGTGTGGTAGCTTCGCCTTCTTGATCGCTTCAATCAGCGGGTCGTTCATGTCTTTGGCGGAGCTGCGGCCGGCAATATGTTGTATCACCCGCACTTTTCCACTGAGCTGCGCGCTGTTCCAGTTTTGGTAGCTAAAATTACCGTCAGCGTAATTGAGTTCTCCTTTGTCGCTGACGCCGACCGGCGCCACGCGCTGCTGGAGCTGGAAGTTGTGTGCGGAAGCGAAAAGCGGGGCGAGCAGCAGGGATACCATCAGCATGCGACTTGTTTTCATGCTTTCTCCTTGTAATGGGGGGAATTTGTGCGACAGCACTTCGACAGCCTAAAGCATAGGATGTGATAAGAGGTCTGTCCTGTTAACCGGATCGCAGATTTTCCCTTGGTTCGCTAATCATCAGATTTTGAAGGGATATCCTGAAAACGTTATAAATTATCATATACAATTCTGTCAAAAAGTGTAAATCCAGCGTAGATCACCGGGCGAAAGTGAACGTTCTGGTCTTTACTGGGTCTACTACATGCAATCAAGTTGCGTTCTGAATTTCGAGGCTGCCACCTTTGGCGGCTCGCTGAGCGCATGGATCAACGGGAGGAGCGTAAAAGAATGAGAATCTTCCAGCGTTATAACCCTTTGAAAGTGGCAAAGTACGTTAAGACCCTGTTTCGCGGAAGGCTATATATCAAGGACGTAGGCGCATTTGAATTCGACGAGGGGAAAATCCTGCCGCCGAAGATTCGCGACAAGCGCCATTTCAGCGTGATGTCTGAAGTGAACCGCCAGGTGCTGCTGTTGCAGGCCGAGTTCGGTTGAACACCATGCTGACAGCTGAAAAAAATGCGGCCCCGATGGGGCCGCTGATGTTTTTGCCGGCTGGCATCAAGCCGCCGGGGTGTCTTCCGGGGCTTTCGGCAGTACCGCCGCCGGTTTGTCGCTCAGCCGGGTGACCAGCAGCTGGTCTATCTTGTAGCTGTCGATATCCACCACTTCAAACTTGTAGCCGGCGTATTTGACGAAGTCGGTGCGTTTCGGGATCTTGCGCAGCATATACATCATAAAGCCGCCGATGGTCTCGTAGTTACCCGCCTGCGGGAATTCGTCGATATCCAGCACGCGCATCACGTCGTCGATCGGTGTGCCGCCTTCAATCAGCCATGAGCTTTCGTCACGCGCTACGATCTGCTCTTCCTGACCCTGGCCGACCAGGTCGCCCATCAGCGTGGTCATCACGTCGTTAAGGGTGATGATGCCCACCACCAACGCATATTCATTGAGGATCACCGCGAAGTCTTCACCGGCGGTTTTGAAGCTTTCCAGCGCTTCAGACAGCGTGAGGGTGTCCGGCACGATCAGCGCAGAACGGATCTGCACGCCGCTGCTCAGCACCAGGCTCTGGTTGCCCAGCACGCGGTTCAGCAGGTCTTTGGAGTCGACGTAGCCGACCACCTGATCGATATGGCCGTCGCACACCAGGAACTTGGAGTGCGGGTGGGTCGAGACTTTCTCCTTGATGCTCTCTTCGCTTTCGCGCAGATCGAAGTACACCACGCTTTCGCGCGAGGTCATCGAAGACGGCACGGTGCGCGATTCCAGTTCGAACACGTTTTCAATCAACTCGTGCTCCTGCTTGCGCAGCACGCCCGCCAGGGCACCGGCTTCCACCACCGCGTAAATATCATCGGAAGTGATGTCGTCCTTGCGCACCATCGGCAGCTTGAACATGCGGAAGATCAGGTTGGCCATGCCGTTGAAGAACCACACCAGCGGGCGGAAGATCATGATGGAGAAACGCATCGGGTTGATGATCCGGACGGCGACCGTCTCTGGTGCAATCATACCGATGCGCTTCGGGGTCAAATCGGCGAACAGGATAAACAGGCTGGTCACCAGCACGAAGGAGCAGATGAAGCTGACCTGTTCCGCCAGTTCGGGGGACAGGAATTTAATAAAGAATTGTTGGAAGGTGCCGGAAAAAGCCGCGTCGCCGACGATACCGCCGAGGATGGCCACGGCGTTCAGGCCGATCTGCACCACGGTGAAGAAGATGCCCGGAGTTTCTTGCAGTTTAAGCACTCTGGCGGCGTTGACGTTGCCTTCGTCCGCCATCAGCTTCAGTTTGATCTTGCGCGAGGCGGCCAGAGAGATTTCCGACAGTGAGAAGAACGCACTCACCGCGATCAGAAAAAGAATCAGTAAAATACTGTTTAACATAATCTATCCATACGTGCCGACGGGATGCCGGCGCTCTTGAGGAAGGGTAGTACATAGTAAAAAAAGCAGCGATAACAACCAGAAGGGAAGCTATCGGGCCGCAGAAGCGGCCCGCATAGTATAGCAGTTGCCCCACAGGGGCCGCCAGCGGTTAAAAAAGTGCCGCCGGCCTGCATCGGATCAGCCCTGCGGCGGCAGGCAAACGCCGATGCCGCCCAGCCCGCAGTAGCCTTCCGGGTTCTTGAACAGGTACTGCTGGTGATCGTCTTCTGCGTAATAGAACGGCAGCGCCGGCGCGATCTCGGTGGTGATGACACGCTTGTCTCCCGCCGCGTCCATCGCCTGCTGGAAGCGCTGCAGGCTGCTTTCGGCTTCGGCCTGCTGTTCAGGGCTCAGCGTATAGATCGCCGAGCGGTACTGCGTGCCGACGTCGCCGCCCTGGCGCATGCCCTGCGCCGGATCGTGATTTTCCCAGAACAGCTGCAGCAGCTGTTTGTAGCTGACGACCTGCGGATCGAACACCACGCGCACCACTTCGGCATGGCCGGTCTGGCCGCTGCATACTTCACGGTAGGTCGGGTTCGGCGTGTAGCCGCCGCTGTAGCCGGCGGCGGTGCTGTAGACGCCCGGCTGTTGCCAGAACAGGCGCTCTACGCCCCAGAAACAGCCCATGGCGAAGATCGCCACTTCCATGCCTGCCGGCACCTGGGTCATCGAGTGTTCGGTGACCACGTTGAGCGTTGCGACAGGCATTGGCGTGGTGCGGCCAGGCAGCGCGCTTGCCTTATCGACGGTTTGTGATTTATCAAAAAATGGCACCACGGTTGACTCCTGTTGTCACAGTAAGAATTGACCCTACATGGCGGCGGTTCGGTTGTATCTCACCGCGTCTTTGCCCACAATAAGTGGCAAGTTGGATTTTGTATAAGCTTAACGCAGTATTTTGAGCGCCAAAAGTGAAGAATTCGCCTGTTGCGCGGCGGTGGCAAAGCGCGGCGGGCGGCGTCCGGAACGAGGCTGAAGAGGGCTGCCGTCATGATAGCGCGGAGTCTGCCCTGGCCCCGGAGCGAACACCATAACAGGAAAGTAAAATCAATAAGGAGAACACGTGCCAAAGTACCCGGTCATGTGCTTGATAGCTGTGTTGCTTGCAACACCTGCAGCCTACGCGGCGAACGTGCGGCTGCAGGTGGAAGGGTTAAGCGGAGAATTGGAAAAAAACGTCCGGGTGCGGCTGTCGTCGATCACGCCTGAAGAAGTCGGCACCGACGGCCGTTTTCGCGCGCGGGTGGATGAGGCGGTGCGCCAGGGGCTGCGCGCGCTCGGCTATTACCAGCCGACCATCGAGTTTACGCTGGACGACAGGCCGGGGATGTCGCGCCCGGTGCTGCATGCCAAGGTCAATCCGGGCGAACCGGTGCGCATCGCCGGCGCCAACATCGTGCTGGAAGGCGGCGCAAAGACCGATGAGGACTACCTGGCGCTGGTAAAGAAGGACCGGCCGACCATCGGTGAGATCCTCAACCACGGCAAGTATGACAGTTTCAAAGGCTCGCTCACCGGCCTGGCGTTGCGCAAAGGCTACTTCGATGCCGACATGACCAAAAGCCAGCTCGGCGTGGCCGAAGATCTGCACAAGGCGTTTTGGGATATCGATTTCAACAGCGGCGAACGTTATCGCTTCGGCAAGGTGAAATTCACCGGTTCGCAAATCCGCGAAGACTATCTGCAAAATCTGGTGCCCTTTCATCAGGGGGATTACTACAGTTCGGAGGATTTGGCCGAGCTGAACCGCCGTTTGTCCGCCACCAACTGGTTTAACTCGGTGGTGGTGTCCCCTGATTTCAACGATGCCAAAGAGAACAAGATTTTGCCGTTGGACGCGCTGGTGACGCCGCGCACGCGCAACACCGTCGAAACCGGTATCGGTTACTCCACCGACGTCGGCCCACGGGTGAAAGGCACCTGGAAAAAGCCCTGGCTCAACGATCGCGGGCATAGCCTGGAAACCAGCGCCAGCGTGTCGGCGCCGGAGCAGCAGCTGGATCTGACCTACAAGATCCCGCTGCTGAAGAATCCGCTGGAGCAGTATTACCTGCTGCAGGGCGGGCTCAAGAACGTCAATCTCAACGACACCAAATCCGTCACCTCCAAAGTGGTGGCCTCGCGCAACTGGGATCTCTCCAGCGGCTGGCAGCGGGCGATCAACCTGACCTGGCGCTGGGATAACTTTACCCAGGGTAACGTCAGCAACACCACCATGCTGTTGTATCCCGGCGTCAGCTTCAACCGCACCCGTTCGCGCGGCGGCCTGATGCCGACCTGGGGCGACAGCCAGCGCTACTCCATCGACGTCTCCGACACCACCTGGGGCTCCGGCGTGGACTTCGCGCTGATGCAGGCGCAGAACGTCTGGATCCGCACCCTGGCCGACAAGCACCGTTTCGTGGCGCGCGGGCAGGTGGGATGGATTGAAACCAACGATTTCGACAAGGTGCCGCCGGATCTGCGTTTCTTCGCCGGTGGCGACCGCAGCATTCGTGGCTACAAGTACAAAGACATTTCGCCGCGCGATGACGACGGCAAGCTGACCGGTGCCTCCAAGATGCTGACCGGATCGCTGGAGTACCAATACAACGTGACCGGCAAATGGTGGGGGGCGATGTTCGTCGACTCCGGTGAAGCGGTGAACGATATCAAGCAGAGCAACTTCAAAACCGGCGCCGGTGTCGGCGTGCGCTGGCAGTCGCCGGTGGGGCCGGTGAAGCTGGATATCGCCGCGCCCGTGGGGGACAAGGACACCCACGGGATGCAGTTCTACATCGGTTTGGGGCCTGAACTATGAGCCTGGTTAAAAAGATTTGTCTCGGATTTCTGGTCGTCCTGCTGCTGCTGATCGGCGGGCTGGCCTTTCTGGTGGGGACCACCACCGGTTTGCATATGGTCATCAACGGCGCGGCGCGCTGGGTGCCGGGGCTGGAGATCGCCGGCGTCAGCGGCGGCTGGCGCGATTTGACGCTGAAGGGCGTGAAGTATCAGATGCCGGGCGTGACGGTCAACGCCGGGCAATTCCACCTCTCCCTCGATCTCTCCTGTTTTAAACGCAGCTCGCTGTGCGTCAACGCCTTGACCGCTCAGGACGTAGACGTGGCGGTGAACACCAAAGAGATGGCGCCTGCCGCGCCGGTGGAGGAGAGCAGTGAGCCGACCACCAATCTCAGCACGCCTTATCCGATCACGCTGCGCCTGTTGGCGCTGAATAACGTCAAGGTCACCGTCGACGACACCGCCATCTCTCTGGCCGAGTTCCGCACCGGTGCACACTGGCAGGAGCGCGCGCTGACGCTGATGCCCACCAAGATCGGCTCGCTGCTGATCGCGTTGCCGAAAACCCCGCAAAACCCGTTGCCGGAAGCGGTGCAACCGGCGGTAGAGGTGGCGAAAAAGGTCGGCGAGCAGGTTACCGAAGCGGCGAAACCGGCGCCGCAGCCGGAAGAGAAGCCGCTCGGCGAAACGCTGAAGGAACTGTTCGCCAAACCGCTGTTGCCGGATCTGCCGGACATCCGCCTGCCGCTGGATATCACCGTCAAAGAGATCAGCGGCGAGCAGCTGCGCTTGACCGGCGATACCGACGTGCTGATCACGAGCCTGTTGCTGCAGGCCAGCACGCAGGACCAGCATATCCAGCTGGACAACTTCGACGTGAAATCGCCGCAGGGCACGCTGTCGGTGCAGGGACAGGCGACCCTGACCGGCGACTGGCCGGTGGTCCTGACCGCCAACAGCGCGTTGAATATCGAGCCGCTGAAGGGCGAGAAAGTGAAGCTGAACATCGGCGGCGGACTGCGTGACGAGCTGAAGGTGGCGCTGAACCTGTCCGGCCCGGTCGGGGCCCAACTCGATGTGCAAACCCGGCTGGCCGAAGCCGGCCTGCCGCTGGCGCTGACGCTGCAGAGCAAGCAGCTGAAATGGCCGCTGAGCGGCGAGGCGCAGTATCAGGTCAACGATTTCCGCCTGCGCTTTAACGGCAAGGCGACCGACTACGCGCTGTCGACGCGCGCCAATCTGAAAGGCCAGGATCTGCCGCCGGCGGTGTTGACGCTGGACGGCAAAGGCAACGTCGAGCAGTTCAAGCTGGAGCGCCTGCGCCTGGCGGCGCTGCAGGGCAATACCGACCTCACCGCGCTGGTGGACTGGAGCAAGGCCATCAGTTGGAACTCGCAATTGACGCTGAGCGGCATCAATACCGCCAAGCAGTGGCCGGAATGGCCGGCGAAGCTCGATGGCAAGATAGCTACGCGCGGCAGCCTGCACGGCGGCAGCTGGCAGTTGCAGGTGCCGGTGTTGCAGCTGGACGGCAACGTGAAGCAGAACAAGGTCACGGCGCGCGGCACGCTGAGCGGCAACGCCGCCGGGCAGTGGAAAATCCCCGGCATCGATCTGACGCTGGGGCGTAACCAGCTGAACGTCAAAGGGCAACTGGACGAGAAGAGCTGGAACCTGGACGCCAACATCGACGCGCCGCGTCTGGACGGCGCGCTGCCGGGCCTGGGCGGCACCGCCAAAGGGCTGCTGAAACTGCGCGGCAATCTGCAGGCACCGCAGCTGCTGGCGGATTTGACCGCCTCCGGCTTGCAGTGGCAGGCGCTGCGCATCAACCGCGTGAAGATCGATGGTGATGTGCGCTCCACGGATCAGATCCAGGGGCAGTTGGCGGTACGCGTCGAGCAGCTGAAGCAGGACGCGCTGGAGGTCAGCCTGCTGACCCTCGACGCCAAAGGCAGCGAGAAACAGCATCAGCTGCAGTTGAAGATCGACGGCAAACCGGTCTCCGGCCAGCTGGCGCTGCAGGGCAGCTTCGATCGTCAACAGCAGCGCTGGCGCGGCAATCTGAACAACACCCGCTTCGATACGCCGGTCGGGGAGTGGCGCCTGACGCGCGCCATCGCGCTGGACTACCTGAACACCGAGCAGAAGATCAGCGTCGGGCCGCACTGCTGGCAGAACCCGAATGCCGAGCTGTGCGTGCCGAAGACCATTGAAGCCGGCCAGAGCGGCCAGGCCAGCGTGGTGCTTAACCGGTTCGACCTGGCGATGATCAAACCGTTCCTCGGTCCGGAAACCGCCCTCAGCGGTGTGTTCACCGGCCGGGCCGACGTCAGCTGGAAATCAGGCGGCGCGCTGCCGGAGGCGAAAGTCACGCTGGCCGGCAACGGCGTCAAGGTGGTGCAGCAGGTACAGGGCAACGCGCTGCCGATCGCCTTCGATACGCTGACCCTCAACGCCGGGCTGAACAACGGCCGCGCGCAGGCCGACTGGCGGATCAAACTGACCAACAACGGCCAGTTCGACGGCAACATCCAGGTGGCGGATCCGCAGGTGCGGCGCACCATCAGCGGCAACGTCAATATCACCAACATCTCGCTGGCGCTGATCAACCCGGCGCTGATGAAGGGCGAAAGCGCGGCGGGCATGCTGAACGCCAACCTGCGCCTGGGCGGCAGCGCGCAGAAGCCGCTGGTGTTCGGCCGCCTGGCGTTGGATCGGGCGAAGGTGCAGGGGCACTGGATGCCGTTCGACATGACCGACGCGCGGCTGGCGGTGAATTTCAACGGCATGACCTCAACACTCGAGGGGCTGCTCAGCACCACGCGCGGCCAGCTGAATCTGGCGGGCGACGCCGACTGGCGTGACATCAATGCCTGGCGTGCGCGCATCGCCGCCAAGGGCGACAAGCTGCGGGTGACGGTGCCGCCGATGATCCGCATCGACGTGTCGCCGGATCTGGTGTTCGAAGCCACGCCGCAGCTGTTCTCGCTCAACGGCAAGGTCGATATTCCCTGGGCGCGCATCACGGTGCAGGAGCTGCCGGAAAGCGCGGTGGGCGTCTCTTCCGACGAGGTGATGCTGGACGATCAGCTGAAGCCGATTCAACCGAAGACGGCGTCGATCCCCATTAACAGCAACCTGATGATTCACGTCGGCAACGACGTGCGGCTGGACGCTTTTGGCCTCAAAGCTCGCCTGAAGGGTGACCTGAAGGTGGTGCAGGACAAGAAAGGGCTGGGCCTCAACGGCCAGATTGACATCCCTTCCGGTCGATTCCATGCTTATGGTCAGGATTTGATCGTACGTAAAGGGCAACTGATGTTCTCCGGTCCGCCGGATCAGCCGCTGCTCAACATCGAGGCGATCCGCAACCCGGAATCCACCGAGGACGACGTGACCGCCGGCGTGCGCGTGACCGGCCTGGCGGATGCGCCGAAGCTGGAAGTGTTCTCCGATCCGGCCAAATCGCAGCAGGAAGCCTTGTCTTATCTGCTGCGCGGCCAGGGTTTGAGCAGTTCCGGTGCCGACGGCAACGCCATGACGTCGATGTTAATCGGCATGGGGGTTGCACAAAGTGGTCAACTTGTGGGTAAAATCGGCGAGGCATTCGGCGTGAGTAATTTGGCCCTGGACACTCAGGGGGTTGGCGACAATTCCCAGGTTGTCGTGAGCGGCTATGTCCTCCCAGGCTTACAAGTAAAATATGGGGTGGGCATTTTCGACTCGCTGGCCACGCTGACGTTGCGTTATCGCCTGATGCCTAAGTTGTATCTTGAAGCGGTGTCTGGTCTCGACCAGGCATTAGATTTGCTCTATCAGTTTGAGTTTTAGCGATGCGAATAATTGTCTACGGCAGTTTACGACGCAAACAGGGAAACAGCCATTGGATGACCAACGCCCAATGGCTCGGCGAGCACGAGCTCGAAGGCTATCAGATTTATAATCTGGGCCATTACCCGGCGGCGATCCCTGGAGAGGGCACGATACATTGCGAGGTGTATCGTATTAACTCATCGATTCTGGCAGAGCTGGACGAACTGAAAAGCAACACCAAGGACTATAAGCGCGAGCTGATTCAGACGCCTTATGGGAGTGCGTGGATCTACCTGTACAAACACAGCGTGGACGGTTACCCGCGAATTACCAGCGGTGACTGGCTGAAGCGTCTCGAAGAACAGTAAGAAAAAAAACACCGCTCATTGAGCGGTGTTTTTTCATCGGACGGCGGCGAGAATTACTTCTTGGCGGCGCGTTCGAAGGAGGCGATGATTTCCGCTTTAGCCGCGGCAGCGTCTGCCCAGCCTTCCACTTTCACCCATTTGCCTTTTTCCAGATCTTTGTAGTGCTCGAAGAAGTGAGCGATCTGAGCTTTCAGCAGCTCCGGCAGGTCGTTCACGTCTTTCACGTGATCGTACTCTTTGGTCAGCTTGCTGTGCGGTACCGCAACCAGCTTGGCGTCTTCACCGGCTTCGTCGGTCATCTTCAGCACGCCAACCGGACGGCAGCGGATCACGGAACCCGGCTGCAGCGGATATGGCGTTGGGACCAGTACGTCAACCGGGTCGCCGTCCAGAGACAGGGTGTGGTTGATGTAGCCGTAGTTGCACGGGTAGAACATTGCGGTGGACATGAAACGGTCAACGAACAGCGCGCCGGTTTCTTTGTCGATTTCGTATTTGATTGGATCGGCGTTGGCCGGGATTTCGATTACTACGTAGATGTCTTCCGGCAGGTCTTTGCCAGCAGGGACCAGATTCAAGCTCATGTCGGTTTCCTTTAATCATCAAACCAGAAATGGAGTGGCGGCTATTATAGCGGACTCTTTTGCGATTTCCTGCCCTTTTCATCGTCGAAAACCCAGTGTCTCTGCGCGCGGAGAATTTCCAGATTAATCCCGCCACGGCATGAAGTTTTGCCTGCGGCTGCCGATAACTTCAACAAACAATAATGAGCCAGCAAAGCTGGCTCCGCGTTTTGCCACCCCTACTACGTCTGATCTCACTATTCTGAAGCCGGGAAGAACTCATGCTAAAAAAGATTACGGTGAAGGCTGGGCTGATCGCCCTGCTGAGCCTGATGACCATGCTGCTGATCATGGTCAGCGTTATTGGCGTCAACGCGATTAACGAAGGATCGCGCTCGATCCATACCTTAAACCAGATCCTTGGCGAAGAGCTGGGCTCGCTGGCCAACAGCTCCAACCTGACGCTGCGCGCCCGAACTGCTGCCTCGCTGGCGGTGCGCCAACGGGAGATCGGCCAGACTGATGTCTCCGACGCGACCGTCGGCCGCATCTACGGCTACCTCGAGCAGTCGAACAAGGAAATGGCGCGCTTTGTCGGCGTCGGCACCGTGACCGATCGCGGCCGCGAACTCTCCAACCGCCTGCAAAACAGCTATCGCGCCTATCTGGAACAGGGCGTGAAGCCGATGGCCGCCGCCATCAAGGCCGGCAAGATTGATGAGTATTACCATATTCAGGAGACGCGCATCTCCGCATTGAGCATCGCGTTTGAAAAGGATCTCACCGATTTCCGCAGCTTCGCCATGAAGCTCGGCGCCCAGCAGGTGCATGACGCGGAAAGCAACGCCAGCACCAAGATCTCGCTGATCGTGGTGGCGGGCCTGCTGAGTGTGCTGCTGGCGGTGCTGGCCTGGTTCGCGCTGCGCGTGATCATTCTGCGCCCGTTGGACGAGTCCATCGCGCAGCTGGAACACATCGCCGGCGGCGATCTGACCCATGAGATCCGCGGCGAGGGCGATACCGAAATGGGGCGCCTGATACGCGCGATGCAGCGCATGCAGCGGGCGTTGGCCAGTTCGGTCAGCAAAGTGCGCGATGCCAGCAGCCAGATCGACACCGGTTCACGCGAACTGGCGGCCGGCAACCTGCACCTGGCGCAGCGCACCGAAGAATCGGCCGCCTCGCTGGAAGAGACCGCCGCCAGCATGGAGCAACTGACCTCGACGGTGAAAATGAACGCCGAGAACTGCGAACAGGCCAACCAACTGGCGCTGAGCGTGTCCGATATCGCCAACCAGGGCAGCGACGTGGTCAGCCAGGTGATGAGCAAGATGCAGGCGATCACCGACAGTTCACGCCGCATCGCCGATATCATCAGCGTGATGGACGGCATCGCCTTCCAGACCAATATCCTGGCGCTGAATGCGGCGGTGGAAGCGGCGCGCGCCGGTGAACAGGGCCGCGGCTTCGCGGTGGTGGCCGGCGAAGTGCGCAATCTGGCGCAGCGCAGCGCCCAGTCGGCGAAAGAGATCAAAGGGCTGATCGAAGCGTCGCAGAACCGGGTGCAGGAAGGCGAGCAGATGGTGGAGTCGGCGGCGCAGACCATGAGCGGCATCACCGGCGAAGTGGGCCGGGTGACGGCGTTGATGCGTGAGATCTCGGCGGCGACGCGCGAACAAAGCAGCGGTATCGAACAGGTGAACCTGGCGGTGGCGCAGATGGATCAGGTGGCGCAACAGAATGCGGCGCTGGTGGAGGAGTCTGCGGCGGCGACGCGCTCGCTGGAAGATCAGGCTCAGCTGCTGGCGCAGAGCATGGCGGCGTTCAAGCTGTAAGGCGATAAGGGTTCGGCAAGGCGCCGAACCCTGGCAAAAAACGCGTTACTCGTCCGGGTTTTCGGCGATGAAGCGTTCTGCGTCTTCCACCATCGACTTGGTGCCGACGAAGAATGGCGCGCGCTGGTGCAGTTTCACCGGCGTGATGTCCAGAATGCGGTTTTTACCGTCGCTGGCCTTACCGCCGGCCTGTTCGGCCAGGAACGCCATCGGGTTGCATTCGTACAGCAGGCGCAGCTTGCCCTGTGGGTGGCTGGCGGTGCTTGGGTAGATGTAGATGCCGCCTTTCAGCAGGTTGCGGTGGAAGTCCGCCACCAGAGAACCGATGTAGCGCGAGGTATAAGGGCGCTGCGTCGCTTCGTCCTGCTCCTGGCAGTACTTGATGTATTTCTTCACGCCGAGAGGGAACTTGATGTAGTTGCCTTCGTTGATGGAATACATGTTGCCGCTCGCCGGGAAGCGCACTTTCTCGTGAGAGAGACAGAACACGCCCAGAGACGGGTCGTAAGTGAAGGCGTGGACGCCGTAACCGGTGGTGTACACCAGCATGGTGGACGAACCGTAAACCACATAACCCGCTGCGACCTGGGCGCTGCCCGGCTGCAGGAAGTCTTCTTCGGTCACCGGCGTGCCGACCGGCGTGATGCGACGGTAGATAGAGAAAATCGTACCGACCGAGACGTTGACATCGATGTTGGACGAACCGTCCAACGGATCCATCAATACGACATACTTGGCATTTTCAGCACGCTCGCCGTCGAATATCACGATTTCATCTTCTTCTTCGGAAGCGATACCCGCAACTTCACCGCGCGCTTTCAACGCCGCTTTCAGTTTTTCGTTCGCGTACAGGTCCAGTTTCATCTGAACTTCGCCCTGTACGTTGGACACCCCGCTGGTTCCCAGAATATCAACCAGGCCGGCCTTGTTGATGTCGCGGTGGATGATTTTGGCGCCCAGTTTAATGGCAGAAAGTAACGCGGTCAGCTCGCCGGTGGCGTGCGAGAAGTCGTGCTGTTTCTCGACGATAAATTCGCCTAACGTTTTCATGACACAATCCCTGAATCTACGGATGGATAGCGGCCTGTTAACAAACCGCCAACGTTTTCGCGTGCAGTGTAGCCCAAAGATGCGCGCCATTCATAGGCAAATCCATTTCTTCTGGACGATTCTGAGCGTTAGAATATGCCGACATTCGATGCACTCACATGAGAAACCTATGCGCATTCACATTCTTGGGATCTGTGGCACCTTTATGGGCGGGCTGGCGATGCTGGCGCGCTCACTGGGGCATGACGTCACCGGTTCGGACGCCAACGTCTATCCACCGATGAGCACGCTGCTGGAGAACCAGGGGATCGATCTTATTCAGGGTTATGATCCAGCCCAGCTGGATCCGGCGCCGGATCTGGTGATCATCGGCAACGCCATGACGCGCGGCAACCCGTGCGTGGAGGCGGTGCTGGAGCGTGGCATCCCTTACGTTTCCGGTCCGCAGTGGCTGCACGACGCCGTGTTGCGCGATCGCTGGGTATTGGCGGTCGCCGGCACCCACGGCAAAACCACCACCGCCGGCATGGCGACCTGGATCCTCGAGGCCTGCGGCTACCAGCCCGGCTTCGTCATCGGCGGCGTGCCGGGCAACTTCGACGTTTCGGCCCGCCTCGGCGGCAGCCCGTTCTTCGTCATTGAAGCCGACGAGTATGACTGCGCGTTCTTCGACAAGCGCTCCAAATTCGTGCATTACAGCCCGCGCACGCTGATCATGAATAACCTGGAGTTCGACCATGCCGACATCTTCGACGATCTGAAAGCCATCCAGAAACAGTTCCACCATCTGGTGCGTCTGGTGCCGGGCAAAGGCAAGATCATTCTGCCGGACAACGACAGCCACCTGAAACAGGTGATGGCGATGGGCTGCTGGAGCGAGCAGGAGCTGGTGGGGGAAGAGGGCACCTGGCGCGCGCAGAAGTTGACACCGGACGCCAGCCATTACGCGGTGTTCCTCGACGGCGAGCAGGTCGGCGAAGTGAACTGGGCGCTGGTGGGCGAGCACAACATGCATAACGGCCTGATGGCCATCGCCGCCACCCGCCACGTCGGCGTGCAGCCGGCGGACGCCTGCCGCGCATTGGGCGATTTCATCAATGCCCGCCGCCGCCTGGAGCTGCGCGGCGAAGCCAACGGCGTCACCGTTTACGACGACTTCGCGCACCACCCGACGGCGATCCTGGCCACCCTGGCCGCGCTGCGCGGCAAGGTAGGCGGCACGGCGCGCATTCTGGCGGTGCTGGAACCGCGCTCCAACACCATGAAAATGGGCATCAGCAAAAACGATCTGGCGCCTTCGCTCGGCCGCGCCGACGAGGTGTTCCTGTTCCAGCCGCATCACATTCCGTGGCAGGTGGCGGAAGTGGCGGATGCCTGTGTGCAACCGGCGCACTGGAGTGCGGATCTCGACACGCTGGTGGACATGGTGGTGAAAACCGCACAGCCGGGCGATCACATTCTGGTGATGAGCAACGGCGGTTTCGGCGGCATTCACGATCGCCTGCTGGACGCGCTGGCGAAAAAGCAGGAACCGAAGGTGACCTACTGATCGCTTAGCCGCATCAGCCAACACAAGGGCCGCATTCGCGGCCTTTTTTACGCCCATAAAAAAGCCCTCGCGAGCGAGGGCAACGGGGTTCGTCGGATAGGACGACGAGAGGGTCTCTGGGAAATCGGCGTTTGCGTCAGAACTCGGCAGTGGCAGTGACGAGGGTAATCAGCTCTGCAAAGCCGTTCCCAGAGTTGTTATTTGTAAATCTCGGCGGTGGCGTGGTAGTTGCCTTCGTTACGCGCTTCGATTACGCGGTAGGCGGTCGCGCCTTTCGCGTCGGCTTTCTCCGACAACGCCTGGCGAATGTCGGTCGGCGCGCCGTCGATGCCGCTGACGGTAATGGTGCCGATAGATTGCAGATTGGTGGTCTGATCGTTAGTCACCAACTGGGCGGCGGAGGCGCCGAAGGAGATGACGGACAGCAAACCGAGTGCAGCAACAGTAGTTTTCATGTTCATGATAGCGATCCTTGGTCATAACAGCCTGGAAGGGCTTGGCAGCGATTTTTATTCTTGAAGGCCGTTATGACAGCGTTTGGTTCCAGAGATGTATTGCCCGTTGCCGGGTAATGCCGGTACTTATTTGTAGATTTCAGCGGTCGCGTGGAAGTTGCCGTCGTTACGCGCTTCGATCACGCGGTAAGCGGTCGCCCCTTTGGCGTCGGCTTTATCGGACAGCGCCTGACGAATGTCGGAAGGTGCAGCGGCGACGCCGCTCACAGTGATCACGCCGGCGGGCTGCAGTTTTGCGGCCTGGGTTGCATCAACAGATTGTGCTGCGAATGCGCCGAAGGAAAGCATGGACAGAACGCTCAGGGTTGCAACGGTAGCTTTAATTTTCATCATCTCACCTCATCGTATTCTTTTATCAGTTCTAACGAACTGTGACTTAGTTCACGGAAATGAGTATACAGCTAGTAACGCGAAAAATTAATAGTTCGCTAACAGTTGCTAGTGAAACTTTAAACCGGTGAACCTTCTTTTTTATAACCGTAAGGAATAAAAAACGCTTATAAAACGATCTTTTGATGTTAATTTTATGTAATTTCAATGAGGTAAGTGCTTTTGACCAAAAGTGCGGAAGATCACAGTGGGTACTGCTGGCTACATGGAGATGTCATGGAAATGTGTTGTAGCGGGATAAAAAAGCAGTGTTAAACGCGGTTGGGGGCCGAGAAGGTAACGCAGGGGTTAAAGAAGCGCTAACAAAATGCGAACGGTAGCCGCACTTTGTTAGCGCCAGGTTTCACAGCTCTTGCTCGAACACGCCCAGGATCGCTTCATGCAGCTTCTGAGCGGTAAAGCCGCTGGACGGGGTGACGAAAATCGTGTCGTCGCCGGCGATAGTGCCAAGGATGCCCTGGGATTTGCCCAATGAGTCGAGCAGGCGGGCGATCAGCTGTGCGGCGCCCGGGCTGGTGTGGATCACCACGACGGCGTCGTTATGGTCGACGTCCAGCACCAGGTTCTTTAGCGGGCTGGTAGTGGTCGGCACGCCGAGTTCGGCCGGAAGGCAATACACCATCTCCATTTTGGCATTACGCGTACGTACCGCACCGAACTTGGTCAGCATGCGCGATACTTTGGATTGGTTAATGTTTTCGAAGCCTTCTTCTTGCAGCGCCAAAACGATCTCGCCTTGAGAACTGAATTTTTCTTCTTTCAATAACGCTTTGAACGTCTTGATCAGATCTTCCTGTTTTGCGGGATTACGCATTTTGCACCGTGGAAAGTTGATAGTGGAAGTCATGATTATGCATATAGATGAATTTTTATGCAACAGAGGCCGACCCAAAGAAAATAAACATGACCGGGCGGCGAGGAAAGGGCGGCATTTTAACAAAATCCGGCCGCGATGAATATGCCCTTTTGACGACGGAAAATCGGCCCGCAGTAGTAAATAAAATGTTATTAAAATGATGTTGTTCTGATGTTGCGTAAGGGTGTAATGTAACGGCCGGTTAACTTGCTCGTGAATAACCTCGCATTATTTTTGATTAGTGTGCGCTATGCCCTTCATGCGTAAGCGATTTAATCTAAAATGGGCGCGACAGCGGCCATTTTATTACACTGGCAGGCAAGAATTGGCTAATTTATTGTTTTTAAAGGTGTAATAATTTAAGGTCCGTAACCAACACATTCACGGCGCTTTATATATTTAAGATAATAAAGGAGTATAGGATGAAAGTTGCAGTTCTCGGTGCTGCTGGCGGTATCGGCCAGGCCCTCGCCCTTCTACTCAAAACCCAGCTTCCTTCAGGTTCTGAACTCTCTCTCTACGACATTGCCCCCGTTACCCCAGGCGTTGCCGTCGACTTAAGCCACATCCCAACCGCAGTTAAAATCAAAGGCTTCAGCGGCGAAGACGCGACCCCGGCTCTGCACGGCGCGGACGTGGTGCTGATTTCCGCCGGCGTGGCCCGTAAGCCAGGCATGGATCGCTCCGACCTGTTCAACGTTAACGCCGGCATCGTGCGTAACCTGATTGAGCAAGTGGCGAAAACCTGCCCGAAAGCCTGCATCGGCATCATCACCAACCCGGTAAACACCACGGTCGCCATCGCGGCGGAAGTGCTGAAAAAAGCCGGCGTTTACGACAAAAACAAACTGTTCGGCGTGACCTCGCTGGATATCATTCGTTCCAACACCTTCGTGGCCGAGCTGAAAGGCAAGCAGCCTGAAGAACTGAACGTGCCGGTGATCGGCGGCCACTCTGGCGTGACCATCCTGCCTCTGCTGTCGCAGATCCCAGGCGTGAGCTTCACCGATCAGGAAGTGGCGGATCTGACCAAACGCATTCAGAACGCCGGCACCGAAGTGGTGGAAGCTAAAGCCGGTGGCGGATCTGCAACGCTGTCCATGGGCCAGGCGGCCGCACGTTTCGGCCTGTCTCTGGTGCGTGCGCTGCAGGGTGAGAAAGGCGTGGTGGAATGCGCTTACGTTGAAGGCGACGGCAAATACGCTCGCTTCTTCGCGCAGCCGCTGGTGCTGGGCAAAAACGGCGTTGAAGAACGCAAAGATATCGGCACCCTGAGCGCCTTTGAACAAAAAGCGCTGAATGAGATGCTGGACGTGCTGCACAAAGATATCGAGCTGGGCGAGAAGTTCATCAATAACTGATCGTCGCCGCGAGTCAGCCGATAAACGCCGCCGGACGCTGTTCCGGCGGTTTTTTTTGCCCTGCGTTCACGACTTGATGCGCGCTTTGCGATCCAGAAGGCAATCGCTGTGCGGATCATAATAGCGGCTTGGCCAGATCTCCGAGGGGTGAACGCCTATCGCTTCGGCGATCAGCCATTCTCCTTTCGGCCATGGGCGCGATAGCGCGTTGGCCAGCGTTGATGAGCTTAATCCTGCCTTGCGTGATACCGCCGCCAACGTGGTGCCCTGCTTGCGTAACGCCGCGATGATGTCTGCCGGGTGCCAGTCCTGCTTCCTTGAATTCATGTTTACATTCCTTTTCTGATTAGCCAAAGTTGCGTTAGTGGTATAACTAACGGGTCAAGGTTAGGCGTTTGAACAACGTGAAACGCTTATTCGGAAATCAGAATACCATTAAATTTCCCAAAAATGACCCAATCAGTTTCCAAATAAATGACTTTGCCCACTATTGTCCAGAGATAATGGCTATGAAAAACGAGTGGTTTGCCGCCAAGGAGCTGACAGGCATCGCAGGATTACCTTCCTCACCACAAGGAATCAATCTGATGGCCCGGCGCGAAGGCTGGCTCAGCCGCAGACGCCAAGGCGTGCAGGGAAAAGCGTTGGAGTATCATATCGACAGCCTGCCGGCAGGCGCGCGCAATCTGCTGATGCTGAGGGAAGACGGGGCGGCATATGACCTGGAGCGCCAGGATCCGTTGTCGGTTTGGATCGAGTATTACTACCATCTGACGGAAAGCGAGCGCGAAAAAATGGTGGCTTTCCTGATGCGGGAAGGGATCGGCGGCCTGCTGGCGCGCATCGACGAAGAAAACGAGAGGTAGTCAGGCCCGTGGGCGCGGGCCTGATGAGAACGTTAAGAAACCCAGGTTTCTTAAAATTCGCGCTGTACCGCCAGATGGGCCAGGCCTTCCAGCGCCGTGCGGTGCTCCGAGGCCGGCAAGACCTGCAGCGCGGCGATCGCCTTGTCGGCTTCCTCTTCGGCGCGTTGGCGGGTGTATTCCAGCGAACCGCATTGCTGCATCGCCTGCAATACCGGCTCCAGCAGGTGGCGGCCGTTGCCTTGCTCAATCGCGCCTCGGATCATCTCACGCTGCGCATCGTCGCCGTTGTGCATCGCGTGCAGCAGCGGCAGGGTCGGTTTCCCTTCGTTCAGATCGTCGCCGGTGTTTTTACCGAGGGTGCTGCCGTCGGCGCTGTAATCGAGCAGATCGTCGATCAGCTGGAAAGCGGTGCCGAGGTAGCGGCCATAATCTTGCAGCGCCTGCTCTTGCTCGGCGCTGGCGCCGGACAGGATCGCCGACGATTGCGCCGCCGCTTCAAACAGACGGGCGGTTTTGCTGTAGATCACCCGCATATAGTTTTCTTCGCTGATGTCAGGATCGTGCACGTTCATCAACTGCAGCACTTCACCTTCGGCGATGACGTTGACCGCCTCCGACATCAACGCCAGCACGCGCAGTGATTCCAGGCTGGTCATCATCTGGAAGGCGCGGGTGTAGATAAAGTCGCCGACCAGCACGCTGGCCGCATTGCCGAACGCGGCATTGGCGGTGGCTTTGCCGCGGCGCATGTCCGATTCGTCGACGACGTCGTCATGCAGCAGCGTGGCGGTATGAATGAACTCGATCAGGGCGGCGACGGTGACGTGCTTGTTGCCTTCATACCCCAACGCTCGCGCCGCCAGGACGGCGATCATCGGCCGGATGCGCTTACCGCCACCGCTGATAATGTAATAGCCAAGCTGATTGATGAGCGTGACATCGGAATTCAGCTGTTCGAGAATTGTTGCGTTCACGGCCGCCATATCTTGCGCGGTTAACTCGGTAATTTGCTCTAGGTTCATTGTATTTTTTTCAGCTGTGTTTCTCTTCACCGCGTTGAGATCGCTGCTCACATCGGTACATGGCGGTAACTGTCCCTATGATTGTACTTGAAAAACGGTTCAGATAAACGCCACGAAAGAAACTGTGTTTTTTTTCTTCTTTTTTGTTCATCTGGTCTTATTCTGCTCTTGTCATGCGCCGCTTTTTTGCGTAGAATTCGCGCCCTATTGTGAATATTTATAGCGCGCTCTGAACTAACACAGTCGGGCACGCGGAAAGCGGAGTTTTATATGTACGCGGTTTTCCAAAGTGGTGGTAAACAACACCGAGTAAGCGAAGGTCAGACCGTTCGCTTGGAAAAGCTGGACATCGCAACTGGTGAAGCGGTTGAGTTTGACCAGATTCTGATGATCGCTAATGGCGAAGATATCAAAATCGGCGTTCCTTTCGTCGATGGCGGCAAGATCAAAGCTGAAGTCGTTGCTCACGGTCGTGGCGAGAAAATTAAGATTGTTAAGTTTCGTCGTCGTAAACACCACCGTAAGCAGCAGGGCCACCGTCAGTGGTTCACTGACGTTAAAATCACCGGCATCAGCGCTTAAGTTAGGAGAGCGGATTAATGGCACACAAAAAGGCTGGCGGCTCGACTCGTAACGGTCGCGATTCAGAAGCTAAACGTCTGGGCGTAAAACGCTTTGGCGGCGAAGCAGTACTGGCAGGCAGCATCATCGTTCGTCAGCGCGGCACCAAATTCCACGCTGGTACCAACGTGGGTTGCGGCAAAGACCACACTCTGTTTGCTTTGAAAGACGGTAAAGTCAAATTCGAAGTTAAAGGCCCGAGCAATCGTAAATTCATCAGCATCGAAGCTGAATAATTTTTCGAGCCTTACGAAATAGATGTAAGCCCCGCAATTCGTTGCGGGGCTTTTTACATTTATGGGCTGCTCAGGTGCGGCCCCGTCAGCGTTGGCGAAGGTGATATGGATACGAAGCAGCAGGTCGGCGTTGGCATTTCCCTGGCGTTAACCACGGCGGTTTGCTGGGGCGCGTTGCCGATCGCGATGAAAGAAGTGCTGGCGGTAATGGAGCCGTTTACCGTCGTCTGGTACCGCTTTACCATGGCCGCGATCGGTTTGGGCGTCATCCTCGCGGTGCGCGGCAAGCTGCCGCCGCTGACGATGTTCCGCCAGCCGCGCTGGCTGCTGCTGTTGGCGATCGCCACGGCAGGGCTGCTGGGCAACTTCGTGTTGTTCAGTTCATCGCTGCAATACCTGAGCCCGACGGCGTCGCAGGTGATTGGCCAGCTGTCGCCGGTCGGCATGATGTTCGCCAGCGTGCTGATCTTAAAAGAGCGCATGCGGGTTACCCAGGCGATCGGCGCGCTGATGCTGATCGGCGGCTTGATGCTGTTTTTCAACGTCAGCCTGGTTGAGATCTTCACCCGGCTGACGGACTATACGCTCGGCGTCATGCTGGGCGTGTGCGCGGCGATGGTCTGGGTGAGCTACGGCGTGGCGCAGAAGGTGTTGTTGCGCCGGCTGGCGTCGCCGCAGATCCTGGTTATGTTGTACACTTTATGTGCGATAGCGTTGTTTCCTCTGGCCAAGCCCGAGGTGATTTTCCAGCTTAGCGGCTGGCAATTGGCGTGCCTGCTGTTTTGCGGCGCCAATACGCTGATCGGCTATGGCGCGCTGGCGGAAGCGATGGCGCGATGGCAGGCGGCGCAGGTGAGCGCGTTGGTGACGCTGACCCCGCTGTTTACCCTGCTGTTTTCAGATTTATTGGCGATGGCCTGGCCTCAGGCGTTCGCCGCGCCGACGTTGAACCTCGTCGGCTATGTTGGCGCGTTTGTGGTTGTGGCGGGCGCTATGTTTTCCGCAATTGGTCACCGGTGGTGGCCGCGACGGGCAGAACCCCCCCAGGTTGCTCCTTTGAAGCAGCCCGGTGAATGATTTACGGAGACGGTAAATGAAGTTTGTAGATGAAGCAGCGATTTTGGTCGTTGCAGGCGACGGCGGCAACGGATGCGTCAGCTTCCGCCGCGAAAAATATATCCCCAACGGTGGGCCTGACGGCGGCGACGGCGGCGACGGCGGCGACGTCTACCTGCTGGCGGACGAAAACCTCAACACCCTGATCGACTACCGTTTTGAGAAGTCTTTCCGCGCCGAGCGTGGCCAGAACGGCCAGAGCCGCGACTGTACCGGTAAACGCGGTAAAGACGTCATCATCAAGGTGCCGGTCGGCACGCGCGTGAAGGATCAGGGCACCGGCGAGATCCTCGGCGACATGACCCGTCACGAGCAGAAGCTGATGGTCGCCAAGGGCGGCTGGCACGGTCTGGGCAACACCCGTTTCAAATCTTCGGTCAACCGTGCGCCGCGTCAGAAGACGCTGGGCACCGCCGGCGAAGCGCGCGATCTGCTGCTGGAACTGTTGCTGCTGGCCGACGTGGGCATGCTGGGTCTGCCGAACGCCGGCAAATCGACCTTCATCCGCGCGGTGTCCGCCGCCAAACCGAAGGTGGCCGACTATCCGTTCACCACCCTGGTGCCGAGCCTGGGCGTGGTGCGCATGGACCATGAGCAGAGCTTTGTGGTCGCCGACATCCCGGGGCTGATCGAGGGCGCATCCGAAGGTGCGGGCCTGGGTATTCGCTTCCTGAAACACCTGGAGCGTTGCCGCGTGCTGCTGCACCTGGTGGACATCGCGCCGATCGACGAATCCGATCCGGTGGAAAACGCCAAAGTCATCATCAACGAGTTGAACCAATACAGCGAAAATCTGGCGCAGAAGCCACGCTGGCTGGTGTTCAACAAAATTGATGTGATTGGTGAGGAAGAAGCCGCCGAACGCGCCAAGGCGATTGTGGAAGGCATGGGCTGGGAAGGGAAGTACTACATGATCTCCGCCGCCAACCGCGAAGGCGTCAACGCGCTGTGCTGGGACGTGATGAACTTCATCAACACCCAGCCGAAAGCGATGGCGATCGAAGAAAGCGCACCGGAAAAAGTCGAATTCATGTGGGATGACTACCACCGCGAGCAAATCGCGGAAGTGGAAGCCGAAGCGGAAGATGACTGGGATGACGACTGGGATGAGGACGACGACGAAGGCGTCGAAATCATTTACCAGAAGTAATTCGGTGATCAAGGGCTCAGCAACGCTGGGCCCTTGTTATTTGAGCGCTTTTTCCGGCAGCCAGCACTGGGCGTTCAGGCCGCGTGCATCGCGGCGGTTTTCCAGCGTCAAACGCCCCTGGTGCAGCTGCACGATGCGGATCACGATATTCAACCCCAGCCCGCTGCCGCCGTAGCGTTGATCCATGCGGCGAAACGCCTGCGTCAGCTCCCCGACCATCTCTTCCTTGATCCCCGGGCCATCGTCGATGACCTGCAGCAGATAGCCATTGTCCTGTGGCGTTAACTGTACCAGTATCGCGCCGCCTTCCGGGCCGTAGCGGTGGGCGTTTTCGACCAGGTTGCGCAGCAGCAGCCGCAGCAGCACCGGATCGCCGTTCACCGCCGCGGCGGCCGGCAATCGCCAGTCCAACGTCTGCCCGCGTTGAGCGGTCATTTCGCCGAGCTCTTCGCGCAGCGGCTGGATCACATCGGCCACCCAATCGAAATGCTGGTAATGGCCGCTGGCGAAGTCTTGCCCGGCGCGCGACAGCATCAACAGTTGCTCGACGGTGTGCATCAGCAGATCGATGCGGGCGATCAGCGCCTGGCTGCCCTTGACCCCCTGTTTTTCCATCAGTTCCAGATGCAGGCGAATGCCGGCCAGCGGCGTGCGCAGCTCATGGGCTGCGTCGGCGGTAAACAGGCGTTCCTGTTGAATGGTGTTGTCCAGCCGTGAGAACAGCTGATTGAGCGCATTGGTGACCGCCACCATCTCCAGACTGTCGCTGTTGATCGGCAGCGGCGTCAGGTTATCGGCAGAGCGCTTTTCCAGCCGCTGCTGCAATTGGTTGAGCGGACGGGTGATCCAGCTGATGGCCCAGAACGACGCCAGCAGCGTGACGATCATCATGATCAGCGAAGGCGCCAACAGCGACGCGATGGCCTCGGCGATCTCGGTATCGACGCGTTCGCTGCGCACTTTGGCAGACAGGGTTTCGTCCACCAGGAAACTGATCTGTTCCTGGCTTTCGTGCCACAGCCAGAAGGCGCTGATGAGTTGCGTGACTAGCAGGATCAGCGCCAGCATCAACAGCAGGCGGCGGCGCATGCTGATCATGACGAAGGTTCCAAACGGTAGCCGATGCCGCGCACGGTGCGGATGCGATCCTTGCCCAGTTTGCGGCGCAGGTTGTGGATGTGCACTTCCAGCGTGTTGGAACCCAAATCGTCTTGCCAGGTGTAGAGATCTTGCTGCAGGAGCTCACGGTTAACCGTCTGCCCGGCGCGCATGATCAGGCGCGCCAGGATGGCGAACTCTTTCGGCGTGACCTCCACCGGCTGCTGTTGCAGGTAGACTTGCTGGCTGGACAGGTTCAGCTGCAGGTCGTCCACCTGCATCAGATTGTCGCTGTGGCCCTGGTAGCGGCGCAGGAGGGCGCGCACGCGTGCCTGCAGCTCAACCAATGCGAAGGGTTTGACCAGGTAGTCGTCGGCGCCGGCGTCCAGCCCGTCGACCCGGTCTTCCAGGGCGTCGCGGGCGGTCAGGATCAGCACCGGCAGATCGATCTGCTGGCGGCGCCACTGCCGCAGCAGTGCGGCGCCGTCCATGTCTGGCAGGCCGAGATCCAGGATCACCATGCTGTATTGGCTGGTGATGAGCAGGCTGTTGGCCTCCGCCGCCGTGGCGGCGCAGTCGCAGACATAGCCTTCGCCGGTCAGCGCCAGCGCCAGCCCCTGTTGCAGCAGTTCATCATCCTCAACGACCAGCAGCTTCATGACGATCCTCAGTTGTTTTGGTAAATATCCCGATACAGGCGGCTTTCGAAGCGCACCAGCGGCGCGCGGCGCTGTTTCTGATCTTCTGGCGGCACGGCATAGCCGGAGAGATACTGCACGAAGGCCATGCGCTGGCCGCTGGCGGTGGTGATGAAGCCCGCCAGGTTGTACACGCCCTGCAGCGCGCCGGTCTTGGCCGACACTTTACCGTCGACGCCGGCTTCGTGCAGGCCGCCGCGGTAGCGCAGCGTGCCGTCATAGCCGGACAGCGGCAGCATCGAGATGAAGTTCAGCTCGTTGTCGTGCTGCGCGATGTACTGCAGCGCCTGCATCATGGTCGCCGGCGCCAGCAGGTTGTGGCGCGACAGGCCGGAGCCGTCGGCGATGATGGTGTTGCCCAGATCGATACCGGCCTTCTGGCGCAGCACCTGCCGAACCGCGTCGGACCCCGCTCGCCAGGTGCCCGGCACGCCGAAGCGTTCGTGGCCGATGGTGCGGAAGACGGTATCGGCGATCATGTTGTCCGATTTCTTCAACATGATCTTCAACAGATCGTGCAGCGGCGCCGACTGGGTTTGCGCGATCACCGTGCCGGTGATGCCGGGACGCGTCTGGCGTTTCAAATGCCCGTCGATCTGGATGCCGGCCTGCGTCAGTTCGTCTTTCAGGATCGCGCCCGCATAGCTGGCACCGTCCTGGATGGCGAAGGCCAACGGCAGCGGTTCGCTGCGCTGCGTCAGGCAGCCGGTCAGGGTAAAGCGGTTCAGTTCGCCCGGCACCACGTCCAGCTCGCAGTACTGCGCGTCTGCGGAACCGCGCGCCAGAGTGCGCACCTGGCTGAACATATTGACCGGATAATAGGAGGCGACGCGGATAAACGCCATGTCGCCCGGGTTCGGCGCGCTGTACAGCGAGACCGAGAAACAGTTGCGATCGACGATGGCGGCGGCCGGCGGCGCGCTGAAGCACTGCGTCAGATCGTTCCACGGCCAGCCGGGCGCTTTGTCATGGCTGGCGAAGACCGAAGTATCGACCAGCACGTCGCCGCTGATTTGGCGCACGCCCTGTTTCTTCAGGACGGCCACCATATTGCGCAGGCTCTGACGTTTGAAGGTCGGATCGCCGCTGAAGCGGGCGATCAGGTTGCCGCGCAGCACGCCGTCGCGGATATCGCCCTGGCTCTCCAGCGTGGTGGTGAAACGGTAATCGGGCCCGAGCTGCAGCAATGCCGCCAGCGCCGTCAGCACTTTTTGGGTACTGGCCGGCAGCGCCATTTGCTGAGAGTGGTAATCGATCGTCGGCGAGCCGGCGCCGATCTTCTGAACGACCAGGGCAAGGTTGGCCCCATCAGGCAGATATTGTGTGTACTCTTCAACCGGGGCCGCATTCGCATTCAGAACAAATGCGCAAGCCAAAGCACTGACAATTCGTGAAAAACGCATAATCTCGGGATAACAGCTGGATAACGTGCCGTCATACTACGGTGCAATCAGGGAAAAAGTAAACGATGACCCTCAAGGAACTCTAGGCTAAAATGCGTATCAAAATGCAAAACCGATCTTGGCTTGGGCCCCGTTCCGAGTCAGGTTTCTTTTGTTTGTCGCCTGGAGGCGGGTGGCGCTATGCCAACCGTGTTTTCATACGAATACGTCAGGATGACGGTTATTTGAACAGGAAAGATTTAGAGGTATTTATACGATGAACCAAATTCCGATGACCTTGTTTGGCGCTGAAAAACTGCGCGAAGAGCTCGAATATCTGAAAAGCGTGCGCCGCCCGAAAATCATTGCGGATATCGCTGAAGCGCGCGAACACGGCGATCTGAAAGAGAACGCCGAGTACCACGCCGCCCGCGAACAGCAGGGTTTCTGCGAAGGCCGCATTCAGGAAATCGAAGCCAAGCTGTCCAATGCTCAGGTGATCGACATCACCAAAATGCCGAACACCGGCCGGGTGATCTTCGGCGCCACCGTATCGGTGATGAATCTGGACAGTGAAGAAGAAGTGACTTACCGCATCGTTGGCGACGATGAGGCCGATTTCAAGAAAAATCTGATTTCGGTAAACTCGCCGATGGCGCGCGGACTGATCGGCAAAGAGCAAGACGATGTGGTGGTGATCAAAACCCCAGGCGGCGACGTCGAGTATGAGATCCTGAAGGTTGAGTATCTCTGATCGAGGCCGTTGGTCATTAATGCGCCAACGTTTTGTAAAGATAGGAAAAAGGCCGCAAGCGGCCTTTTATCTTCGTCAGGCGCATGGCACCTTTTCTTTAACCTGATGGTTATTAACGCGGTAGACTGATCTTGCGCTCTTTCGAAGGGCGGTAAAGAATAAGCGTACTGCCGATAACCTGCACATTGCAGGCGCCCGTTTCGCGCACGATAGCGTCGGCGATCAGGGTCTTGGTTTCGCGATCTTCAGCGGCGATTTTTACCTTGATCAGCTCATGATGCTCCAGAGCCTGTTCAATTTCAGCCAGCACCCCTTCGGTAAGACCGTTATTGCCCAGCATCACCACCGGTTTTAACGGATGCGCCAGGCCTTTCAGGTGCTGTTTTTGTTTATTATTCAGATTCATTGTCTTTTTTGCTTAAGTTGGGATTGAAAACGGTACATTCTACCGCCATCTCATGTATATCACCAAATCGGTCTTCACCGGTGTGAGTCTACGTGAGCAGCGACCCTGACATAAGACTCTTTTTATGATAGTTGGAAAACGAGATGGCTAATAAAAAGCGTTCGGCTAGCTCCAGTCGCTGGTTACAAGAACACTTTAGCGATAAATATGTGCAGCAGGCGCAGAAAAAGGGACTGCGATCCCGCGCGTGGTTTAAACTTGATGAAATACAGCAGAGCGACAAACTGTTCAAGCCGGGCATGACCGTGGTTGACCTGGGCGCCGCGCCGGGCGGTTGGTCGCAGTATGTGGTCACCCAAATCGGCGGCACCGGTCGCATCATCGCCTGTGATATTTTGCCAATGGATCCTATCGTTGGCGTCGATTTCCTTCAGGGCGATTTTCGTGATGAACTGGTGCTGAAGGCACTGTTGGAACGAGTAGGCGAGAGTAAGGTTCAGGTGGTCATGTCCGATATGGCCCCGAATATGAGTGGCACCCCGGCCGTCGATATTCCAAGGTCGATGTATCTGGTGGAGTTGGCGCTGGATATGTGTCGTGATGTCCTCGCACCAGGCGGAAGTTTCCTGGTGAAGGTGTTCCAGGGAGATGGCTTTGACGAGTACCTACGGGAAATTCGCTCCCTGTTTACGAAGGTTAAGATTCGTAAGCCAGACGCTTCCCGCGCCCGTTCGCGCGAAGTGTACATTGTAGCGACAGGGCGCAAACTGTAGTACCCTAACGCTGTTTGTTAACACAGTTGTAAGATGAGGTTAATCCCTTGAGTGACATGGCGAAAAACCTAATTCTCTGGTTAGTCATCGCAGTAGTGTTGATGTCTGTATTCCAGAGCTTTGGGCCCAGCGAGTCGAATGGCCGTAGGGTGGATTACTCTACCTTCATGTCCGAACTGACCCAGGACCAGGTTCGCGAAGCGCGAATCAACGGGCGTGAAATTAACGTTACCAAGAAAGACAGTAACAAATACACGACCTACATCCCTGTCAACGATCCGAAGTTGCTGGATACGTTGTTAACGAAGAACGTAAAAGTTGTCGGCGAGCCGCCTGAAGAGCCGAGCCTGCTGGCTTCTATCTTTATCTCGTGGTTCCCGATGCTGTTGCTGATCGGGGTCTGGATCTTCTTTATGCGGCAAATGCAGGGCGGCGGCGGCAAGGGCGCGATGTCCTTCGGCAAGAGCAAGGCCCGCATGCTGACGGAAGACCAAATCAAGACCACTTTCGCCGACGTTGCCGGTTGTGACGAAGCGAAAGAAGAGGTGAGCGAACTGGTGGAATACCTGCGCGAACCGAGCCGTTTCCAGAAGCTGGGCGGCAAGATCCCGAAAGGCGTGCTGATGGTTGGCCCGCCGGGGACCGGTAAAACGCTGTTGGCGAAAGCGATCGCCGGCGAAGCGAAGGTGCCGTTCTTCACCATTTCCGGTTCCGACTTCGTCGAAATGTTCGTCGGCGTGGGTGCATCCCGCGTGCGTGACATGTTCGAACAAGCGAAAAAAGCCGCGCCGTGCATCATCTTCATCGATGAAATCGACGCCGTCGGTCGCCAGCGTGGCGCCGGCCTGGGTGGCGGTCACGATGAGCGCGAGCAAACCCTGAACCAAATGCTGGTTGAGATGGACGGTTTCGAAGGCAACGAGGGCATCATCGTCATCGCGGCTACCAACCGTCCGGACGTGCTTGACCCTGCGCTGCTGCGTCCAGGCCGTTTCGACCGTCAGGTCGTGGTCGGGCTGCCGGATGTGCGTGGCCGTGAGCAGATCCTGAAGGTGCACATGCGCCGCGTGCCGTTGGCCGCCGACATCGACGCTTCCGTCATTGCGCGCGGTACGCCGGGCTTCTCCGGTGCTGACCTGGCTAACCTGGTCAACGAAGCGGCGCTGTTCGCCGCCCGCGGCAACAAGCGCGTGGTGTCGATGGTGGAGTTCGAGAAAGCCAAAGACAAGATCATGATGGGTGCGGAACGTCGCTCCATGGTGATGACCGAAGCGCAGAAAGAGTCGACCGCGTATCACGAAGCGGGCCACGCCATCATTGGCCGCCTGGTTCCTGAACACGATCCGGTGCACAAGGTCACCATCATTCCTCGTGGCCGTGCGCTTGGCGTGACCTTCTTCCTGCCGGAAGGGGATGCGATCAGCGCCAGCCGTCAGAAGCTGGAGAGCCAAATCTCCACCCTGTACGGCGGCCGTCTGGCGGAAGAGATCATCTACGGGCCGGAAAAAGTGTCTACCGGCGCGTCGAACGACATCAAAGTGGCGACCTCCATCGCCCGCAACATGGTGACCCAATGGGGCTTCTCCGAGAAGCTGGGGCCGCTGCTGTATGCGGAAGAAGAGGGTGAAGTGTTCCTGGGCCGTTCTGTGGCCAAGGCGAAGCACATGTCGGATGAGACCGCGCGTATCATCGACCAGGAAGTGAAGTCGCTGATCGAACGCAACTACACGCGTGCTCGCTCGCTGCTGATGGAAAACATGGACATCCTGCACTCGATGAAGGATGCGCTGATGAAGTATGAAACCATCGATGCGCCGCAGATCGACGATCTGATGAACCGCAAAGACGTGCGTCCGCCGGCAGGCTGGGACGATGCGAACAAAGGCAACAGCTCCGACAACGGCGGCACCCCGAAAGCCCCGACGCCGGTAGATGAGCCGCGCACCCCAACACCTGGCAACACCATGTCCGAACAGCTCGACAAGTAACAACGGCTGTGTAATAACATCAAACCCCGGTACGCCGGGGTTTTTTTTTGCCCGGCGGGCAGTGAACCAGGCAACAGTAAGGTGGATCAACCATGCAGTTAACCGTGCGCGACATGACGCTCAATCTCTCCCATCCGCAGGTGATGGGTATCCTCAACGTGACGCCGGATTCGTTTTCCGACGGCGGCCGTCACAACACCCTGAACCAGGCGCTGCTGCACGCGCACGCGCTGATTTCGGCCGGCGCCACGATGATCGACGTCGGCGGCGAATCGACAAGGCCGGGGGCGGCGGAGGTGAGCGAAGAGGAAGAATTGGAACGGGTCGTGCCGGTGGTGGAAGCGCTGGCGCAGCGCTTCGAGGTCTTTATCTCGGTCGATACTTCGAAGGCGGGCGTGATCCGCGAATCGGCGCAGGCCGGCGCCCATCTGATCAACGACATTCGTTCTCTGCAGGAGCCGGGCGCTCTGACGGCGGCGGCGGAAAGCGGCCTGCCGGTCTGCCTGATGCACATGCAGGGGCAGCCGCGCACCATGCAGCAGGCGCCGCACTACGACGATCTGATCGCCGATGTTCAGACGTTTTTTGAACACCATATCCGGCGCTGCAATGAGGCGGGGATAACAAATCAGAAATTGCTGCTCGACCCCGGCTTCGGTTTCGGTAAAAATTTGGCGCACAACTATCAGCTTCTGGCTCGGTTGTCGGAGTTTCATCGGTTCGGTTTGCCGCTGCTGGTCGGCATGTCGCGCAAATCGATGATTGGACAACTGCTGAACGTGCCGCCGGATCAACGGGTTATCGGCAGCGTGGCCTGTGCAGTGATCGCGGCAATGCAGGGTGCGCAGATTGTCAGAGTGCATGACGTTAAAGAAACCGTCGAGGCGATGCGTGTCGTCGAGGCAACACTTTCAGCAAAGGGACAGTAAGACATGAGCGAGCGCAAATATTTCGGCACCGACGGCATCCGCGGCAAAGTCGGGGACAGCCCCATCACCCCGGACTTCGTGCTGAAGCTGGGTTGGGCGGCCGGTAAGGTGCTGGCGCGCCACGGTTCGCGCAAGATCATCATCGGCAAGGACACGCGCATCTCCGGTTACATGCTGGAATCCGCGCTGGAAGCCGGCCTGGCAGCCGCGGGGCTTTCTGCCTCTTTCACCGGGCCGATGCCGACGCCGGCGGTAGCCTATCTGACGCGCACCTTCCGCGCCGAAGCGGGTATCGTCATCTCCGCCTCGCATAACCCGTTCTACGACAACGGCATCAAATTCTTCTCGATAGACGGCGCCAAACTGCCGGACAACGTCGAAGAGGCGATTGAAGCCGAGATGGAAAAACCGCTGACCTGCGTGGAGTCCGCCGAACTGGGTAAAGCCAGCCGCATCATCGACGCCGCCGGCCGCTATATCGAATTCTGTAAAGGCACCTTCCCGAGCGAGCTGAGCCTGAAAGGGCTGAAGATCGTGGTCGACTGCGCCAACGGCGCCACTTACCACATTGCGCCGAGCGTGCTGCGCGAATTGGGCGCCACGGTGATCGCCATCGGCGTTGAGCCGGACGGCATGAATATCAACGAAAAATGCGGCGCCACCGACGTGCGTCAGCTGCAGGAGCGCGTACTCAAAGAAAAAGCGCACGTGGGCCTGGCGTTCGACGGCGACGGCGATCGCGTGATGATGGTGGACCATTTGGGCAACAAGGTGGACGGCGATCAGATCCTGTACATCATCGCGCGTGAAGGCCTGCGTCAAGGCCAGCTGCGCGGCGGCGCGGTCGGCACCCTGATGAGCAACATGGGGCTGGAGCTGGCGCTGAAGCAGCTGGGCATTCCGTTCGCCCGCGCCAAGGTGGGCGACCGCTATGTGCTGGAGAAGCTGCAGGAGTTGGGCTGGCGCATCGGCGCGGAAAACTCCGGCCATGTGATCCTGCTGGACAAAACTACCACCGGCGACGGCATCGTGGCCGGGCTGCAGGTGCTGACCGCCATAGTGCGCAACCACATGAGCCTGCACGATCTGTGCAGCGGCATGAAGCTGTTGCCGCAGATCCTGGTCAATGTGCGCTTCGCCGGCGAGCATAATCCGCTGGAATCCGAAGCGGTGCGTAAAGTCACCGAGCAGGTGGAAGCCGAGCTGGCCGGTCGCGGCCGGGTGCTGCTGCGCAAATCGGGCACCGAACCGCTGATCCGCGTGATGGTGGAAGGCGAGGACGAGCAGCAGGTGACCGCGCTGGCGCATCGCATCGCCGACGCGGTGAAATCCGCAGGTTAAAACAGACAGTTAGCCGCCGGGCTCGGCAACGCTGAGCCCGAACAGGCGATTGTTGGCGTTTTTTTCCGCAAACGCGCCGGCGGCTGCAAATTGCCCTTGCGCGGGTTGGCGGCTTTGGTTAGTATTCACACCCGCTTCAGTAGGCAGTTTGTAAAAGCGCCTGCTTGATGAGTGTGAAGCATTTGGCATGCGGTTAGGCCGCAAGGATACGGGTACTACTATGTACGAAGCTCTTCTGGTAATTTTCCTGCTGATCTCAATCGGGCTGGTTGCTCTGATTATGCTGCAGCAAGGTAAAGGCGCTGATATGGGAGCCTCTTTCGGAGCAGGTGCATCAGGCACGTTGTTCGGTTCGAGTGGTTCCGGTAACTTTATGACCCGCATGACTGCTGTGCTGGCGACGCTGTTCTTCGTCATCAGCCTGATTCTGGGCAACCTCAGCAGCAACCAAAGCAAGAAAAGCAGCGAGTGGGAAAACCTGGGGCAGCCAGTGAAAACTGAGCAGACAACCGCGCCGGCGGCACCAGCCAAACCGAGCAGCGATATCCCGCAGTAAGCCGCAACAGAGTTTGAAAACGGTGGTTGTGAACTCGAAAGAACAACGGCCGTTAGCAGTAAGAATCAGTACCGAGGTGGTGGAATTGGTAGACACGCTACCTTGAGGTGGTAGTGCCCTAACGGGCTTGTGGGTTCGAGTCCCATCCTCGGTACCAAATCCCAGAGATAACTTGCAATTTTGCGATTATCGGCGTAGTATTTGCCACGTTTTCGGACGCGGGGTGGAGCAGCCTGGTAGCTCGTCGGGCTCATAACCCGAAGGTCGTCGGTTCAAATCCGGCCCCCGCA
>NZ_JCAXDO010000020.1:61472-66057 GCF_059740205.1 Serratia sp. LTN-2 | reverse complement strand
TGTTGATGTGAGGCTGGGGCTTAAAGACGGTTGAGGCAGCAACGCTGCCGTGCTCGCACCGCAGGTGCGCTACGTTCAGTTAGGTGAAGACGGTGAGCCCGCAGGCCTGAATGCCGGGCGCTATGAGTTCTGGCTCTACCGGCAGATAAGAAAGCGTTTTCAGGCAGGGGAATTCCACCTCAACGACAGTCTCCGGCACCGCCATCTTTCTGATGAACTGGTCCCGGAAGGGGAACAGGCCGCGGTACTGGCTGACATGAACATCCCCTTTCTGCAGAAGCCGATTAAAACGCAGCTAAAAGCGCTGGAGTCCGAGCTGCACCGACAGTGGAAAGCGTTCAACCGGGAGCTGAAGCAGGGGAAGCTGAAACATCTGGAATACGACAGAGAAACGCAGAAACTGACCTGGCATAAATCCGTGGTCAGTCGTCATAAGGTACAGAATAAGCGTTTTTATGAGCAGCTACCGTTCTGCGATGTAACCGACGTCTGCCGCTTTGTTAACGAGCACTGCCGGTTTCTGCCCGCCATGAAGCCGCTGCAGCCCCGCTATGCCAAAAAATACGCTGATGCAGACAGCCTGATGGCGGTCATTGTTGCCCAGGCGATGAATCATGGTCATCACGTGATGGCGCGAACCAGCGATATTCCGTTCCATGTGCTGGAAACCACGTACGAACAGTACCTTCGTCTGGCGTCGCTGCTCACAGCTAATGACTGTATCACCGATGCCATAGAGGCTCTGCCGGTTTTCCCGCTCTATTCGTTTGATCCTGAAACGCTTTATGGCGCCGTTGACGGGCAAAAATTTGGCGTTGAGCGACCGACAGTAAAGGCCAGACATTCACGTAAATATTTCGGTCGCGGTAAAGGTATGGTGGCCTACACGCTGCTGTGTAATCACATCCCGATCTACGGATACCTGATTGGCACAAACGAGTATGAAGGCCACATGTCTTTGATATCTGGTACCGCAACACCTCAGAGGTGAAACCCACGGCCATCACCGGAGACATGCACAGCATCAACAAAGCCAACTTTGCGATCCTGCATTGGTTTGGCCTGCGCTTTGAACCTCATTTTACCGACCTGAACAGGCAGCTGCAGGAGCTGTACTGCACCAGAGAGCCGTCGGCCTATAAAAAATGCCTGATTCAGCCCGTCGGGCAGATTGACCTGAACCTTATCACCCGCGAAAAAAGCAATCTCGATCGCATTGTCGCCACGCTGGGGCTGAAGGAAATGACGCAGGGAACGCTGATCCGCAAACTGTGTACGTACACAACAACTAACCCGACAAGACAGGCGGTATTTGAATATGACCGGCTGGTTCGCAGCATTTACACGCTGAAGTATCTGCGTGATCCACAGCTGGAACGGAATATCCGTCGCTCCCAGAACCGGATTGAATCTTATCACCAGCTACGTGCTGCAGTCGCCAAAGTTGGCGGCAAAAAGGAGTTAACCGGGAAAAATGACCTTGAAACGGAAATCAGTAATCAGTGCGGGCGGTTGATCTCCAACGCGATCGTTTATTACAACTCCGCGATCCTGTCACGGTTGCTGGAGCGACTGGAAGCCGAAGGTAACGCCAAAGGCGTCGAGGCGCTGACCCGGATATCACCGGTGGCCTGGCAGCACATTTTGCTGAACGGGCATTACACCTTCCAGAGCAGCAATGAACTTATTGATCTGGATACACTGGTTGCCGGGCTGAAACTGGGGTAACGGAAATTTCGGCGGTTCCGGCGTAGAACCCCAAATAGGGCTGCTTCAGCCGTGGATCCTCCGTCGACTTTTTCCATTCGTACCAGCCCGATGCCGGCACCAGCGCGCGGCCGTGCTTCCAGAGCGGGGCGAACATCCGGCTGTGCTCCGCGGTTTCAACGCGGGCATTGATGAGCGGTGGTTTTCCCTGTTCGCGCCACCATACCGGTGCATAGCCCCAGTTAACCGGGGTCAGCTGCAGCTGGCCATCGTGATGATGAAACACCGGCACTGGCGTGCCAGGGGCGACGTTATACCGTGCATGCCAGTCACCGGCGGTGCTAACCGGTGTATCAGGCTCCAGGGCGGCGAGAAATTCGTCGCGGCTATGGAATTGTGCAAAGCGGCCACACATAGGATAATCCAGAGTACAGACATGTTATTTAGTATAGCTTAGGAAAACGCCGGATACTTTTCATAATATATTAAATGACTGGTATCGGAATATAAGATGCCTTGAATTTAGGAGTGTTAATATGTCAGGCCGATTTGTATTTAATTCATTTTATAAAGATGACTATCCTGATTGGGTATGTCCAAATTGCTATAAGGCAACACTAAAAATTATTCCCAACAGCGTTGTAAAAGGCACAACTCCAGCAGCCCATAAATATCACGAGCATGAAGGGTATCGATATGATAATGAGGAGTTCATTTTTAGCTTAATGTTAAAATGTAGTCAGAGTAACTGCTATCAGCCAGTTGTTGTCATGGGGGTTGGGGGGTATGAACAACAATATATTAATAGATCGAGTGGGGAATGGGATTGGTTTGAATTTTACAAACCAAAAAGCATTTATCCCCCTATCCCTGTGTTTACTCCCTGTGAGCAGTATCCTGAACAAATAAAAGTGCAGCTTCAAGAAATCTCAGCCCATCTTCCAGGACATCCGCAAGCTGCAATTAATGCACTTCGGACTACGCTTGAAATTATCATGGACTATTTTGAAATACCTAGGGAAGATAAAGGAAGATATGTATCTCTTGATAAAAGAATTAAAGGAATTCCTGAAAATTACAGCTCATTAAGAGAAGGGTTTGAAGCGTTGAAATGGCTGGGGAATACAGGAAGTCATAATCTAAAACCCGTTGATGAAAAAGATATCGATGGCGCGTGTCATATGCTTGATGATTTCTTACAACGTATATTCAGAGGTGAAGTATCTCACACAGAGACGATTGAACGTCTAAATAGAAACCATAATCCAACGTTGAGAAAATCTAAGGGTGGAAATAATTATTGCGATGAAATGATGACATAAGGTGATGCAGGCACGATCATGATCATCGAGTGACGAGAAAGTCGGGATCATCTCTGTGGATATCGAAAATAACTTCATGATTTTATACGATATACCATTGACTGTCATCAATTTACAGGGGAAGAGGTAATTGATAGTAGGTTGATTAATTTATGATTGTTTTAGTGGTTGTGGATCTATTTTTCGGCCCTTTACTAAGGGCCTTTTGCGAATTTAAAATTATCTCATTTTAAATAAAATGCAACAGGAGTTATTATTCAATACCATTGGGACGGATTGTTTTCCTCCTTTGGTTTGTTGAAATAATTTGTCAAGCACGCCTGGTTCAGTGGTATCAGGTGTTTGATAGTTGAGGTTGGTATAAATGTTCAGTTCTTCAATGGAACAAACTCTCCTGGCATTGGCGAACATTCCCCATGCATTAAGAGCTTGGCAGGTTATGGGGCTAATTGCCGTTATCAATTTTTCTATTAGATTTATTTTTTCCCTTATAGAGTCAATGGCTGTTTTAGCATCAACAGATTTGGATTTTATCCATATGCAATCATGGTGAAATAGCCTGTTTCTGTAATCTCTTATTTCTTTTAGTAAGTTAATTAACTTCCGTCTTGCTTCAATGGGTTTAATATCTATTTCACTCAGGCGGCGAAATGCTTTTGGCAAGGAATTAGGCCAAAGATAATCAGCTTTTTCTGCATTGTTTTCTGTATGTAATGCATCTAAAAGAACCGACTCCCAAGTGGAAAAGTTAGTTGTAGCAATAATATCATCGTGACTAAACACTGGTGGCGGTGTCGTTAGCAATGAATGATGCGCGAGACCTTGCCGTGCTGTTTCTCTGTCCCGCCAACTTTTTTTCAAACTTTTCTCTGCTTCTTTTATACAATCTCGGAACTTACTATGGTTATCTTTTGTTGTGTCAAATTTTATTACATCCCACCATTTATCTCCGAACCTGCTTCGAGCTGCTTTATCGATAGAGTTTCTGAGAATAAGTTCAAGTTGTTGTACTAATGGATATAACGATGCAGCTGCGTTTTGCACCCATAAACTGAAACCATACATTTCGATATTGTTATTTTGTATGTTAAAAGTTCCAGGAACTGATGACAGCCTGGCTGTAGATAGCAGGGAAAGAACGGGGGTGTAATCAGCAATGCGCTTTGGCATCATGCCTCCTGGCAGCTTCTCCGGGTATGGAGGGACGGTTAGTTGACTGAGCCCACATTATAGGGTATTCTTCCCTCATAACGTTAGCCGGTGTTGAATCATCCCCCATGTTTCATGGGTTCTAGTGCAGACACGATAGGCAAAAGAATTGAAGGACCCCGGCTTGGCTGGGGTTTTTCGCATCTGAAGCCTTGAACGTTACCAATCTAACAGTGTACTCCTACTGGGGTGACCATCCATGAATACCCACCGATAATGTTCGACTAGCTTAACTATCTGATTTTGTTAAAAAAGTACACATAATGCGCATTATGTTAAATTAAAATACTGAATATGCACCGGGATTAGCCCTGCACATCATCTCTCGCCTCACCTTCAAGGCTTAT
>NZ_JCAXDO010000020.1:41199-61440 GCF_059740205.1 Serratia sp. LTN-2 | reverse complement strand
TTTCTATTTTTGCTCTATGAAACTAGCTGGCGGTACATGAGTGAATAGCCAGGAATTACTACTGCCAGTACCGCCATTAGGATCGGAAAACCAGTTAGTCGATATGGTTATTCACTCCAGGGAAAGCACCATTCACGCCTTTAATAACACTGGAATTTCTCAGATGGAGCTGAAAAGCTTTATCAGTCATCTTTGCTGTTGGCGAACAATCCACACACCATCGGCGTAACCAGTACTGAGCTAGCGACTTTCTTACTTCAACAACTTTCACCCCACCAACCATTTGCATGTCACTTTCAATGGCTTGCTTGTGCTTTATGTTGGGATGAACAACCAGCTCTAAAGAAAGGTAGGTGTTCCAGTCGTCATCAAATTCTCTCAAGCACTCAGCTGGCGCAGGCCCATCTTCCCCCAGTATCTCAAGTATTCGCCCTACAACGAGGTCCAAAAATTTACCCCGACCGAGGTCATAGCAACGAACGTATGTTTTAAGGTCATTGTGGAACATCGAATGAGGAACAATTCTCTTCTCCGAAGCCCCTGAAGTCATGGAGCAGTAGGATAGTTTCAGCACATTCATATTCAGAATCGCCCGGGTAATCCCGGTTATATCTTTCGGCTTTAGTTCTGCCAAACTTGGGATGGTTTCTATCAGCGGATACCCTGCACCTAAAGACCTAGACTCATCCAGATCTATAAGTTTCGAAAAGATAAGTTCCCCAGATGTTTCGTAAACAGGCTCAAAATTGTCAAAATCAGCAACATACCTCTTAATTCTATGATCTAAATACAAATTATCATCTTTTTGTTCTTTATACCTTTTAATGTCACGACTAGCCGCCGCCCCCTTAATCCCAAATTTATCCATTAAGTCTATACGGGATAGCCACCCTCTCATCATTAACAGCCATTCGATATACCATAGCCTATCTTCTATAAAGTTTTGATTTCTAATAATTTTCATAAAGCACCAGTCCTGATTATCACTTGGGTGAGCAAACCTTGATCTAATCTTAAAGATCACTTATCATGAGGATAACAGTAGCACACTTCACGATAGGAAGAGGACTAAAATGGCAACGAACAAACCATATGGCGATGGTCATCGCATTGGGGCAGTAAAACAACGCTCTCAATTTCAAACACCTTCAGGGCTATGGGCAAAACGAGATTCAACAACAGGGAGGATCATGGATGTAAAACAGGATGGAACCCCATTCAAAGGGGTAAGAAAGGAAAAGTGATTGGGTTAGCCTGTACCACCAGAACTAACCCTAACAAACCACATGCAAATGCGGCGCTTGAGTACCACCTCAAGTGCTCTTACAAGCCAGCCACTAGATTTGTTGGTTGCTACAGTACAATTTTAATAGCAAAAATCAACATTTATGTGGCGAAAAACAGGAAATGCACCATGAAGACAGACCAGACAGATGAGTCTCAGGCATATATTTTTCGCCCTTACATAACGGTCAAGGGCAAGCGAATCACCCGTCCAAACGGTGGGATGTTTAAGATCCCAGTAAATCGCGAACCGAAAAAATAACGAATACGCAGCCTTAAAAAGCTGCGATCCCTGACTTTATCTATGTAAGGAAACAGAATGGCGTTCTATGAAAACAAACGTTCAGTTCTTGAAACTGACAAACCCGATCAATACCGGGTCCTGCGTGAAATCGGCGACGTACCTTCCAGTCCTGGCATTTATGAGTGCCAGACATGTAAGTACGAAGACGTCGTGAACCGGGAATGTATCAGGCTTCCACCGTGCTCTAACTGTAAGAAAAAAGGGCATAGCAATAAATGGAAGCTATTGGTTAAAGCTACCGACAAGTAACAAAGCCCTTCGGGGCTTTTTTTATGCTCTCAACACAAGAGTGACGGTGGTCATTAACCATAAAATAAAAATGGTTATCTCTTGAATTTTCTGACGCCACCCCCCAAGATCAAAAATGATACAGAACGATAAGGTGAAAGTATGTCCAGAGCAGAATTACTGCGTGATATTGAAGCAATCATTTCGGGGGCTGGCTTTGAGCTAAACAGCTCAGAAATGGCGATGACGTTTAAAAAAAATGTCAGTTATCCAGGTCTGATCGCGGGAAAGAATGAAATAGCCCACTTCCTGTTGTTCACCAACACTGGTACTGTTCAAATAACTGCTAAATGGCAGGAAGTGAGGGGGACCGCGATAGAGAAGCTAGGCCACACAGTTCTTGATGCACAACACACACCACATCAGAGTTATTTCGTTGTCTGTGGCGGAGGAAAGCTGGTTACAAGGGCCATTGATTACTTAAATAGCCATCAGAGCTTAGCTCCTCGCCTCAGAGCAATGCAAGTAGGAGAGCTGGAACCGGCATTGGAAGGAATTATCTAAAGCCCTTATTTCTCGGGGCGGTAGCCCGGCAATATTGAACACATAAATGTTTTCACTTTCCATAGTGTGGCACACCTGCATCAGCGAGGTCTGATGCAGGTCTTGCGTGATCGCTACCCATTTTTTGTATTGCCGGGGGAATGTTTGCTGGGATACCCATTTTATTGGCCAAGCTCACTATTAATAAACTTGATAAAGCAGATGCCCCTATTGCTAATATTTGTCCTATACGAAAACGATTAAAGCCACCAAGCAATGAATATTTATGATCCAGCATCCTATCTCCATAATACCTGTATTCTTTAGATATGAGAATTTTAGAGGCAGATTTGTGTTACCTCATTTTTCTCATAGGTATCAATTATGCTGTATAAAATAACAGTTGTTCTACTCATAAAGGTATCTGGCGCCAGTAGCTGCGCAATCGGCGGCGAACACCGGGCAAGTGAAGGTCGACTGGAAGATCGCGCCGATGATGTACAGGGACTGGAACAGCTGTGGGCTTGTCCTCTATGTCAGAATATGCGCCCTGTCCCCTCTGCTTACTTCACCCAGTCTTCCAGGACCAGGCCCGCTACCCGCTTAAATTCTCTTGTATTATTCGTCACCAGTATCGCGCCGGCGGCAATGGCATGGCCAGCGATCGCTGTGTCGTTCGGGCCGATCGGCGTCCCGGCCGCGGCCAGGGCGGCCTTGATGTCGGTAGTGGCGTCCACCGCAGCCCGATCCCAGGACAGGATGGCATCAAGGCGAGCGCAGAAGGCGTCAACCAGCTGCGTGTGGCGCGGCGAGGCCTTCTTGCCGACAGCCCCAAAACGCATTTCGGCATAAGTGATGGCCGAGACCACGATGCGGTGGTTACGCAGCACCGCCTGCTCCAGGCGCTTAATGACGGCTTCCGGCTGCTCGCGCATGATGAACGAGCAGATGTTGGTGTCGAGCATATAGGTCTTGTTCACAGGTCAAATCGTCCTTCGTTGCTGACCACATCCGGCCGCTCCGCCAAAAAGTCCGGATCGGCCTTTTCCAGCTGCGCAAAGGAGCCCCAGGTCGGCCGGACGGGGCGCAGAATGATGCTGTCCCCTTCCCGGACGATCTCCAGCTCGCTCACCCCCTCAAAATCCAGATCGCGGGGCAGACGGATGGCGCGGTTGTTGCCGTTTTTAAAAATGGATACGGTTCGCATGATGTCCTCCTGGTTTATGGCTTCATAGCCCATCAGCATAGGTTCAGTATAGGTCAATGTGTTACTTGTGTATAGGTGATACATATGCAGATATGTGACATATGCATATGTTTTACCTATGTCACTTCTTGTGTTTTTCGTTTCAGGTCCGATTTGGCAAACCCGGAAATGTTATGTTCGATGGTCTACGAGGGAACTGAAGTGCGGGACGGCCATTAACAACAAGCAGTGACGGCTTTCATGAAGCGCTGTGATATAAGGTTGGGGTGCATCGCCGTCAAGTCACGGACAGACCTGAATCACTGCTTTTCCCTTTTTCTGGTGTGGAAATGATTTACCTTTGACAGGAACGGTGTATATAATCTGTTGTCGTCACCTCGGGTGTTCCCCTCTGCGCTTTTTACCGCCTGTAAATGGTTACAGGGACTTCCGGCAGTAGCCGGACTGTAAAAGGAAACCCGCCATGAAACCGAAAATTGTGCCCGTTGTAGGGTATACACGTTTTCGTTTCGGGCGCGTAGAGCATGTGCGTAAGCACATGCGCTCGCTCCCGACGCGTTAAGTGAACGGTACCCGCAGGTGACGATACTGACCGTTTATTCCACAATTTCTGGCAGCTCTGCTGATTCCCCCATCATGGCCAAGTAGTGGTCATCGTCATTTGTTTGAATAAACACCTTTCTGAACATTCTCAGATAACGTTCCTTATCGATGACGCCTGTAGCAAAGATATTTCTGCCGTCCGAATGAGAATGCCGGTTGATAGCCCGATAAAATGAATCATATTCTCCGGCATCGCTGTGTTCGCTTGCCAAAGACTCTAGGGCCTCTTTAAGTTTTTCAGTCTTGCAGGCAAAACTGAAATAATATTCAAGAATATTCCTCATCGTATTAAAAAGCACAATGGGCTGATTTTTTCCATCCCTGACGTCTTTTAGGGTCTGCCATAACGCCTGATATTCATTGAGCATCTCGTGCATGGACAACTTCTCGCAGGAGCTGTAGTCAGACTTAATGATTCGAAGCAGAGACCAGTTCACCGGTGCCTCTCTGTTATCCTGCAGGCGACCGCTGTTTAACAACACTTCCTGGAAGAAAAACATATTGTGAGTCAGTATCACCACATGCCTGGCTGCACCCGACTTAATTATTTTCCGTTTAATGAGTGCTGCGACTTCATAGATATAGTTGTGTGACAGGCTCGAAATCGGATCGTCAATGACAATAAGTTTATTCTCCGGATGAATGGTTTCGGGGGTGAGACTGCCGGAGCATGATTCTATGAAGTAAAGGAAAGAAACCATGGTTTTCTCGCCCTCACTCAGGGATTTGAATACTTCCGCCTTCTCTGGCTCGTTTCCCCGGTGCAGACGGTAGAGTTTCATTTCAGCATCATGGCAGATGATTTCAAAGCCGGTGATCCCCAGCAGCCTGAGATTCGCGTTGATACTGTCAATGGTGGGTTGTATGTCGGAGAGTTGTCCGGTCAGTGCATTCGTCTCGTTATCCAGCTGCTTCTTGTTTGCTTCGAGGATCTCGCCGTCGTGCAACCTGCTGTCAATTTCCTTCTGAAGCTCGCCAAGCTGCCTGTCACGTTCGGTAAAGAATTCTTCGCAAATCCCTCTGAGGAGCGCCATGACATCAGCGGATAGGGACTGCTTTTCCTGGGTGAAGTTTTCAGCCAGTCGGTTATTTTCCCGTACCCGAATATTGAACGCGCTCACTTCATTTTGGAGTAAGAACAGGGGTTCTTCAAGGTTCTCAGGTTGTACCTTCAGAGACGGTTCCTTAATTTTATTAAGGAGTTGCTGTAACAAGATCTGAAAGCCTTTATTTACCGCTTTCACCAGAGATAAAACCTGGCTTCCCTCATCAACGAAAGAATGGGTCGCAACGCGGGATTCAAATTCGGCCAGGCTATCACAGTTCTGAGCCTGTCGTTCTGCTGCATGGCTCAGCGTCTCAAGAGAGGTTTGATATGACTCATCGAACATCTGAGTGAGCTCGTGCAAAAAAGCCGTGACATCAAAGGATTGCTGGCAGAATGGGCAAATATCGTCATGTATATAATGCTGTCCCTGGCTCACCCAGTCTGCATTACCGATTTTCTGAATGAGGGCAGAGAATTGCGTGCTGGTTGCAGGCATAACCGGTTCCTGCATCAGCTTTTTCACGTCTTCCGTTAAGGGGCTGATCGTAGGAAGATGAATTTCGGCGACGAGCTTTCCTTCGCTTTGGCTTAATGTCCGCCATTTATCCGCCAGTTCCTCGGTTGTGGTACGAACCTCTGAAAGAGGTGTTGCCACCATACGTTCGTAGAATGATCTCTTAATTTTAGCGCCATCAAGGAAGGCACTGAGAATTTTTCTGTCATTGACTGTCCTGTTGAATACATCCTTGGCACAGCCGTCGATGACCGTTTCTTTCATCCCTTCTTTATGTGCAATCTCTTCCTTGAGCTTATCTATGCGAACAATCAGTTTTGCTCTTTCTTTATTATTACTGTTTATTTTATCCTGGCTTTCCTGATTGGCCTCGCTAAGCGTGAATATCCCGGGCTGATAGTCCGAACGGGCGAATTTACTGTCAATATATTCCTGATTAAATACCTGAAAGTGGCTGATGTGTGGACTCTCAAATGCGCAGTGCCGATATTTATCGGCCTGACTGTCATAAAAATAGCCAGATATCGTGGATTTTCCTGAGCCGTTCTGACCATAGATGAGCGTCACTTTGCTGCTGAGATCAAAGCAAATATCCCTGTCGGGTGCGTAGCTTCTTACGCCCCGGATCCTGAGTTGCGCCATTTTTTTCTCCTTATCCATGAGTTTTATAAGTCTTTACATCGTAGCGCATTTTTGTATTCAGGTCGGGTCATTTGGATAAGATTTTCTGAGTCATACTGACATGAGGAAGCGGGCCCTACGGGAAGTGATGGTGATCGGATTATTGTTACAATGCAGATAATAATCATCATTTTTGTGCCGGTTAGTCATTAGTGATTTTATTGCAACAATTTTCACCTATTTATGCTCTGGTTACACCAGTGTTTTTCATTCTGCATTGAGATCCGATTTTTGGTGGTTCCGGATCTTCCTGGGACTGATTCGGTTGTACTCGATCACAACGCCTGTTGTACCCGCCTTAGTACAAACGAAACTGTCCTCCATGGGGTTGTCCCCAGCAGACACGGTCTATACAGTCGATTTAACTGTGCATTTGTACAGTATTTATCAACGGAGATAGCCCATGCTTTTTAATGCAAATACCAAATTTACTTATCATTCACCGGATGATGGCGACAGCATGACGGTGACCGGCGACCGTCCCAGCCAACCTGGCCCTACTGGCCCCACAGGTAACGGGGGCGACAGCGGCGGTGGCAATACCGGCACGACCAATAAGTTGATCATGAAGCCCGGTGATGTGCATACCTCCCGCTATGGCAAGGTCATTATCAATGCCCAGGGTCAGCCAACGATGAACGGGGTCGTCATGAACTATGATAATTCATCGGTTGTGGATGATGGTGCGGGCGGTGCAACCCGCGTACTGAATTCCATCATCGATGCTGCCAAACCGCCGGCCAGCCAGAATTTTGGCAATAACGCCAGCATTTCGGATGGGCGCTATGCCGGCAAAAACCCGGCGGCGGACTATACCCTTCCGCTGGCTATCTTTACGGCGGTCCGTCGCGGCCAAATTCCACCTGGCTTTTGGCTTGACAACAACAAGGTCATGACCGAGATCACGCAAAAATACGAGATCAACGGCGGCGGCAAAGGGAATGATCGCACCGGGTACAGAAAATCCAATGTGGCAGTGCCTGGCCTGACTAATGCTTATCAGCAGTGGCAAAAAGAACAGCAAGACGCCGCCAAGCGTAAGGCCGAAGAAGAAGCCCGACGTAAGGCGGCCGAAGAGGCAAAACGTAAGGCGGAAGAAGAAGCCAAACGTAAAGCGGCAGAAGCGGAAGCCAAACGACGCGCCGAGGAGGAAGCGAAACGCAAACAGGCTGAATGGGAAGCGACGCATAACATCGATGCGGCGAAAAAGAATGTTCAGCAGGCAGAAAGCCGGTTAAACACTGCGAAGCAAAAACGCGACGATCTTCAACGCAGGACCTACCGTACTCAGACCAGCCTCAGTTCCGCAATCATAATGCGAGACCGTACGAAAGAGGTGATCGATAAACATCTCCCAGGCCCTTCAATCATCCCTTCGGATCAAGAAAACAGACAACAACTCCTGGATGCGCTGAAACAGAGTGAGGAGGAGGTGAACAAACTGCGGGCCCAGGTCGATGCGGCAAACCGCGATCTCAACCTCGCCAATCAGGAGTTTGACAATGCCTCGAAAAACCTGAATGCCGCCCGTGATAACCTGCAGCGGCTGGAGAAAGCGGAAGCGGATCGTAAGGCCGAAGAGGCCAGGAAGAAGGAAGAGGAGGCGATGAAAGACGCCATCAAGACGACGGCGGATTTTTACAAGGAACTGACGGAGAAATTTGGCGAGCAGTCCGCCAAGGTGGCCAAAGAGCTGGCCGATGCGGCCAAGGGGAAAACGCTCAAAAATGCGGAGGAGGCGCTGAAGGCGTTTGAGAAGTACAAGGACGTGCTGAACAAGAAATTCAGCGTCGCCGATCGCGAAGCGGTGGCTAAAGCGCTGGAGTCGGTGCGCCGAGAGCATATCGCCCAGAATCTTGTCAAGTTTAGCAAGGCGTTCAACTACACGAGCAGAGCCATTGATTTCTACGATGTCGTCATCGTCGAGCTGCCCAAAGCGATACGAACGCAGAACTTCAGACCTGTTTTCGTTAAAGTGGAGACACTTGCGGCAGGCGCGGCCGCCACGACGCTGACGGCGTTTGCCTTCAGCGTGATGTTGGGCACGCCACTGGGTCTTTTCGGTTTTGCCATTATCATGACTTTGGTCAGCGTGCTGGTTAATGAAAAGCTCATGGAGAAGGTCAACAAAGCCGTCGGTATTTAACGTCAGCAAGGCCGCTTACGCGGCCTTTTTATTTCTGAGGAACAGGGCAAGCAGATACAGGATGCCCAGCGGCAGGGCCATGATAAAACAGAACACATAATACAGAACCAGTAGCCCATTTTTGCCAATGGTATCGGCGAACAACCCGCGGTGCCAGAATGCTTCATTGGTGAAGCGCAGGGCGGCCGTTTCAATGCCCTTTTTGGCACAGGGATAGAGCAAAAAGCTCAGAAAGGCAATGACCAGCGCGAGAGGGATGTTCACCCTGTCCTGGAAGGAATGGATGTAATAGAGCGCGCTAAAAAAGCAGGCTACTCCCCAAACCTGACTTTTCCAATAATACGCTTTGGTCATTCGCGCCTCCCTGGACATCGGCCTTTTTCATCTTTCGAACTTGCCATCATATCGGCTTTGCGGGTGATCAGCGAAACGGAACCCCGTTGCCATAGACCGAGTTGGTTGGTTTGGTGTTGAAGTTAAAGGTAAATTCGCGATCCTTCACCGGTTGATCGCGTTCAAAGCGCCAGCTTTTCATGGCGGTCAACACCGCCTCGTCAAAGACACCGGCAGGCCTCGCCTGCACAATACGCACATGCCTGACCGTGCCGTCGTGTTCGATATCGTATTTCACCTTGACGACGCCACTGGTGCTTTTCGACAGGGCCTGTTCAGGATAAACAGGGGCGGTTTTGATGATGGCGTGGGGTGCCGGTGTGGCACCGAGCGCCAGCGCCGGCGTTAGGCACAGTAACAGCAGAGCAGAAAATGTAGATTTTCTCATGTCGTGATCCATTGGTTAAAAATAAGCGGTTACTACAAGATCGCGCCTCGGCGATCGCTCCTAACTATAGGGTAAATCTGACAATATTGCGTTATTGCGGCGATCACAGATCGCCGTACAGCGCGGCGAGATCGGCCAGCAGCGCCGCCGCCGGGTGCTCCAGCTGCGTCAGCAGATAGGCCTCGAGCGGGGGTGAAAGTGTCCGGCGCCAGCCGCAGCCGCAAATTCGGCAACACCAGACCGAGGTCGCTGCTCTCCGGCACATATAGCGAGACGTGCCGTCCCTGATAGCTGCGGGTGAGATCGCCGTGCTGATGCGCGCGCAGCAGGCGGCGAAGCTCGGCGAACACCGGCCAGCTGAAGGTCGACTGGAAGACAGCGCCGCGGATATGCAGGGACAGGAACGGCGGCAGGCCGTCGTCGGTGCCCGGATAGGCGCCCTGCCCGGAGAGGATCTCCACCGCGGCACTGAGCTCGCCGGCGGCGGCGATCAGCTGCAGGCTTTCCACGAAGGGTGCGGTCAGCACCAGGTAATCGGCCATCGCCGGATCGTCGGCGCGCTGCGCAGCGACCGCCCGCGGGAAGGTCGCCCGCAGCCGCACCGGGGTGCAGGCTCGGGCCAGCGCCTCGTCGCTGAAGTCATCGAGGTTCAGCACGCCGCTGGCCAGCGGCCGGGCGAAGAGGGGGCCGCTTGGAAAACGGAAAATATCCTACGTTAAGCCTTTTTTTGAGCGGTTATGACAGGCTGCTGCGAGCGAGGAACGGACATTGCTAACAGCATTCTGTGTGAATCAACAGGGAGCAGGTCAGTATAATTATATAAGTCTTTTCCCTTAGATCTTGGGTTGATTTGTTGAAGTTTCACGAAAATAATGATAAACAAAAAAAGTAGCAATAATAATGGATTTAATTATGGAATGGAGATTTTTAGGTTCTATATCAGAGGCTAGGAAATCTGGCTGTAGTGGAGTTTATCTTATTGTCCATAAAGGACTTTTCAATCGTGTGGTTTACGTTGGGGTAAGTTGTAATGTAGGTAGAAGGATAAACGAACATTACGACGGTTACCTGAGAGGAAACCGAACAATTTACGCCGCGGGTCACGATGATGATGTGTATCGCTTCATGTCAGCTTATAAAATTCATAACCACACTAAGCACTATCAAGCCTTGGCGAAGGATTATAAGATATGGGCATCTACAACATTATATTCTGATTTGCCGAAAAACATGCTAGCAAAAAACCAAACCTTTGATACTGACTGGCAGAGCATTGCATTAGAAAAATATATTCCTCAACTGGTAGTATGGGCCCTTCCAATGGCTGGTTACTGTTATTCAAATGCAAGCAGAATTGAAAGTGTAATTCAATCAAAGCTCATTAAATCTTTTTATTTGAGAGGGTTTTTTAATATAAAGCAACTAAGCATATTGGGTAAAATTGAATTCCCGCATATGGAAAAGGTCAAGGTTTTTATTATTGATGCACCTGATTTAGATCCGGCATCCCAACTTATTTTTAGTAACCTGTATAACAAGGAAACGGATGGAAATTTCTGTAAAGAGTTCCGTTCACAGTTTAAAAACGAGATTTTTCAGAGGGAAAGCGAAATTCAGAGAAAGCGAACTATCAGGGAGCATAAGGTATCTCTTTATGAAAATTTTGGCAAACCCTGGACTTTAAAGGAAATGGAAAAACTTAGAGTCATGCTTGTCGATTTTGATTTGTCCCCGACAGAAATATCTGAATACCTAGGAAGAGAACCTCGCTCTATCTCTAAAAAAATAAGCGAAAATGATAAAGTTACTAATTATAAATGGAGAGAGAGCGTCGGCTGGTTGTGACGTTACGTTTTGATTGAAAAAGCCGCATTTGCGGCTTTTTCTGTATGCTCAGTAAACATGATGGCATCAGGTTTTACTGAGCCATGAGCCGTAAACTTCCCTACGCCGTTCGAAAGCTTCCCGTCCGCCCTCCATCACCGAAATAATGTGCTGTTGTACATGAGGAGCATCCACACCTCCACCGGCAGCCTGGATCCTGCCGCTGGCATATTCACAGGCACAGACATTCTCAGCGTCACCCAGAACCGGGATGTTGGCATTGTGAGTAGCAAAGATAAACTGGGTGCGGGGTTTCATCGTTCGGATGATTTTAATCACGTCGTCATAAATCGTCTGATTGTCCAAGTCATCTTCGGGCTGATCGATGATCACCACATCATTATCCTGCTGGTTCAGGACAAACAGCATTAATGCGGAGGCGCGCTGACCCAGCGAGTGTTGTTCCAGTGGTTTGCCACGGAATTCAATGGTGTAGATATTCGGGATCTGCCAGACGATCAGCGATTCTATCTGCTGTTCCAGATACACTCCGAACGTCTCTGCAGAGCCGTTGATAATCCCCCGGAGTTTATCCCTGTTCAGCCAGAGTTCGCCAAAATCGCTGAAGCTGTCAGCTACGGTCTGGTAGGTACTTTCCCGCAACCGGCTGCCAGTAAACGTTTCTTTCAGAACTGATTGCATGGCTTTTTTGTCGCTTGCAAAGGCCGGCACGATCTTCAGGGGCGAATCTGCCCGGTTGATTGTGGCCAGCACGGCTTCAATTTCGTTATACTCTTCCCTCCAGAGTTCAGCCAACCGGCTCAGCGCTTCTGTCAGGCTCTTCTCCTGTAACGCTTGACTGGTTTCAGCCCGGGTTAACTCATCTATTTTCTGTTCCGCAGTTTCCAGCTCAGTCTTCAGCTTCAGAAAGTCGGCCGGATCGGCTTTTTCCACCCCGACCCGCCGCAACTCTTCTGCAAGGCCCCGCTCTATTTCGGCAAATTCCTCCGTCAGCGCCTGCTTTTTCTGCTGGAAGGCCTGCTGCTTAGTATCGAGTTCTGTGAGGAGCTGGCGGGCGCCGTCGACGATGGTGTTCAGGGAGTTGAGATGGGTCGTGAAGCGATCATATCCCTCACGATAGTCATCGATCTCGGCCTGGTTATGCGCTGATTCATGTTTCTGCTCCTGCTTCAGCTCGTCCAGTGTCTCCCTGATATCGTCCTGCAGACTGTCCAGCGCTTGGGTTGCCTGGGCAGAGGTATTGCTGAGATAGCGCTCATCCCTCCCGAAGGTGGTCTGCAGTTCCAGTTTTTCTTCCATGCCATGCTGGGCATAAAAGCGCAGGCGGAAATGCGCATCCGCCTTTTTTGCCTGCCATTCTGAGAGTGCTTCTCCCGATTTTTTCAGGCGACGAAGCAGGCGTAACCTGTCGAGCACGACTGTATTCTGCTGCCGGATTTTTTCTCGCACGGGAACCAGACGCTCACCGACCAGCTTTTCAATCAGATCGTGTTCAAACCCTGCGCCGGTATTGGACAGATCTTTCTGGCCAAAATACACTGGCTTGTGCAGAACCGTTTCCCGGAGCGCGACCCCGCGTCTGGCCTGGCTGTCAAAAATGACCTGCGGTTCCTGGCCGAAAATGCGGGTTATCTGATATGCCCGCCCGAGACGGCACACGGCGTCGACGGTAATTTTCCCCCCGCTTTTGAGTAAATTACTTATCAGATTTTCTTTGTAGTCGCGGTCAGAGGCCTTCTCGCCAAACGGAATGTCCAGGGCATAGCGGATCCCTTCAAGTATGGAGGATTTTCCGCTGCCACGGATCCCAATCAGGGTGTTCAGCTCCGGAGATAATTTCACCACGGTTCCGCCGAGCGAACCGGCTCCCTCGAATGCCATCTGACGGATATGGCTGTGCATAAGGGCCGGTTTTTCCCCGCTGACGCGGTGCGGGAAATCTTGCAGAGCAAATCGGACAGCTTCAAAATTGTAATCACCCAGCTTCAGATAGCTGGCGACTTTTCTGGCGCCGATGTCATCCAGCGTTTTGGCATCGCATCCCTGAACTTCTGCAGGATAGCGCCTACCGAGAACGCCGTGAATTTTGACCCGCAGGTCGTGGGTCATCACCTTCTGAAATCCCATCACGCGCCGGCGGACAAGCTCATTATCAAAAAGCTCCACGATCCGACCAGGGCTCAGTCCGCCCCATAATCCGTTAGGAGCTTCCACGTGGGCAAACACAATGAAGTAATCCCGTTCATACCGGTCAAGGCGCTGGATGGTCTGAGTGATATTTTCTGTTGAACGGGCATTTTCGTTCTCAAAATTATCAACGCCCGCAAACGTGGCCGTCAGGAAACTTTCAATATGATTCGTCTGCTGCGGGTTGATAAACCAGTCATCGGCAAACACCACAAGCGTGTGCACGCCGGCCTGACCATCATTAACAGACAGTTCCACGCCGGGAAGCAGTTCAGTGCCTTCGCGGCGCGCGGCTTTGCGTAATGCCTTAAACTCTCCGGGATCGAATTTATTGTGGTTGGTGATCACGCCTACTCCCACTCCAGCCGCTTTTAGGGCACAGACGTAGTCGCGAATATATCTGTCGGGTTCCCCGGCATAGCGAAATTCTTTATCTGCACGGGTATGAAGATGAAAATCCACCTTGACCCAGCAGGATCCATTCTCAAATACGGGATACATTCCTTGATACCTTTATTCAGTCGCTGATGAATGCCCGGAGGCTCCGCATAATTTCATTTATATTAGGGCGATCCCGTTCCGACTTCATTTTATTTCCGTCACCAGTTAATAAATATTTGATCTGAACCAGAACCGCATTCAGATTGCGGATGAGAGCGCGCGGCAACATCTTCAGATGTTTCTTTTTTGGCATTAGCGTCTGGTTATTATTGCATTTATAACAATAGTGCTGAAATGGCAATAATAATTATAAATTATTGCATTATTAGCATTGGCTCCTTTCTTTTCTCACACAGATCCGAAAACCCCTAAAGCCGGATGCTAACTATCTGAGGTGAAGATGACTATGTGTTTACGCTGGCTGCCAAGCAACCTGAATGGTTTATCGTGATGTGCTCCGGCATACGTAAATCCTACACCGGAGCTAAGGAGGGATTACTCCTGAAGGTGCAGCCCCTTCAGATTCGTTTCAAAGTAATCAACATAAATTCGCTCATTTTTGGGCTTCATTATCAGCTGAATACCGTTGGGAACGGGCGGACATGAGGCCCGGTAGGCGAACATCTCATCCTGGATATTCCGGAGCGTATAACCCAGTTGCTCTTCTTCTGCCCTTCCGGACACCCTGATGCCGGATAATTCCTTCTCAACGTACTTTTTCAGCTTCTCGCTTCTTTTCATACTGCTGCGATTATCCAGAAACTGAAGCAAGAAATAGCGGATGACCGGCAGTGTGAACACCACATAGAATAGGATCTCATTCAGCCCGGATTTCATGGCGATGCCGTAAACAAGCATCGCGACAGGCGAGACAATAAAAGCTGAAAGATAAAATACGTGCAGCACCTCCCTGAGCGATTTGTCCCAGCCGAGGTTTTTTCCGTGGCACAGGAGCGCCATTACGGCCAGCGGCGCGTCATACACTTTACTGACGTACCACCCCTCTTCGCCAAATCGCTTTCGTGCTTTTTCCGGACTGTCCCTGAAATAGGCAGCTGCCCGGATGATGTCATCCCGTGGGATCTCCTCCACCTTCAGGTCATTGCGCCGGATGCCCAGTACCCGGCAGTCGTACATTTCCTGGATTGAGGCTGCCTTCCTGCGCAGTGCCGCGGTGTGTCCGCTGATGATAATGTTAAAAGTAAGCACCAGGAGTCCATACAACCCCAGCAGTGAAGACAGCAGCTCTGAATCGACAAAGCCCCGGCTCCGGTTGTATACGGTAACGAGCGAAAGCAGGAACGGCACGATGATGCTGAAGATAAAATTCAGCCTGTTCCAGTTTTTTACCCTGTCGTAAACACGGGCCTGCGCATACAGTAAATCCAGGTTTTCTCTGGTCGACTGGTTAGTGTAAATGGCATTCATGGTTCACCCGTAAACAGGAAAGAACGGCCCGAACACATCGCGCCATTTATTGATGGATTTTTCATACTCTTTGTTCTCCTCAAACCATCTCGCCTCCGATACCTTCTGCGCATCGAGATAACATCTGTCCGAAATCGCCTTACGCGCCTCGGCTGAAAGAGAGTTGATATCTCCCTGTATGCCTTTGGGATCGTTGACGGAGAACTGTACGTACAGACCGAGATGGCGGAAAAGCGCTTCCAGCTCCATATCGACAAACGATGAGCAGGCTGCCCTGCCGGCGTAATAGTCCAGAATCAGCGTCTCCAGCAGGTAGGAACTCATGGAGGGCATCGTCGGACGCCGCTGCCAGTACTTGACTGCCCTGATGACATTCAGCACATTGCCGTCATTCTGCACATTGACAGTTGTGACTCTGTCCCTGTCTTTGCGGGGGTCGGTAAACTTCCAGTGGCCTTTGCCGTCGGGGATCAGATAGTAAGTCCGTCCAAAGGCATCTTCGCTGGTAATAAAGCAGGGTACGATGTCAAAATTCCAGTCCTTGCTGACCAGTTTCAGCGTGACGGCTTCCTGGTTACGCCTGATATCAGCCTGGGCGTACTGGGCAATGTCCTGCAGGCGGTTTTTAAAGGCATTCAGAATTCTGACGGAGCAGATAGTGTCAGCTCCGGAATGCCGATACCCGTGCAGGCGCGACCCCTCGCCGGAAGAGGTCAGAGTGATCCGGTCACTCAGAACGTTATAGGTGGCACTCTGCGCGGATAAGCCGAACATCAGATCGATATCGTCCAGAGGACGGATTTTGGTTCTTCTGGCAAAGGAACCAAAGGCAATATGGATCGCTGGATAACTCACCGGAAATTTATCGTCCTTCTCAAAATCATTCATCTTACCGATAAGCCAGTCGCGACTTGCACGCGCGTCATCGGTATCTGCCTTTTTGAGATTCACGGAATCTTTCATAAATTCGTTAAAGGCAGCTATTACTGTGGTCGCCATGTTCAGTCCTTTAATTATTTATTGCAAAAGGCGCAGGGCTCTGACGTACATCTGCACACTCCAGTGCCCTGAAAGGGTCGAGACAGTTTATTCTTAGTTCCGCAAGTTCACTACCGTCTCGCTTTCTACAAGGCCTTAAAATTTACATGGGGAAATAAGAGCCTCGCTCTTTTATTGAATGTAATGCAAATATTTTCAATTTTTAATGCTAAATAAGCAATAATGCGATTATGTTTAAAACCAATAATTAGTATTGCATTATAAGCACAAATCCTTCTGCATTCCTCCTGAGATCCGAAAACCCCAATAATCGGAAATGCCGTACCTGAGCCGTCAGGCTGACCGGATGATATAGTGGATTCTCGAACCGGAACGGGAGGGTTAAATGGGAAATTATTCAGATTTTGAGACCGATTTTGTTCAGCGAACACTGGCGCTTATTGATCAATATAACGAAATGATTGAGGTGCAGGGCAAGCCATTCAGGGAGCAGTACAACTACACATTGACCCTGAATTGCCTTCTGGGTCTTATCGTGTTACCGAAAGAGAGGGCGCTCTCTTTCCTGCCTGCCGAACGTTTAACGCTGCAGCTTAAAGCTGAAATGGGATTACATGAGTCACAGCTGCCCGGACCCGAAATGAACCTGCGGGAGTTGATCCATAAGATGCGGAATTCAGTGGCTCATTTCTGTGTCCAGGTAGAGTCAGTCAACGATGCACACCTTGTAGACTGGATTGTTTTCAGGGAATCCCAGGGAGATGGGGACGTCTACGCCAGGTTCAGCGCTCCGGAGCTTTTACCCTTTTTGAAATATTATGCGACCCTGCTGCTCGACAATATGGCCCGCCGTCGAGCCAGAGCTGTTAACGTATTGGATTTGTAAGGGATTTACACAATGTTGATTCTCGATTGTTCCTCACGACCTCAGGCGTTGCATACATTATCTGCCGGGTTTGGCTGTAGCCCAGAAAAGCTGAAAAAATTACTGCTTTCGCTCGATCTTGAAAGTATCTACGAGCTTAATCCTCGCTTGTTGGTTGATGCACCCCATTACCTGAGAGAGTACGTCTGTGCGGAACTGGGCGAACCTGGTCCATTCACCCGAGCTCTGTGGTTTCATGGTACCCGGACTTTCGCCGGTAATACTTTTCCGGCGGGGTTACTGGCGCTAAATCAGTCAGAGCCACTCGCCATGAAAATGCTGCTCGAGCTGGCCCCGAGTGAGATGGTCCGTAAAAACCTGCGGGAATGGGATGTTCCGGGGGGCGTCCCGGACGAGATGTTTCAGCTCAGAACCGGCGATAAAATGCACTGGGGACCTTATGGTCATCTAGTCCGGGAATTACATTTTAACGCCAGTGAAAATGGACAGCATGATTACCTCTGGCTGCCGGAGCTGGTCGAGGATGTCTGTAATGCCTACCAGGAGAAATATGGTCACGATCTTAAACCGCATTATCTCAGAGTGCTTCATCCCTGTATTGTCTGGTTCGAGGGGGAGATTGTTTATGAAAAAGGAGTTCTTGAAACAGCTCTGGCATATGCCTATACATCAGTCCGTGACCTCCCGCCGGACGGGAACGCAACTTTCGGCATAGACTGTGAGGGAAAATCTGTGTCCAGATCGGCCATTGCCAGAATTGAGTTTCTGCAGCACCGGGTTCCTGGCCTCAGTGGCTCCTGACAGGTGGATGGCACGATGAGCAATCAAGCACACTTGGCGCACATCCACTTGCTGGTCAAAACCAATGCGTTTAACGTTTACACACTGGCCAGCACAGAGACCTGGCAGATGCCTTCGGTCCGGGACATCGCCGTGGTCCGGGGGCTGATCCCCCTGACCGACATGCAGCTGGCCCACCGGCTGGCGGTGGACGAGCGTACCATCCGCAAATGGAAATCCGGTCAGACCCGGATGGTGTACACCACCTGGTGCTGTCTGTGCTGGATGGCTGGACTGGGGATGCCGCTCGATAACATTATCAGTGACTAAAGATACGCTTCCAGATGCGTCTGAGTATGAAACGTCTCTGGAATCGCCAGTTTCGTTTCCAGATATGAAGAAGGTCGTCAAAATTGGTCAAAAACCACGTTAGACCACGGTAAGCGACCACGATTGCCCAGATGAACTGGCCGATGGCGATTAGGGTATAGATGACAGCTAATACTGCAGTTATTAATGTAGACATATTGTTCTCCTTAATGTCTGTGTTTATCTGCAAATATTTACTGCCAGGGGGGCGGCCTTTAAGGCCGGTTAGAAAAAAAAACTGAAAAAAAGTTTTCCTTTCCTCTTTGTTGCTATTTAAGGCTTAGTCATTAAAGAATTTTGCACATCAGGCAATAATCCCCAATTCGCAACAATGTGCAGGTTTTTGTGACTTTTTAGCAATAATTCTTCTTTCCCTCTCTGCAGATCCGAAAACTCATTTTCTCGGATCTGCGGATCGTCACCCTGCCCCGCTACCCCGGTAAACACAACATGTGGTGGATTCATCAGCTGCTATTGCTACCAGATGTTGTGTTTTTCCGGGGTGATCGTTAACGGCGGCTCCGGGCCGAAAACCACGGTATGATTATTTTTACGCCGTGGTACACTTCCGGAAAGTTGCCATAAACAGAAAAGTCGGATCACCTGAAAACCGCCGTCCGGTAATTTAATGACGTGGCTATATGGCTGCTTATTATCAGGTGAGTGATGTTTACAGTATGAAACTGCGAGGGCGATCATCGTCACTGAATGGAAGGGGCAAGGTGATTGCGGGTCGTGATAATTTCAATGGGGATTGACATTGCCAAAAACATTAAAGGAAGTGTGTGATTACTTGACAACCAAATGCGGCCATCAAAAGGTCTGGATTGTCTGGGTGCCCTGGTCTTCCAAATCTATTCCTATGTTTTTCCAGCAGCAGCCTGTTGTTATTTCCTGTTCAGGTAGGCAGTTGGCTGAATATGACGGTTCTGTATGGTGTTACATTAATAGCAATGAGTTTCTGCGGTTTAATCTGTTTGATGATCTCGATAACCCCGCAATAACTAAACGAAAATACCTTGATGATGATGATATCGATGTTTTAACTGCCTTTTGGTCTTTTTAATGTGGAAATTCAAGGAATCGCAATGGGTAACGGGTTTTGTGCTCAATAAGGAACACATATGGGTGACTGGTTTATTGCCACTGAAGGCGTGAAGATCGTCAAAGACAGCCCCGGCCTGTGGCCGCAGATCATCACGGGGTTTGCTGCGTTGGGCGGCGTGTACCTGGCCCACTACTTAACCCGCTGGCGTGAGGAAAGCGCGGCGGCGGCGAAGCAGGCCAGTGAGCGTCTTTTTATCGCCACGGAGCTCGTCTTTTTGCTGGAGCAGTTTGCCGAGGGCTGTGCCCAGGTAGCCACGGACCAGGGCGAGCCCGATCAGCAAGGTGAGTATTCCCCAGCGGTAAAGCCGCCTGAGCTGAGTGTCCTGGATGTTTCGGGGGACTGGCGCACGCTTCCTCCGCTGATCATGTACCGGATTCGTGAGCTGCCCATACTGCAGAGCGAAGCCCGTCGGGATATTGCAGCAGCTTCAGAGCATAGCTGGGCTCCCTATCACAAAGAAGGTTTTCAGGAGCGTCAGTACCAGTATGCGCGTCTCGGGCTGAAGGCCCTGATCCTCTCACGGCGCCTCCGCAAACTGACCGGTCTGCCTGACACCCGCCTTGATGCGACGGAATGGTCTGCCCAGCCTGTCCTCTGGAAGGCGTGGCAGGAGGAGCGTAACAGACGTTCGGTTCAGGCAAGACTGCGGCGGCAAACTATCGCACAGATGAATGTTGCCCTGCAGCAGAGCATAAAAAATAACAGCCTGTCGGGGAGAGCGCCGTGAATTTGCCAGCCCAGTATACCCAGTCCCCTGCTTTACAGTTACCAGTGGCGATTGATTATCCTGCTGCGCTCGCCCTGCGGCAGATGGCTCTCGTCCATGACGAACTGCCCAAATACCTGCTGGCGCCGGAGA
>NZ_JCAXDO010000020.1:40822-41133 GCF_059740205.1 Serratia sp. LTN-2 | reverse complement strand
GCGGCGCCCGGATCAACGAGGCACTGGCGCTGACGCGCGAGAATTTCTCGCTGGCGCCGCCCTACCCGTTCGTGCAGCTGGCCACCCTCAAACAGCGCACGGAAAAGGCGACCCGCAGCGCCGGCCGGTTGCCAGCGGCCAGCACGCCGCCGCGCGTGGTACCGCTGTCCGATCCGCAATACGTCGCGCAGCTGCAGACGATGGTGGCCACGCTGAAAATTCCGCTCGAGCGCCGCAACGCGCGCACCGGCCGGATGGAAAAGGCGCGTCTGTGGACCATCACCGATCGGACGGTGCGCAGCTGGCTGGCC
>NZ_JCAXDO010000020.1:0-40573 GCF_059740205.1 Serratia sp. LTN-2 | reverse complement strand
GAACGTCGCTGAATAGTGGCTGTTCTGCGTGAATATACAAAGAATGGGAGAGGGATTTTTTTAATTCCAATACTGCTTATTGAGGATAGGTATCCTCTTGACTAGGAGTGTAGGTGGTCATGATGAAAACGGCCGATCTTTATATTAAATTGTTTTTTGGCGCCGGTGCTGGAGGCATCACATTCTTTTTACTGTTTCATTCATTCTTTAATGTGCGTACAGGTTATGCTTTGGGGATGTCACTGGGAATCGCGGTTGTCGCGTTTATCATTGGGATAAACTCCCGTCGACGCTAAGTAAGCACTTTGAAAGAGTCTCGATATAAAAGTAGCTGAATTTCGCATGCGAAACTTGGTGAGACAACCTTTACTGAGGGGTACAGATGATTGAGGCTATCATTGTAGTGTTTCTCTTTATAGTCATATGGTTTGGGACGATTTGCACCCGTTTGGCCTCAATTACTAAGCGCACCACGGGAAAAAGAGGAATGGAGCTGGTTGCTATCGCCTTTCGTCGGAGGTATCGAATTTTCCGCAATTAGTGATAGTGTCGAGAAAATCAGGTTTCGCATGCGAAACTTTTCTAAATGCATTTGGTAGTGGAATTTACAAGGAGGATGTACTAATGGAGAGATTACATTCAGCGGTGTTTTCTGTACTGCTATTGATTATGGCATGTTTGTTTTTTGGTCTGTATTGATACAGCGATGATAGTCTGCGCCCTTCCCTAATAACGATAGTATTTGCCGTCATCAGCCTCACCGGTGGCGTTCTAACCATGATCAGCTATGCGTTGTCTGCAAAGAAGAACTAGTTTCGCATGCGAAACTTCCGAAATGACGAGAAAATAGTGTTGGGGTTGCCGACCTCTTCAATTGCTTACTCGAACAATAGCTAACGCGCTGCGCTTGTTAACTGCGGCACGCCTGCGAAATGATTTCGCCAAGCCTATCCGCAGTATCCCCTCTTCCAAAAGTTTCGCATGCGAAATTTTACTTTTTTAAATATCTTTATTGATATTTGATTTGCTGTGAGCTATATTCTCTGTACTGATAGTGGAAAGCCACTATCGACTCTCTGGCGCAAAGCCATACTCAAAGGAGAATGTCATGCAACACAATGCACTCGTTGGTCGACTGATCACTCAGCCTGTCGTTGTAGTCAAAGACGACACACGGTTCTGCCGTTTCACCGTAGCTGAACTGAGAAAACGCAGTGGTAACCAAACCAAAATCGAATTCACCGCTTTTGATGCCGTAGCCTCGCATATTGCCGATAAGTGCCTGGTCGGCGATACCGTTTCCATCAATTTCACCATCACCAATGCTGTCTATGAGTCGGATGGTGTTAATCATCATGGCTATCGGTTTCAGGCGACGTTGGTTGAATTCGTTGCCGCCGGCAAACAGCGCAGTGAGCAAGAGAGTCAACGTAGTGGACAAGGTCGTTAACTTCCCGGTTTCGCATGCGAAACTGACCTAACTACCAGAGGTCGAGTTTATGTCGATTTATATGGAATTACGCTGCGAACTCCGAGGGGAGTTACCAATTAATGAGTCAAAATGTTGGTCAGAAGTTGACCGCAGCCTGTGGGCAATGGCATTAAACACCCATGAGTCCACAGAACAGACCACAACAGAACTTTTAAGCAAGGCCACCCATGCCGGTTGGCAAAGTATTAATGGTGATTGGATATGCCCTGGCTGCCAAGAAAATCTGGCATTAACAGAGCAGATGCAGGCAGTCGCCGAAAGGCATGACCAATAACAGTCTTAGTTTCGCATGCGAAACTTTTGAAGAGGATTTCTAAGATGACAGCGAAAGTAATCACGATTTGTTCACAAAAAGGTGGCATCGGTAAGACCTTTGCCACAACGGAAATAGCGGCAGAGCTGCAGCGTCGCAGCTATCGGACATGTGCAGTTGATGGGGATTGGATGAGCGCGCTGACGTCGCGCCAATTCCCTGATGGCCTGCCGCTGGAAATCGATGCCAATCCTTCCGGGCGAGTTCTTACGCCGGGAACCGCACACGTCAATCGCATCTATGGTGACGAACCCTTCGAGCCGCTGCGTTTGCATGATGGCCGTGGATTTATGGGGGCGACGGAAGAGCTGAACGATATCAACAACCGCAACTCCGATTGCATCTACGATTTCCGCGCCCGCTTCGCGGAACTGCGCGACCAATTTGACTATATCCTGATTGACTCGTCGCCAGTCTGGTCAAACTTGCTGATGGCCAATCACCTGGTCGCCGACTATCTGTTGATCCCAACGCTGCTGGAAAAAACATCCCGCCTCGGCGCCGAAAAACACCTGCAAACGTTGAAGAAAATCAAAGAACGCTATAACCCAGGCATCAAGCTACTGGGGATCGTGGTTACTCAGGCGACCGTGGCCAACTATAAAAAGGAGGTGCTGGGTGGTCGCTATGCGAGCGTTGATACCGAGAATCTCAAAATGTTGCTGGAGATCCTGGAAGAGAATGGTTTCGGGCCGGAGCATTTGCTGGAGATCATTCCCTATGTTCAAACCAAAGTCCGTGAAGCCATTGAGCTGAACTACACCATGAAAGAATACGCGCCGGACAGCCCATTGGTGGCTCGTTACGACGCGCTGGTTGACACTATCATTGCACGGACAGGGGGCTGATACGATGGCCAAAAATTTCAAAGCCCAAATGCGTGAAAAGCGCGAAAAGGCCGCGTCACCGCAAACGCAGGTTGAAACTCCCGCAGTCGAACGCGAACTTGCGTTACCGCGTAATGACCTGAACCAGAACGACCTGAAGGTCAACCGGGCTGAGCACGAGGACCCTGCAGGTCAGATAATTCGTGTTCCAATCGATGATGTCTACGCTCTTGAGCAAGTTCGCCCCGAAGAAGACTTTGAAGATGAAGTCATCGACGGGATGAAACAAACCTACGGCGATTTTGGCATTTTAATGCCGCCTCGTTGTTTCCCTCGTGATAAGCGTGGGTATCGAATCTGGATGGGTGAGACCCGTTGGCGTTCTGCAAAGGCAAAAGGGGATCTGTTCATCGACATCTATGTCGGTGCACCGCCTGAAAATGAGAAGAAGCGTATCTATGGGCAGCTGATCGAAAACCTTCACCAGTCTGGGCTAAAACCGTTAGCCACAGCAATACAGCTGCAGGCACTTCGCGATGTGCATGGTGAAACTCAGGAGTCGATGTCCCGTATTTTGGGTAAACCCAAAACGTTCATCAGTAAACACATGCGGTTGATTGATGCGCCTGCGCCGGTCATCGCTCTGCTGAAAGAAAAAGTGACCAAGGATGTCGACCTGGTCTATACGCTGTGCCAAATCAACGATATCAGTCCAGAGAGCGTTGATAAACTGGCCAAACTGGTTCGGGATGGGAAGCTGACGCGCCAGGGAGCGATTAAAGAGCTGAACGTCCTGAAGGGCAAGCCGCCAAAGAACCCGCCGCCTCCGGCGCCATCAACCAACTCAGGGACAGAAACTCAGGAAGAGAACCGTAACAAAGATGTATTGACGGAACAGCCGGGAACTTCGACGAATCAAACCGGCAACACTGCCGGCGAACAGCAGAATGCCGGCAACGAACAGACCCATAAGACGCAACCGTTACAGGGCGAGTCTAACGTCAACATCACTCGTGTCATGGTGAAGTTTGAGGGGGGGGAAGGCTATTTGCTGACTGACCGGATACCCGAGGAATATGGCCAGGTTTGGATAGCGCTGCCGTTAGGTGAACTGTGCATCGATGCCGCAGAAATATCTATCCTGGGGATCAAAGAGGTATAGATGAGTAAAGCGCTGTTTGCAGACTTGGCGGAGCAGTTTTTATCCGTCGCAGTCAAAACCTGGGTGATACGTTCCGAATTACCGGCCGCTGCTGCGGCCGATGTTTTGCTTACCACTGCAATCCAGCAGGGCTTCCTGGAAGACCGTGGACGCCCTTTATTGGGTAATACACTCAATGAGTGGGGGAAGAACAAGAAATACCCGCGATGGGCCATACAGAGCGCTATGGCTCTCCTTTGGGCTGATGGGTGGAAACCTGTCACCCATCCTGAATGGGCTGCCTATGCGGCTATACACGTTCAGTCTAAAAAGGGGGGATCGCTCACCCAACTCCTCGATGTGTTGCCGGGAGGGCTGGACATTGATGTGGCGGCAGGTTGGATCTGCGCGGCGACGGAAGACGCTGCCAGATATCATGAGAGGAAAAAGCTGCGATGACGTTTTCTGATATTGAGGCCGCACTGTCCAGAACCGGGCGGCGTGCTTACGCCGGCGTCATTTTAGCTTTCCTGCTTGATGCTCACGATCGTGGTGCTGGTCTGGTCGAGAAACACACTGTGGTGGAGAATGTCGGGATCACCGACACCAATGTTTCGGCGGTGGCGCGCCGCCTGGAGGAACAAGGAATAATCGAGATCCTCTACTGGGATACAAAATCCGAGAGTCCCACATGGTCCAGCTTGCGGAACGGTGCCTGGTCAGCCCCCGGTTATCGTCTGCTGCCAGCTGTACTGCAGTTGTATCGTCGTTGCTGAATGACAAGGTTTCGCGTGCGAAACTCACCTGAGGACACAGATACGTAAAGGAACCCGTATGAAACTGGTAACGAAGAAATCACCCAGAGGTCGACTGTTCGGTGAATTATCGCCGGAACAGGCGACGGCGGTTGGCAACGTTTGTGGCAAAGGACACGTTACTTCGCTGGTTGAAAAACAGTTGGCTGAAGAGGTGCTAAGAAGCATGCGTGATAATGATCTTTGGCTGTCTTGCGGTTGCCGCACGACTGCAGAAGATCGGCCACTTAACACCGTCTGTAACCGCGACGGCTCTTTGTTCCTGGTGAATTTCAGCGGAGAGCACAGCTCGAATTGTCCGCTGTATCGTTCAAAGCGGGGTGATGATGGCACAGGGCAGGGCGGCGGGCGCCGAACAGCCGGCGCCGTGCGCATTGATTTTCGCTCTTTCTTGCCGCGAGACGATAATGGGGCTCGTATCTCTGGGCCGACGAAGACAGACAGTCATGGCAAAGACAAAACAAGTCGGCGCCGTGTACCGGCATTGGCACGCCTGCTGCTGACCTTGATCGAGGCCGCTGGGCTTAATAGCATCGATCCGGTTTACCCTCAGCCAGGACGAACCAAAACACAGGCGCTCAATGCGGTGAAGGTGGTTACCGAGATGGAGCACTTTGCCCAAGGGCGTCCTCTAAGCGAGATTGTATTCTTCGACCCCTGGCTGAAACAAGAACGGCTCGATGCGCGCATGCGTGAACTTGAAAACAAGGGTAAAGCCTGGCCTGCAGGGAGAGCACGAACTTTCTACCAGATCCTGTTCTCTGAGCAGGTGACACAAGATGAGGTCGTTTTCAAAAGTAAGTTCGGTGAAACAATATTCCGGCCCGAAAAGCGAGTGAGCATCAACGGCGAGGTTGATGGTCATCGGGAAAAATACTGGGTGATCCTGATGTACCGGCGTAATGATGCTGGTACGGTCGTTTGCCGCGATGCTTATGCGCATGCGCTCTTTGATTACACCTGCCCGGTTCCGGTCGACAGTAACCTTGAACGTGAAACCATTAGCTCCATCATGACGGGGGGGAAGTGGCTGCAGAGTTCGGGCTATGAGTTATCCCTTAACAAACCGCTGTTTGATATCACTGTGGACCTTGATGGCGAGAAGCGGTTCGTCTTGCCCGACTTCCTTTTGACTGTCAAACACCCTGGGCGGGGGCGAACGTCGGAGCTTGTTATCGAGACGATGGGATATACTGATGATGACTATGTCGAGCGCAAAGCGAATCAGCATAAAGGGATGAGTACATTGGGTTTGTTGCTGAAAGATCCCCCTCATTGGCCAGAGCCTGCCGATAAGCATGATGCATTTGCGCGGTATTTGTATGGGCGAATTCAGCACCTTAAATAGAATTAAAAATAAGGATATTGAATGATGTATAAGTTATCGGCAAAATGCTTAATTTTGCATTGTTACGTCCATACCTGTGTTTAACTATCGGGCTGGTTTTTACTTGGTTAAGCGCTGGGCAGGCAATGGAGTATTTGTATTCCGGAAGACATTTAGCCCGTTTTCTGCTCAGCGTCTCTTTATTTGGAATGGGCGGTGTTTTCGTATTCTATTTTTTTATGCGACACTCTTTACTGATAGTGAAGGTCCATAACTTATTGTTAAGTAATGAAAGTGGTGTTGCGGGAGGTGAGTTGCTGGACCATCTAAAGGCGTTGGCAAAGCGAAATAACGTTGAGCAAGAATTTGAAGCTTATTTGTCGTCGCAGGAATACCCTCAAAAAGTTGAAATCTGCATGAATAAGATAAGGGAGCTTACCTTAAAAAAACGTAACGACCATTCACGTTCTTGATATGCACTAAAATGTTACATGTCTCTTTTTGGAGACATTGCAGATATTAACGAACGCTTTATGATGACGCGAACAACCTTACTCTGAGGCTTTCGTATGAATCATTACCCCGCTGAATATGCAGAAAATATCAATGCCCTGAAAAACGGGCAGAGCGTTATTCGAATCGAATCATGGATGCCCGACGAGGTTATAGGGAAACTCATCCGTCGAAAACTGGAGCAGGCCGAAGGCACTGATCTTACGGTGACGTATACGGTGATCACGGATGAAATGCAGCAGGCGGCCCACAATTTCTGACCACTCTCCTCTGATAAGGCTGTCGCTTCGCTTCGCTCTTTTCTTCGCCTGGCGGCGGCCAACTCCCGAACACCGTCATATCCCTATAGCGGGCCTGCAGCCCGATGACATCTTGCCATACCCCGTCCTGGGCGGGGCGACGGCGTGCCGTCTTCAAGCGGCTTTCGCGGCATATCCTTGCCGCGCGCGGCGGCGGTATTCCACGTCCGCTTGACCCGCGGCGGTGCCTGGCCGCGCTGACATCGGGCCGCAGGGAACGGGTGCCGCACCGGCACCCTCCTGCCGTCCCTTGTCAGACGAGGAACGCTTATATCCCGCTATGTGTTGGGTGACTCCGTACAAGTCATGTCTTCTTTCCCTGCCGGCAGTATCGACTTTATTCTGACCGATCCTCCATACCTGGTTGGTTTTACCGATCGCTCCGGGCGCTCGATCGCCAACGATACGAACCCTAACTGGGTGCTGCCGGCGAGCCGGGAAATGTTTCGGGTGCTCAAATCCAATAGCCTGATGGTGAGCTTCTATGGTTGGAACCGCATCGATGCCTTTGTCGGCGCCTGGAAGGCCGCTGGCTTCCGTATCGTTGGCCACCTGGTGTTTACCAAGCAATATGCCTCGAAATCCGCGTTTGTCGGCTATCAACACGAGAGCGCCTATATCCTGGCGAAAGGTCGGCCGGCATTGCCGGCACAACCTCTCGCTGATGTGCAGAGTTGGCAATATACCGGCAACCGCCACCACCCGACCGAGAAACCCGTTTCCAGCCTGCAACCGCTGATCGAGTCCTTTACTCAGCCTGGTGCCATTGTTCTCGATCCGTTCGCCGGTTCCGGTTCGAGCTGCGTCGCTGCCGCCTTGTCCGGGCGCCGCTATATCGGCATCGAGCTGTTGCCAGACTACCACGCTACGGGCTGTCGCCGCCTGGCTGCGCTGCGCCGCCGGCGCGCGGCATAAGGGGGGGATACCGATGAACTATCAGGGCCATGAGAAATTACGCGCCGACGTCGCGGCGCTGTCAAACGACATGTGGGAGCTGCATTTGCGGCTGAGGGAACTGGTCAGCACGCATTTCTGGAACAGCGATGTTTTAGCCGATCGCCTGGCCGGCCACATTTTGCGTGATGCGCACGATCGCTACCTTGAGGTCTGCAAAGCGGTCAACGAACTGGATCACCATTTCAGGGAATAGCGGAAAGCAACACCGGGCGGGCTATGGAGCCTGCCCGGAGCGCCAGGCGGTTGTCGTCGGCCGCCGCAGCGTATCGAACGCCGCCCGACCGTGATACCGCCGCGCGGCAATTGCCGGCGTCGCCGGCGCCGCAAAGGGCGCAGGCTGGGCCTGCCCACACCTCTCTAAATCCACTTCCTCTGCAGCTGCTGCGTAGTGACGGCCTGTGCCGTCCCCAAACGCTAGTCCGGCTCGGTTGTGTTCAAGCGCCGCGGTGCTCGCCGTCGGCACCCGTTCGCACCCGTTACGGGCATTCAGCCACGCAACGGGCTTGCGCTGCGGCTTTGACGGCGCCCTTGACCACTGCCCTCAAGGCCGGCCTTTCGAATGGGTACGGCACCGGCCGGTGTCGCTAACCCTGAAACTGTGGAGGTAGTCCCATGCAACATGCTCATTCCGTCGATCTGCAGGTGTGTGAAGCCGATCGTCTGTCATTCCTGCCGTACCTGTTCGATGCAGATTTCCTGCAGGCTGAAATGCAGGTTTACGCCACCGCCGATCGCTACTTGTCGGGTTACAACGGCGGGTTCTGGCATTTCATCCGCCTGCCGAATGGCGGCGGGTATATGGCACCTGATATTGATCAAGTGAAGTTGAGCAATGCCGATAACTGGTTCGAAAAAACCATCAGTGGCGATGCCGCCGGCATAATTTTGACGTCGCTGGTCATTAACCGCCGCTGCTGGCTCCATCACGATCGCGGCAATGCCGGCATGGTGCAAATGTATATCCAGCGGGAAGAGCAGTTGAAAGCCTACATCGATACGCACCCGGAACGGGCTGATATCTGGCGCGCCCTGGACTGACTGAAGGCAGCGGGGCTGTTTGCCCCGCTTTGAACAACAACACAGAACCCCGAGGTTGCCCATGAAACTGGATGAAGAAACCCAAAAACGTCTGCGCCGATACCAGGCGATCATCAATGAAGACCGTCTGCAATATGGATTATCCCCGCTGACGTTGCCGCAAGTGGTCGCCGCCGTTTTTGAATATCTGGCAGATCAGCCGTGCATCTTCTTGCGCGGGGTATTTATTCGACAGTAATGCTGGATTTGCCGTGTAGCCTTACATCTGTGGGCTACCTGGCACCGCGGGAAAAACCCTGTCACCTGCGGTGACTGGCAGAAGAGAGCGGCGGCGATGCCGCCGTCTCCAGCTGCCAACGATGACTGCATACTCATGCTGCAGTAGTGAGGTATCTACCGAGGTAAGAAAGAATGATGAAGGGTATCCATTATAAAAAGGAACACTTCTTCCGGTTTTAAAAGGAATAACTGCTTGTTTATAAGAACAGGGTTTGGAAAGTAGTGGTTGGCCACCCTTGTATTGCCATACCACATCACATTACCGGGATATTTGGGCAAGGTTGGGAGAGAGAAAAAACACGAGGGCTTGGGGCAATGGCCGGTCGAATGACCGTCCAGCAGACCTACTCAACCAAGACGCCCGTATGCGGGCGTCAGGTTTCGCCGAACCCGCAAGCGGTTTCGGCCTGTCGGTTAGGGTCTCCCCGCCAACGGCAACACCCGCGCTTGCTGCCGGCGTCGCCGGCGCCGCTTTCACTGCTCGTCGTTTGGACGACGAGCGCTAAGGTCGCCCCAGCGTTCGCGGCCGCGCCCGCTGTGTCGGGTTGATCCGTGTTCAACCTTCCAGGGTGCTTTAGCCGCAGTAAGTCTTCCCGCCGCAACTGATAACAGCACAACGCCTCGCTTAAACACCAAGGGGTGTATGAACTCCGCCAAAAACTTTTTCCTCCCTTCGGTCAAAAAAACTTTTTGTCTCCGCCCCTTGGTGCCGCTCTTCGCCGTGCTGAATCAGTTTATTGCGACGGCGAATACTCACAGCGGCATCAGTTATCACCCCACGGAGGATTTCAACATGGCTCAACAAAACGTCAAAGGCGCGACATCGAAGCCTACAGCAGCATCAGCACTTAAAAACGGCGGTCGTTCTGACCAGCAGGTGTATGAGCTGTTTCTCGCTGTGCAGCGCGCCTGCGGTGGCCGTTCAACCGGCACGAGTGAGCCGCCGTCCGTACCGGCTGATGCCGAGTATCTGGTCATCGATCAGGGGGAGTTTGACTCTCTGGCCGTTTGGCTGGTCGAGGGGGTTCCGGTCGCCGCCAGCGATGAAATGAACCTGACGCACTGGGTGATCAGCGCAGGGCAGTAAAAAGCAGGGTTGCCCCTGCTCCTAACCGCCGGTCTGGACGCCAATCTGACCGGTTTGACAGTAATAACTATTGGAGAGAAATCACATGTCTGACATCGATACTAAAGCACCTGCAAAACCAAAATCAACTGCCAAGAAAAGCCCGGCCAAGGCTGCATCAGCCAAAACCGCAGCGGCGAAGTTTGTTGAAGCTGCGCTGGACAAAGCCGAGCGTAAAAATCTCATGCTCAAAGAGATTACCTTTACGGATCAGAATGCGCGTATCACTCCCCGCACTCAGGACGAGATCGAGGAGATGGCAACCAGTATCGAGGCCACCGGCCTGTTACAGAACCTCGTCGTGCACCGCATGGCGGATGGTCGATACGGTGCGGCTGCCGGTGAGACCCGCCGCCTTGGTATGGATTTGTTGATGGTGCAAGGGCGTTCAGCTGCTGGCGTACCGGTAACGCCGGAGTTTATCGTCCCCGTTTTAGTCGTCGATGAACAGGACGCCTATGCGATTTCTGTTGCGGAGAACGTGCGCCGCACCAATCTGCAACCTGCCGATCAGCTCGAAAATATGCGTAAGCTGGCTGAGAACGGAACCCCGGCCGAACAGATCGCTGCCATCCTCGGCTTCAGCACCCTGCATGTTAAAAAATGCCTTAAGTTGACAACCGTAGCCCCTGCGCTGCTGGAGCTGCTGAAAACGAATCAAATCAATTTTGACCAGCTGGCGGCGCTGGGCGCAACGGATGATCACCAACGTCAGCTTCAGGCATGGGAAAAGAGCAGCTATTACGAAAACCTCCGGAAACCGAAGGCGTTACGCGAAGCTGTGCTGAACGATGAAGTATCGGCGGCAGACAGCCATATCGTTGAATTTGTCGGACTGGAAGCCTATCAGGCTGCAGGGGGGGAAACTCGAGAAGATCTGTTTGCTGAAAGCGTCATCCTGACAAATCCGCTGATGCTGGAGACGTTGGCTATGGCCAAGCTGCAGGCTGCGGCCGATGAAGTGGCGAAAAATGAAGGGTGGGCATGGGCGGTTGGCCGCAGTCGTGAAGTGCGGCGTTATAGCGGGGACGAAAAGACCTTCGAGATCCTTTTTGCTCAGGCGAAATTGAGCGACGAATTGCAGACAGAAATGGATCAACTGCTCACCGAGCAAGAACTGCTGGATGACATGTTTGATACTGCTGGACTCGATGCAGACGAAGAATGGGAACATGCGCCGCGCGTTGAGCAGATTGAGGCGCGCATCAACGAGATCAACGACGCCGCCGAGATCAATAAGTGGTCGCCGGAAGTTCGTGCGACGGCGGGCGTAGTCGCTTACCTGAAAGATGGCCAGATCCAAATACAACGTGGTTTGATGAAAGTAGAAGACATCAAGCAACAAGAAAAAGCCAACCGCGAAGAAATCAAGAAGAACACCCCGCCGTCAGAAAAAGGGCTTTCCCAAGTTTTGGTGACCAGTTTATCCGCCGAACGCACATTAGCCGTGTCAGCGGCACTGGCGCAGAACACCAACGTCGCGATTGCACTCCATACGTTCACGCTGGCGCGGCGGGTGTTCGACGCGGGATATTTCTATGTGTTGCACACCTCTGTAGAAAGCATGCGCAGCGGCTGCTTATCCCAGTCAGAAGAGGCTGGTAGCGCGAGTGGCATCGCCAACCTGAAACTGAACGAGATGCATGAGAGCTGGCTGAACCAATTCCCGGAAAATTGGAGCGAAAGCTTTGAGTGGCTGCTGGCGTGGCCACAGGGTGACGTTCTCGGGTTATTGGCATACTGCGTTTCCCACGGCCTCGATGGCCGAGACAGTTATCTCAAGGATAAGCGGGTTGGCACCAAGCTGGATTCGGTAGAAAAAGCCCTCGATTTCCAGATCGGGGAATGGTGGAAACCGACGTGTGACAACTATTTTTCGCGGATCGGCAAAGACCAAATCGTGGACGCTCTCAATAGCGCCGGTGAAAGCGGGAAGGCCAAAGATGCCGAGGGCATGAAACGTAAAGATGCCGCTGAGTTCGCTGCTGCGGTGCTGAGCGAAACAGGTTGGTTGCCGAGCTGCATGGCACCGCAGCCGCAGGCCGAATCGGAAAACCCGGCTGATGCCACTGCCAGTGCCGCGAACGCCAACGATACTGACGCTGACGACAGCGCTGCCGCCTAACTGACAAGGAGCTGCCGCCCTCGGGCGGCAGAACAGACGGATGAAAAATGCATTCAAACTGGAAAAACTTGAGGCGATGAGCGCCGACGAACTGGAACAGTACCGCGATCGGGGCAGGGAGTATCGGGTGATGCTCAACTGCGCGGTGCTGAGCCAGCTGGCGGTGCCGGAAGGCTGGCATGTTGTGGCAGAAGAGGGCTGCGAGTTCTGCGGGTGCGTGCCGGTGGTGTGCCGGATAAGCCCGGCTGGGGATGAGGCGACGGCGCTCTACTTGTGCAGCGCGGGAGCGGATGTGCCGAACTGGTCAATGACGCTGCCGTTTGACGGCGGTCAGTCGCTTGCGTGGCTGTATCTGGATGAGCGTTACACCCCGGTCACGATAAACCGGGTGCTGCACACCGTGGCCGGCTATTACCGGCTGGGGTTCTGGCGGCCGGAAAAGTTGGCGGTCGCGCTGCGGATGGGAGGGCATTGCCTGTGATCCCAAATCATCTCGCTCTGGTGCCGTGGCACCCGTATCGGCAGGCCGTCTGGCAGGCCATAGCTCAGGTCGAAGCCCGGCGTGAAGCGGGCAGACGGTTGCCCGTCTACCCATATGCCACGGCGTTTTTCCGCCAGTTAACCGGACGGCCCACACTTTCAGCCAAGGATCTTCGCATGATTGATGTAACCTACCGGCCCGGCGATCGCCGCCGTGCCACGCGCAAAGAAGACTATATGGACGCGCTCGACACCCTTATCGCCAGCCGGGGAGAGCACTGTTATTCCCCGTTGCCTGGCGACACTCGCGACACGCTGTTTCCGGAAGTGAACCGTCGCCGCCGTCAGCGGTTCGAGCATCGGTTGACGATGAAACACACCCGGCAGGCGCGCATCGATGACAACATCCGACAGCATAAACGGCGTCGTTACCAGGTGCGGAAAGCTCAGGCGGAGATAGAACTTGCGTTCATCACTCCGGGGGAACTTAATCGCTGGGTACGTCGCGCTAAGCAGCAGGGAATAGCGGATTGTGACTTGTTCGGGTTGGTACAGGCGTGGACGAGCCGATTCCCATGCCTTGCCGAACTGGATTGCTACCTCTGGTCAGCGAGGCCATTCTGGGAAAATTGTCTACAGGTCAGTCTGATCAACGGTGATCTATCTGCTGCTGACAAGGCTGATAATGATGCCCGAATTCCCAATCGCCTGATGTGCCGCAAACTGACTGCCCAGGGGCCGGTATTTTAACGGGCCAAAAAAGAAAGCAAAATAATAACAAGGCGCCTGACGGCGCCTTTTTCTTTTCTACTTATTGGCTTGGCCCCTTTTGGCACGCTATGAAGCGTATCCACTCGGTGCTTTGTGCATTCATTAGAGTCGGGAATTCGCTGCGTGTTTACGCTGCGGGGGAGCATCGGGTCTTTTCCTGGTTGGATTCGGCGTTTCCCTCGATTTGAATACTGTGCCAACAGCTGCAAAAAACAACACGCCAGCTGGCGCTTCCTTCGGTGGCAGGCCGCAAGCGTCCAGCCATCAAGCCCTACTCGACTAATCGCCCGCCGGCGGGCGCCAAGTCTCGCCGAACCCCTTCGGGTTTCGGGCCGGCCGGCTAGGGTCTGAAAGCCAGGGTCAACAACCTGCGCTTGCAGCCGGCTATGCCGGCGCCACTTTCACTGTTCGCCGCTGTGCCGGCGATCGCTAAGGGCGCCCCGGCGTTTCGCCGGGTCGGGTATGTTCCTGCTCATCTCACCGTTGGTTATCTCTCATCGGCCTCACGCGGCCGCTTTTGTAGCACCGTCGCCCGGTTGCCCGCAAGGGAGGATAAATCGCCGCAAGCGGCGCCCTTGCTGTCCCCCGTTCGCCGTCGCTACTTCCGCTTTTTCGCCGCGCAAGGTTCCGACGAGAGATAGATAACCCACCCAGCAAGGAGAACAGCATGAACACACAGAACGTCAACATCAACGTCAACACCGCCACGAAGGAACACTCTGGGAGATATGAAACGGCGGGATTGTGCGAACCAGAGACCCCGGAGCCGTGGGAAAAGCCCGGCGTGCAATATCCCGCAGCTGTTCGAGCGTTGGAAATGGAATTTATTTACTTAGACGATCTGAATGACCTGTATGCGCAAAGCAGCACGTCACCCGACGAGCTGGAGCAGGCTCTCTATGTGATTTTCGGCCGAATGACAGAGCTTGTCCAAAGCTGCGGTGCTGATTATAAGCAGCCTGACAAGCCGAGGGTTTCATACGAGATGGCCAAATACTGGATCAGGGGGCAACGGGTAGCGCAGCAATGCTTCGGGGAAATCGGTCAGCGCGCCTGGGAGCATGCACGTTACAGACTGGCGTTCGAGTTGGCGGTGGAGTATTCGTACAACTGACCTGCTGGGCGATATTTTATCAAAAAGACCTGTTAACAGGTCTTTTTGATGGTATAATAAGACCTGTTAAGCGGTCTTATTTAGTCGAGGATACCATGCCAAATATCATTCTGAGTGACACAAGTGCGAGCATCAGTGAGCTGAAGAAAAACCCAATGGAAACCGTTGGCGCCGGTGCCGGTTTTCCGGTGGCCATCCTGAACCGCAATCAGCCTGCATTTTATTGCGTGCCGGCGGCGCTCTATGAGCAAATGCTCGATGCCCTCGATGATCAGGAGCTGGTGAGATTGGTCAATGAGCGCCGTAGCGAAGCGCTGGTTGATATCGATCTGGATCAGTTCGCATGACGTATACGGTCAAATTTCGTGAATCCGCTCTGAAAGAGTGGGGAAAACTGGACAAGGCGCTGCAGCAGCAGTTCGCTAAAAAGCTGAAAAAATGCTGTGAGAACCCGCATATACCCTCGGCAAAACTACGGGGGATGCCGGGGTGTTACAAAATCAAGCTGCGCGCCTCGGGTTTTCGTCTGGTTTATGAGGTGATCGACGATTGCCTGATTATCGCGGTGGTTGCCGTCGGCAAACGTGAGCGCGGCGATGTGTACCAGCTGGCCAGCGAACGTCTGAAATGAAACAGGGCGCAGGCCGAAGGCTTGCGCCAAATATCAAAATCATTGGAATATAAAGGATTTATTGGAATGATAGTCGCAAAACCGATCTCGAGCAAAGAACCAGACCTGTTGGTAGGAAATGAACAAAAAACACTCATAATCAAGGATTTATCCGGTGCTGTACTGGCAAGTTTCAAGCCTGATGGCGCTGGCTGGACGCATGACCAATTACTGGCCATTGATATCCACAGCATGGCGCCAGAGGGATGGGATGCCTACCTGGCTGACGATTGGATCGGCAGTTCAGAAATATAAATTTTCAGCAAGCCGATATACCCAGCGTTTAGCGACGCTGCATCTTAAATTGGGCTCAGTCAAAGGAAGGAAAAAGGTAATGAGAACTATCAGACCGGAGATTTTTGAGAAGCTTCAAGACAAGCCAACCGCGGCGAAATACCTGCAGCCCGGCAAATGTGGTTTTCATACTGCGACAGGTTCCCGCCGATTGTTCATCGGGGAGACAACTCGCCAGTACTGGACGCGCGAAAAGTATGAAAGCCCCGAGGTCGGGAACACGGAAGCCTATGTAAACTACAGACTCGACCAGGCATCCGGGGATCTTGCTCCGGAGGAAAGAGAGGTTCCCGTTTGCCTGAAGGGGGAGGAAGGGGATGAGCATACGGCGGTGCTTTGCTATATGACGTTGCCGGTGAAGAAGGAGGGGGTTACTACTGAGGAATTCCTGGCGGAAGTCGAAGACAAGCTGACACTGACGCTGGCCGTTCAGTATGTCTATGATTGCCTGGAGGCTGAACGGCGAGAGCGCGCTACCGGCGGGTCTGATGAGATTATCATCAATGACTTCTGATTGGGAGGTAAAGAGTGGGGAAAAATGTATTTACTATTAAACATGAATACTCAAATATCGACTTCTCCGCACTGACTGATTCAGAGTTGACGGAGTTGATAAAGCGCGCAATGACTGAATTTCAAAACAGACTGAATAATCCTGTATTTGAAAATAGAAGAGAAGAAAGGAAGGTTGTTTATTCACCTTCGGCGCGACAATTGACATTTATAGAAAAGTGTCTTTCAGGTGGATATGTTCACGCATCAATGAAAGACGAGTATAAAGCATTAGCTAAAGAGTTTTCGGAATGGTTCACGAGTAAGGGATACCCTACAGATTTACGGGGTTCTGATTTTGAGCGCTGGAAACGCTATTACCAAAAGTGAGTATGTAATCTTTACACTGCCGAACAGGCAGCTTAGAAACTCTGGATTAATAACGAAAATTTACTGCCGTACAGGCAGATGCATCAAAAATAGCCTACGGGAAGAGGTCGCGTGGTGAGCAAAACCCACCGGCCGCCGTATACGCCGCAATTAACATGCTTCTTTTTCTTCAAGAAAAACAACTTGTTGTTGAGTAGTTTTCCAGGAATGAACCTTTCATACATAGCCGATGATCTGTCGATCGCCGGTGTCTATCAAAAACACCTTTTTAAACTTCCTATGAGCTTCCTTCGGTGGCCGGACGCAAGCGTCCAGCCATCGAGCCCTACTCGACTAGTCGCCCGCGCGCGGTCGCCAAGTCTCGCCGAACCCGCGTAGCGGTTTCGGGCCTGCCGGCTAAGGTCTGAAAGCCAACATCAACAACACCAAGATCAAAAACATGCGCTTGCTGCCGGCGATGCCGGCGCCGCTTTAACTGTTCGTCGCCTGGCGACGAACGCTGAGGACGCCCCGGCTTATCGCCGTGTCGGGTGTGTTCCTGCTCATCTCACCGGTGGTTATCTCTCATCGGCCCTTACGCGGCCGCTTTTGTAGCACCGTCGCCCGCGTGCCCGCAAGGGTGAAATGCACGCCGCAAGCGGCGCCCTTGCGTTCCCCCGTTCGCCGTCGCTACGTCAGCTTTTTGCCGCGCAAGGTTCCGACGAGAGATAGATAACCCACCCAGGAAGGAGAACAGCATGAACACACAGAACGTCAACATCAACGTCAACACCGCCACGAAGGAACACTCTGGGAGATATGGGGAAAACCCCAGTGCGCTCCGTACTGACGGTTTTGTCCGCAATCTGAACTCCTCAAATGCCTTTGATGTGATCCGCGCAGATATCGTGCTGGCCAGGATGGAGAAGCAGGCCGGGCAGTCATGTGGACTGCATTACGAAATCTTTGAGTCACGGTTGTTAGAAATGGCGATGAATTATCTGTGTGAATTGCCATTGAAAGACCGGCCGGTCTTTATGGGCGCGGCATCAAAGCGGGGTTTTATGCTGACGGAGGCAGAGGCAGACCGCGCCTACGATGCGTTCTTTTCCCTGAAAGATGAACTGTCGGCAGATTACTGATTTTCGTCGGGCTGCGCTTTCGTAGCCCGGAATATCACAAGAGGGAAATTGAGTATGAAAACTAACAATATCAATACTGTAGTAAAAGAATCGCCTGATGATTGGGATGTAAAAGCCTGCCTGTTCGTTACTCAAGAGATCGGCCGCTTTTCTGTCAAATTCTCGGCGCCTTGCATCGGGGGCACGGTGAACCTGAGTTGCAGCCACATCACCAACGCCTGCAATCCCTTTGATGCGGTAATGCGATTTGCGCGCGAAACCAGCGCGAAGGGCTGCACGGTGTACGCCGTGGAACAGGTCGAGCCTGTGCGCCCTGTTTGCCTGAGCACAACCGGGTATCGCTTTATGCAAAAAGGTTTCATCTGGCTGTGTCTTGATACCGGCGTGATCGTTGAAGTGTCAGAGGATGGCCGGATGCGGCGCGGGGATGATGGTTGCACGTTGCCGTACTACGGCACGTTAACCCGCATTTAACCGGTGGAAAACCACCATAACAGAGGAGAAAAAACGATGTATCAAACCGAAATCAGCACTGAAAACCGCATGGCGTGGGATGCAAGTACCGAGGCCGCTTATTGGCAGCTGAGGGAGCAAGAAGCACGTACAGAAGTCGTGGAGATCACCCTGACGGAGTTTATGGACGCGATCGCGGTGTTGTACCCGAAAGACTGGGAGGGAGATGCACATAGCGAAACTTTCAAGCTGGCCGAAATGTACTGCGGGGACGTTACCTACATCTTCGCCAAAGTCGGCGATCGCTATTTTAAGTTCCGTGACGTGGTGACGTTATCGCACAGCGCCATTTTGGCGCGGATCAATAAGGAGGTGCTCAGCCGGGAAACGAAGACCAAGAAATGAAAAAAGCAGCGTTTCCGCTGCTCTCTCATGCCGGTTTACCCCTGAGAAAGCTAGACCGGCGTTCTATCAAACTACATGGAGTATCGACCATGAAATCGAAAGACTCAAGCATCATGACAGTAACCGACGAGTATGTAAAGCGCCTGCAGGCCGAGTGCGAGCATGTGAAGCGCCAGCGGCGGATCGCGCGCGGCGATATAGCCGCCGCCGACGTCGATCCGGATCTGCGGTCGTTCGGGCGTCATATCGTCGGGTGTGTCCGTAAGGGTAAATCGGTGCGGGTGCCGTCGATGCGGGGCAGTGAATGGGGGCACGTTCTGCGTGCGCTGGAGTTAACGCGGGCGATGGCCTGATAACGCGAGCCGCTCCGTTTTCGGGGCGGCTATTCACTGACCCGGAGGTAATTATAGTGTCGCAACTCTCTTTTGATGACCTGTTTTCCGTACCCGTCGATGCGTTATGCCCGGCGGAAAAGAACGCCAGGGCTGATGCGGTACAACAACCAAAACCTGCCGTACTCGTACCGACCCGGAACCGGATAATCACCGGTGACGATCCGCGGAAGGCGTTTTTGAGTACGTTTCGTGAAACGGCGCGTAATCACCATCGGTACGAGGTTTTCAGCGATTTCGTGAAGTTGGCGGCCTGTGCTTTGGAGAATGCCTGTTTAAAGTCGCCGGATATCGAGGCGGAGTATATGGCCACAATACAGCGCTATGAGAAGGCTGACGCGCAGCGCATGGCGCAGCTGCTTTCGTGGCTGGTCATCGGGCTGGAGCAGAATATGGGGGATTTTCTCGGCTCACTGTTTATGGAGCTGGAGCTGGGTAGCGGCCACATCGGCCAGTTTTTCACGCCGTTCCATCTTTCTGAGCTGATGGCGGGACTGGTGGCCGGTGATCGGCTGGCGGCGCTGGAAAATGAGCCGTATATCACGCTGTCCGAACCGACCTGCGGCGCGGGCGGGATGGTGATCGCGTTTGCCAAAGTGATGTTGGCGCGCGGGTATAACCCACAAACGCAGCTGCGCGCCGACTGTGTAGACATCGATCCGGTGGCGGCGCGGATGTGTTACATCCAGCTGTCGCTGTTGGGTATCCCGGCGCGCGTGGTGATCGGCAACAGCCTGACACTGAAGTATCAGCGCGAGATGTATACGCCGTTTTGGTATCGCGTGACGTCCACACGCTGGCCAATGTATCGATAACAACTGAGGCGGGCAGGGAGATCCTGCCCGATAACGCATGATAGAAAAGGCGTTACTGGGAAAATTTACCGATGGTGCGGGAATCGCTAGGCGCTGTACAACTCGACGATTGAAGGATGCGGTGAACTATTACGCGTGAGCCTGGCAGAAAAGGGGCGGCGGTACAAAATGCAGAATAAGAACAGAGGACGGCGCCTGCGGCGCCGTTCATATTCCTCATTCCCGTTCTGAGTGTGCCCACTTGTTATGTCGCCATGTCCTTATTTGTCGTCCTGCCACTTTTACTTCCCAGCACCTGGTGTAAAAACCCATTCTACAAGAACTGGCGCTTCCTTCGGTGGCCGGTCGCAAGCGCCCAGCCATCGAGCCCTACTCGACTAGTCGCCCGCGCGCGGTCGCCAAGTCTCGCCGAACCCGCGTAGCGGTTTCGGGCCTGCCGGCTAAGGTCTGAAAGCCAACATCAAGAGCAACCCCTACGCTTGCAGCCGGCAATGCCGGCGCCGCTTTTCACTGTTCATCGCCTGGCGACGAACGATGAGGACGCCCCGGCTTTCTGCCGTGTCGGGTGCGTTACTGCTCATCTTACCGGTGGTTATCTCTCATCGGCCTTTACGCGGCCGCTTTTGTAGCACCGTCGCCCGGTTGCCCGCAAGGGTGAAGTGCACGCCGCAAGCGGCGCCCTTGCGTTCCCCCGTTCGCTGTCGCTACGTCAGCTTTTTTGCCGCGCAAGGTTCCGACGAGAGATAGATAACCCACCCTGGAAGGAGAACAGCATGAACACACGAAACGTCAACGTCCAAACCGCCACGAAGGAACACTCTGGGAGATATGGGGAAAAGATCATCGCTGATTTGGATTCGTTGCTGCAGAAAACAAGCCGGGCGCTGTTTAAGTTTCAGAAGAATGCGAACAGAAATGCACTCGGCATTCAAACAGCTGCGTTGAGCCAGGAACTTGAAAAATTGGTGAAGGGAATGCCGTCCATCCCAGAAATTCAGGAAAGAGTGAATAAGGTGGTCGGACTGCTGCACGTTATGGAAGATTTTTCAGCCCAGTTATAACAGCGGTCAAATTATTAACGGCTAAGGCAGGCTAACCCAGCCTTTTACGGGCTTTGTCTAGCGGTATCACTGCCTGGAAGATATTCAAAATATAGATACACGAAACGTCAACGTCACCACGAAAACATGAGGTTTTAAAGCCCGTATAAAACGGACGGCTCAATGAAATTTCAATGGTGAATTGCGTTTTAGAAAACCTAATCAAGTTGCTATTTGGAGAGATAAAATGAAAACGGATAATAACAAAGTCATTGTAATTGGACAGGTGGTGAGCACAAATCTTTATGGGTTAGGTAAGGGCGTAGTGTACGCGATCAGTGGTGAGCAATCGTCTTTCGGGCAAGGTAAAGAGCTAGGCGGCGTTATCTATCGTACCGCAAGTAATGCAAAATTTGATATTGCATTTTTCAATGGTGAGGTTAGCAACAATCTACCGGAAAGCATTTTACGAGGGGTGCAATGGACTGTTCATGATGAGGTCGCGACACTCGAAGCAGTAAAGATGGCTTGCGAATATTCAAAATTGGTTGCAGATAAGAAGGTTGAGGATGAGCGTAAAGCAAAAGAACACTTTGCCCTGGAAAAGGAAAGAATAAAAAACCTGCCGGAATATCAATCCCTGCAAAGCGAAAACCTGGGAGGAAAGGGGGTAGCAATCAACATAAGAAGAGAGCTTAAAGCCGCATACCCAAAAACGAAATTTTCAGTTCGTACCCGTGATTATGATTGTGTAAACATAAGCTGGACAGATGGGCCTACAGAGAACCAAGTTAAACAGATAACCAATAAATATAAGAATGGCTCTTTTGATGCAATGCAAGACATGTATGAATACAGCAGCTCACCATTTAATGATGTATTCGGCGGCGCAAAGTATCTTTTCACCGAGCGAACCATGTCGGATCTGTTGATAGCAAAAGCATTAGAAGTTGCTTTAGAAAAATATGGAAGTGAATTTATCACAGATGAATGCACTGTTACTTCATACAGAGAGGGTCGTTTGAATAGCTTTAGAGGTGACTTTTTCGAGCGTGGGCTTTCTTATGAAATAAATTTGATCGCGAAAGAAATTACGCTATAACATTCACCCCCGGTCAGTTGATTGGCCGGGGTGATTGGCGATTCATGATTGTGAGCATGGTTCATCCCGCGCGCTTATAATGCTTGCCACCATCGAGGATGGCAAGCATTATTCTCCCCGCCCGCCCAGCGGGAAATAAATTTCCCGCTCCCGCTGCCCCAAAGGGGCGCCCAGATTAGCACCAAAAAACGATAACGTTTTTTGGTGGCTTCCGTTATCTTTGTGAGCTGCTTACCCACATCTACACAATCGAGGTTATTTCACCTTGATCCGGTGAAATAACCGCTCCCGTTCGTTTCCCATTATTTTGATGGGAAACATCACTGGCTTACTCTCATGTGCATATGTGGATAAACTACGGGTTCTGAACGAGGAGAGGTTGCTGCTTGTTGGCTTTTATCGCCCGGTAGGTTTTCTCGATTTTACTCGCATACTTGTAACGTCGTTGCGCCTGCTTTGGAGAGTCTTTGAACCCTGCATTATAAGCACCCACTGCCTGCCAGGTCGCTCCCCACTTCTTAAATGCAATCGCGAGATAATAAGCACCAGTGTAGATGTTCATGCACGGATCTTGCTTCAGGTGCCGTTCTGAAACACCTATCAATGAGAGTGAGTTAAAGTGCTGTGAGTCAATTTGCATTAACCCCACGCCGTAGCCTGTTGTAGGGTTTGGGCCGATAGCCACGGGATTAAAACGTGACTCGTTCCATGAAATAGCACGTAGCAGGTCCGGGTCGATACGATAATCCCGGCCTGCCATGTCAAAACAATCAGCCATAGCGGCCGTTGAACTGAATAGCATTAACGCTGCGATGATGTTTTTCATGGTATCCTTAAAATCTCTAGCCCTGGTGAAAATCTAGCCTTTTCGGGATCTCGAGTCAACAAATTCGCGCTCTTTGGGGTAACTGCATCACACCCCACGCAAAATTGTATTTTGCAGAATTATCTAATTAAAACAGGTAGTTGTGAGTTCTAAGTTATTGTTATATTTTTACATAGTGAGAAATTAGAGTTGTAAAGGACTCTAACTAGAGTCGTTATTCGAGTTTGTACACAACTCTATATAGAGTTATCACTAAATTTCATATAGATAAACAGACTCGACCCTAGAGGCGAGTTGTGCTTTTTTGCTTTTATAGCTATCATTAGACTCGCAATTAGAGTCGGATTTGATTCGTGCATGCCAACTCAAAATACATACAGATTATCTGTCAGCTAATAATGTCATGGAGTAAAAATTATATGGCAAGAATTCAAGCATATGTCAGCAAGGAGGCGGTTGAAAAGATTCACGCAATTGTTGAACAGCGCCGTCAAGAAGGGGCTGCTGAAACTGAAGTAAGTACATCTAGTGTTATTTCCATGCTTCTTGAACTCGGTCTCAGAGTCTATGAGGCACAGATGGAAAGAAAAGATGACCCTTTTAATCAGACGGAGTTTAACAAAACTCTTTTGGAAAACGTATTGAAAACTCAACTTGCAATGGCAAAGGTTCTTGGTGCAAGTACTCTAGCTCCACATGTTGCAGATAAACCAAAACTCAATAACTACCAGCAAATCATTTCAGAAATAAACGAATCTGTTAATGACAGGTTAGAGCGATTTTTTATTAGTGTTGATTCAGATAGTGCTAACGAATGAACTATCATCAATAACTTAATTACCTCATGCCTCCTTTGGGAGTGAGGTAATTATGCTTGCTGATTTCTATTTGTTTAGACAGTCAATTATTTCAATTGCTAGTCGTTTGGCATCTTCAACTTTTTTAGCTAATTTCTTTTCTTCTATTACTGAACTGTAGAATTTATTTTTGGAGGGATTTGTTCTGTTTCTATGCATTTCAAGAAGATCTGACGCTAAATCATCATCTATCGTATAGAAGTAATACTCTGGGTAATCCAATAAGTTGGCTATTTTTACTACTAAGCTGAAAGGTGGTTCTGTTCTGCCGACTTCGTAACTTGACAGTCTTGAGCTTGAATTGGCCCCTTGTATACCTACAAGTTCAGCTAACTGCTCCTGTGTATAACCATTTGATATTCTGGCATCTTTTAGTCTTTTTGGTATCATGATCCCCTCCTTTATTATGATTTTACATAGTGTTAGGAGGTGAAAAATCCACATAATCAAGAACTGTTGATAATGTGTAGTTCATGCTGTGCTATGTTTATTTCATCATCTGATGTCTTTCATGTATCATCTTTTGACTAACCATCACTATTATTTGATCATGAGTATGCCATGAATAATACCGAGATAATAAAAAAGAATATAAATTACCTTCTTTCTTCGAGAAAGGAAACACAAGTTTCTTTGAGTGATGGTGCCGGTGTTAATCGAACTACTATATATAAGATCCTTGAAGGTAGGGTAGAGCGCGTTCAAGAAAATACTCTTCGAAAAGTAGCCGGATTCTTTGGTGTTTCATTTAAAGAAATTCAATCTGTTGATTTACAAGAAAAGGAGTTATCTAATAAGTTAGTAACCATCGATGGTAACATGAACCCGTTGGCGGTTCCGATTATTAAAGATACAACTATACTCTCTGCAGTAAATGCAAAAATTGGACGGTTAGTTATGTCGTCACCTATAACTTATTTCTTCGGTGAAGGTCCTAATGTAGTTGGAATACTTCTAACAAAAGAGATAAAAGGATACTATAATAAAGGTGATGTGATCATCGTTCGCCGTGAGGCTATCATTCATGAGGCAAATGTTCTTGTGGTTACTTCAAGCAAAAGTTTGAAGGTGATTGATGGTAGTTCGGCTCATTTAGTTGCTGAGGATGTTGTTGGTACAATAATCGAGGAAAGGTATGGAAGCGAATATAAAATATAAGCTAATTGGATTTGATATCCTCAATGGAAAAGCTAACGTTATGGTGTTGAATACTGGGCGGGTTATGTCAATGCCATACGAAAGACTACTATCTTCAGAGGTGATTGATGATTTTAACGCTAGAGAAGTGTCGGCGGTTTGTCGAAAAATATATAGCTCTGGTGAAAGTGTTAAAACTGAATATGAGTTTAAAGATAGAAATGAAAAGCAGTGGTTAACTTATGTTGCTTTTTGTCTGGTTATTAGTGTTTGTTATATATTTAGTAATATAGCTGCAGTCAAACCAGTTCACATACAATACTTTGATCTTATCATTACGCCTGGTACTTTTGTTTACCCGTTTACATTCTTAGTAGTAGATCTTCTGAATGAATTTTATGGATTTAGGTTGGCAAGAAAAGCCATATATATGTGTGTTGTTGCTAATGCAGCAATATTAGGGTTGCTTTATGTTTCTCTGAAGTTACCTGTTATACCTGAATGGATATTCAATGGCCCATATAATAGCCTTATTAATCAAATACAATCAACATTTCTTGCATCAACTATAGCATTTCTTACCTCCGAGCTGGCTAATTCATATGTGCTTTGTAAAATCAAAGAACTGACTAATTCTCGCTACTTATATATAAGGATTCTGTCCAGTATATTTGTGGCCTCTGTTATAGATAGTGTTGTCTTTTGTTTCATAGCTTTCAGTGGTTTGATGACAAACGAACAAATAATAGGAATTATCGCAGTTCAAGTAATAATTAAGTTAGCGTATGCAATTGTTAATGTTTTTCCTGCGTATGGAGCAAGGTATCTATTTAATAAATACCTCACTCAAGAATAATATTTAATTAGTCATAAGGCCTGTTTTTTTTGCAGGCTTTTTTTTATTTCTTCTTTATTTTGTACGTATTCATTAAATCCCCTCAATCGTAGAAAACATGCGTCGCATTGCCCACACCCAAAACTTTTAACTCCATTGTAACAAGTTAAAGTTTCATCTCTGATGAGTTCCAAACATCCCATATTGTCTGCTAATGCCCATGTCTCAGCTTTGTTTAATGACATTAGTGGCGTTACAAACTTGATATCTCTTCCTATTCCTAAACTTACTGCGTGGTTTAACGCTTTCACAAAAACATCACGGCAGTCCGGGTATCCTGAAAAATCAGTCTCACAAACACCTGTTATTACGTCTTTCGCATTTACTTGAAATGCATAGATGGCGGCAAGGGTAAGGAATACGATGTTTCTGCCAGGAACAAACGTTGATGGTATTCCATCCGAATCAGCATTTTTGTGTTCGGGCACTTCAATCTCATTTCTAGTCAAACTACTTATTGCTAACTCATTGATTACATTAACATCTATAATTTTATGTGAGCTTACGTTTAGCTTCTTTGCAAGTTGCTCCGCTATTTTAATTTCTTCACTGTGGCGCTGGCCGTAGTCGAAGGTTAAACAGTGCACGGAGTCATACTCAGCGAGAGCCTTCACTAAGCACGTAGTTGAATCTTGACCTCCACTGAATACAACTACTGCTGTTTTTCCTGACATATAAACTCCTTATTATTCAATTTGATGAAATTAAAAAGCATCATATGGTGCGTTTTGTGTTGCTTTGTTGTTGGATGTATTCTACAGTTTCATTGTTTTAGTTCAATCAGTCAAACCATTGGTAGCTGTAGATGGTCATCTCGTAGAGCAGATTCATCACACTCACACCGCGAGATTAAGTTTTAATTTAATGATTTTTATTGTTTTTTTTGTGATTTGACTTCAAGTGGTTACATCAAAAACAGCTTATTTTTTATCAAAATATCTTTAATTTTCATAATGTAAGGGGGTGCTGCTAACTGTTCAAATAATCTCATTTCATACTAAGCCAAGGATGTTTCTCTATTGCATCCAAAGATTTACTTCATTCAAGGATAATTTAAATGAATGCTTCATTAAGCGCTCAGGGGCCTTCTGTTGCCCAACGTCAGGGATTTTCACTTCGTAAGCTGTTTTCTCGGCAACGCGTAGTGAATTTCCTCAAGGTGATCCTGCCGTTTGCCGTACTGGCTTCGTTCTTCCCGGAAGTGGCTCTCGCCGGTGGCGGTAAGGACATGCTGCAATCCGGCGATGCCGATGTGAAGGCAACGGCAGGCTCCGGCTCCACCATGGTCAAATGGATCGTCCTGGTCGAGGTGCTGGTTGGTGCCGTGATGTATATGGCCACCAAGAACCTTAAATACCTCTCCGGCTTCATCGTGGTCTCTGTTCTGATCGCGGTGGGGATGAAAGTCGCCGGGTATTAATCGGGGGCGGTATGTCGGGAAACGATCTGAACAAATACCGTTTCCCGAAAACACTGAGAACACAAGACCGCTGGTTTGGGTTTTGTCTTGATGAATTAATCCCCGTGGCTATTACTGGCGGCTGGTTTATCTGGCAGCAGAAATATATCACGGGGATTATTTTGGCGGCGCTGGTGTTCTGGGCCATTCACAAAGCCAAAAAGGGGAAGGGCAGTAGCTGGCTGCGTGACCTTGCATATTGGTATTTACCGACCTCGCTCGGCAAAGGCGTCTACAAGGTGGTCCCTGAATCGTGTTTTCGGAAATGGATAAAATAGGCAGGCGATAATGGAACACTCAGCACGTCTCAACTCAAACCGTATTATTGCCATTGGCTTTATTGTCATGGCGCTGTTGATTGCTGCGCTGACGGTGGCCGTCATTATCATGGCTATCAACAACTATCGCCTGCAGAACGAAAAACAGGTGGTGGCAGTCCCCATGTTGTTCAAGGCGCCGTTCGGCGTCTCACAAAACAGCGCTGATGCATCGTATCTCGAGCAAATGGCGCTCTCCTTTGTCGCGTTACGTCTCAATGTGACCCCTGAGACGGTCAACGCCTCACATTCCACCCTGCTCATGAAGGTAAAGCCGGCGGCGCAAAATGCCCTCAAGATTGTCCTGGCCGAGGAGGCCAACCGCATTATAGCCAGCAACGTCAATGCAGCTTTCTTCCAGACCAGCGTGAAAGTCTATCCCGCCCAGGGGCGTGTTGATATTCGCGGTGAGCTGCGTACCTGGATCGGTGACAGCGCCCCGGAAAAAGCCCTCAAGCACTACTCCCTTTATATCGATCGCAGCGAGGGTGTGACCTGGCTGGCCAAGTTCGTCGAGGTAAACGATGAAAACTAAACGTCGCTATGCGCTGATGGTTGTCGCTCTGACGGCCTGCTTCGGCGCCCAGGCCGGCACGGTGGATGCGCCGGTCACTATCCCACTGCAGAACGGCAGTCAGGCGCATGTTTCACTTAGCAACAGCGAACCCAACCTGTTCAACGTCCCCGGCGATCGCGTGACGTTCGTCAGCGGCGTGGATGAAAGCCTGGTGAATTATGAGCCGGCGGCCAACGGGGGGCTGGTGCTGAGTACGCTCAATAAAAAACCGTTCAGTTTTGTTATCGAAACCGAGCGGGGTATGAACTATTCCATTCGCGCCGTACCGCGTGCCGGTGTCGGCCGCACGTTCTCACTGGTGGGGGAGAGCCAGGGCGTTTCTGTTGCTGCCAAAGGCTGGGAAGAGGGGCAGCCCTACGAGTCCATGCTGGTCTCGCTCAACAAGTCATTGATGGAGGGCCGGTTGCCGGCCGGCTATGGGCAGATGCCGGTCACGCGGGAAGCGCTGGCCGCACCTTACGGTTTGCGGGCGCAGGCGCAGCAGGTCTGGGCAGGGCATCACCTGAAGGTGGTTCGCTTTGAGGTCAGCAATCCCGGCAGTGCCAGCCAGTGGGTCAACGAACACGACTTCTGGCAACGGGGTGTGCGGGCGGTGATGTTCGATACGCCTACCCGGCAGATTATCGGCGGCGGTCGCATGAGCGTGTGGATCACCTTGTCCGAGGGAGGCCGCTGATGGCGAACATCAATGTGCTGGTCAAGCGCAAGCAATATCTCTGGCTGGGCGCGGTCGCGCTGGCGGTCGCCGCGGCTATCGGCGGCGGTTACTACTTCTCGCAGGATGCGGAGCTGGAGACACAGCAACTTGCCGAACCGGCTCCCGACCTGACCGGGGTGGTCGACAATACCTTTGACGATCGCGTGCAGCAGCATGCCATCACCCAGACGCAGGCCGCACAGGCCGAGATCAACAAGCAATTTTCCGCCCTGCGTCAGGAAATCGACCTGCTGAACAAATCGCGTCTGGAAGATCAGAAGCGCATGCAGGTGCTGGAAGACGAAAACAACAAGCTTAAACAGTTTGGCGGACCGGGGGCGCAAACAACACCAGGGAACCCGGCCCCCGGTTCCGCCGCCTCCTTACCACCGCTGGTTAACGGCGTGACGCCCGAAGGCGAACCGATGCCAACACAGTTCCCGCCGGCAGCGGGCGGCGCGGTTCCGCCGCCGACGGCATTCTATCCGGGCAAAGGCGTCACACCGCCACCGAACGTTGAGTACAAGCCTATCCCGGTGCCCGGCCGTCTCTATCGCAAGTCACTGGTGCCGCCGGAGACCGGCCCCAGGAAAAAGAAATACCCCTACATTCCGACCGGCAGCTTCGCCAAATCCATCCTGATTGAGGGGGCGGATGCCAACGCCTCGGTGACCGGTAACACGGCCACGGTGCCGATGCAGGTACGGGTGACCGGCCGGATCGAGATGCCGAACAGCAAGACCTATGACGCGACCGGCTGTTTTATCAGCATGGAAGCCTACGGCGACGTCTCCAGCGAACGCGCCATCGTGCGCACCCGCAAAATCAGCTGCATTCGCGGTGACGACATTATCGATCAGGACATCGACGGCCACGTTTCCTTTATGGGCAAGAACGGCGTCAAGGGCGAGGTGGTGATGCGCAACGGCAAGATCCTCGGCTTTGCCTGGGGTGCCGGGTTCCTTGACGGTTTGGGCGAGGGTGCCGGCCGGGCGGCGCAGCCGACCGTTGGTCTTGGGGCAACGGCCAGCATGGGCGCCGGCGATATTGCCAAATCGGCCATCGGCGGGGGGGCCAGCAAAGCCGCTTCAACGCTCAGCGACTATTACATCAAGCGGGCTGAGCAGTATCACCCGGTGATTCCGATCGGCGCCGGCAATGAGGTCACTGTGGTGTTCCAGGAGGGCTTCCAGATGAAAACCATCGAGGAAGTGGCGGCGGAAAAAGAGAGCCGCCAGCAGGGGCAGACCGAAGGGAGCGACCAGCCCAAATCCGGGCAAAGCCTGAACGGGTTCAACACCGATCAGATGCTGAACCACCTTGGCAAGCTTGATCCGGCTCAGTTCGGTCTCGGCACATCAACAACAGGAGAGCGGTGAAAACATGAATAACAACGACAAACCCAATATCTGGTATTTCGATGACTTTCCTATTATAGGCGGCGCTTCCGCCGAGGTAGGGAACATGATCGTCTATGGCCGAACCGGCGCGGGTAAGACCACCTTGTTGCAAGGCGTCATTGGCCGTTACACCGACGGCAACAGCGAACAGGGTCACAACGGGGAGCCTGTCGAATGAATATCAATCTGCTGGGCATCAAAATCAGTCCCGCCAGTGGGGCGCTGTTTCGCTCGGAATGGCGTGAGCATAGGGCTGCCGTGTTGTTGTTTATTGGTGAGGTTTTCTGTACCTGGGTCTTGATCCTGGGGGGCGTGGTGTTGTCGCTTGCCGGCGTCGTCCTAATGGAGCCGGCAGCGCAGTCCCCTGATCAGGTGGTGGCGTTATCGCTGGGAATGCCGTACTCGGTATTCAGTTTTCGACTCGCCATTTCAGTTCTGATGTTGGCGGTGCCGGCGACGGCTCTTCGCATTCTTCATCACTTCTACTGTGCAGCAGAGCTGGAGTATCGCTGCATTACGGATTATCTCGATGCGCGCAGGCCGGAGGTGCGTCGCCACCTGGAAAAATCTCAGCGCCGACGAGAGGTAACCCAACAGCGCGATTTCGGTTCCGAGGCGGTGCGTGACGGTGTCTCCGTCATGTCGCCTGACGCTTCTGATAATGAGGACAACAAATCATGAAATCACTGCTTTTACTCCCCGCCCTGGGGGGCGTGCTGCTGCTGGCCGGTTGTGCCGGCGTCAGCAGCGAGTTCGGCTGTAACGCCACCACCTCTGACAGCTGCATGACGATGGAGCAGGCCAACGAGAAAGCCAAGTCGCTGGAAGAGGGCATCGAAGCAAAGCCGGCTGCGGCCGCATTGCCTCGCCTGGCTGACGGCGACTTTGCGGCAGTGGGACGGGATACCGGCCCCGTCCCTGTATCAGGCGGCAGCACTTCCCGTTTGTTGCCTCGTCAGGGGGCCGCATCCCCGGCGCGGGCGGTTCCGGCGTACCCGGCGATTGCGGCGCCGGCTGCCATCGTGACAACCGTCAGTACCTGCACGTTGCCGCGCTGTGCCGGCGTCGGCAGCACCCGACCGGCACGTCAGGCTGAACAGACCGCACAGCTGTGGATTGCACCCTGGATTGACAGTCAGGACGTCTATCACCAGCCGGGCAAGGTGCTGTTCGTGGTTAAACCCGCCGTCTGGGGCCAGCCCCAGTCCGTGTACTGACAGGGAGCCGTAAATGAATTTGCTCGACAAGGTCACCCATACCGCCAACAGCCTGCTGTCGGCGCTGAAAATGCCGGATGAAGCTTCTGCCGCCAACAAGGTGTTGGGTGACATGAACTTTCCTCAGCTGAGCAGCGTGCTGCCCTATCGCGACTACGACGAAGAGAGCGGGCTGTTCATCAACGCCGGCTCCATCGGCTTTGTGCTGGAAGCGCTGCCGCTGGCCGGCGCCAACGAGCAGGTGGTTCTGACGCTCGAAAGCCTACTGCGCACCAAGTTGCCGCGCGGGATCGCGTTGTCCGTTCACCTGATGGCCAGCAAGCGCGTCGGCGATCTGGTGGAATCCGGTCTGCGTGACTTCTCCTGGTCGGGCAAGGACGCGGACAAATTCAACGCCATCACGCGGGCCTTCTACCTGATGGCGGCAGAGGGTCGCTTTTCCCTGCCGCCGGGCGTTGATATGCCGCTGACGCTGCGTAACTATCGCGTATTCATCTCCTACTGCGTCAAGAGCAAGCGCCGTAACAAGGCGCTCATCACCGAGCTGGAGAACCTGGTCAAGGTGCTGCGTGCGTCGCTGATGGGGGCGAAAATTCCGACAGAGTCGCTTAATGACGAAGACTTTATCAACGTTGTGGGCGAAATCATCAACCACGATCCGAGCCAGCTGTACAACAAACGTCGCAAACTCGACCCGCTCAAAGACCTGAACTTCCAGTGCATCGACAACGGGTTTGGTATGGACGTCTATCCCGACTGCGTCAAAATCAACCTGCGTGATGCCGGCAGCAAGAAAGGCAGCGTGGCGCGGGTGATGAATTTCCAGCTCGAGCAGAACCCGGAGATGGCCTTTCTGTGGAACACCGCCGACAACTACGGCAACCTGCTGTATCCCGAGCTGTCGATCGCCACGCCGTTCATTATTACGCTGACGCTGGTCGTTGAAGAGCAGACCAAAACCTCTTTCGAGGCGAACCGCAAGTACATCGATCTGGAGAAAAAATCCCGCACCTCCTACGCCAAATTCTTCCCTGGTACGTTGGAGGAGATGAAGGAGTGGGGCGATCTGCGCCAGAGTCTGGCGTCCAACCAGACGGCGATCGTTTCCTTCTTCTATAACGTGACGGTGTTTTGCGAAGACAATGACAGCGTGGCGCTGCGCTGCGAGCAGGACGTCATCAACAGCTACCGCAAGAACGGTTTTGACCTGATATCCCCGCGCTTCAAGCAGCACTGGAATTTCCTGGCCTGCCTGCCATTTATGGCCGAGCACGGCGTCTTCCAGGATTTGGCGATGCATGGCGCGGTGCACCGCGCCAAGACCCTGAATGTGGTCAACCTAATGCCGATCGTCGCCGACAACCGTCTGGCGCCGTCCGGTCTGCTGGCGCCCACCTACCGCAACCAGCTGGCGTTTATCGACATCTACTCCGAGGTGATGCGCAACACCAACTACAACATGGCGGTATGTGGGACCTCCGGTGCTGGTAAAACCGGTCTCATTCAGCCGATGCTGCGCAGCGTGCTGGATACCGGTGGCGCCGCCTGGGTGTTCGATATGGGCGATGGTTACAAGAGCCTGTGCGAAAACATGGGCGGGGTTTACATCGACGCCCAGACGCTGAAGTTCAACCCGTTCGCCAACGTGAAAGACATCAACCTGTCGGCGACGCAGATCGCCAACCTGATTTCGGTGATGGCCAGCCCCGACGGCAACCTGGACGAAGTTCATGAGAGCCTGCTGGAGATGGCGGTCAAGGCCGCATGGTTGAGCAAGCAAAAGAATGCCCGCATCGATGATGTGCGTGACTTTCTGCGCGACGCAATGGATGAGGAGGTCTATCGCGATTCGCCGACCATCCGCAACCGCCTGCATGAAATGACCATCCTGCTGGATAAATACTGCTCCGACGGCACCTATGGTGAGTTCTTCAACTCCGACGAACCGTCGCTGCGCGATGACGTCAACATGGTGGTACTGGAGATGGGCGGCCTGAAAAACCGCCCTGATCTGCTGGTTGCGGTGATGTTCTCGCTGATGATCTACATCGAGGGGCGGATGTACCAGACATCGCGTCAGAGCAAGAAGCTGTGCGTTATCGACGAGGGCTGGAAGCTGCTCAACTTCAAGAACGCCAAGGCGGGCGAGTTTATCGAAGAGGGTTACCGTACCGCGCGCCGTCACCGCGGGGCGTACATCACCATTACCCAGAACATCAAGGACTTTGATTCGGACACCGCCAGCTCGGCCGCGAAAGCCGCCTGGGGCAACTCCTCCTACAAGATTATCCTGATGCAGGACGCCTCCGAGTTCAAAACCTATCTGCAGAAAAACCCGGACAACTTCACCCAGCTGCAGCAGGACATGATCGGGAAGTTCGAGTCGGCCAAAGACCAGTGGTTTAGCTCCTTCATGCTGATGGTCTCCGGCAAGGTCAGCTGGCACCGCCTGTTTGTCGATCCGCTGAGCCGCGCCATGTACTCCTCCCAGGGCCAGGACTTCGAGTTCATGCAGGCCCGGCGTGAACAGGGGGTATCGGTGCATGACGCCGTGTATGAGCTGGCGCACCGCAACTTTGGCGAGGAGATGGCGCGCATCGAGCGCTGGGTGGAAGAAAACTACACGGGGAGGGCGGCCGCATGACACTGCCTGCCATTATCACGACGCCAAATACTCCGGCACAGAAACGTGCCATTGCGCTGTGGGGGGCGGTCTGCGTGCTGATTGCCGTTCTGCTCAGCGTGGGGGCCACGCTGTGGCTGCTGCAGCGTCAGCCGGCGATCGTCACCTTCGACATGAAACAGACCATGGAGGCGTTCTACGAGAGCGCCGCCAAACAATCCCTGCCGCTGGAGCGCAGCAAGCTGCTGGCCGAACGGTTTACCGGCGCGCTGCAAACCAGCATCGCGCAATACCAGCAGCGCAACAACGTGATCATCCTGGTCTCGCCGGCGGTGGTGGGAGGGGCAAAGGACGTCACTCGCGAGCTGCAGCGGGATATTGCTGCCCGAATGCAGCGGGGCAATACCGTCAGCGTTGATAAGGAGTCGCAACCATGAAAGCAGATACCGCCTTTTTAGTGGGCATTACGCTGTGTGCAGTCGCCATTGCCGGTGGGTATCGGGTGATGATGATTCAGAACAAACCGTCTGAATCTGTGGCGGTTTCTCAGACTCAGCAAAAGGATAGCAGCCCCACCGTCCCTGTGACGTTTACCCCGGCGCAGCAGGAGGCCATCGGCCCGCTTGCCCGTGATTACCTGCTGGCGCACCCGGACATCCTGCTGCAGATGAGCGAGAAACTGGAAGCGCAGCAGCAGACCGCGGCCAATCGCACGGTACAAACTGCGTTGACCATGCAGCCTGAGCTGCAGGCGGCGTTATTGCACGATCCGGCGACGCCGGTTGTGCATCCTGACGGCGGCGTGACCGTGGTGCAGTTCTTCGACTATCAGTGCATCTGGTGCGCGCGTATGGCGCCGGTGGTGGCCGGCTTTGTGCGGGACAATCCCGATGTGCGCTTTGTGTTCAAGGAGTTCCCCATTTTTGGCAGCCGCTGGCCGATGTCGGTGCAGGCGGCACGCACCGGCCTGACGCTGTGGCAGCTCAAGGGCGGCGATGCCTATCTGGCCTACCATAATGCAGTCTTTGCCTCCGGTGAGAACGAAGGGCGGTTGTCGCAACCCACGCTTAATGCGTCACTCCTGGCGGCCGGCGCCGCGCCGATGACCGTACTGCCCGAGACGGAGAAAACGCTGCTGGCCACACGCGAGCTGGCCCAGCAGCTGAACATCAGCGGCACCCCCGCCTTTATCGTTATGCCGACCCGCGATGCGCGGGCGGATCAGGTGACGCCGCTGTACGGCGCCGTGGATGTGAAGGCGTTGCAGTCTGCGGTCGCACAGGCAAAAGCAGGAGGCCACTGATGCGCGTTGTCTGCCTGGTGTTCTCCTTATCACTGCTATCGAACATGGCGGTGGCCAAAGACTTTGGCACCTGGGGCGACCTGTACCCGGTGGCCGAGCCTGACATGCTGCAGACCATTCACGAACGTCTGACCGCGCTGCAGCGCAGCGGCCGTTGGGATGAGGAAATGACGGCGTTCAAAGAGCGCACCGTGAAGCACAGCCAGCGGCCTGAGCCGGTCGCCGGCATCGGAAAAACCGAGCGCTATGCCGAACGCTTCTTCGACCCGAGCGTGCAGCTCTCTTCTGACCTGAAAGACGACAAGGGGCGCGTGTTTGCTCGCAAGGGCGACGTTATCAACCCGCTGGCCACCGTGCCGTTCGCGCAGACGCTGTATTTCATCGACGGCGACGATCCGCAGCAGGTTGCCTGGATGAAGGCGCAGCAGCCGGAGACCCTGATGGTGAAGGTCATTCTGGTCAACGGCGACATTCCCAAGACATCTGCCGCGCTCGACAGCCGTATCTACTTCGATCAGGGCGGGGCGCTGTCGCGCCGGTTCGGGCTGACGACGGTGCCGGTGCGCATCACGGCGGCGCCGAGCGGCCTGCGGCTGCGTATCGAATCCATTCCTGCCGCCGGCAGCGCGAACTGAAGGGGATAAGCATGTTTGTGACACGTAAACGTTTTATTGCGACCGAGAATCAGCTGAAGAGCTGTCGGCAACTACTGGCCAACAGCCACATGAAACTTCAGGCGATACAAGCGGCTGAGTGCAGCGGTAGCGGGATTTACAAACGCATTCTGGAATGCCGCGAGATGGCCGAGCGGGTACGAGGTTTGATGATTTCCGGGGACTGCCGTGACGGACATATGCTGCTCGACCATCTGGCGTATATGGATAGCTGGCTCAGGCTCCTGGCATCGACGTTGCCGCAGGATGCTCATTCACGTCACCTGATCAAGGCCGTGATGGAGGGGGATCTGCAGGATGTTTACCGGGGAACACACTGGGCGGCCCATGGCCAGGAGCGTCGCGCATGAGCCGGTGCTGGCTCTCGACGTTGCTGGTTGTGGTCGGCCTGTTTTCGGCACCGTCTCAGGCGGCGGATGCGGCCTGTCAGGGGCGATTTGTTAACCCGATCACCGATATCTGCTGGCGCTGCATCTTCCCGCTCTCGATTGGCAGCATTCCGGTCGGGAAAGGGGATTTGCCGGATACCAGCAATCCGGGCAGCCCTATCCAGTTCTGCCCCATGCCGCCGCCGATTTTTCAGCGTATCGGGATGGCAATGGGGTACTGGGAGCCGATGGCCATGACTGACGTGACCCGTTCGCCGGGCTGTATGGTCAACCTGGGGGGCTTTAGCATCAACCTCGGCAAGATTGGCACCGGCACCGGCGGCAGCAGTGGCAAGGGGGACGTGACCACCGCGTTCTATCACGTCCATTGGTACAAGTACCCGTTGACCTACTGGCTGAACATCATCACCTCCGCGGGCTGTCTGCAGGGTGGGGACATGGATATCGCCTACCTGTCGGAAATCGATCCGACCTGGGTCGACAGCAGCCTGACCACCATTCTCAACCCGGAAGCGGTGGTCTTTGCCAACCCGCTGGCGCAGGGCGCCTGCGCGGCCGACGCGATTGCCAGCGGCTTTCATCTGCCGATCGACGCATTGTTCTGGTGTGCCGGCAGTCAGGGCTCGATGTACCCGTTCAACGGCTGGGTGGCCAAGGAAATCAGCCCGCTGCAGTCGTCGGTGCTGGTCTCGGAAAAGATGGCGTTCAAGTTGCACCGTCAGGGGCAAATCATGGAGTCCATCGGCAAAGACCGGGCGGTCTGCTTCGAGTACCCGTCGCCGATCATGCCGAAAGAGCGCTGGCGTTATCAGATGGTGAACATGTACCCGGACAGCGCCCGCTGTCACCCGATGGGGCGCAGCGTGATGCGCTGGGAAGTGGGCCACAACTCGCCGGCCAGCAAGAAGAACTTCGGCTACGTCATGTGGCGCAAGCGCAACTGCGTCTTTTTATAAGGAGAAGGTCATGACGACATACAGCAAGGCGACAGGGTTGCTGACAGTGCTCCTGACGGCGGCAACCGTACCGATGATCGCTGTCGGGAAAAAGGCGGCAGATCCTGTTGCTACCGCACAGCAGCAGGCGGCCGTCCAGGTGGACAGCAACCGGGCATGGCTGCGCGAGCAGGAAAAGCGCTCGGCTGACCTGCACCAAAACACCCCGGTGCCGGAGTTCCTGCGCAATCAGCCCCCGCGTTCGCTGGCCCAGGACGACCAGTCCTTTATTGACCAGCTGGCGGCGAAGCAGCGTCAGGACGCCGCCGAACAACCGGCCGAGGGGGCGCTGTACTTCGTGTCCTTCGCTATTCCCGAAGAGGGCATGCGCCGCATGCTGCAAGAGGCGCGTCGATTCGGCATTCCTGCCACGTTGCGCGGCATGGTGAATGGCGACATGCGCGAAACGGTGCAGCGGGTGCAAAAACTGGTGGAAGCCGGCGGCATCGACGGCGTGCAAATCGACCCGCAGCCCTACAGCCAGTTCGGCATCACCGCCGTGCCGGCGCTGGTCGTGCGCTGCGCGGCCGGCTTCGATGTGGTGAGCGGCAATCTGCTGATGGCGCAGGCGCTGAAGAAGGTCGCCAAAGACGGCGATTGTGCCGCCACGGCTCAGGCGCTGCTGGACAAGGAGAGCGGAAAATGACCCACCTGGTGAAGTCTCTGCCCGGACTGCTGGCAACACATGCCCTGGTGCTGGGGACGTTTATCTTCGCCACCGGCGATTGCCGGGCGGAAGGTGATGACGTGTTCCAGACCGGCAGCGAGTTTGCCAAACAGATTGCCGGTCAGGGCACGGGGACGCTGCAGAACACCAACCCGGCCAACGTGCTGCCGAACTACACCGATAACCCGAAAGAAAAAGGCTATTACGGCGGCGTCACAGCCGGGGATGCCAACACCCTCAAGACCGACGGCGGCACGGCCTGGGGCCAGACCGAGGTCGGGCAGGCGGTGACCGATTCGGTGCTCAAGAACCCCAAGGAGCCGATTTCTCATGATGCGCCCTTTATCCAGGCCGGCAAGGAGATTGAAGGCAAGGCCGAGAGCATCGTCGGCAAGACCGGCCCGGACTGCAAGGCCGAGCAGGTGACGCGCAGTGAGTTCACCCGTCATGTGTGCGAGCGCGATACGGCGGTGATGCGTACCTGCGAACGCGCCACCGACATCGGTGGCCACTATGAGACCCGCTATGAAGACCGTAACGCACACATCGATAAATCGATGATCCGTTGGTGGAAAGAGGGCAACCGCATTCACGGCACCTTTACCGCGCCGTTTACCGGCAAGCTGAATACGGGATCGATATACCTCGAGCTGCAGGACGAACTGCACAGTTATGGCGTGCCGCTGGCCTTTTCACTGCTGGTGAATGAGGTGCGCTATGGCCGTCAGGACTGGGGCAGCCGGCCGCTGAACGTCGGTAACGTCACGCTCACGCAGGGGCAGCAGGTCGATATTTTCCTCACCATGGACCCCGGTGGCCACCTGGATACCTTTCTGGATGCGATGGTCAGGCAGCTGAGCGGCGGCGGGGGCGGCTCGCCGATGGTGTTCTACGTGAAGTTCGACGGCAGTTCGTCGGTGCAGGTCTGGGTGCCGACCACGTCGACGCCGGCCGACTGTCCACTGGCGCAGGAGGCCGGGGCGGTGAAGGTCAATACCGTCTGCAGTGAGCCGGGCGGCGAACGCACGGTGACGGTCAACGGCCAGACCTACCCGGTGTGGGCCAGCTGCTGGCGCTTTACCGACACCTATCGGATGCAGGAGGCCGGCCAGGGCAGCTGCGAAGCCTATGCCAACAATCCGGCCTGCACTATTGCCACGCACGGCTGTGCCTTCTCCGATGAGTATGGCCAGTGCCTGCACGAGAACGTGACCTACTCCTGCGAAACCCGCACCACCGGGAATGTGATGTTGTGCGGTGGCCAGATGTACTGCCTGGACGGGGAGTGCGACAAGGCGCAGAAGGGCACTCAGGGTAACGACTTTGCGCACGCCGTTTCCGAGCTGGCCGCGGTGGCGGCCGCTGGCAAGGACGTGGCGGCGCTGAACGGCATCGATGTGCGCGCCTTCACCGGTAAGGGACAGTCCTGCCGCAAGGCGTTTGCCGGTTTCAGCGACTGTTGCAAGGACTCCGGGTGGGGTAACAGCGTCGGGCTGGCGCACTGCGACAGCGAAGAGAAGGCGCTGGGCAAGGCGAAAGAGAACAAATTGACCGTCAGCGTCGGCGAATACTGCAGCAAGAAAGTGCTGGGTGTCTGCCTGCAGAAGAAGCGCAGCTACTGCCAGTTCGACAGCAAGCTGGCGCAGATTGTTCAGCAGCAGGGGCGTGCGTGGCAGCTGGGTATCGGCTTTGGCGACGCAAAATCCCCCGACTGCCGGGGCATTACCGTAGACGAGCTGCAGCGCATCAACTTCGACCAGCTGGACTTTGCCAATTTCTATGAAGACCTGATGAAAAACCAGAAGGTGCCCGAAGACGCGGCACTGCTGGAGAAGGTTAAGCAGCAAATTGCGGAGCGCATGAAGGAGGCGGCCAAGTGAAAACGCGCGGGACTTCAAATGTCAATTTGGCGGCACGCGGGTTGGCCAACCGCAGGGCGGCAGCGCTGTTGGGCCTGAGCCTGCTGGGCGCGGCGTTCACCGCGCAGGCCGGCGGCTGGCAGTGGTATGAGCGGGAGGCCAACCCCGCTGACGAGGACATGCCACTGCAGGCAGCAGCCCCGGCCGCACCGGCTGGCGCACTGGAAAAGCTGCAGCTGCTGCAGCAGTCGCTCAAGGAGAAGCTGGCGGACGCCATCCTGTACCCGAGTACCGAGAACTTCGTGAAGTTCTTCCAGATGCAGAACTACTTTACCCAGCAGGCGGGGCTGTTTGAGCGCTCTGCGCAGCGCGCGTTCCTGGCGCACCCGGAGCTGGATTACAACCTGAAGCACAGCCACTACAACGGCACGGTGAAAAGCCAGCTGGCCGCCGACTTTGCCGCGCAGCGCGAAGCCATCGGCAAAATGGCGCAGCAGTACGGGCTGATGCTGTTCTATCGCGGCGCGGAGCCGATCGACGGTCAGCTGGTGAGCGTGGTGAAGGGCTTTCGGGACAGCTACGGGTTGTCGGTGGTGCCGGTGACTATCGACGGGGTGGTAAACCCTGCGATGCCGGAGACTCGGCGCGATGCGGGACAATCACAGCGGCTGGGCATCAGCCACTTCCCGGCGCTGGTGCTGGTTGACCCGCGCAGCGGTGCGGTCAAGCCGCTGGCCTATGGCTTTATCAGCCAGGACGATCTGGCCAAACAGTTCCTGAACGTCTTTACCGACTTCAAACCCAATTATTAACGGAGAATGAGATGAACGCATCCCAACTATTTGAGAGCGGCGAAGGGTTCGGCAGGTGAGGTGTGGATCCTCGCAGAC
>NZ_JCAXDO010000002.1:668160-681996 GCF_059740205.1 Serratia sp. LTN-2 | reverse complement strand
TGGGTCGTTAGCTCAGTTGGTAGAGCAGTTGACTTTTAATCAATTGGTCGCAGGTTCGAATCCTGCACGACCCACCACTCTTTAATAGAGTAAGGTGTTAAATCGTCAGGATGAGAACCTTAGAGGTTCGAGTCTCGCAAAGCGAGACAACATCACTCCGGTGATGGCCCGAAGGGCGAGGCCAAAGGCCGAGTTATCCTGCACGACCCACCACTCTTTAATAGAGTAAGATGTGAAAAATAGCAGTACCACAGCAGTGGGTGATTAGCTCAGTTGGTAGAGCATCTCCTTTACACGGAGGGGGTCGGCGGTTCGAGCCCGTCATCACCCACCACTTCTGCGGGTCGTTAGCTCAGTTGGTAGAGCAGTTGACTTTTAATCAATTGGTCGCAGGTTCGAATCCTGCACGACCCACCAATTCAGAAAAAAGCGCCTTTTGGCGCTTTTTTCGCATCTGTAATCCCGCACCCGAATCTTCTGCTTTCTCGTTTCAACACCGCAACGTTCTGCATCTCGTCCTTCTCTGAACGCTATACGTTCTCACCGGGGCATTATCTGCAGCGATTTGCGTGGTTAACGTCTATGTTTTTTTAATCTATTAAACACTGAGTGCGCAAATATGAAAATATCAGCGGACTTTTCGCGCGATTTTAGGTATTTTGTTTAGTATATAAAACGAAGGGCGTTGCGGCAGGAGATATTCACGCGGCAGGCGCCTAGCCTAGCATGAGATTGCAGCGATGAGTGAAATGTTTGATGTCAACGCGGCGGTGTATCCCTTCCCGCCGAAACCGGTACCGCTGGACGTAGAGGAAAAAGCCTTTTATCGCGAGAAGATCAAAACCCTGCTCAAGCAGCGCAACGCGGTAATGGTCGCCCATTATTATACCGATCCGGAAATTCAGGCGCTGGCGGAAGAAACCGGCGGCTGCGTGGCGGACTCTCTGGAAATGGCGCGCTTCGGCAGCGCCCATCCGGCTTCCACGTTGTTGGTGGCCGGCGTGCGTTTCATGGGGGAAACCGCCAAGATCCTCAGCCCGGAAAAGCAGGTGCTGATGCCGACCCTGTTTGCCGAATGCTCGCTGGACTTGGGCTGCCCAGAAGAAGAGTTCCATGCGTTTTGCGACCGTCATCCCGATCGCACCGTGGTGGTCTATGCGAACACCTCGGCGGCGGTCAAAGCGCGCGCCGACTGGGTGGTGACCTCCAGTATCGCTGTCGAACTGATCGAGCATCTGGATAGCCTGGGCGAGAAGATCATCTGGGCGCCGGATCGCCATCTCGGCAGCTATGTGCAAAAGCAGACCGGCGCCGACGTGTTGTGCTGGCAAGGCGCTTGCATTGTCCATGACGAGTTTAAGACCCAGGCGCTGCGTCGCATGAAGGCGCTCTATCCGCAGGCGGCCATCCTGGTGCATCCCGAATCGCCTCAGGCGGTGGTCGAGCTGGCGGATGCGGTGGGATCGACCAGCCAGTTGATTCAGGCGGCGAAAACATTGCCGCATCAACAGCTGATCGTCGCCACCGATCGCGGTATCTTCTATAAGATGCAGCAGGCCTGTCCGGATAAGGAGCTATTCGAGGCACCGACCGCCGGAGAAGGCGCGACCTGCCGCAGCTGCGCACATTGCCCGTGGATGGCGATGAATGGCCTGAAGGCGATTGCCGAAGGGCTGGAGCAGGGGGGCGCACAGCATGAGATCCACGTGGCCGCCGCGCTGCGTGAAAAGGCGCTGGTGCCGCTGAACCGCATGCTGGATTTCGCCGCTCAGCTTAAGATGCAGGTTAAAGGCAACGCTTAACCGTTTAAAAGGATGACCACATGAGCTTCTTCAGTACCAGCAATATTCTGGTGCATATTCCGCTTGGCGCAGGCGGTTACGATCTGTCGTGGATCGAAGCCATCGGCACGCTGTTCGGATTGCTGTGCATCTGGTACGCCAGCAAGGAAAAGATCATCAACTACCTGTTCGGTCTGATCAACGTCACGCTGTTCGCGGTGATTTTCTTCCAGATCCAGCTGTACGCCAGCCTGCTGCTGCAGCTGTTTTTCTTCGGCGCCAATATTTACGGTTGGTATGCCTGGAGCCGCCAAACCCAGGATAACCAGGCCGAGCTGCAGATCCGTTGGTTGCCGCTGCCGAAAGCGTTGGCCTGGGCGGCGATTTGCGTCATCGGCATCGGCCTGATGACCTTCAACATTGACCGCGTGTTCGCCTGGCTGACGCAGATTGCGGTGGCGGTGATGCAAGGGCTGGGGCTGAACGTACAGATGCCTGAGCTGCAACCGGATGCGTTCCCGTTCTGGGATTCGGCAATGATGGTGCTGTCCATCGTGGCGATGATCCTGATGACGCGCAAGTATGTAGAAAACTGGCTGCTGTGGGTGGTTATCGATGTCATCAGCGTGGCGATTTTCGCCTACCAGGGCGTGTACGCGATGGCGCTCGAGTATGTCATTCTGACGCTGATCGCCCTGAACGGCTCCTGGCTGTGGATCAAGAGTGCCGGGCGCAACCATTCCAATCCGTTGTCTTCCGCTCCCTGACAACGCAGAGGGCGCCGTGATGGCGCCCTCTTGGCTTAATGGCGATGTCCCAGGTGGGAGTGCGCTTCGGCATGTGAGTGTTCACTCGGCTCCGGCGCCCGGTTGATGCCGCAGTCCGGCGTCTCGCAGTGCCGGTATTCCATCTGAATGGTCACGTGGCCAATCTTGTAGTGCTCCAACAGATAAGCCTGAATGCGTTGCAACAGCCCATCGTGGTCATGCGGCGGGATCACCTGTGCATGCAACGTCATCAGCTTCTGTTCGCCGATCTGCCAGACGTGCACGTGATGGATGTTGCGCACTTCCGGGATGTTCAGGCACAGATCTTTTTGCAGCTTGGCGATATCGACCTCCTGCGGCGTGCCTTCCAGCAGCTCGTGGAAGCTTTCCTTCAGCAGCCGCCAGGCGCTGCGCAGCACCAGACAGGAGACCAGCACCGACAGGATCGGGTCAATCGGCGTCCAGCCGGTGGCGAGAATAACGATGGCGGCGGCGATGGCGCCCACCGAGCCGAGCAGATCGCCCAGCACATGCAGCGCGGCGGCGCGCACGTTGATGTTCTTCTCTTCGCTGCCGCGATGCAGCAGCCAGAAGGCGAACAGGTTAGCCAGCAGCCCCGCTATGGCGATGATCAGCATCGGGGTACCCATCACCGGCTGCGGTTCAAAGAAACGCTGTATCGCCTCCCACAGGATGAATACCACGATCACCAGCAGCGCCGCGGCGTTGAGGAAGGCCGCCAGCGTAGTCAGACGCAGATAACCGAAGGTGTGGCGCGCGTTAGGTTTACGTTGGGAGAAGTGCACCGCCATCAGCGCCACCAGCAGCGCGGCGGCATCGGTCAGCATGTGGCCGGCGTCGGCCAACAGCGCCAGCGAGCCTGACCAGAGACCGCCAATCACTTCGGCCACCATAAAGACGGCGGTGACTAAAAAAGCGGTCAGTAGGCGTTTACTATTACTGTCTTTCGGCAGGTGTTGGTGTGGAGTGTCCGACATTATTCATCCTTATGCATAGCGAAAGAGGGGACGGCAGTGAGCAGGGCATCCAGCTCCGGCAATATCTGCGCCACTAACGCCTCTAATTTAGTATAAGCGGCGCCGGCAAGCTCGCCCCGGCGTGCGGTTTCCACCAGCTGCTGGCACAGCTGCGCGGCTTCCGGCAGCTGCAGCATCAGCAGGCTGCCCTTGATGCGGTGTGCCGCCTGCTCCAGGTGCTGCCAGTCGTTTGCGGCGACGGCGCCCGCGAGCCGCTGGCGGTCTTGCCGCAGCGTATCGCTGAGCGTCTGCGCCAGCCGCTGCATCATGGTGCAATCCTCACCCGCCATCTCTGCCAGCGTTTGCTGTAAGTCAGTAAGGACTGACTTTTCCTCCTGAGCCTGCGGTTGCTGAACCAGTATCTGGCCGATCGCCGCCAGTGAAATCGGCTTGGTCAGGAAGTGGTCGATCGCCACCAGCGCAGGCGGGATGCGGGTGAACTCCTGCACATCCGCCGAACAGAGCACGATGCGGCAAGGCGCGCGTTGCAGCCGCTGTTCGTCGTGCCGGATCAGCCTGGCGAGCGTCAGGCCGTCGGGGCGCGGCATGTTATAGTCGATAAACAACAGATCGAACGGCTGACGACGCTGGGCCTTCAGCAGCGCATAACCTTGCTCAAAGCGGGCGGGCTGCAGCCCGAAATGGCGCAACTGGCGCTCCATCAGCAACAGATTGGTGGGGTGATCGTCGATCAACGCGGTACGCAACGAGGAAGACGGTAGGGCGAGGGGCCGCTCCTCCGGGGCGACAACCGGCGACGCGCCGCTCAGCTCAACCGGTATCGCTACCTCGACGCGGGTGCCGATGCCAGGCTGCGATTGCAGCTCGATGCGGCCACCCATCTGCTCGACGATCTCCTTGCAGATCGATAGCCCCAGGCCCGTGCCTTGCACCGAGATGCGCTGCGCGCCGCGCGCGCGGTAAAACGGTTGGAACAGCTTGCCGAGCTCATCGGCGGCGATGCCGCAGCCGCTGTCGTTCACCGTCAGATGCAATTCCCCCCGCAGCTCATCCTGCGCGCGCCAGCCGACGCCGATCTGAATGGCACCGCGTGGCGTAAACTTTATCGCGTTGTTTATCAGGTTGTTAGCTACCTGAAGTAAACGCTCACCATCAATGACCACCGCCTCCGGCAGCGCCGGATCCGCCACCACACTCAACGTCAGCGGCCGTTCGCCGATCAGCGGCCGGTAGAGAGCGTCAATGCGCGCGACCCAAGGGCGCAGCGCCACCGGTTTCGGCGCCAGCGTCAGCGAACCGGTTTCCAGCCGGGCGTGATCCTGCAGGTCGTTGAGCAGGTTGAGCAGCGAAGAGGCCGAACTGTAAATCACCGGCAGGCCTTCCGGCGCCGGCTGGCGTTTGAGTTCCAGCTCCAGCAGGCCGAGAATGGCGTGCATCGGCGTACGCAGTTCGTGGCTGACGGTGGCGAGGAATTTGCTCTTCATGCGGTTTTCCGCTTCGGCGCGGCGGCGCGCCTGCTCAAGCTCTTCGCGTTCGCGTTTTTCTCGGCGCTGCAGCATGAAACGGCGCAGCGTCAGCGCCAGCAGCAGCACGGTGGCGGCGGCCAGCAGCGCCAGCAGCCAGGTGGTTTGCGGCGGCATGCGGTTGTCGTTCACCGCGTCTATCAGGTTGCTGCGATCGACGATCCATTCGTCGCGCAGCGATTGCAGAGTGTCCGCCGGGATCTGCATCAGGTTCTTATCGAGGATCGCCAACAGCAGCGGCTGATCGCGGCGCACGCCGAAGGCCACCGGATAGGGAATGTTGTTGGCGGCGAAGGCCAGCTTGATGGCGCCGGAATAGCGCGACAGCGCCAAAAAGTTGGCGGAGATGACGTTATCCACCAACGCATCCAGCTGACCGTTGGCCAGCGCGTCATACATGGATTTGCTGTCGGCGAAGCTGATGGTCTGTTCCCGCTCTGGCACCAGCCCCTGAGCCAAATCGCCCTGCAGCACGCCGATGCGCTTACCGGCCAGATCGTTCCAGGTCGAGATGCCGTTGGCGTACTGGCCGACGTAAACGCCCCACAGCGAACGGTGGATGGGCATGCTGGCGCCGTAGCGCGCCTTGACGCCGCGCGCCAGCGGCAGGGCGGCGCGGAAGCTGGCCTGGCCGGACTGCACCAGCTGATCGGCTTGCTCGGCGTTGCGCGCCCACAGCGGCGCGAAACGCAGCCCGGTGTTTTGCGCGATGATGTTGAGAATATCGATGGCGTAGCCGCGCGGCTGGCCGTCGGAACCGCGATAGGCGAACGGGAAGTTGTTCTCGATGGCGGCGTAGTAAACCACGCGGTGGCTCGCCACCCAGTTTTTCTCCATCGTTGTCAGATCGGCATTGCCAGTGTCGAGGTAGCTGGGGATCTTTTTGCTCCAGCGGCTCTGCAGGGCGTTCATCAGTTCCATCGGCGCGTCGGCGATGGCGGTGTCCAGCGTGTCTATCAGCCGTGGGTCGGCGGCGGCGAACACGAAGGACAGATTGCCCAGGTTCTCGTTGCTTTCAATCTGATAGAGCTGGCCGAGCTGCAGCTGGTCGATGATAAAGCTGGCGCTGGCCTCGTCGGCGATAAAGTAGTCGCTGCTGCCGTTGAGCAGCGAATAGACCGCCTGCAGGTTGTTGTCGTAGCGCTGGATCTGCGACGCCACCGCCTGCAGGGCGCCGCCGGACTGCATGTCGGTCAGCGCGCCGATCGCGACGCGGGCGTTGGCGGAATTGAGCATCACCGGCCGATCGTTGCTGCGATCGCGCAATACGCGCAGGTTGCTGACGTAATAGGGCTGGGAGATTTCCAGGCCGTGCAGCGCCTCACTATGCGGGATGCCGTACAGCAGATCGACCTTACCGTCGTGCAGCGCCTGCTCCAGCTGCGTCAGGTCGGCGAAGCCGTAAATGGCGAAGCGGATGCCGGTCACCTGCTGGATATAGCCGAGGTAGTCGGCGTTCAGCCCGTACAGATCGTCGTCCACGATGATGTTGTACGGGCTGGTGTTCTCGCTGATGATGCCGACGCGCAGCGTACGATCGCGCCAGGGGTTCTTCTCGCCGACGATCAGCATGTTCTCGGGGGTATTCAGGTTGCTGACCAGCTGATAGCGCACCGGTTCCGCCGCCTGCGCCAGGCCGCACCACAGCAACAGCAGCAGCAGGGCGCGGCGCATCATGGTGCCAACTCTTTAAACACCGCCGCCAGTTCCAGCAGGTTGCCGGCGCCGGTTTTGCGCTGGATATTTTTCTTGTGGGTGCTGACGGTCTTGTTGCTGATGTGCAGCAGGTCGGCGATCTGCAGGTTGGACAGTCCCTGGCTCAGCAAACCCAGCACCTCGAGCTCCTTGGGCGTGAGCTGCCCGCCGTCCGCCGTCGGCGCTTCTTCGGTCAGCGCGGCGGCGGGGAAGTGGGTTTCTCCGTCCAGCACCTGCTCGATCGCCTGTACCAGGTGCGCCAGCGAGCTGCCTTTATTGACGAAACCGTTGGCGCCGGCGGCATGGGCCATGCGCGCATAGACCTCGGCTTCCTGCGCGGTGTAGATCAGGATCGGCTGCTGCGGGTAGCGGCGGCGGATTTTTTTCAACAGCTGCAGCCCGTCGACCTGCGGCAGGCCGATATCCAGGATCACCAGGCTGAAAGCGGCCTCGGCCAGCAGGGCCAGCGCCTGAACGTCGTCCTGCGCCGCCTGCAGGCGGTAGGGGCGGGCTGATTTCATTAGCGCCGCTTCCAGTGCGACATGAACCACCGGGTGGTCATCAACTAATAACAGAGAGGGCATGTTCAACTCGGGTCACTTTATATTCCGATCGCTAGCATAGCGAAAAAGGAGGCTCTGCGCTCCCCTGATGAAACAGCACAATCTGCTGTTAATTTGGCGGTTCCAGCGGCGGGGGGCAAAGGTGATTTACAGCGCCATTCTCACAGGCTAGATTGTTGGGATCTACACCGTTACGCACTGCGAAAGACCCCACGATACCGAATGGAAAAGCTATGAATTACCAAAACGACGATTTACGCATTAATGATATTAAGGAACTCCTGCCGCCGGTGGCTTTGCTGGAGAAATTCCCGGCCACTGAACGCGCGGCAAAGACGGTGTCCCAGGCCCGCAGCGCAATTCACAATATCCTACGCGGCAGCGACGATCGCCTGCTGGTGGTGATTGGCCCTTGCTCTATCCATGATACCCAAGCCGCCAAAGAGTACGCGGGGCGTCTGCTGGCGCTGCGTGAAGAGCTGAAGGGCGAGCTGGAAGTGGTGATGCGCGTGTACTTCGAAAAACCGCGCACCACCGTGGGTTGGAAAGGCTTGATCAACGATCCGCAGATGGACAACAGCTTCAACATCAACGACGGCCTGCGCCTGGCGCGCAAACTGCTGGTGGAAATCAATGACAGCGGCCTACCGGCCGCCGGCGAATTCCTCGACATGATCACGCCGCAGTATCTGGCGGATCTGATGAGCTGGGGCGCCATCGGCGCGCGCACCACGGAGTCGCAGGTGCACCGCGAACTGGCCTCCGGCCTCTCTTGCCCGGTCGGCTTCAAGAACGGTACCGACGGCACCATCAAGGTGGCGATCGACGCCATCAACGCTGCCGGCGCGCCGCACTGCTTCCTGTCAGTAACCAAGTGGGGCCACTCGGCGATCGTTAACACCAGCGGCAACGGCGACTGCCACATTATCCTGCGCGGCGGCAAAGAGCCGAACTACAGCGCGGCGCATGTGAAAGACGTCAAAGCCGGCCTGAGCAAGGCCGGGCTGCCGGCGCAGGTGATGATCGACTTCAGCCACGCCAACAGCAGCAAACAGTTCAAAAAGCAGATGGACGTGAGCGCGGACGTTTGCGGGCAGATTGGCGGCGGTGAAAAAGCGATTATCGGCGTGATGATCGAAAGCCACCTGGTGGAAGGCAACCAGAACCTCGAAAGCGGCGAACCGCTGGTTTACGGCAAGAGCGTAACCGACGGCTGCATCGGCTGGCAGGACACCGAAACCGTGCTGCGCGATCTGGCGGCGGCGGTGAAAGCGCGCCGCGGTTAATCGCCAATATGAGAAGGGCCCGGCCGCGGGCCCTTGTTTTTTCCAGCCACTGTGTTCCTCCCTGCCGCCGGCTAATTTAAGGCTTACAGTTAACAGGCCAATTAAATCATTAAGCAGCCGCCTTCGCATTATTCCTATTTAATAAAAGAGTCATTGTCACTGCTCGCGGCATTGTGCTTATATAAGACGCTTTTTTATTCCGCAAACCCCACATGACTAATAAGTGGGGAGCGGCATGACCTATTCCTTTCAGGACGAAAGAATTATGACAAGCAATACCTCGCAGTCGCTGGGGCTGCACAGAATTAAATTCCATGGGAAAGGTGGCGAGTACTTCGCTATTTGGTTGGTCAACGCATTATTGACCATCGTGACCCTGGGCATCTATTCCGCCTGGGCGACGGTGCGTCGCCGTCGTTATTTCTACGGCAACACGGAATTGGACGGCGATCGTTTCGATTACCATGCGCAACCGCTGCAAATTCTGAAAGGGCGGCTGTTGGTGATCGGCGGCATCATCGTGTTTTATATCCTGCTGGCGGTGACGCCACTGCTAGGGCTGCTGGCTTTGCTGGTGCTGCTTGCCCTGCTGCCGTGGATCGTTATCCGCAGCTGGCGCTACAATGCGATTATGTCGAGCTATCGCGGCGTGCGTTTTAATTATGTCTGTCGCACCGGGCGCGCTTATTGGGCGTTGCTGTTCTGCCCGCTATTGCTGATTATCGGGCTTTATGCCGGCTTAATCATTTTACTCAGCATTGGCAGCGGTTTTGACAGCATCAACGCCATCAGTCTGATGTTGGTGTTGACGCTGCTGTTGGCCGTGCCGGCATTCGCCGCCGTCAACGGTATTATTAGCGCGCTGCAGCACGATCTGTACGTCAATAATCTGTTCTTCGGCCGCACGCCGTTTATTGCCGAGCTGAAAAAGTCGGCCTTTATCAAATTTGCCTTGATCGGCCTGCTCATTTTCCTGCCATTCATGTTGGCAGCGCTGGTGTGCATGGGGTCGTTCATCCTGTCCCTGTACCAAATGGTATTGATGGGTATATTGACGAATGAAACTGCCGATTTGCTGGTGCTGGAGAATATTGGCAGCCTGCTGCTGATGATGGTGGTGCTGCTGATTGGTGCCTTGATCGCCGGCAGCTATCAGGTTGTCGCCCAACGCAACTATCTGTTTAACCAGACGGCGTTGAACGGCAACATCAAACTGCGTTCTTCCATGCAAACGCTGCCGTATATGGGGCTGCTGATCACCAATACCCTGATCACCCTGTTTTCGCTCGGTTTCGCGGTGCCGGTGGCGGAAGTGCGCCACGCCCGTTATCTGGCGGAATGCACGGCGGTTGAAGGCGATCTGGCGTTGCTGGACATCACGGCGCATCAGGAAACCGCCAACAGCGCGGTGGCCGAAGAGGCGGTGCAGGCGCTGGATCTGGGCGGCAGTTTCTGAGGCGCCGATGATCCTCGAGGGCGCCTACCAGTTGCCGGGGCGGGCCGCGCGCGAAGCGGCCCGCCTGCTGGTGAACGAAAGCGGCGAGGGCGTAACGCTGCAGCGGCAGGATGAGCAGCGCTACATTCCCTTGGCGGATATCGCCGTTTCTGACGCGCTGGGCACGATTCCTTTGATGCTGACCTTCAAAGGCGGCGGGCGGTTTGTGCCGGACGACGACGCGGCCTTCCGCCGCTGGTTTTATCAGCGCCGTCCGCCGGGTTGGGTGCATCGCCTGGAGCGCCACAAACGCGGCGTCGCGCTGGCGCTGCTGATGACGCTGCTGGCGGTCGTGGCTTACGTTTACGTGGTGTTGCCGTGGGCGAGCAGCGAGATCGCCATGCGTATCCCCACCTCGGTGGAACAGACGCTGGGCGAACACACGCAGACGTTTTTGAGCCAGAGCGGCTTCAAGCCCTCTGCACTTCCGGCCGAGCGGCAACGGGCGTTGCAGCAACTGTTCCGGCAGGTGATGCCGGCCGAAATGCGCCAGGAGCGCACGCCGCTGTCGCTGAAACTGATGGCGGCGCCCGGTGCGCCAAACGCCTTTATGTTGCCGGACGGCACGCTGGTGATCAGCGATGGGCTGGTTGCGTTGTCGAAAAACGACGATGGGCTGGCGGCGGTGATGCTGCACGAAATGGGGCATCATGCCCATCGCCACTCGATGCGCATGCTGGTGCGCTCGTCACTGGTGGCGTTGACGCTGATGTGGATGACCGGCGACGTCAGCGGCATTGGCGACACGCTGCTGCAGTCCGCGTCCTTCGTGAATGAGATGCAGTTTTCCCGCGGGATGGAGCGCGAGGCGGATGGCTTCGCCATCGCGCAAATGCAGCGGCAGGGGCGTTCGCTGGCGGAAATGGCGGCAATCTACCGCGCATTGGCGCAGGCGCCTGAACGAGAAACGAACGATGGCTGGGCGCTGCCGGCCTGGCTCAGCACTCATCCGGCGATGCAGGAGCGGCTGGAGGCGGTGAACGAGGCGATGGCGCAGCAGCAGAAATAAAAAAGCCCCCGGTGAAAACCGGGGGCTTTTTCGTTACCGGGAACGGGCGAAATTACTTCGCTTTGCCCTGGTTCGCCACGGCCGCCGCTTTTGCAGCGATCTCGTCGGCGTTGCCCAGGTAGTAACGTTTGATGGGTTTGAAGTTCTCGTCGAACTCATACACCAACGGCACGCCGGTTGGGATGTTCAGCTCGAGGATTTCGTCTTCGCTCAGGTTATCCAGGTATTTCACCAGCGCGCGCAGCGAGTTGCCGTGCGCCGCAACGATCACGCGCTCGCCGCTCTTGATGCGTGGCAGGATCTCTTCGTCCCAGTAAGGAATAACGCGATCGATGGTCAGCGCCAGGCTTTCGGTCAGCGGCAGCTCTTGCTCGGTCAGCGAAGCGTAGCGCGGATCGTGGCCAGGGTAACGTTCGTCTTCTTTGGTCAGCTCCGGCGGGGTCACCGCGAAGCCGCGACGCCATTGTTTCACTTGCTCGTCGCCGTATTTCTCAGCGGTTTCCGCTTTGTTCAGACCCTGCAGCGCACCGTAGTGACGTTCGTTCAGCTTCCAGGATTTTTCGGTCGGCAACCAGGCCTGATCCAGCTCGTCGAGGATGTTCCACAGGGTGTGGATCGCGCGCTTCAGTACGGAGGTGTAAGCGAAGTCAAAAGTGAAGCCTTCATCTTTCAACAGCTTGCCTGCTGCTTTCGCTTCGGTACGGCCCTTGTCGGACAGATCAACATCATACCAACCGGTGAAGCGGTTTTCTTGGTTCCACTGGCTTTCGCCGTGACGCACCAGAACCAGCTTAGTTACAGCCATAGCTTAACTCCTTAATAATCTGACATTTCAATGATAACGAAAATCATTATATTGCCGCGGGCCGGGGCTCGGCAATCGATAGTGTCTAACCATAGCCAATTTCTTGCCGCAAAGTAAGGGCTGGCGAAAGGAAAAAGCTGAATCGTTCAGGCTGGCGCTGCGAGGGAGAAACGGCGCGCCGAAATCGCTTCGTGCGCGCCGTGGCGTGGGGTAAATCAGGCCGATTTTTTCAGGCAGTTGCTCATGAAGGTTTTACGCGCGTCGCCCTTCAGATTCTTGGTCTTGGCGTCGGCGTTGCAGGCTTTCATTTTCTGCTGCTGCGGCGTCAGGGTTTTGCCCGTCGCGGCGGTGCCTTCAGATTTCAGACAGGTGCTCATAAAGGTAGAGCGATCCGCGCCTTTCAGCGACTTGGTGGATGCTTGCTGGTTGCAATCGGTCATGCGTTTCTGCTGGGCCGCCTGCGCCGGCGAAGGCGTTTTCGTCGCCGTCGTCGCGTCGGCCGCCATCAGATTGGTGCTCAACATTAAGCCCGCCAGCAATGGGAGTGCAGTAATCAGACGCATAGGTGTTCCTTCAGCTATTGATTGGCCGCCATCGGCCGAAAATTGTGACGTTGCACAAGGTGTTGTGCTTATCACGGTAGCCTGAGTGTAGTGCGCACTTTGGAATAAGGAAAGGTGGGTGCCGGCGGGGGGAGAGCGCTAAAAGGTAAGCATTTATAACAAATCGCCCCCGGCCGCACGGCGAGGGGCGTGGCGGGTCAGATAGGATAAAACTGATAATGCGTGGCGCTGCGGTAGCGGTTCCCCGGTTGCAGCCAGCAGTCCGGCTGCGGCCATTCAGGATGGTGCGGGCTGTCCGGCAAAAATTCGCTTTCCAGCGCCAGGCCGGCGTGGTTGGCGTAGCTGCCGCCGTCGCGCGCCGGCGTGCCCGCCAGATAATTACCGCTGTAGAGTTGCAGCGCGGGCGCGTCGGTAAACACGCTCATCTGCACTTGCCCGTCGGCGGACCATAAATGGGCCGCCGGACACTCCAGCGCGCCGCAGGTACGGTGCAGCAGAAATGCGTGATCGTAACCTTTGACCCGCTGCTGGTCGCGATCGCGCAGAAAATCCTGCAGCAGCGTTTTCGGCTGGCGAAAGTCCATGCCGCTGCCGTCCACCGCCGTCAGCCCGGCGCAGGGAATGCCCTCGGCGTCGACGGGCAGATAGCGATCGGCGAACAGCTGCAGCCGCTGGGCGCGGGCGTCGGCGTCGGCGCCGTCCAGGTTGAAATAGGCGTGGTTGGTCAGGTTGACCGGGCAGGGGCGATCGACCTGCGCCAGATAGCTGATTTCTAAACGATTGTCGTGAGTCAGGCGGTAGCAAACCTGCACGTCGAGGTTGCCGGGGAAGCCCTGATCGCCATCCGCTGAATGCAGCGCATAGCAGACCTGCTGCGCATCATGCTGTACCCGGCGCCAACGGCGGGCATGAAAACCGTCGGGGCCGCCGTGCAGCTGGTGGGCGCCCTGATTGGCGGCCAGCGCATGGGGTTTCCCGCCGATGGACAGACTGGCGTTGGCGATGCGGTTGGCGTAACGGCCGACGGTGGCGCCCAGATAGGCGCCCTGTCGTTGGTAGTCCGCCGGGCTGTGGCAACCCAGCAACAGCTCGCGCTTTTCACCGGATTTGAGCGGCAAGACGGCGGACAACCAGGTGGCGCCCCAGTCCATCAGCGTCACCGTCATGCCGCCAGCGTTTTGCAACTGCGTCAGTTGGTAAGGCTGCCCATCGGGGGCGGCTGCCGCCGTTGCCGTCAGCATGGGCCGGCGCCTTGCGAAGCCTGGCAAACATAGAAGGTTTCCCGCAGCCCGCCGGTTTGCCGCGGATACTCGTGCGCCACGGCGGCACGCACCGTCTCCACGAGATCCTG
>NZ_JCAXDO010000002.1:667668-667977 GCF_059740205.1 Serratia sp. LTN-2 | reverse complement strand
GGCCGCCAGCGAGTCGGCCGCCGCCAGCGTGCGGGCATTCTCGCTGATGACATGGCGCGCGCGTTTGGCCACCAGCGGATCCAGCTGATGTTGACGCGCTTCGAACTGTTCGGGGCTGACGTCGCGCAGCGCCTTGACGCCAAAGAAACGCGCTGCTTCTTCGCACTGTTTGCGGCGGGTGTTGTACTCACTGTCCACCAGCCCGCGTTGCACATTGGAGTTGATGATCACCACCGCGACGTTGTCCGGCATCGGCACCGCACGGGTTTCCAGCGAGCGGCAGTCGATCAGCAGGGCGCTGCCGCGCCG
>NZ_JCAXDO010000002.1:242601-666097 GCF_059740205.1 Serratia sp. LTN-2 | reverse complement strand
GATAGGGTTGAATTCCGTCATACGGTTCCTTTCTTGGCGTCGACGAGGGTGTAATCGCTTCCAACTGCCGTCTTGATACGCCCGTTGCTGAACAGGGAGAGGACAATGCGCAAAAAGATAGCATGGCTACGGCGACAAAAAGGTGATCTAACGCGAAAAATGGAATCGTTTACACTTCGACGGAAAGCACCCGACTTGCGGACAGAGGCTGATTGTTGAGTGGCTCGAGACGTTGTGGTGCGATGTTGATGATAGCGTTTTCACCCGCTTGGCCGGCAGAGAGGAGATCTCTGCCGGCGTCGGGCGTTAAGGGTGCTGATACAGCGGGTAGGTGAAGAACAGCAGGTGAGTCAGGTTAAGCCCGAAGTGGAACAGAATCGGCACCCACAGGCGGCCGCTCCACATCCACGCCAGGCCGTAGATCAACCCGGCCAGGGTGGCGAAGATCACCATCAGCATGCCGCCGGCCAGATGCGCGGCGCCGAACACCAGGGCGGCGACGATCAGCGCCGGCCAGGCGCCCAGCCATTGGCTGAGACGTTGCTGCAGGTAGCCGCGAAACAGCGCTTCTTCGGCCATGCAGACGAAGAACAGGTTCGCCATCACGAACGGCAGGATCCAGGCGGGCGCATGCAGTTCGATTTTTAAACCGCCCAGCGCTACGGCCAACAGCAACAGCGCCGGTACGCTGACGATCAATGCAATCCAGGAACCCGAGGCGGCGTTTTTTTCCGGTTTATCGGTTCTGAACAGCGTTGGCAAGCAGGCGAACAGCAGGAAAGGCACCATTGCCTTATCGAAGTTGTAATACATGGTGAACGGCGCGCTGAGCGGGCCGGCTTTTTCGCCGTCGATCATCAGCTGGTTGTGGATGCCCGGTACCAGATGCAAGAACAGCGCCACGCAGCCGGCGACCACCAACCCTTCCAGCGCGATTGCCAGATTGCGTTGCGCGCGAAAATGGTGACGCAACCCCGCCAGCGCCACGATCGCCAGCAGATAACTCAGGCTGAGCGGCGTCAGCACCCCATGATAAAGCCCCATGCCCGCCGAGGCGGCCAGGATCACCCAGGCTATCAGCCGGTTATACGGCAAGAAAAATAACGAAGCAGCCAGAACGCCCCACATAATATGTCCCTTTAAAATATGTACACGGCGCTCAGCGCCTTTGCGGCGTGCGATGATGGCGAAATTGAGCGCTAAAGCGGATAGTAGCACACCAGAATGACGCTAAAGGTCGGGGCAGTGATGGATTTGTGCATGTTGCCGGCCCACACGACCGGCGACAACGCGGGTTAGCCTTTCATCCAGGCCTGCGAACGGGTGATTTCGGCCAGGTTTTGCAAGGTATCGAGGCTTTGCTGGTGGATCTCCTGCGTGGGGGCCGCGCACAGGTCTTGCAGCACGGTCACCTGGAAACCGGCGTCGTGCGCCTGACGCGCAGTGCTCTCGATGGCGAGCGGCGTGCTGACGCCCGCCAGCAGCAGATGATGGCACCGATGCTGGCGCAGCCAGGCTAACAAATTGTTACCGGAGAAAGCGCTCACCGCCGTTTTTTCAAACTGCAGATCGCTCTCTTCCTGATGCAGTTCGGGCGACCAGCGGCAGCCCGGGCTGTTTAACCGCAGCGCGCCGATCTGTTTGAGATGGTTGAACAGCGGCGAGTGGGGCGGAATGTCGTGATAATCGTCGGCGAATCCCACCCGGACCCAAATCACCGGGATTTTTCGCACCCGGGCATAGGCCGCGGCGGCATTGACGTTGGCGAGCAGGTGGGTCGCCGCCACCTGTTCGCGGCAGTGGTTGGCGCGCCCTTTGGGCCCGATCAGATCCTCGATCAGGTCGATGATAATCAACGCAGCGGACATGGCGTCTCCAGAAAATGGCCTTCTTTCTTTCTATGATAAAAGGCCAAATGTGATGTGCTGCGGTGAAGTGTTGCCGGATATGTTTCCGCCACGTTCTAGATGGAGGCTGCCGCCAGCCGCTGATGTTGGTAGCCGTAGCCGCCCTCGCCATCGGGCACGAAGCTGAGGCGATGAGTGATGCACTGCGGCGCGTCTTCGGCATGGTGCGAGACGAACAGCAACTGGGTGGCGCCCTGGCCGATCAGCACATCGATGAAGCGGCGCACCAGTTGGCGATTGAGCGGATCCAAGCCTTGCAGCGGCTCGTCGAGGATCAGCAGCGCCGGATGCTTCACCAGCGCGCGGGCGATCAGCGCCAACCGCTGTTGGCCCCAGGAAAGGCTGTGGAACGGGGCGTCACCGTGGGCGCCGTCGAGCCCGAGCAGCGCCAGCCATTGTTCGGTCAGTTGCCGCTGACGATCCGAAACCGCCTGATAAATGCCGATCGAATCGAAGAACCCTGACAGCACCACGTTGCGCACGCTGGTGTTGACGCGATAATCCAGATGCAGGCTGCTGCTGACATAGCCGATATGGCGTTTGATTTCCCAGATGGTTTCCCCGCTGCCGCGCCGGCGGCCGAACAGCGTCAGATCGTTGCTGTAACCCTGCGGATGATCGCCGGTGATCAAACTGAGCAGGGTGGATTTGCCGGCACCGTTCGGGCCGACGATCTGCCAGTGTTCGCCGGGATTAACCTGCCAATTGAGGTGGTTGAGGATCGGCCGATCGTCATAACTGACCACGCCGTCGCGCAGGACGATCAGCGGACGATCCGTCGGCAGGGCGATCTTCTGTGTCGGATCCTCGGTCTCCGGCAGGGCCAGCCCGCTGAGATTTTCGCTGTGCGCCAGCTGTGCCACCAGCGCATCCGCCATCACCTGCCGGCGTGGCCCGCGGCTGGTCAGGGTGCAGTCAGCCAGCACGCCTACCTGCTGGACAAAGTCCGGTATCTCGTCAAAACGGTTGAGCACCAGCACCAGGGTTTGGCCCTGGGCGGAAAGCTCGCTCAGCAGCGCGGCGAGCTGCGCGCGTGAGTGCACGTCCAGTCCGTCGAAGGGTTCGTCGAGGATCAGCAGGTCGGGCTCGGGCATCAGCGCCCGGCACAGCAGGGTCTTGCGCGTTTCGCCGGTAGACAGGTATTTGAAGCGGCGCGTCAGCAGGCCGGTGATGCCGAACTGCGCGGCCAGCCGCTCACAGCGAGCGGCGTCTTTCACCTCTTCCTGAATGATCTCCGCCGCTGTGCGGCCGGTGTCGTCTTCGTCCGCGCTGAGCAGGTCGGTGTTGTTGCGTTGCCATTCGTCGCTGACCATTTTCTGCAGCTGCTCGAAGGAAAGGCGCACCGCATGTTGAAAATCGCTGCGGCGCTCGCCGCTCAGCAGAACCAGTTCGTCAGCCAGCGCGCGCGCCAGGGCGGATTTGCCGCTGCCGTTGGCGCCGACGAAGGCCCAGCTGTCGCCGGCCTGGATCGCCAGCGCGTCCAGCGTCAGGATGCGGGTATCGCTTAAGCGGAATGAACCTTGCGAAATGTGCAACGACGACATCACCTGTTCCTTTTTTTGCAATTATTTGCCTTAGAAATAGGCGCATTGCAGGGGGATGTCAATCAACAAAAACGCAACGTTACGTTGCGCTTAACACAACGTGGCGACAATCACGCGATCGGCGTTGAACAGGGCGTGTACGGCGTCGCCGACGCTCAGCCGCAGACGCTGCAGCTCCGTCGTCGTCAGCGTGGCGCACAGGGTTTCGCCGCCCGCCAGCGTCACCAGCACCTCGCTGTGTTCGGCGCCCGGCTGAATGGCGGCTACCACGCCCGCGAGGGCGTTATCCGCGTCGGCGTTATCGGCCGCATCGACGCTTAATCGCACCCAGGGCGCCTTGATCAGCGCCAGCACCTCTTTGCCGGGCGCCAGCTGCAGCCGGTCGGCGCTTTGCTGGGTTATGGCCGCCGTCAGACGGGTGCTGCCGTCGTTCAACAAAATCGCCAGATGCTGCTGCACCTGCTGATGATCGCGTTCGATCACGGTGCCGAAAAACTGATTGCGCGCGCTGGTTTGCAGCGAAAAGCGCGAGATGGCCGCCAGCAGGCTGTCGAGCGGCAGATCGTCCTGCTGCAACACGTCGAAGGCTTTTTGCTGCACCTGGCCCAGCAGGTCATACAGTTGGATCAGCCGCTGGCCATAGTGCGTCAGCTGCGCGCCGCCACCGCCTTTCCCGCCGGTGGCGCGGTCCACCACCGTTTGTTCCGCCAGCTGATTCATTTCATTGATGGCGTCCCAGGCGCTTTTGTAGCTGATGCCCGCCAGCTTGGCGCCCTGGCTGATGGAGCCGGTGTGCTGCACCTGTTTCAGCAGCGCGATGCGGCGCGGATCGGCGAACAGCTTTTGCTGGAGTTTGAGAGTCAGAAGAATTTCGGCCTGCATAGCGCATCCTGTCGGCGGCAAAAATCTTATTGTCGCCGATTTGGTGGCAAAGCGCCAAACGCAGTGCGTTGGAGAGCGAGGTAATAAAGACTGGTATTGCTTTATTGTTATAATATAACATAACAGAAAAACGATAAGGCTTTACGCCGGCTGCGGCCGGTTTTTATTTCACCACAGGGATGCTCCACATGAGTACGACACGCCGGCGTCTTAGCGCGCCCAGAAAATCTTTATGCCTTGCCGCCGCATGGGTCGGCAGCGCCTTGGCGGCGCCGTCGGCTTTCGCCGCCGACTGCGATAAAGCCCGCAATGCCACGGGATGCGAAGAACATCTCACCGTGGAGGCGGCGTCCCCCGCCGGGCGCTACGATGCGTTGAACGCCGTGAGCCGCAGCGCGTCGCAGCTTGGGCTGACCGCTCAGGAGACGCCGCGCAGCGTCGACATCATCAGCGCGCGGGCGATCCAACAGCGGGGCGACCGCTCGCTGGCCGCCGCCGTCGAGCACGCCACCGGCCTGTCCGGCGTGGCCTCGCCGACGTTATCCAATAACTTTTCCGCCCGTGGTTTCCGGCCGATCGCCTGGCTGTATAACGGCGTAGAAATGCCCGGCAGCACGCTGCAGCTGGGCGATCCGGCGCATTACGACAGCATCGAGGTGCTGCGCGGGCCGGGATCGGCGCTGAACGGCCTGAGCGCAGCGGGCGGCAGCGTCAACCTGATCTCGCGGCGGCCGACCTTCAGCCGCCAGCCGTTCGAGCTCGATTATGGCCTCGGCAGCTACCGCAGCCAGCGCTTGCATCTGGGAGCCGGCGGTGCGCTGGTGGACGATGCGGTGGCGTACCGGCTGGACGTCAGCGGCAACGACAGCGGCAGCAACGTGCAGGACGAGCGCGATCGGCAGAAGCGGGTTTCCGGCTCGTTGCTGTTTAAGCTGACGGACGATGCGCTGTTGACGCTGAGCCTGGACCGCATGCTCAATCGTACCAACAACCCTTATTACGGCACGCCGCTGCTGGACGGGCGCATCGCCGGCGAGCTGCGCGACATCAATTACAACAACCTGACCGACAGCCGCATCCAGAGCAACGCCACCGCATTTCAGGCCGGTCTTGACTGGTTTATGACGCCCGAAGTGGAATGGCATAACCAATTCTATTACTACAGCGGCTTTCGCGAATGGCGCAACGTCGAGCGTTTTCGCGTCGCGGCGGCGGCCCGGCTCGGCGACGTCAACCGCGACTCCTTCGGCGCCCTGGCGCATGACGACGATCTGATCGGCAACCGCAGTTCGCTGGTGTTCGATCGCGCCATCGCCGGTTTCGATAACCGGTTGCTGGTCGGCTTCGACCTGAGCAAGCGGCATTTCCAGTACTACTCCAACGGCTTCCCCGGCTCGGAAGATGTGCCGCTCGGCGCGCCGCCCAGAGAGTCGTTCGCTCAGGGTACCGACCGCCAACGCGCACCGGTGCGCCATGTCACCCAGAACCAGTACGCCGCCTTTCTCGAGGATCGCTTCAGCCTGACCGAGCGTTTAGCGTTGCTGGGCCAGCTGCGCTACAACCATATGAACATGGACTGGCGCTTCCAGGGGCCGCAGGAAGAGAGCCGCGCGCATACCTACGTGTTCAGCACCTGGAGCCTGGGCCCCAGCTATGCATTGACCGATAACCTCAGGCTCTACGCCAACTACACCACCGGCCAGGAGCCGGGCAACGATCTGTTCTTCCTAAGCCCAACGCAGACCGACCTGCCGTTGACGCGGGCGCGCCAGTGGGAGGCCGGCGCCAAAGGGCAGTTCTGGGGTAACAAGGGCGAGGCGACGCTGGCGCTGTACGAACTGCGCAAGGACAACCTGTTTGTGCCTGACGCGCAGCGGCCGGATGCGTTGAACGCGGTAGGCAGGCAGACGTCGCGCGGCCTAGAGCTTGGCGTGGTGCTGCGCCCCGACGATCGCTGGGAGTTGGCCGGCAACGCCGCCTACACGCACGCCCGCTACGACGACTATCGCGGCGGCAGCCCGCTGCGCAGCTACAACGGCAATCGCCCGGCCTATATCCCGGACTGGACCGCCAATCTCAGCGTGCATTATCAGGCGACGGCGCGCCTGGGGTTGGCTTCTTCGCTGCGCTACGTCGGCAGCAGTTACAACGACGACGCCAATCAGCGCAAGATGCGCGCGTACACCACGCTCGATCTGGCGGCGGACTATCAGCTTACGCCGATCGTCGATGTCGGTTTTCGCATTCGCAATGCCACCAACCAGCTGTACGCCTATCAGCGCACCTACCCGGATCAGGCGCTGATCGCGCCGCCGCGCAGCTATGAAACCTTCGTGTCGGTCAGGTTCTGACGGCGTGAAACATTCGTTTTACTCGCTGCTGTATGCCCTGGGCTTGATGTGGGGCGTTTCGCTGCCCGCCGATGCCGTCAGCCTGCACAATTGCGGAGCAATGCGCGATTACCCGCAGGTGCCGCAGCGGGTGCTGGTTTATGCCAACCCGGCGCTGGAAAACCTGCTGGCGCTGGGGCTGGCTGGCCGGGCGATCGGCGTGGTCGGGTATGACCGCGCGCGCGATCCCGCGCCGACGGTGTCGGCCGATGCGTTGCGGGCGCCCATCAGCCCGGCGCCGCCCACGGCGGAAGCGTTGCTGCTGATGCGGCCGGATTTTGTCTATTCGGCCAGCTATTACTGGCTGCACAGCCCGGAAACGCCCGATCGGACGCGGCTGGCGGAATGGGGCATCGGCACCTACCTCTCTCCCGGCGCCTGCAGCGGCCAGCAAAGCGCGATTGCCGCCGTGTTGACGTTCGAAGACATTTTCACCGAGCTGAGGGAGCTGGCGCGCATTTTCAACGCCAGCCGCGCCGGTGAAGCGCTGATCGCGCGGCTGCGCGGGCAGCTGAGAGCGCTTGAGGCGCAGCGCGCACAGCTGCCGCATTTGCGGCTGTTGTGGTGGTATGCCGGCGCGCAGACGCCCTATGTGGCCGGCTGCTGCGGTGCGCCAGGCTTGCTGAGCCGCAGCGTCGGCAGCGAGAACCTGTTCGGCGATCTGCCCGAGCTGTGGCCGACGGTGTCCTGGGAGGTCATCGCCGCGCGCGATCCGGATGCGATCGTGCTTGGCGATCTGCCGCGCGGCGGTCTCGGCGACAGCGCGGCCGACAAGATCGCCTTTCTGGAACATCACCCGCTGACCGCCAGGCTGCGCGCCGTGCGTCAGCGGCGCTACGTGATCCTTCCCGGTTACGACATGGACCCTTCCGCCCGCACCGTGGCGGCGCTGGGCCGTTTGATTCGGGGCCTGGCGGCGTTGCCGCCGCAGGTGCCGACTTTTTCCAACAAGGAACCTTGATATGACTGCCGTTTCATTCTCTTCGCTGCTGGACTCCTGGGATCGCCAGCAGGCGGCCTACATCGCTGAACGCGAAGCGCGTTTTAACGCCCAGCTGGACGTGCTGGCGCTGGCCGCCGGCCAGGATTTTCACGTGGTGGATCTGGCCTGCGGCCCGGGGTCGCTAAGCCTGCGCATTTTGCAGCGCTTTCCGCAGGCCAGGGTCACCGCCATCGATCTCGATCCGCTGCTGTTGGCGGTGGCGCGCGGCGCGTTGGCGGCGTACGGCGATCGGATCCGCATTCTGCAGGCCGATCTGGCGGATCCTGCCTGTTTTTCCGCGTTGTCCGGCCCCGCGCCGCAGGCGGCGGTGTCCAGCACGGCGCTGCACTGGCTGATGCCGGAACAGCAGCTGGCGCTGTTCCGCAACGTCGCCGGGCTGCTGGCCGACGGCGGCGTGTTCCTCAATGCCGATCATCAGCGCTATGACCATCGCCATCCGCGGCTGAAAGCGTTGGCGGAGCGGCATGATGAGCAGACCCAACAGCGCGCCTGGGACAACGGCGTCGAGGATTGGGATCGTTGGTTCGCCGGTGCGCTGCAATCGCCGGCCTTGGCCGCTTATCAGGCCGAGCGCGAAGCGCTGTTCGCCGGTCGTCCGGTGCCGCCGCCGACGCCGGTGGGCTTCCAGCTTGCGGCCCTCAGACAGGCCGGTTTCAGCGAGGTGGGGACGGTATGGCAGCTGTTGGACGACTATGTGATTGCAGGCTGGAAATAGCATGAGCCTGCGGTTACTGCCCGGTCGTGAGGCGGCGTGGCTGTTGCTGCTGGCGGCGGCGTTGCCGCTGGCCCTGCTGGGGGCCACCTTGTCGGGGCCTGCGCCGATCGCGTGGCGCGACGTATTCGGCATCAGCGGCGGCGCGGCGACCGATGCCGAAGTGTATCAGCGCATCATCTGGTCGCTGCGCATACCGCGCGCGCTGCTGGCGGCGCTGGCCGGCGCCGGGCTGGCGTTGGCGGGCACCGTGCTGCAGTCGCTGACCCGCAACCCGCTGGCCGATCCCTGGGTGCTGGGGATCTCCTCCGGCGCCGGTGTGGGGGCGGTAACGGTGTTGGTATTGGGGCTGGGGGGCGGCCTGCTGTCGGTGTCCGGCGGCGCGTTTATCGGCGCGCTGGGAGCGTTTGCGTTGGTGATGCTGCTGGCCGGGCGTTCGCTGCAGGGGGAGTCCACGCTGTTTATTCTGGCCGGGGTGGCGGTGACGCAGCTGCTCTCCGCGCTGACTTCGCTGATCACCCTCTGGCAGGCGGACGCCAACGCCACGCGCGGCGTGATGTTCTGGCTGCTGGGATCGTTCAGCGACGCGCGCTGGCCGCAGGTCGGGCTGTGCGGGCTGGCGCTGGCGGCGGTGCTGCTGCTTTGTTGGCTGCGGGCCGGTGAGCTGGACGCGCTGGCTTTCGGCGGCGTGACCGCCGCTTCGCTGGGTGTGGCGGTAGCTCCGTTGAAGCTGCTGCTGTATGTGGCGACCACCGCGCTGACGGCGGCGATCGTCGCGTTCAGCGGCGCGGTGGGATTTATCGGGCTGACGGTGCCGCACGTCGCCCGGCGGCTGGTCGGTTCGCGGCATCGGCTGTTGTTGCCAGCCAGTGCGCTGTGCGGCGCGCTGTTCGCCGTGGCGGCGGACACGCTGGCCAGAACGCTGTTTGCCCCGCGCGAGCTGCCGGTCGGGGTGCTGACGGCGCTGCTGGGGGTGCCGGTATTCCTGCTGTTGCTGTATCGGAAGGTCAATGCATGACGATTGAAAAAGCGCGCTCTGGCCTGTGCGCCGAGGCGGTGAGCTGGCGAACGGGCGCCCGCACGGTGCTGGAAAATCTCAGTTTCTGCGCCTTGCCCGGTGAGGTCACCGGCGTGCTCGGCGTCAACGGCAGCGGTAAATCCACGCTGCTCAAGCTGCTGGCCGGGCTGCAGCCCGCCGCCGGGGGCCGCGTTTGGCTGGAAGGGCGCGAAATTACCGCGTTTTCCGGGCGCGAGCGCGCCAGGCGCATCGCTTTTCTCGAGCAATCCGCCCCCGGCGCCTTCGCGCTGCCGGTGAAGGAGGCGGTGCTGCTGGGGCGCCTGGCCCATACCGGCCGCTGGCGCGGTTTCGGCGCCGAGGATCGCCGCCTCGCCGGGAGGGCGATGGAGCAAGTGGGCATCAGTCACCTGGCCGATCGCGATTGGCAGCGGCTGTCCGGCGGCGAACGGCAGCGGGTGCATCTGGCGCGCGCGCTGGCGCAGCAAACGCCGTGGCTGCTGCTGGACGAGCCCGCCAATCATCTGGATATCGCCCATCAGCAGCAGTTTATGGCCTTGCTGCGGCGGCTGAAACTCAGCGTGGTGGTGACGCTGCACGATCTTAATCTGGCGGCCTGTTATTGCGATCGGGTCGCGCTGCTGCAGCGGGGCGGGATCTGTGCGGCGGGCGCGCCGCGGCAGGCGCTGACGCCGGAGAACATTCGCGCGGTATACGGTGTGGAGGCCAGGCTGGCGGCGCCCGCCGGCTATGCGCCGCCGTTGATCTATTACCCCGCGCCAGGATGAGGGAGGCTGAAAGGGCACGTTTGGCCGATCACAATTTCACCCCGCTGGCTAAAATAACTCCGGTTTTGTCGATTTTTTGGGTTAGAATAACCCTTATGCGGTGAAAGGCATTTGCCGCTCAATGGGCAGTTAAGCGAGGCTATCATGTTGGAATTATTGAAAAGTCTGTTGTTTGCCGTGGTGATGGTGCCGGTGGTGATGGCACTGATTCTCGGCCTGATCTACGGTTTTGGCGAAGTGTTCAACGTCTTCTCCAAAGTGGGGCGTTCGAAAGAAAACCGCACCCAGCACTAACCGTTCCCCATCCCGATACCCGCCGGCATCCCCCGGCGGGCATTCCTCAAGTTATCTCACGCTTTGCCGATAAACCGCATGACAAGCTTTCGCGCAACGTTATATTATTTTTTATATAACGAAGAGTGATAATGCACGTTAACTTGCGGAGAAAAACAATGAAACAGCAATGGACTAAATGGGTTGGCGGGATCGTTCTGGCATCGGGTCTGATGGCTCAAGCTGCGGCGGCGGAAAAGATCACCGTGTTCGCCGCCGCGTCGCTGACCAATGCGCTGCAAGACATCGCCACCCAGTATCAAAAAGGCAAGGACGTGCAGGTGGTTTCCTCCTTCGCTTCGTCCTCGACGCTGGCGCGCCAAATTGAGCAGGGCGCCCCGGCCGATTTGTTCATCTCCGCCGACCAACAGTGGATGGATTACGCCATCGACAAGCAGCAGATGGTGAAAGACACGCGTTACACGCTGCTGGGCAACGAACTGGTGCTGATCGCCGCCAAGAGCGATAAGCAAGATAAGATCGCCATCGACAAGCAGACCGACTGGGCCAAGCTGCTCAACGGCGGCCGCCTGGCGGTGGGCGATCCGGATCATGTGCCGGCCGGCATCTACGCTAAGGAAGCGCTGGAACACCTGGGCGCCTGGAGCGCATTGGAGCCGAAACTGGCGCGCGCCAACAACGTGCGCAGCGCCATGGCGCTGGTGGAGCGCGGTGAAGCGCCGCTCGGCATCGTCTACGGCTCCGACGCGGTCGCCAGCGACAAGGTGAAAGTGGTGGGCGTCTTCCCGGAAGACAGCCACAAACCGGTTGAATATCCGATGGCGATTGTGAAAGATCGTCAAAATCCGACGGTCAGCGCTTTCTATACCTATCTGAAGAGCCCGGAAGCGGCCGCTATTTTCGAACATTATGGATTCACCCCGCGTAAATGATTTTGAGTGAGTACGAGTGGCAGGCGGTTGAGCTGAGCCTGAAAGTATCCGGTTTGGCGGTGGTCTGCAGCCTGCCGTTCGGCATTCTGATGGCCTGGGTGCTGGTGCGTTGCCGCTTCCCCGGCAAGGCGCTGCTGGACGGCGTCATTCACCTGCCGCTGGTGCTGCCGCCGGTGGTGGTCGGCTATTTGCTGTTGATCGCCATGGGGCGGCGCGGCGTTATCGGCGAGTGGCTGTACGACTGGTTCGGTTTCAGCTTCAGTTTCAGCTGGCGCGGCGCCGCGCTGGCGTCGGCGGTGGTGGCGTTTCCGCTGATGGTGCGCGCCATCCGGCTGGCGCTGGAGGCGGTGGATACCCGGCTGGAGCAGGCGGCGCGCACGCTGGGCGCCAACCCGTGGCGGGTGTTTTTCACCATCACGCTGCCGCTGTCGCTGCCCGGCGTCATTGTCGGCGTGGTGCTGGCCTTCGCCCGCTCGCTGGGGGAGTTCGGCGCCACCATCACTTTCGTCTCCAACATTCCCGGGGAAACCCGCACCATTCCGCTGGCGATGTATACGCTGATCGAAACGCCGGGGGCGGAGGCCGCCGCCGCGCGCCTGTGTGCGATCGCCATCGTGCTGTCGCTGGCTTCGCTGATGGTGTCCGAATGGCTGGCCCGCTGGGGCCGCAAACGGATGGGGGTGTAAATGCTGGAGCTGGATTTCTCGCAGCAGCTGGGCGATCTCAATCTCAACGTCCGCGCCGATTTACCGGCGCAGGGCATCACCGCGATTTTCGGCCTGTCCGGCGCGGGCAAAACCTCCCTGATCAACGCCATCGGCGGCCTGACTCGCCTGCAGCAGGGGCGCATCGTGCTCAACGGCCGCACGTTGGCGGATACCGCCACCGGCCAGTGCCTGCCGCCGGAAAAGCGCCGTATCGGCTACGTGTTTCAGGATGCGCGGCTGTTTCCGCATTATCGGGTGCGCGGCAATCTGCAGTACGGCATGGCGGCTGGCATGCGCGCGCAGTTCAACACCATTGTCGAGCTGCTGGGCATCGGGCCGTTGTTGAACCGGCTGCCGCTGACGCTCTCCGGCGGTGAAAAGCAGCGGGTGGCGATCGGCCGAGCGCTGCTGACCGCGCCGGAACTGCTGCTGATGGACGAACCGCTGGCCTCGCTCGATCTGCCGCGCAAGCGCGAGCTATTGCCGTATCTGGAGCGGTTGGCGCAGGACGTCAACATCCCCATCCTTTACGTCAGCCACAGCCTGGACGAGATCCTGCGCCTGGCCGAGCAGGTGATGGTGCTGGATCGCGGCGAAGTGCGCGCATTCGGCGGGCTGGAAGAAGTCTGGGCCAGCAGTGCGCTGCGGCCGTGGCTGCAGCGTGAAGATCAGAGCAGCGTGCTGCGCGTCAGCGTGATCGAGCATCATCAACGTTATGCCATGACGGCGTTGGCGCTTGGCGATCAGCGGCTGTGGGTCAGCGGCATCGACGCCGAATTGGGCACCCAACTGCGCATCCGCATCAACGCCGCCGACGTTTCGCTGGTGCTGCAACCGCCGGTCAACAGCAGCATTCGCAATGTGTTGCCGGCCAAGGTGAGCGAGTGTCTGGACGTGGACGGGCAGGTGGAAGTGAAACTGGCGCTCGGCGAACACGTGCTGTGGGCGCGAATTACGCCGTGGGCGCGCGATGAACTGGCGATCCGCCCTGGGCAGTGGTTGTATGCGCAGGTGAAGAGCGTATCCATCAGCCGCGAGAGCCGCTAAGGCAGGCCCTCCCGACGGGAGGGCGAAAAGATTACAGCACGCGGGTGCGGATCACCTCGGCGATGCCCGGCTGCAGGTTATCGGCGATCACCAGATCGGCGCGTTCCTTGATGGCGTCATCGGCGTTGCCCATTGCCACCCCTAACCCGACCGCTTCCAGCATGCTGATGTCGTTGTAGTTGTCGCCGAACGCCACCACCTGATCCATGCTCAGCCCCTGTGACTCTACCCATTGGCGCAGGCGCTTGCCTTTGCTGTTGCCGCCTTTGGCGATATCCACCTGATCGTGCCAGGACCATTCGCACGCCAACCCCAGCTCTTTCTCCACCGTGTCGGCAAACTCGCGCAGCGCGGGGATATCGGCATGTGAGGTGGCGAATTTCCAGATCGCCTGCGCGTCGTCGGCCGCCTGCGCCAGACTGCCGACCTGCAACAGCGTCGGGCGCTGCGCCGCCGGCAGAGTCTCGGCCCAGGCCAGCGATCGGGTCACGTGGCCGCTCGGTTCCTGATACAGCATGGCGTCGTCGACGTACATCAGCCCGTGAATGTCGGTCTGCTTGAGCATCTGCAGCACCTGCTTGGCCTGATCTTTCGCCAGCGGATCGGCGGCCAGCACCTTCTTCTGCTGAAAATCATACAGGTAGGTGCCGTTGCAGCAGATGGCAGGGGTGTCTATTTGCAGCGCCTGGTAAAACGGATGGATGGCGACGTGGTGGCGGCCGGTGACCACCACCACCTGGACGCCGGCGGCGCGCGCCTGCGCCAGCGCTTCCAGCGACTGCGGTAAGATGCGTTTTTGGTTGTCCAGCAGGGTGCCGTCAAGATCGAGGGCGATGACGCGGTAGCTCATAGGGTTCTCGTTATCGTTAGCCATAAAATTAATCCGATGGTACATCTTGATTATGATATATAAAAATCAATGAGTTATTTTTATCGGGGGTGCTATTGGGGTGCTGGTGGGGCAAGCCCCACACAGCATTACTTGCAGCGTTCTAACTCTTCTTTGGCGTCTTTTCTTCGTTGATCAATCAGTTCAGCCAAGTCAGCAACATGTACCATACGTGGTGATTTTTGGGTATTACCTACACGAAATGTTACTATGGGTAGTTTCCCCTCTGCAGCCTTCTGTTCAGCAGTTGATGGGCGTAGCCCAAGGTAACGCTCAGCAATTTCCGATAGTGGAATACTGGACCTTTCGTATTCGGCCATCAATAAAAACATCGTATTCATATTTTTTCTCCACACGTATCGCCCGCCGCATACGGGCATTAACTCAATCGTGACATGTCACACTGTTAATTTCGTTTCGTGCCATCCAAGGGTAAGCCAGCATGTTGCATCACCTACGCATGGACATTCTTTTACCGGCAGTTTGTCGCCGCATTTTTGACAAGATCGCTTTTGCTGGTGGCTCAGTTTCTGCTGATATTCTGCATGGCATCTCCGAATTAGCAGGCCAACAACTTCGTTGAATTCGTAAGGCTCGCGGCCAGGACGCAGGCCTGTTAATAGCTCTTGCGCCATCTGTTCTTCTTCTTGCTCCAACTGCAACTCACGAATAACAATCCCGCCTTTACGCTGGCGCGCTCGCTGGGCCGCTTTACGTTCTGCCGCTGTCTTAGCCATTCCCACCCTCCGGTGCTGCTGCCAGCATTGCGGCGCGACAGGCGTTCCACACTTCTGCAAACATGACCGATCCACCGTGCGATAAGCTGCCAGCAGTGAAAAAAAGAGTGATGTCTGCCAGCAGATTTTCAATATTCTCGGGCGTTGCTTCCGGCGGCACTGCAGGTGCTGGCGGGGCGGTGTAGAGCCACTCAATCTGGCATTGCTCCGCTTCAACCGAATCAGGCCAGCGCCAATCGTTGTACAGCCATGATACTGTGTCATTATGTCGATATCTGAACCCCACCGGCTGCGCCTCCCGGTTAGCCAGTTTGCGGCTTGCCTGCCACGCCTGCCACAACCCTCGAAACTCACCATCATCATCGCGGTATCCGTCGCCGTCTCTCCAATGTTCCCAGCCGAATCTTGGCGGATAGCCATTATGCATAGCGGTTTCCCACCATTGCTCAAACTGCTGGCGTTCTAGTGTCATTTAGTTTTCCCCATAGCGAAGTGAGTCAGCAAAGCCAGCAGGCCAATCGATCCGGCAGCGGCCATAGCGAATCGGAGCCACTCGACGTTGCAGATACCCAGTCCTAGGCCGCCGCCGAGCAGCGCCATTAGCACAGAGCAAATATGTTTTCTCATGGCTACTCATCCCCCTCGACTTTGAACCCTGCGCGACGGATTTCATTTTTGACGACATCAGCACGCATGACTGGTAAATCAATGCCGCTAATTTTTACAAATTCGATATCAGGCAACCGCACCGGCGTAGCCAGCCGCTTTTCTGCCGCATCAGCGCGCTCTTTATCCTTCTGCCACGCGTCGCGCACCAATAGAGTTGTCTCGCGTGACTCTTCCAGCCGCTTTTCCAGTTCACGAATGCGTTCGTAAGCGTGAGCATTTGCAGCACCCTCGTTATGTAGTTCTTTTTTAAGCTGCTCACTCTGCTCTTCCAGCTCGGCGATGCGCGATTCCGCTTCCTCGGCGCGTTGCTGTGCGTCCGACGCCGCCTTAATTAGATACTCACCAGTTTCGCGGAACAGCGTGTTTTCGGCCTTTACCTCTTCCAGCTCTGCCAGCAGTTCGAGAACGGCAGCAGGGTTAGCTGCGGCGATAAATGCTGCGTTTGCGCGATCCTGTTCGGCTGATAGCTCGTTGTCACCGAAAATATTAGTCAGCATGAAATCCGCTGTCCCATCACTAACAACCCAGACTTCAGTAAGTTCTGCGGCCCACTGCCCAGGAGTAGCGGCCATTGCGGCCGCTTTTAGTTCACTGAATTTATCCATTGCTCTGCTCCTTCATGGCTTTGCGTCGAGATTCGAAGAAGTCCATGCACTTGCTGTACTCAACGTCGATTTTCTCTGACTCGCGATTGAAATATGCCTGCGCGTCTTTTTCGCTATCCGGCGCAAACTCTCCAGGCCCAGCCAATTTATTGACGATCCACGCCATCGCAGCGTTTGGCCCTTCGCCATGTTCAATTTCAATAACCGCCGCTTGCATAGTCAGTAGCATTTGGCCGAACAGCAGATCGATTTCTTTGATGCGCCAGCGCATGTATTCGTTGTCGGCGAGCAGGGCGGAGACGTACTCTTGCGAGTAGAGAGGCGCGGCAGTACTACCATGCTCCAGATACCAGTCAGCATATTCCGCATCTGCTGTTAGGTGTTTGCATGACGGAGTACCAAGAACCCACGCCACCGGCTTGCTCAGTTCGCTCAGCTTATTGTCCATCTACCAGCTCCTTGATGGTGAATGTCATCGCCTGAAGTTTTTTTGCTTGCTTGTCGATCGATGCCAGCTTGGCTTCCAGCTCTGAAACCATATCCGTGGCGCGGATCAGGGACTCTTCAACGCTACGCATGTGCTTAATCGTCGGCACCTGCTCCAGCTCGGCGATGCGCCTATTCTTCGCTTCCAGCTCTGCCAGCAAATCGCGGATGACCTTTGCGACAGCGTACTCGTCAGGGAAAGTTTTCCGCCATTCTTCGCCAACAATCTTGGAACTAACTGGATTCATCGAGAAACGTTCCAGCATAAAATAGGTCAGTTCGCTCAGCTTATTGTCCATCAGTACTCACCCCAGCTGTAATTTGATGCGATCGGCCCGGGCTGTTTTGCGGCCAGGAATTCACCGTCAGGAACACTGACAACCTCCCCGCGCCGATTGATCTGTAACCCATCGTCGAGGCTTACATTTCGGACGTGTCCGGCTTCCTGAAGTCCTTTTAGGCAAAGTTCGACAGTCTCTGCAGTCAGCCAAATACGGTTGAGCTGGAACGCCTTGCGGTAGATGAATGCCTGCATTGCCTGCTCTTTAGTCAGGTGATAGCCAGAGCGTGCAGCGTTTTTCAGGCAGCGCTTTACCTGCTTGTTGCCTGGCCTGGAGTGGTACTGGCGCATCGTCTCAAGCGACATGTAAGGCATGTCGTGAGCGTGCCAAAACGTCTTTTCAGTTTCGCGCAGAATCACCCGCTCCCACAGCATGACTATCGGGCGTCCTTCGCTGTCGTTGCCGTCCACATAGCGGTAGCAATATTTTTTGTCGCTCATAATGCTTTCTCCTGGGCCTCGGCCCGCAAGGTAAGGTGTGCTATCCAACGCCTGGCAAATTCTTTCCTGTTGCGCTCAAGCCGCGATTGTTTCTTTGGCTCGGCGGCAAATAACGCTCTGGCCGCTCTGTTGCTCTTACGCTTAGCCATGCTGTAACTCCTTCGAATTAGCCTCAAACACCGCCATTGCAAATCCCCGCGGGGTTGCGCTGCGAATGTTCTTTGTTCGCGTTGACTTACCACCGCACAGACGCCAGCCTGGGTTGTCTTTCTGTGCCGGCGCTATATGACGAGCTTTTGGTTGGCGAAAGCCGTTGCCACACCAAATGTTCGTCGTCTTGTTGTAGCGGTCGCGTCCTGGGTAAACCTCTGGGTAGAGCGGGTGCTCATCACCATCAGGCAGATAGCCGGAGAAGTCGCATGGCTGAAACGCAAAGTCCGGCTTGCGATAGATGCTTGACAGAACTCCGACGGGGTTTTCGAAAGCCCACGGCGCGCCGGTGATAACGCCGACGATGCGCACCAGGTCGGCAAGCTCTGCTGCTTCAATCTGGAACATCGGATTAGCCTGGCGCTTTGCTTCGAAGTGGCGGGCGCCGGCAACAGTCAGGTCGGTACACTCCGGGAACCCGAACACCATCGCCACTCCATCACCCACCATCCGTGCAATCTCGCGCGCCTGGCTAAGCTTGTCGCCCGCGCTGAACCACATACCGACGCGGACATGGTTGCCATCTCTGGTAATGCCGGCATCGTGTTGCCCATCGAAGCACCAACACTCATAGCCAGCATCAAGCCACGGTTTTGCCATCAGCCCGGTGAAGTCGTAGAGGAAGATTGCCTTCCGCATCACTGGGCGCTCTTTCATTTGGCCTCCCGCAGCTCGTTGACGAATCGGCAAGCTAAGAAAACGACATGCTTGTACGCCTTTCCCTTAGCAGTGTTGGCCTTTTCGCATTGATATAGTTCGCCGAGGAAGTCAGCAAACTTCTCCACTCCCTGCGCCTGGATAGCTGCAAGTGCTGAGTCAGTGGTTGGGGCATCAACAGCGCACATGCTTTGAATATGTGGCGATAATCCATAGCTACCGGAAATCAACGATAGTGCTGCGGACAGAGCCTGATTCTCCACAGCCAGCGCATTAACTCGCTGCAATGCTTCCTGCTCACCCCAGATTGCATTTCCAAGATTGTGAGCCAGCATCTCAACCCGTTGTGCCAGCGCATCGCGCTCAGCCTTCAGTGCGATCACTTCCTGCTGGTGGGCATCAAATCGAACATATTCACCGTGTTCAGCTTCACGCGCGAAAGCCTCAAAGCGCACTGCGTGCATTTTGTAGTCAGGGGTAAACCGCTGGATGGTTGTCATTCGTCGTCTCCAAGCACCCAGCGGAGCGCCTGAGCGTAATCGCCGCTCGCACCCTCAAGGGCTTTCGTGATTTCTTTTCGGGACTTCATGCGGGGTTTGGCATCGCCAATCACCTGGCGCTGCCGGCGTGCCTTTTCATGGCCTTTGGTGCCGGCAGTTGCCGCTTCAACCTCTTTCACTTTTTCGCGCTGTTCGTCGGGTGTGAGGTTCGCCAGCTGTCGCGCCTGGGTAACGGTAATGTCGCCAGATTCAACCGCATCTTTAACGGCCTGAGTGGCATCGAGTAGAGCGAGTGTGGCGCGGATCGTCTGCACGCCGACGCCAAACATCAGTGACAAATCTTCTTCATCGTGGCCGCGTTCCAACGCATCGGCCATCTTCTTGGCTCGGCCCAGCGGGGTATCGGCACGCCGAATTTCGTTGGCGCTAATCATTGCTTGGGCCATGCGAACAGCAGAGCCGCGTTTTGTTACGGCAGGAACGAGCAGCAGAGCCTTTCCTGCAGCTGCCAATCGCTTGTTAGCTTCTACGGTATGCCGAACACGCTGGCGGCCATCTACCACGCAAGACAGGCCGGTTTCAGGGTCTTTCCAAACGATGATTGGCTCCAGTACCCCCTGATCCATGATGTTCAATACCATTGCCTCATCAAGCGGCAAGTGAATGCGCTCATCGTAGAGAGGGTGTGCTGTATCCGTTACGAGGTGCAGCCTTTCTGGCTCAAAATTGAGCACGTTGGTTTTGCCGCTGGCGCCGTAGGCCTCAGTTGAGTTTTTAGCCATGCTGTTTATCTCCATGTTTAACGTTAACCATCACAGCACTCCCCATTCGGTCAGCTCATTAAACCGAGCAATGAACATTGCCCGCGCCTGTAGCGGCATCACCGGATTAATTACGATGTCCGCTGGGAAAACACCTTCCAACATTGGCCATATCTGACCATCATCGATATCAAGATCCCGGCGTTCGGTAGCCAGCATCACCAGGTCTGCATGCTTCACGGCAATATCTATCTGTAGTGGCAGGCCGAAGCGTTGGCGAATCACAGCGTCGAATTGTTCCTCGATCCGCTGATAATCTGGAAGCATGCGTTTGAGTGGCGCCGGGATGTCTTTGCAATAGGCTTCTGTGGCATCGTGCATCAGCGCTTCCAGGGCAAACTCAGGCGCCACAATTTGACTGCACAGCACTGAGTGCTGGGCCACGCTATAGAAGTTCGGCAGGTGGCCGGCAAAGCGGCATTCATGGGACAGTGCCTGGGCGATATCCTCAATACAGATGCTTTCTACTGCAGGCGCCGCATAGTCCAAGTGACGGCCTGTAAAAGTGGTAATCCAGCTCATACGTTAATTACCCCACACTGATTTTCGGCAAAGCGAATCCCTGCCAGAAACTGGCAATTTTCCGCAGATAGAAAATCGGTTTTTAAGAAGGGAGGCCAGACGCCCGCATAGCGCTGGCTCCCGGTTAATTACTCACACATCTGGTGGCGCACCGAGCCGGGTATTTATACTGTGTAGATATAAATTAGGGACCGACAGAGTACGCCACCAGATATGTGAAAAAATAGCGGCCAGCCTATGAACATTATCTTCACCCCTTGTTGGTTGAAGTTCGGCGTGGCCGCCAAAGACTACACACAGCAATCGCATTTTTGCCGGATATCTGCGCTCGCTTTCGCTGCAGTGCCGCCGGCCCGGCGCATTTGGTGTGGCGGCTGGTAAACAACGCCCCTGAAGTTTCCAGCCTTGAACCACATTGGGCTGACCACTCATGGTTAGGATCCGTCACCACTTCCAGAATTAAGGAGTCGCGGAGTGATCAGCCCGATGTGCGCCTGTCAGCCGGCGCGGTGAATAAAAATCCAAAGTAAAAACCAGAAAACAGCACAACCAACAACGCAATAAACCAAAGACCGCCATCCTCGTTTACTCATCGAACGACCCTCTGCTATGAGCCTGGTTCAGCGAATCATCCCGATCTTCGTGTGCCTCGGGCGGCTACTTCGTGGGCGTCCTGCCTGTTCGCTGCTGACGTAATTAATGTAACTATAGTTACCTTTTCAGTCAAGCAAGAAATGTACTTAAAGGTACATTTATGGATAAAAAAAAGCCCCTGGCTGGGGCTTGATTGGTGCTTAGAGGTCTTGTGTGACTTGGACTACTCTTCCTATAATCCTGCAATTACCATCAATTTCAATAGGTTTGAAATTTGGGTTTAGTGGCATGAGATATTTGTTAGGGCCATCGATAACCAATTTTTTTATAGTGGCTTCAGAGCTTCCATCTATCATCGCAACAACGATCCGTCCAGATAATTCTTCGACTGAACCATAATGAGGTTCAACGATTACTGTGGATCCCTCTGGAATTGTTGGGCTGCCATGAGGATTAGTCATAGACTCACCGCGAACATCAAGCCCAAATGCATCATCAGAAACATTCACTGTAGTACTACACCATCTAAGTACATCTGAAATACGCGCAGAGCTATATGAATCAGTCCATGATCCAGCCTGCACGGAAGAAATTACCGGGACATTGATAGGGTTCGCGATAATCGGTTTAAGCCTTGTATCATCTTTGTTCTCTGGCTCGCCCTGGGCATAGAGAAGCCACTCAGGTTTTACAGAAAGAACCTGGGCCAATACATGTAGATTTTCACCGTCTGGTTGTGTGGTTCCAGTTTCCCATTTGGTAACTGAAACGCGGCTCACACCAACGGCCTTAGCTAACTGCAGCTGTGTCATATTCAGCTGCAATCGCCTCATGCGAATACGGTCATTCATTGCTGTTTTCATGTAACCAATGTTACGCGATATGAAGGTGAAAGGTGTTTGCTTTATGATGTACCTTTTGTTACCTTTATCGTGTAAACCAACAAGGAGTTTCTATGAACAAAGAAACAGTAATTTCCCATTTCGGGGGTGTTGTTAATACAGCCGTCGCCTTGGGAATAAAGCACCCAGCAGTTTGCCGTTGGGGGACAATTATTCCAGAAAAGCAGGCCATGAAAATTGAACACATCACAGGGGGTGAGTTGAAGTACGACCCTGATCTTTACAAAAAGTCTACCGCGCCAGCGGCTTAACCAAAACCACAGAAGCGGAGAAACCTTGTGGACAACAAAGACTTTCCTACCCAGGACGACATCAGCGAAGCGATACACAAGCTGATCACGTTGTTCCCAGGTAAGTACAGCGCGATGGCTCAGCAGCTGGACCCGGTGTCCGGTACCGAAAACGCATTGCGTAACCGCGTTCGCCAGGTGTCTGGTCAGGTAGTACCGCTGGGTATGGCAGCTGAAATGGAGTCTATTTCTGGCCGCAGCGATATCACAGAGGCCATGTGCAAACGGGCTGGTGGAGTTTTCGTGAAGCTTCCAGAAGTCGAGCAGATGGGCAATGAAGAGCTGCTTTACAAATTCAATGATCTGCTGGCGTCTCTCGGCCAGTTCGCGCGCTTCCACAACGAGTCAACTTCTGACGGCGTTCTGGACCGCGAAGAAAGCAAACGCATGAAGGCCAAGGGCTATCGGGTGCAGTGTCTGGTGGCTGAAATCATGGTCGTTACAGAGATGTTGTTTGGAGAGGGTGACGCCACAGATATGCGGTCTGTGGCGTCTGGCGCATTAACTAAACGTGTGGAGTAATTAACGCATGAACAGATTAGCAGATAGTCGGCTGCGTGGGCAATTTCGGTGTGTGGCTTCAAGCTGTTCAAAGCCGCTCATGCCGTTGCGTTATGTGATGAGAATACCGGGCGGCTGGATGCCTGTCACCCACAGCGCTTTGCAGGAAGTTGTGGATCGATTCAAGTATTTGGCACTGCCGGCGCCGGGAGCTGCTGCATGAGCATGAACCTGATGGCTCAAGCAATGAGCATAAAGGTTGGCAATCCCCTGCGTAAGCTGGTGCTGATTAAGATGGCTGATAACGCCAATGATGAAGGCGAATGCTGGCCGTCATATCAACACATTGCTGACCATTGCGAGTGCAGCAAGAGCGCCGTGAAGGCTCATATCACTGCACTGATAAAAATGGGGCTGCTCTCGAAAGAGAACCGCCTTGGCGTCAATAACGGAAAAGGAAATACATCAAACATTTACCAACTGACACTTGGTAACCATGTGTCGTCAGAAAACACAGCCCCTGTGTCTCGTAAAAGCACAGCACCTATGCCACCAAAAAACACAGGTGGGTCAGGAAAAGGCACAGGTGAGGCGTTAGAAAACACAGCCCCTGTGTCATCTGGTGGCACCCCCTGTGGCAGCACGTGGCACCAGAACCAGTCATTAGAACCTAAAGACCAAAACCCTTCTTGTCAGGTCGCTCCGCAACCCGACGAATCAGGCGATGAAAAGTTTTTATCTCGGCATCCAGAAGCAGCGGTATTCAGTGCCAAGAAAAAAATCTGGGGCAGCGCTGAAGACCTGAAGTGCGCGGAGTGGATCCGCTCTCGCATCGTGAAGCTGTACGAGCAAGCTGCGGAAAGCGATGGGGAAGTTGCCAGACCGAAGGAGCCTAACTGGGCTGACTGGGCAAACGAAATTCGTCTGATGTGCTCGCAGGACGGTCGCACGCACAAGCAGATCTGCGAGCTGTTCGCTAAGGCAAACCGGGATCCATTCTGGTGCAAGAACATCCTGAGCCCGTCAAAGCTGCGTGAGAAGTGGGATGACCTGACGCTGAAGCTGAGCGTTAGCCCTGCATCACAGGCCGGTGGCCATTGGAACACTGCTGAAGCATGGGAGAACACCCTATGAATAAATTCATGAGTGCTGTCCAAAATCGCGATGGTAACGCACTGGCAAGGATGATGCCGGCAGAACCGCAGGCGCGAGTGGTCAACGGGAACGCTGAAAAATTGGTTGATCTGTTGTTCGTCAATCTCATGCAAGTCTTTCCCGCTGCTAAGAAAACAGCGCTGAGTACGCCAGCAGAAGTGGCAGCCGCAAAACGTCAGTGGATCCTGGCATTCGCGGAGAATGGGATTACCTCCTTTGAGCAACTGCAGGCCGGCATGCGCATGGCTCGTCAGCAAGAAAGCGACTTCTGGCCGAGCTGTGGGAAGTTTATTGGCTGGTGTAAGGCTGGCGCTGCCGAGAATGCTGGTCTTCCATCTGTTGATGACGTTGAAGCAGAGTTCAAGCGCTACAGCGCGAATCGCGGTCAGCATTCCCGGCCTGAAGATTTCAACTGGTCGGCACCAGTTATGTACTGGATTGTGATCGACGTTCGCCATCTGATGCTTCAGCACAACTACACCGAAAGCGAGATCCGCAAATCAATTCAGCAGCACCTCAACCGATGGGCTAAACGGCTGGCCAAGGGGGAACGTGTGCCAACCCCTGCGCCACAAATCGCCCACAAGCAACACATCCCGGCGCCGTCAGAGCTAATCGATAAAGACGGCAAATTTCAGCGTAAAGGTGAAGAGCTGCTGGCGCGCATCCGCTCGAAGCGAGAGGGGAACCCATCATGAAGAAATTAACGATCCCGGTAGACGCTTTAGAAAGCGAACGCATCAACAAGGGCATTCGTCGATTGGTTCGAGAAGGTTACCTGAAAGACAACCCAGATAGCCAGATTTGCCGCGTGCGAAATGCCGCTGCTGGGGCAACGTGGCGCACGCTGCGTGACCTTGAACGGTTGGTGGGGGACATGTACGGCGTCTACGACACGCAAGCAGCTATCAGCGCTCGTCTGCGTGAATTCAGCAAGCCATTCCAGGGGCTGGTTAAGGAACGCCGGATGGCAAAAAGCAAATCGGGTAAGTGGGTTTACTTCTACCGCCTTGTTGCCGTTGAGAAGGAGCCTTCAGCATGAAGTGTGTATCTGGAATTGAGGTTATGCCGCTGCTGGTTATAGCTCATCGCATGTGGCGCTGGTGGATGCTCAGAGAAGCACGCCGTACATGGCAAGAACGCGGTGATTTTCGAAAGTACGCCCAGCGCCAGGGCTGGTTAATTGAATGGCAACGCCAGCGGTTCAGCACTGATTACTGCGTAGTGCGCTATCTAGTTCGGAAGGCAGAAGGGAGTTTTGCATGAAATATTCACTGATTTACGCAGATCCACCTTGGACCTACAACGATAAGTGCGCTGATGGGAAGCGTGGTGCAGGTTTCAAGTACCCAACGATGAGAGTTGCTGATATCTGCCGCCTGCCGGTCTGGGAGCTGGCTGCTGACTCGTGCCTTTTGGCTATGTGGTGGGTGCCGACGCAACCGGAAGAGGCGCTGCAGGTAATGCGGTCATGGGGATTCAGACTGATGACGATGAAGGGCTTCACTTGGCACAAAACAAACCGAGTGAAGGGAAACAGTGCAATCGGTATGGGTCACATGACACGCGCCAACAGCGAGGATTGTCTATTTGCCGTCAGGGGGAAATTGCCACCACGAATTGATGCTTCGATCTGCCAGCACGTCACGGCGCCAAGAATGGAGCATAGCGCTAAGCCTGATGCCTTTCGCGAAAAGCTTGTTCAATTGCTGGGGGATGTTCCACGTATAGAACTTTTCGCACGCCAGCAAGGCGATGGGTGGCATACGTGGGGGAATCAGTGTGAACAGTCGGTGGCATTGATGCCGGGAAAAGTCGAGGTGATATCGTGAGTGACGAAACCCAATACCCAGATAACAGCGCCAAGGTTTTGGCGTTTACAAAGCGCTTCGATGAGAACGCCGATATCAAGGAAATGCGGAACTTTGTCGAAGAAGATGAACGGCTATCCCGTCGTTGCTTCCACGGTGCCGTGTCCGTGTCGGAGCACGAGCGCAAAGTAACGTGTCGCCAGTGCGGTGCCGTGATCGACGCCTTCGATCACCTGCTATCACTGGCAAAGGGCGAAACGAAGCTGGACTGGGAGCTGCGTGTGCTGCGCGGCGAGATCAAACAGCACCGGGAAGGGCTGGAGAAGCTGAAACGGGAAGAGGTGAACTGCAAGGGCCGCATCAAGACGGCACAATTTAGGCTGGCAGATGTGAACCGTGCGCTGGTGGAGGCTGGCGATAAGCTGGTGGTGCAGAAAACAGGAGAGGGGAAGCCATGATTTTGACATTGCCATTCCCACCAAGCGTCAACGGCTACTGGCGTTCCCCTAACAAGGGTTCATCGCGTGGTCGCACTTTGGTCAGTGAGCGTGGAAGGGCTTTCCAGGCAGAGGCTATAGCTCAGGTAGTCGAGCAACTGCGCCGCCGGCCGAAGCCGATCAGCGCCAATATCTCGGTTCATGTGGTGTTCTGCCCGCCGAATAAAGCGCGCCGGGATCTGGATAACTACTTCAAGGCATTATTCGATGCGATGACGCAGGCTGGTGTTTGGCTTGATGACAGCCAGATTAAGCGCATAGAGGCGGAATGGGGGCCGGTCACGAAAGGCGGGAAAGTGGAACTGAGAATCAGCGAGGTGATGCCATGCGCTGCCTGTTGAAACCTATCATCATCAGCGAGCTCGGCCAGGTGATATTGAAACCAGGCGCTGATCTGATGTCGTTGTTCGGTGATCGGGTCATGGTGACCAGAGTACCGCCTGAATTCCGCAAGATGCCATCTGGCGCACTGCCGACGGTAGAACAGCAATTGGCAACTGACCCACGTTTCCGATCGTTCTTCACGCATGAGCGAGTTCTGGGGGCTGCTGGTGGCCCCGCCGCTATGCGCGATTGGTTAGGCCGTGGTTTTGAATGCCAGTGCGCCAGCACTGATGGGTATCACGATAAGAATGTCGGCGTGATGGAATACGGCGACCACAGCATCAGGATGTGCTGGCACCACCAGCACAAATACCGTGAGCAGACGAGCCCGCTGCTGAACAAGTTGGCGGAGCAGAACGTAGCTGATTTTGTCGTTTACCGGGCGCGCTCGCATTTCATGTTTGACGAATCCCACCAGCTGACGTTGCCAGAGCTGTGCTGGTGGGCATGGGTCAAAGAGGTTATCGATCTGATCCCTGAAGAGGTAGCTGCTGCATCACTGCGTGTGGCGCCGTACAGCGTACCTGCTGGGGTTAAGAAAGAATCAGATATCGAGCATACGCCGGCGGCACGCCAGATTGTTGCCGAGAAAGCCAAAAAAGCGGCCAAATCGTTAGTTATCGATCCTGTGCCACCAAAGGCGTTATTCAAGATTCCAAAGCGTGAGCGCTGGACCAGTGAGAAGTTTACCCGTTGGGTTAAATCTCAGCCATGCGCATGCTGCGGAGCCCCCTCAGACGACCCCCATCACATCATTGGCCACGGGCAGGGTGGCATGGGAACCAAGGCGCACGATTTTTTTACCATCCCACTTTGCCGAAAGCATCATGATGAATTGCATCGTGACATGTCACGGTGGGAGGAAGAGCACGGCACTCAGATCGAACTGTGGTTCAGATTCATCGACCACTCGTTATCGATCGGCGCCATTTCATAAGTGTGGAGTAATAGGCGAGCTGGCATGCGGGCCAGACGCCTGGAGAAAATGCATGATTATGTCCGAACAATACCTTCAGTACATCCGGGAATGTTTCATGATGGCAACTGCTGATACCAGCGGTAAGACAAAAGGGCAGCTACAGGCATTCACTGAAACAACGCAAGTATGCACTACGCGGTTGAAGCGTAAGAGACGCACTATCGTGGAGGAAGACGGAAAGCGAATTACAATTCATAGCGCACCTGTTCCTGGCACTGAAACCAGACCGAGTTCAGGGGCAATTGCGCTGATTGATCCTGCCACGTTTTCAGCTACTTCTTGGCGCAGGGCTATTTACCCAATCGCGAGCAATCAGCGCAGCTGGCTTTCATGGTGCTACACGGGCGATATTTCGTTTAGCCATCAGGAAGAGATCACTCGCTGGGCTTGGGGTGAATTTCGCGCCCGCATAGAAGTTATGGGCAAGCGCATAGCAGGCAAGACGATCGAAAAGCTTAGGGCGTTGACTTGGTTGGCCGCCCAAGATGTGAAAGCTAGGATAATGGGCGGTAAAGCTTACCAGTGCCAAGAAGTAGCTGAGCTACTTCAGGTATCCGCGCCAAACTGGTCAAAAAACTATGGCCAGTATTGGTCGCTGCTATGTGGAATATTCCAGAGGCTTGATCGGGAAGGTCTAATATCTTTATCGAGATCACGATCACAACAAAAAGCGACATTTTCACAACAGGGTATTGCAAAAGTTAATTAAATAGTCCATATTTAGCGTTAATTTGATATCGTGCCATAAATGTAATGACCGGCACCAAAATTAAAACCTCGCTTCGGCGGGGTTTTCTTGTTTTCAGCCCCAGCCAACATCCGACACGCACCTGGCACACCCCGTATCGCCAAATCGTTTACGGCTGGTGGCTGAACCCTATTAGCCGTGGCACAGACTGCGGTTTTTTTATGCCCTCGGTATGGAGAGGACAATTACAGCAATGAGGAGTAACGATGTCCGATCCATTAACTGCGACTGGCACCACTGCGCTGGTGTCGGCCACGATTGCGGCGCCTGCAGTTGGCATTGATTACGGGGTTATCTTTGGCGCGTTCATCGGTGCGATGTTCTACGTCACCCAGGCCAAAGACATTCCGCGAATCAGACAGGCTTTCTCGTTCGTTGTCTCATTTGGTACTGGCGTACTCGGTGCGAGTGTTGCCGGCGCCAAGCTTTCAGCATGGCTGAATTACAACGACACCCCATTAGAGCCGTTAGGTGCGCTAATCATCTCTGCCGTCGCGGTCAAGCTACTTACCTTCGTCAGTGAGAAGATGGAGGATCCGACATCGCTGTTTTCCAGATTCCGGGGAGGCGCGAATGGCAAGTAACGATATCTCTGTGATGTGGTTAAACCTCATTCACACAGTAACGACCAGTGATCCACTTGTGGTGCTGAATGTGTTGCTTTGCTCGGCGATTGTCTGCCGCCTTGCTTGCTTCAGAAAAACAGGTTACCGGCACCGGGCATGGATAGCCTGGCTGGCATGGTTGGTTATCTGCGCATATTCATGGATTCCGTTTCGCTTCATTGCTCAGCAGTACCAGGAAACACACTGGGGCGTAATCGCGGCGAATCTCATCATCTGCATCGCGCTGTACCGGGTTAAGGGGAACATCGCGAAACTGCTACACCCCCTGAGGCCACAATGACACAAAACGAATTTCAACGGGCGGCTGGTATAAGCGCCGGGTTAGCTGCGCGCTGGTATCCGCACCTGATCGCCACATTTGCTGAGTTCTCAATCGAGAAGCCAGCGGCGCAGGCAATGTTTATCGCTCAGGTTGGGCATGAATCAGCAGGCTTTACCCGCACGGTGGAGAGCCTGAACTACACGCCACAGGGATTGCTTTCAACCTTTGGGAAACGCATCACTTCCTATCAGGCTGACATGCTTGGGCGTACAACGGCACACCTGGCAAATCAGCCAGCGATTGCAAACTTGGTATACGCCGATCGCTTGGGCAATAAATCACGCGGTGATGGCTGGAAATACCGTGGGCGTGGGCTGATTCAGGTTACCGGCCAGGACAACTACCGAGCGTGCGGTATTGCGCTGAAACTCGACCTGGTTGGCAATCCTCAATTGCTGGAGAGCGACGGAAACGCGATGCGTTCTGCCGGCTGGTTCTGGAAATCTCGCGATTGCGGCCGCAATGCCAACGATATCGAATGGGTTACCCAACGTATCAATGGTGGCATCAACGGGCTATCTGATCGCCAGGCGCGGTACGACATGGCGCGTAAGGTTCTGCTATGAACTGGTTCCCATTACCAAACTGGAAAGCAATTCTGGTGGCAGTAGCTCTCGGATTGGTCTCATGGCTGGCCGTCAGCAACTGGGGTTACCGCAAAGAGCTGCGGTTGACCGACCAGAGGCTTTCCACAGAGCAGTTGAAAAACAGCAAGCAGGCGGGGTTGATAACTACGCTGCAGGCACAGGATGAAGTAAACCGCGCGCTGGTGGCATCACAACAGCAGCATGAGCAGCAGCTACGCCAGCAGTACGGCATCTTGCAGAGGAAATTCCGTGAAGCGATTAAAGATAATCCCTGCGCTGCTGAGCGTATGCCTGATGCTGTCGTTGAGCTCCTGCAGCAAAATTCCACCTTCGGCCCCAGAGCAGTTAATAAGCCTACCCCCTGAAACAGTGTTCACGCCATGCAAGCAGCCAGAGCTGCAGGGTAATACCTGGGGCGATGCTGTGAGCTACACGCTGGCGCTTCAAACCGCTTTATCAATCTGCGCCGGCCAGGTGGCCACGCTGAACCAATGGCGGGAAGCCGCCGGGAGAAACCATGAGCAAAATCGTACTTACCCTGGAACAGATTAAAGAGCTGGCACGCTTCGCTGAAGAGGAGGGCCAGCCGTCCTACACCATTACCACCGGCACTATCCCAGCGTTTGAGGCTGAGGATGGCGAGATGGTTGCGGAGTACAACGGCCTGATCGCTTACTCGGACTCGGAAGAGCACAGCGTTCTGCAATTGGTGTGATGCAGACCCAATACCACGGCAGGATCTGCCTGATGAATGCATTTCACTAAAAGGGTAAGAAGAATGAAATTTCAACTAGCGAAGCTATACCGAGGATCTTTTTTTATCGGCTATGGCATTGCCGTTAATGGTGAGCTATTGGACTGCCAAGTATCCACTGAGATTAAGACTGAGCCCAACGAAATATCCAAAGTTGTAGCAGTGTTTAACGTGACCGCTGAACATGCAGAAAATCAAATTACCATTGATCTAAGAAAAACCGAGGCGGAAACCGGGTCGGCCGCTATAGAGATCACGCCGAAATAATCATTACATGTGGCATTCACTGAGTGCCATCGATAATGCAACCAGAAAGGCCATCATCCTGCATCAGCGGGCTGGTGGCTTTTTTATACCAGCAATTAGGAGAAGAAGACATGTTAACAGTTACACATCATTACGCTGACGGTGGAGAACGCAGCTGTGAAGCACGCGAGGTTCGCCATGACGGGCATGTGATCCTTATTGACCATCCTCAATCAAATGGGGGCGCTTCAGAACGGCTGGAACTGGCGGAGGGAGACACGTTTTATGTGATGAATGAGCGAGGTAGTACTATCGCTCGTTATTTTGGCCAAAAAAAATCATCGGCGGATTAAACATGCAGGTGATTATTGACGGTGTTCCCTATGAGCCTGCAAACAAGCAGGCTTTTTCACGTATTGGTATCGCAATATCAACGCATCAGCGGCCAGAAGTTTTAGCAAGGGCTATATCGCAACACCTTAAGCATTTGCCACCTGGTGCGCTGGTGGTTGTTGTAGACGATGGTTCAAACCCGGCGGCAGCTGTTCCTGATGGGATTCAGCTTTTCAGACATGAAGAATCTCGCGGTATTGTGGCAACGAAAAATGCCAGCCTTGAGGCGTTAATTAGTACCGGTTGTGAGCACCTCTTCTTATGGGACGATGACGCATGGCCTATTGCAGACGGATGGCATATTCCATACATAGCGTCACCAGAGCCGCACTTGGCTTATCAATTCCTTGATCTGGCTGGTCCGCGAAAACTCAAGGATATGGCGGTACTGTATTCTGACAATGACCACATCGCTTACACCGGTCAACGCGGTGTGATGCTGTATTACCACCGCAGTGCGATAGAGAAAGTTGGCGGGTTCGACCCGGTATACGGTCGCGGCATGTACGAGCATCCTGATCTGGCGCTACGCATTCACAACGCCGGGCTGACGTCTTGGGCGTTTTCTGATGTAGTTGGTTCAGCTGATCTGATTCACTCGATGGACGAACACGAAGAGGGTGCGCGCTCTATACCCCGGCCTGAACGTGAGGCGCTGGCGAAAGCCAATGCTGTTATCTACAGCACTCGTAGAGACAGCGGATTTACGGCTTATGTTCCATTTCGCACCGAGCATGATGTAGTGATCACCACGCTACTGACTAGCCAGGCAGACCCACAGCGACAGGCAAAGATGGTTGCTGAACCTGACCTGCTGCAGGCGTGGTCATCGTCTATCCGTGGTAGTGCCGCTGTAGTTCTGGCCGATGAACTCGCCACAGTGCCAGCCGGCGCCAGTTTGATTAATGTGCCGATGCTGGAAATGAGCCCGTATTTCGCGCGGTGGCTTCACATCTACCAGCATCTCCGCGCCCATCCTGAATACAGAAACGTCTGGTGTACCGATGGTACCGACGTAGAGATGTTGCGAGAGCCCTGGGCAGAAATGCAGCCGGGTAAAATTTACGTGGGCTCCGAGCATAAGACGTATTCCGACGAATGGATGAAGGTTAATCACCACGGCGCTGCATACCGACAATTCCTTGAGCAGCACAGCGATGATCCGTTGCTTAATGCTGGCCTTCTTGGTGGCAGCCGTGAAGACGTCATGGATTTTGCCCACAGGATTATCCGCCTCTACTACCGGATAGAGAGCCAGCGTTTCTGGAAGATGGAGACTGCACCTGCAACGCTGGTTGATATGGGCGCGTTCGGCGTGGCCGCAAAGTCATTCGGTGATCGAATCATCACAGGCCCCAAAGTTCACACCATCTTTAAAACGGATGGCATCGGTAAGGAGTCTGCATGGTGGAAGCACAAATAAAGTTTGTTGTAGTCGGCCATCATTCCAGACGGACCAAGGCAGATGCGCTTGCCACATCGCTTCAGGCTCATTTGCTGATTGATGAAGGCGACAATGGCGCCAACTGGAACCACCGTCGCGCGCTTGAATGGGCTGCTTCTCAGCTGTGCCGCGTTGTTGTGGTTGAGGACGACGCTGAGCCAGTACCAAACCTCCTCCCCCAGGTTGAAGGATGGCTGCAGCGCAACCCTGATTCGCTGGTGAGTTTTTATCTTGGTACCGGCCGACCACCACAGTATCAGATGCAGATAGCCGAACGGTTGATAGTGGCTGACAAGACACGTGCTGACTTCATCACGCTACCGCGTCTGATACACGGCGTGTGTTACAGCGTACCGCGACAGCAGATTGAACGTGTACTGACCAACTGGGATAGCAGAAAGCCAGCCGATTACGCCGTAGGTGATGCATTAGGTGCCCCGGTTATCTATCCATGCTGGTCGCTGGTAGACCATGCAGATGGTGATCCTGTTGAGAGTCACCCAGATGGCTCGCCACGTACTGAACGCCGCCGGGCGTGGAGGTTAGCCTGATGCCTGCATTAATACCGAGAGCATGCCGTAAGCGCGGCTGTGCTGGCACAACCACAGACCGCTCAGGCTATTGCCCAAAGCACCTTAACGAAGGTTGGCAGCAACATCAGAGAGGACAGAGCAGGCATCAGCGAGGTTATGGCAGTAAGTGGGATAGGCTGCGCCCAATCGTTCTCGACAGGGACAAACACCTTTGTCAGGAATGCCTGAGAAATGGAAGGTATACACCCGCTGAGACGGTTGACCACATCATCGCCAAAGCAAATGGGGGTACCGATGACCTTTCTAACCTCGAAAGTCTCTGCAAGCCCTGCCACAGGGCGAAGACAGCAATTGAACGATTCAATTGATACCGATTCTCATTTGAGTGATTCAAGAGGGGAGGGCGGGGTGAAAGTTCAGGAATGATGCGCCAAAGGACCGCCGCCTAACCTCTTTTCACATCGCCGCAGGTTAGAAAACTTTTTTATGGGGTACCCCATTCGATGATTAATAGGAGTTTTCGATTATGTCTGGACCACCGAAAACCCCTACCCATCTACGTTTGGTGAGGGGTAACCCATCAAAACGACCAATCAATGAAAACGAACCAAAGCCCGCTGCTGGGGTACCCCCAACGCCGAAGCATTTCGACAAGCAGGGGAAATACTGGTTCAAGCGTATGGCCGAAGAGCTCGACGCGCTTGGCGTCATGTCGCAACTGGACGCGAGAGCGCTTGAGCTACTGGTTGAGGTTTACACCGAGTACCGGCATCACTGCGATACGCTTGAGAGAGAAGGCTACACCTACGCCGTATATAGCGACGAAGAGCCAGACGAAGGAAAAGAGCGAGAAATACGCATGATCAAGGCTCACCCTGCCGCCATCATGAAAGCTGATGCCTGGAAGCGTCTGCGCGCCATGCTAGGTGAGTTCGGCATGACGCCAGCCAGCCGTTCTAAAGTGAATGCTAAAGGTCCTGATGCGGTTGACCCGCTGGCCGAGTTTATGAAAGCGAGGGATTAATGGCTAAGGTAACTGAAGGCATCCGCTACGCCGAAAGGGTAGTGGCGGGGGAAATAATTGCCTGTGAGTATGTCCGCCTTGCCTGTCAGCGTTTTCTTGACGATCTGGCACACGGCGAAGAGCGCGGTATTTTCTTCAGTGAGCCGCGCGCGCAGCACATTCTGAATTTTTATAATTTTGTGCCTCACGTAAAAGGCGCGCTGGCAGGACAGCCTATTGAGCTGATGGACTGGCACGTTTTCATCCTGATTAATATTTTTGGTTTTGTTATCCCGCTGGTTAACGAAGAAACGGGAGAAAACGTCCTGCGTAACGACGGCAGCGGTCGTCCAGTAATGGTTCGGCGATTCCGTACAGCAGATGTTGAGGTGGCCCGTAAAAATGCTAAATCAACACTTTGCTCCGGCGTTGGGCTTTATATGGCTGGTGCCGACGGCGAGGGCGGGGCGGAGGTTTATTCCGCTGCAACCACCCGTGACCAGGCGCGAATTGTTTTTGAAGACGCGAAGAATATGGTGAAGAAGGCGAAAGCCACTCTTGGGCGGATCTTAGAATTCAACAAGCTTGCTATCTACCAGGAGCAAACGGCCTCCAAATTCGAGCCATTATCATCAGATGCGAACAACCTCGACGGTCTGAACATCCACTGCGCCATCGTTGACGAGCTGCATGCTCACAAAACCCGTGACGTATGGGACGTTCTGGAGACGGCAACCGGTGCGCGCCTGCAATCGCTGCTTTTCGGTATCACAACCGCCGGTTTCAACAAAGAAGGAATCTGCTACGAACTGCGGGATTACGCCATCAAGGTGCTTCGTGGACTGGTAAAAGACGATACGTTTTTTGCCATCATCTACACCTTGGATAAAGGTGACGATCCCTTTGATGAAAAAGTCTGGCAGAAGGCGAATCCGGGGCTGGGTATCTGTAAGCGCTGGGATGACCTGCGCCGCCTTGCTAAAAAGGCGAAAGAGCAGGTTTCGGCCAGGATTAACTTTTTCACCAAGCACATGAATATCTGGGTTACCGCTGAGTCGGCGTGGATGGACATGATGAAATGGGAGAAATGCGAGTTTATTGCCCCGCAGCACGAACTTAAAACCTATCCCTCCTGGGTAGGCGTTGACCTTTCAAACAAAATTGATATCTGTGCGGCCGCTAAAGTCTGGCGCGCGCCAGATGGCCACGTTCATGCAGATTTTAAATTCTGGCTACCGGAAGGACGCCTTGAGAAATGTTCACGCCAGATGGCAGAGCTCTATCGTAAGTGGGCAGAGATGGACAAGCTGATCCTTACCGACGGGGATGTAATCGACCATGCGCAGATTAAGGAAGAGCTACAAGTGTGGATTGCTGGCGAGAGTCTGAAAGAAATTGGCTTCGATCCGTGGAGTGCGACGCAGTTCAGCCTTGCGCTGGCAGAAGAAGGGTTACCGCTGGTGGAAGTGCCGCAGACGGTTCGCAATTTCTCTGAGGCGATGAAAGAGGTCGAAGCGCTGGTATACGGTGGCCGCTTCCATCACAGCGATCACCCGGTGATGAATTGGATGATGTCCAACGTAACCGTTAAGCCTGATCGGAACGAGAATATTTTTCCGAATAAGTCCACACCAGAGGCCAAGATTGATGGCCCAGCGGCATTGTTCACAGCAATGAGCCGCGTTCTGGTTAACGGTGGCAACGACCAGCAGGATCTCTCCGGATTCTTCAATAATCCCATCATGGTAGGTTTCTGATGAAAAAAAACAAACGGCCAGGCAGGGTTAAAAGTGCGCTGCTTAATTGGCTTGGTGTTCCTATCAGCCTGACTACCGGCACGTTCTGGGAGGAATGGTTTGGTACCAGCAGCAGCGGAAAGGTGGTAACGGCCGATAAAGCGATCCAGCTATCGGCAGTATGGGCATGCGTAAGGCTATTAAGCGAGTCTATTTCGACTCTTCCGCTGAAAATATACGTTCGACAGTCTGACGGTTCACGAAAAGTAGCAACCGATCACCCGGCCTATTCGATACTGTGTCGCCGCCCCAATTCAGAAATGACGCCATCACGCTTTATGTTGATGGTTGTCGCCAGTATCTGCCTGCGCGGGAACGCCTTCATTGAGAAGAAATTCATCGCAAATCGCCTAGTTTCTCTGGTGCCTTTGCTGCCACAGAACATGGTGGTAAAACGTCTCACTACCGGGGCACTGGAATACAAATACACTGAAAATGGTAACGAGCGTGTCATTCCCGTAAAAAACATAATGCACATTCGCGGGTTCGGTCTGGACGGTGTTTGCGGGATGATGCCGATGAAAACAGGTCGCGATGTGATCGGTTCAGCAATGGCGGTTGAGGAGTCTGCTGCGAAGATATTTGAACAGGGGCTTCAGAGTTCAGGTTTTCTCTCCGCTGATAACGCGTTGAATGACGAACAACGTGAAAGACTTCGCAGCTACATGGCTGCATTTACCGGTTCAAAAAACGCCGGGAAAATCATGGTGCTTGAAGGCGGATTGAAGTATCAGGGCGTCACCATGAACCCGGAAGACGCTCAGATGCTGGAAAGCCGCTCTTTCAGTATTGAGGAAATTTGTCGCTGGTTTCGCGTTCCGCCTTTCATGGTCGGCCACACCACAAAGCAAAGCAGTTGGGCATCCAGTCTTGAGGGCATGAACCTCCAGTTCCTTACGCATACCCTGCGTCCCCTGCTGGTGAACATCGAACAGGAAATTGGACGGTGCCTGCTGGACAGCGATGATGAGGTATTCGCTGAGTTCTCAGTGGAAGGGCTGCTACGCGCTGATAGCGCGGGCCGTGCTGCATACTATACCAGCGCGCTTCAGAATGGCTGGATGTCCCGCAATGACGTACGCCGTCTTGAAAATATGCCACCGATTGAAGGGGGGGACATTTACACCGTTCAGCTCAACCTGACGCAACTGAAAAATCTTGAAAGCAGCAATCCTGCTGTTCAGGCCCTGGCCCTGAGAGAACTGCATAACCACATATTCCCTGATATTTCCTTCGAACAATCTCCGCTGAAACAGGCCGCTTAGGAGCACTTTCCTGATGAGTAAAAAACAACTTCCGGTAGCACCGGCGGGTCGCCCCTGTGCGCGGGTCACCTGTGAAACCTTACCCTCTGCCCTGGACCGCTGGGACGGAGGGATCAAAGCTGCGGCCGCCGACGATAACAGTATTTCTGTTTTTGATGTGATCGGGCAGGACTACTGGGGTGAAGGCGTAACAGCCAAACGTATTTCCGGTGCGCTTAGGTCGATGAATGGCGCCGATGTAACGGTCAATATCAACTCCCCTGGCGGAGACATGTTCGAAGGACTGGCAATCTACAACCTTCTGCGTGAATACGAAGGCCGGGTGACGGTGAAGGTACTCGGTATTGCCGCCAGTGCCGCCTCGATCATTGCGATGGCCGGGGATGATATTCAGATCGGTCGTGGTGCATTCCTGATGATCCACAACTGCTGGGTCTACGCGATGGGTAACCGCCATGACTTTGCGGAACTGGCGCAATCTCTGGAGCCATTCGATGCCGCAATGGCTGATATTTACGCGGCACGTTCCGGCCTTGATATGGCAACCGTACAGAAGCTGATGGACGCCGAAAGTTATATCGGAGGGAGTGACGCTGTGGCGAAGGGACTGGCAGACAGCCTGCTTTCTGCTGATGCAGTCAGTGATGGTGACGAATCACCCGCGGCCGCGCTCCGTAAACTTGATGCGCTGCTGGCTAAAACCAACACCCCGCGCTCTGAGCGAAGAAAACTCATTAAAGCCTTATCCGGTGGCATGCCTAGCGCTGTTACCACCAACGACGGTACGCCGGGCGCTGCCGAAAATATCAAACCTGAAACCCTCAATTCACTTGAAAGCGCCCTGGCGGCGTTAGTCAAATAAGGACCATTTATGTCTGAAGTAAACGATATTTTGAAAAAAGTCACTGCCAGCATTGAAGAGGCAACCGGCAAGTTCAACGCGAAAGCAGAAGACGCACTCAAAGAAGCACAGAAGTCTGGCAAGCTGTCAGAAGAGACAAAGGCAGCCGTTGATAAAATGGCTTCTGAGTTCAACGCACTGCGTGAAGCTGAAAAAACGCTGAAGGCCGCGATGGGTGAACTTGAGCAGCACGTTGCTCAGATGCCGCTGGCAAATGCTAAACAGGTTGTCGAGTCCGTTGGCCACCAGGTGATCTCCGCTGAAGCCCTGAAAACCTTTGCTTCCAGTGTGGAAGGCGGTAAACGCATCAGTATCCCGGTTAAGGCAGCACTGACTTCTGTGGATGTGCCTGATGGTGTTGTGGAGCCACAACGCCTGCCGGGTATTGATACAGCACCGAAACAGCGCCTGTTCATCCGCGATCTGATTGCGCCAGGTCGTACTTCCTCCTCTGCTATCTTCTGGGTGCAGCAGACAGGCTTTACCAACAACGCGAAAGTGGTTCCTGAAAATACGCAGAAACCATACAGCGAAATTGAGTTCACGCCGAAAATCACTGGTGTCAGCACCATCGCCCACCTGTTCAAAGCCTCTAAGCAGATCCTGGATGACTTTGCACAGTTGCAGTCAACCGTTGATGCCGAAATGCGCTACGGACTGAAGTATGCAGAAGAGCAGGAAATTCTATTCGGTGACGGTACCGGCGTACATCTGCATGGCATCGTTCCTCAGGCGTCAGCGTTTAATCCGGCGTTCACTGTCGAACAGCAGAACGGGATTGACGATCTGCGTCTGGCAATGTTGCAGGCTCAGCTGGCGCGCTTCCCGGCATCTGGTCACGTTCTTCATTTCATTGACTGGGCGCGGATCGAACTAACAAAAGACAGTCTGGGCCGTTACATCCTGGCTAACCCTGCGGCGCTGACTGGTCCCACTCTGTGGGGGCTGCCGGTTGTTGCAACAGAAGCGGCAGCCTTCCAGGGTAAATTCCTGACTGGTGCATTCAACGCTGGCGCTCAAATCTTCGACCGCGAGGATGCGAATGTGGTTATCTCCACGGAGAACGCCGACGACTTCGAGAAAAACATGATCACCATTCGTTGCGAAGAACGTCTGGCGCTGGCCGTAAAACGTCCTGAAGCATTCGTGTATGGTTCATTCTCCGGCGGTGCAGGCAGCTAATTCACGACTGATTGGCGGCCTTCGGGCCGCTTTTATAGGTGGCAAGAATGAAACTTATCGCACTAAAGCCAATTTATTTCGGTGGCGATGTAGTTAGAGAGGGTTGTTCGCTTGAAACTCGGGAACAGCATGGACGCGAATTAATTAAAAAAGGTTATGCGAAGCCTGATGATGGTGAAGCTACAACGCTCTCGGAAATCAAAGTAGACAAGAAGGCGAAAAAGTAATGATCGACTCTGATGTGGTGAAACAGCATTGCCGCATTGATACCGATTTTACCGGCGATGATGATCTGCTGAAGGTATACACAGGGGCTGCAGCGCGGTATGTCCAAACCTGGACCAGGCGAACACTTTATGAAAATGAAAGCAGCCCTGGGTATGCAAATGACCAAAACTCTATTCTTCTTAATGAGGATGTGAAGGCGGCTATGCTGTTACTCATTGGCCATTGGTATGCGAATCGTGAAACAGTGTCCGTTGGACAAACTGTATCTGAGGTCCCATTTGCAGTAGAGGCGTTGTTGCAACCATATCGAATCTATGGGGTGTAAACGTGGCATGTGAGGGATGCCGGCGCCGCCGGGAATGGTTAAAGAACTGGTTGAGGATTGCCCATGAAAGAGCAACAGGTAAACGCACTGATAGCAGCACTGCAGGAAGAGATGAAGGCAAAGCAGGAACAGACAGCAGCACTAACCCGCCTGGCTGAGTCCAATGAATCGTTGGTCGCTGTTCTTGTTGATGCATTCAGCAATGACATGGGAGATGTTGATATCATCAAAAACGATGATAGCCAAAACTATCTCAGCAATCGGGGGTAATTATGCAGGCCGGTAAGCTGCGCCATCGCATCACCTTGCAGAAGCCCGTTAAGGTGCAGAATCCTGAAACTGGTTCAGTAGAAAATATATGGCAGGATCTTGCCCAGCTTTGGGCCGAGGTTTCTCCACTTTCCGCCCGAGAGTTTGTGGCCGCTCAGGCAATGCAAAATGCCGTAACTACAAGGATTACCATCCGCTACCGACAAGACATAGAGCCAAAATATCGGATATTGTTTCGCGGTAAAATATTCAATATTGAAGGCATTTTGTCCGATCCGAAAAGTGGTCTTGAATATCTGACGTTGCCATGCTCTGAAGGGGTTGATGATGGCTGATGGCGTTGAATACACCCTTACTGGCGTCGATGAGCTGATGGGAAAACTGGAATCTATCAGTGATGACATGAAGCGCAAAGGAGGGCGTGCGGCTTTAAGAAAAGCCGCCAACGTTATCGCCAACAGGGCAAAGGCAAATGCACAGCGACTTGATGATCCGGAAACCGGCCGCAGCATTGCCGACAATATCGCTGTGCGTTGGAATGGTCGTGAGTTTAAGCGTAATGGAAACCTGGCCTTTCGAATCGGTGTGCTACATGGTGCTGTGCTAAGAAAGCATCCCGATAAAGCCAAGAATGCCCCAACGCCGCACTGGCGCCTGCTGGAATTCGGCACCGAAAATATGCGGGCTCAACCTTTTATGCGGCCGGCGGCAGAGAACAGTGCCGCTGAGGCGTCCAATACGTTCGTTGTTGAATATGGAAAAGCTATCGACAGGGCAATAGCTAGGGAAGCCAAGAAAGGGACCAGATAATGATCGCACCAATTTTTAAAGTCTGCGCCGCCAGTCAGGCTGTAACGGCGTTGATTGGAGCAAACCCGGTTAGGCTCTATCCATTTGGCCTGCAGGATGACAATGTGGTCTATCCCTATGTCGTTTGGCAGAACATCAGTGGTTCCCCAGAGAATTACCTGGACAAACGCCCCGACGCTGACAGCTACACGCTACAGGTAGATGTCTATGCCGATACGATCGCTTCAGCTACATCCGTGGCCGCAGCGTTGCGTGATGCCATCGAGCCACATGCCTACATTACCAGATGGGGCGGCCAGAGCCGCGACCCAGAAACAAAGCGCTATCGCTATTCCTTCGACGTTGATTGGATAGTGCGTCGCTAACCTTCCAAACTTTTCAACATACCGGCCTTGCGCCGGTTTTTTTATGACCGGAGATCACCATGTCTGTATTGACACAAGGCACGCAGTTTTATGTCCTCGCCAACGGCGTTGTAAGCGAAGTTGAATGCATCACATCATTCACCCCTGGCGGCAACCCTGCCGATCAGATCGAAGATACCTGTTTAAGCGAGCGCAATAGCCGCACCTATAAAAAAGGCCTGCGCACACCGGCATCAGCTACCGTCACGCTGAATGCTGATCCGAAAAACGCAAGTCATCTGATGCTGCATAACCTGGCCGAATCAGATGATGAAGCATTGCTGACCTTTGCTGTTGGCTGGGCCGATGGTGAATCCGAACCGACTGCAGCGGCTCCAGGTGCACCAAACGCTGTAGATGGCTTGCTGTTGCCTGACGATCGTACCTGGTTTGTGTTCCAAGGCTACGTTACCGATTTCCCATTCGATTTCCAGGCAAACACGGTGGTGAGCACGACAGCAACTATTCAGCGTTCTGGTCCTTCAGTTTGGGTGCCAAAGGCTCAAGCCGGCAGCTAATCAATCTATCCGCCGGGGCCGAGTGCCCCGCGTTAACTTCTCATTGATGGTAACGACATGAAATTAACTCTGGAATCATTGAAAGAACATGGCGCATTTACAGGTCGCCCGGTAGAGAAAGAAATCACCTGGAAGCAGGGTGAGAAAGAACTGACGGCAACGGTGTATGTACGGCCTTTGGGTTACTACACAGCCCAGGCAGATATTCTTGCTATTGGCGGTAAAGTCGATGGTGTTGCAGGCCGTATAGCTGCATCGATCTGTGATGAAACTGGTAAACCAGTATTTACCGCAGCAGATATCACAGGTGAGGCAGATCTCGAACGTGGCGCACTGGATGGTAATTTAACAGTAGCATTGCTGGTGGCTATCCAACAGGTTAACAACCTGGGAAAGACGGAGCCATCAGCGCAGACGACGAAGCCTGGTGCGAACTAGTCCTTAACGGTATTGGCGGCAGGACAATAGCAGAGGCGCAGGAACGTCTAAATATTCCTGAGTTTCGTCTGTGGATGAAGTATCGCAACAAGTACGGCAGTCTAAACCCTATGATGCGGACCGAGTGGGGAGCTGCGCTGGTGGCCAGCACAATGGCAAATGTGAATAAAGGTAAAGACACACCTCCATTTCACATCTCTGACTTTGCTCCGCATATTCCACATATTGAGGATAAGCCGATATCCCTGGAAGAAGCAAAGGCAAAGTGGAGTTAAATTATTTAAAAGAGGATGCTCATGGCCAGTAAATCATTAGGCACGCTAACTATTGACCTAATTGCCAAAACGGGTGGGTTTGTCTCCGGGATGGATAAGGCAGAGCGGGCATCTGAAAAATGGAGAAAACAAGTACAGAAAGATGTGGCTGATACTAGCAAGGCCCTTGCTGGCATGGCCACAGCAGCGATGGCTGCAGCCACAGCGGTAGGTGTCGCTGGATTTCAACTTTTGAAATCCACATCGGAACAAGTCGCTAATACTGACAAGTGGGCCAAGTCATTAAAGATGTCAACTCAGGAGTTGTTGGCATGGCAATTTGCAGCTGAGAAAGCTGGTTTGTCAGGCGAAAACATGGCTGACATTTTTAAGGATCTTGGCGATAAAATTGGTGATGCTGTATTAAATAAATCAGGTGAGGCGGTAGATGCATTAAATGCGCTAGGTCTTTCAGCTGAAAAACTAGCTAAAGCATCACCAGATAAGCAGATGTTGGCGATAGGCGATGCTCTAGGTAAGATAAATACCAATGCAGCTAAGATAAACATCCTAGAAAGCATTGGTAATGATCTATCTAAACTACTTCCACTTTTTGATAATAATAATGAGAAATTAAAACAATTCATTCAGCTGGCAAAGGATTATGGTGTTGCTCCTGACCCATCATCAATAGATGACCTTGTGAAAGTAAATGATCTTTTTCAAGATATGGAAAGCCAGGTTAAAGGCTTAAAAATTGAAATTGCATTAGGACTAGCAAAAGTTGATTTGTCTCCATTACAAGATTCACTTGATCAGGTTAGATCAGTTCTAACCGATCCTACAGTTCAGCAGGGGCTTGTTGATTTAGTCAGCAATGTTGCGCAGCTTGCTGGTTGGTTTGTTAAGACTGCAGCAGCGGCCGGGGAATTGCTAAAGTTTCAAAATAATAGGGTTGCTGTTCTTGGTGGTAATATTGATGTTAATAATGTAGATCAGGTAACAGGAAGAATAAAACAACTACAAGACATGATTGATAACCGTTCTCCATTAAAAGGAGATGGGCAGTCTTGGGTTGGAAAGCTTTTAGGTGATGATGATTCTGTAGGAGCACTAACAAAAGAACTTAATAATCTCCTAGTAGTTGAGCAAAAGTTAAAAGAAAAGAGTTTTGTCGGTAACAGCTTACCTACTGGTCTGGCTACTGTTGTAAGTAATCAGTTTGGGCTTGGTAAAGGTGAAACAAACGGCAAGCCTAAATCTAATCCTGGTGCAAAAAAACTGGAGTCTGCGTTCAAAGCTACAGAATTAAATTACATGCGCCAGATCGCGCTTATCGAAACTACAGGCAAAAAAACTGCTGAGGTTACCGAAGCAGAAAAATTACGATTTGATCTCGCAAGCGGGAAACTTGTTGGTATCAATGCTGAGCAGCAGAAGCGACTTCTTCAACTCGCTGATGAGTTAGATAAACTTCAAGCGCTGAAAAAAGCCAATGAAGAAAACCTAAAGGTAGCTGCATTCGCAGCAAATCTTAAATCATCAAACGATAATGATCGCCAGACCTTGAATGCAGATATCGTTGGCTCGGGTATGGGGGAGAAAACTCGCAGCAGAATGAAAGAATTGCTGGGCATTCAGCAAGGCTTTATAACTCAGCAGCAAGAGTTGCAGAAGCAATACCAGTCAGGTGACATAACAAAATCACTTTACGATAAAGAAACTCAGGCTTTGCAGGATGCACTGAAAGAAAGGCTTGAAATTCAAGAGGACTATTACAAGAAGTCAGACGAACAGCGGGATGATTGGTCGTCTGGTATTTCAGATGCTCTGGTAGATTTTGCTGATCGCTCAAGTGATTACTATCAACAGGCCGCAGATGCTATGACATCTGTCTTAGGTTCCGCCACCGATTCCATATCTGATCATCTATATGATGTCATTAGTGGTACTGAATCTATGGGAGAGGCAATTAAGGGAATTTTCTCAGATTTAGGGCAATCAGTAATTAAAGCTCTAATTGATATGGCTGCTCAATGGTTAGTTTATCAGGGGGTTCAGTTATTGGTAGGAAAGACGGCGCAGGCTGCAGCAATCCCTGCAATGGTTGCCAATGCACAGGCTACAGCCCTACAAGCACAGCTTGCTGCTTTTGCCTCTACGGCTGCAATACCCATTGTTGGCCCGGCATTGGCACCTGCCGCTATGGCCACAGCAGCAACTATCACTGAACCTATGGTAGCAGCTATTTCAGCAGCTGGTCTTTCTGGAATGGCCCATGATGGTATTGATGCTGTTCCTGAAACGGGTACTTGGTTGCTTCAAAAGGGCGAGAGGGTAACGACTGCTGGGACAAGCGCAAAACTGGATGCAACCTTGGAGCGTGTTAGTCGGGATGCGAATACAGGTGGCGTTGCACCAAATATCGAAATTCATACGCAAGTGAATGGCGATCCTGATGCAAGGACATTGCAGATGCTGAAAGAAACCCAAAGAGCAGCAGTAAAGGAGGCGTTAGAGCAAAGCGCTTATCAAATTGCAACTGGCCGTGGTGATGTTGGAAAGGCTGTCGGCATGGGGTGGCAAACAAAACGGAGAACAGGTTAATGGGGATCACATCAACTATCGATTACCCGCATCAATACCTCCCATTGCCACTTCAGGATGGGTATGGGCTTAAGCCCATCAGCCCGTTGCTCAGAACGCAGATGGTATCAGGAAGAGCCCGCCAGAGGCGTCGGTACACTTCAACGCCAACACAGGCGCCTGTATCCTGGCTAATGAATGACGTTCAGGGGCAGGCGTTTGAGGCTTGGTATCGTGATGCAATCAGTGATGGGGCAGCATGGTTCAATATGACTTTGCGCACCCCGGTAGGGATAAAGCCCTATGTATGTAGATTTGTCGATATCTATGAAGGTCCTGTGTTGGTTGGCGGCAAATATTGGCAGTTTAGTGCAACGCTCGAACTTTGGGAGCGCCCATTGGTTCCTCCTGGTTGGGGTAATTTCCCAGAGTTTATTGCCGGTCAGGATATTATTGATCTTGCTATTAATCGGGAGTGGCCTGAAGCATGACGGTATTAAATCGACTTTATGCGTCGTCAGGTTCTGATGTCATTATCGAAACTCTGCAGATTGTGGTCGGTGGGGCGACATACTGGTTAACGCGGGGATGGGATGATATCACCGCAACGCTAGAAAACGGAGTGGCGGCAACCTTTACCGCCTGCGGGATAGATTTGTCTTTACCCGCCAGGAACGCTGACGGCACGCAGGACCTGAAATTTGCGATCTGTAATATCGATGGCAAGGTATCAAACGCCATCCGTGATGCTTTAGGGAGTCAGGAAATCGGTATGCTAACCTATCGGCATTACCTCTCTACTGATTTAACGGCACCAGCTTCTCCGCCATTTACCTTGACAATTAAATCTGGCTACTGGACCTCAATAGAGGTTCAGATCACTGCCGGCTACATGAACGTTCTTGATACAGCGTGGCCACGTCGCAGGTTTACTCTTCCAGACTATCCGGGGCTGCGCTACCTCTCGTAAGGGATATCCCATGTTTAATCCTGATAAATACCTTTCTGTCACCTGGCTTAAAGGCGGACGAACTTACCCTGAACTTGACTGTTTCGGCATTGTTAACGAGGTCCGGCGTGATATCGGCATGCCCTCCTGGCCAGATTTTGCGGGGGTGACGAAAGATAATAACGGGCTGGACCATTCAGCGCGTGAATTAATGCGGGATTTAAGCAGGTGTGAGCCTTGCGAAGGGGCAGGGATTGCTTGTTATTCCGGGAGTATGGTGACGCATGTTGCAGTTGTGGTGAGTATTGATGGAGTCCTACATGCGGCGGAATGTAATCCGAATACGAACGTAACTTTTCTTCCTCTGACGCGCTTCGAGCGGCGTTTTGTAAAAGTGGAGTATTACCAGTGATCCGCATTTATCCTTCTCGCCTGCCTGGTGAACCACTGGAAACGCATGAACATAGTTCCATGACGCTGCATCAGTGGTTCGTTGAAAATGTGGATGGTTATCAGAATGACATGCGTCACCCTATTGCCGTTGAGGTAAACGGTAAAAGTATTGCCGCTAACGAGTGGCCGCTGTGCCATATCAGTGCAGAAACGGATGTACGGATGTTTCCGATCCCGTATGGCACTGGATTAGAAATCGCTGCATGGGCTGCTGTAGCCGTAGCCGTAGCTTCCGCAGCTTACTCGTTGATCATGATGTCCCAGATGAGCAAGGATGGGATGGGATCGGCTAGTGGTGGTGACTCTCTGGATTTGTCGCCGGCGAAAGCCAACACAGCAAAACTTGGTGATCCAATCCGTGAAGTTCTTGGAAGAGATCGTGTTTATCCTGATTATCTCGTTCAGCCGGTAAGCCGTTTCGACAGCAGTAATCCACAAATTTATAGAACAGATATGTTTTTGTGTGTTGGTGTTGGCACGCACGCAATAAATCAGACGACGATAAAAATCGGTAATACTCCGGTTAGCAGTTTTGGTGACGATGTCAGTTATACGATTTATCCGCCAGGGGCTAGTGTTGCTTCTGACCACAGGACGGAAAATTGGTTTGCTTCAACGGAAGTTGGTGGAACAACATCTGGCACGGCTGGTCTTGATCTTGCTTCAACAGGGCCGGATTCAGTGAGCATTACTGCTGATGCGATCAGCGTAGCTGGCAACAATCTTTCAGTTATTGGCGCTTCAGATGGAAATGGCAATTCTGGTATTCCTGACTCATGGGTGGCAGGTACTGATCTAACAATTCAGGCACCAGACACATTCACAGTGGCTATTGAGGCTGGGCGCAATGTTATATATGGCGATTTCTCAGAACTGGCACCATCTGTAGGAATTCCTGTTTCTGTGACATGGAATGGAACTCGCATCGATTTATTCATATCAGCATATAATCCAGGGTCACCTGCTATTCCAGGGGTTGGAGGTAATGCAGCGAGCATAACAGCATCTGCATCTCCTACAACATATGACTTCAGCGCTAACCCTGTTTCATTCACATTAACTTGGGCCAGTGTTAATTATGTTATTTCTTTGACAGCTAACTATGTAACAATGTCAGGCCTCACAGATGAGATAGATGATCAACTATCTGGGTCTGGTCTAGAAGTCGTTGCTGTAGATACGAAGATAGTGATCAGAGAAAAGGAAAGCCCATTTAGCGGAAACAGTATTGGATTTAGCGTCCTGCCAACTGTTTTATTTGGCACAGATCCAGTTATTGTAGCCGGTACGGCATCAACAGGCGGTACACCGGCAGTTAGAGAAAGCATTGCATTAGCGTGGGAAAATGCGGCAGGTAATGCTTTCACAGGAATTCCGAGTGGATCACAGCGTATTGCTATTGGACTTATAGGCTATCGCTATCGTATAACAAACATTGATGGGCAAACAATCAGCGTTGAGAGACTAATAGAAAATTCAGATGGATCAACAACGGTAGATCCCTCTTGGCCAGGGTTTACCGGTCGCACATTGTTGGATTTTACAGTCACTGGATTGAGTGATTCCTATGACTGGATGGGGCCTTTCCTTTGCTGTCCAGAAAATGAAACGACGACTCAAATAGAGCTTAATTTCGTCTATCCACAGGGGTTATGCGATGTGGGAAGTAAAGACGGAGCCATTCACTGGCATGACGTAGCGATGACCGTTCAATATCGTTTGTCAGGTTCTGATAACTGGACCAGCGTACAAATAAAGCATGGGAATAACACGGTTAATGAGGTTGGCTACACCGATGCTATCACGTTTCCTACTCCCGGAAATTATGAAGTACGGATTAAGCGAGATACGCCAGTATGGGGTGGTACTACTCGAGACTCCGTCCAGTGGCAAGCAATGCGCGCTAAGCTTTCTGCTCGCAAGAACAGTTATCCCAATGTGACGACGATCGCGCTAACTATTCGAACAGGTAACCGTTTGGCCGCTCAGTCAGATCGCCGCGTTAATCTTGTTGCAACCAGGCTCTATGATGGGCATGCGTCGAGAAGCATCAGCGGTGCGTTCTACCACGTATTGAAAGACCTTGGCTATGCTGATAATCAGATAGACTTCTCTACTATCAATGCACTGGAGGCTAATTACTGGACTCCACGAGGTGAAACCTTTGACTGGTCAGCGGGCAGTAATGACACTTCTGGTTTGGAAGTGCTGCAACGGATCGCTAATGCAGGTATGGGTTACTTTTTACTGAGCGATGGGCTGGCGTCTGCCGGCAGGGAGGGGATTAAAAATTGGTCCGGCGTAATCAGCCCGCAGGAACAAACCGAGGAACTCCAGACAGCTTTCAAAGCGCTTTCGCAAGATGACTATGATGGTGTCGATGTTACATACATTAACGCCACTACATGGGCTGAGGAAACGGTTCAATGCCGTTTTAGCGACAACCCAACGCCTCAGAAGGTGGAGGACTACACCCTTGATGGAGTGAAGGCCCCTGACAGGGCCTACCGTATAGGCATGCGCAGGCTGATGAAATATCGGTATCAGCGGCTAACACATACAACCAGCACAGAAATGGATGCTCTTTGCTATAACTACGGCGATCGCATCGTTCTTACCGATGATATTCCTGGCAGCAAAACGATAAGTTGCTTGGTGGTATATGAACAGCATGATGCTAACACGGTAAGGATCCACGTTAGTGAACCCCTGGATTGGTCATTTGAAAACCCGAGGTGCTTGATCAGGTTTCAAGATGGTTCGGCATCGCCTCTGCTGGTTCCAACTCGCATTGATGAATACACGTTATCATTGAGCAACACGGTAGATGTTCGCATTGATGAATGGATAATGAATGATTCATCAGTCGAGCCACCAAGGATAGTATTCTGTTCATCTTCTCGTATGGGATACGATGCAATAATGGATTCAATAGAGCCTGGGTCTGACGGAACTTGTAAAATTAATGCCATGCAATATACACCGTTGCTTTATCAATATGACGACGCAACCTATCCATGACATATTAGTTAACTAACCTATTTATATATAACCCGCTTCTGCGGGTTTACTTTTTCATGAGGCAAAGATGACGACTTACAACACCGGAAACCCAGTTGGTCCTAATGGGTCATCAGACCCGCGAGATTTGTTTGATAACGCTCAGGTGTTTGATTTATTGATAAATTCCAACAATGAAAAGGTAGTTGGACGAATCGGAAATGATTTGTTTTCTTGGTTTGGGGTGGCGCAAAATTTAGCACCATTAGGAAAAGCATATACAATAGAGCAAGCAAATGCAGCTATTGCTTCTGGTGAAATACCTGAGGGTGGGTATTTCTTTGTATTATCTAGTAATGGTGAAACTGTTGCAGATCAGTATAAGAACATAAATGGAGTTGCAACATTTTTAGGATATGGATTTGTAAAAAGTAAGATGGTGACCGATCTTTATCAATACCTTGGTGTGCGTCTATATACTCAATCGTCAAATGTCAATAATTATTATGTTGTTGCTAGTGGTTCTAATGCAGGTAAATTATTAAAAACAACTACAGCTTCAACAGTCGTAACATATATACCAGTTAAACCAGGACAAACCTACATAATTAAAGCAACAGACTTCAGGGCTGATTACTTTGCCGTAGCACTAAAAGAAGATAATGAGTTAACTGAAACAACTCTTGGTTTAGCAATGCTATCAGGAACTGGAAATTATCGTTCATTCAAAATTCCTTCCGATAGCACAGCCAAGTATGCTTTTATTAATGTAATGATTGAGAATGGCGGTTTTGATATAAGATCAGAACTGTCTATTACATTTGATTATATTAAAGAAATAAATGGAATTGATATATATGATGACTATTCAAGAAACCATTTGATTGATGATAGTGTTAGCCTCATCGAAGAAACTGGTGGCCAGCTTTATGATTCATTAAATAATAAGACGGGATATTTTGTTAGAGCGCTTGGGGCAAATGCAGGTAATATTGAAGCATCAAATGGCGCTATACTAAATATATTCCCTGTGGTTCCTGGTAAAACCTACACTGTAGCGGCATCGAGTTTCACGAATGGATTCTTCGCGATCACGCTAAAAACAGATAACCAGCTCACAGGCCCAACTTTGGGGCTCGTTAGCCTGTCAGGATCTGGTAGCTCTCGATCCTTCACGGTTCCTGCCGGGAGCGCTGCCAAATTCGCTTTCATGAACGTTTACCTGCCATTACAGAACTGGGATATTCGTCCAGGTCTAGAGGTCAGCGGGCCAATTGAAAAAGTGAAAGGGATAAAGGCATACGGCATTTACGACGAAACCGCCAGGAAGCTGATTGCAGATCTAGAGAACTCAATACCAAAAATGTCTGTTCTCACAGGGAAATCATGGGTAGTGGTTGGTGATAGCATCACTGAAAAGAATTTCCGTTCGAACAAAAATTATCATGCCTACGTGTCGGATAATGTGGGTGGAATGACTGTATATAACTATGGTATCAGTGGTACCGGATACTATGGCCGATCAGCTGTGGCGGATACTATTACACAAGTTCCTGATTATTTAACAGTTTTCTTTGGCACCAACGACTGGGGGCAAGTTAATAACTCGAAACCACTTGGCTCTTTCCTCGACACAGGTACAGCAACGATCTCAGGTTGCATTAATACGTGTCTGCTGGGGATTATCACGAAGTTCTATTCGAAGAAAGTTGGCGTTTTCACGCCGTTACCACGGCTAAACAACTGGGGAAGCAACGCTGCACCTAATGCTGTAGGCTATACGCTTGAACAGCTTTCTGAGTTGATAAAGCGGTATGCGGATCACTACTCAATACCATGTCTCGATCTTTACCACGATAGCAACTTGCCAGTTTACGTTCCTGCAGCTAACACATACTATTTCACGTACCCTGGCGGCTCTGCGCCTGATGGATTGCATCCTAATGACGCAGGACACATCGTTATGGCAGCAAAAATACAGGCGTTTTTAGAGTCAATGTAAGGATGTTTAGTAACCGATGTGTTACCATTTAACAAGTAAAATATAATGGTGGATGTTTAATGAGCAGGATCAATTGGAAATGGATAATTAGGCCGATAGGAATCATATCACTTTGTTCTATCGCTAGTGGATTCTCATCACAGTTCTATCCCGCGCTTATAACTTCCGCAATTTATCTTGTTGTTTGGGCTCATGCGGAATTTGACTGGTGGCGTACTGGAGAAACCAAAAAAGACATAGAAAATTTAAAATCTTTTTTCAACAGACCGTAGATTACGGTCTCTTATATAGAACGGAAAAATCGAAAATCAACGCAACTTCAACAGCTTTTCCCTGAGTATTGAACGATTCATCTGATACTAGCGGCCAGCGCCCTTTATGCCAAACATAAAGCCAGTGCTGGCCTTCCTCGTCTTCGCGGATTGCGAACATCGGTGGGCTGTTCTGTTGAGGTTCTGGGTATCTGTCGTTTTCGTTGAGAATGAAGATCTGCCGGCCTGCTAGGGTGATGCTTCCCATCATTTCTCCTTTGATTTCCGAAGTAGATCAAATTTTTCATGAAGCGATTTAGGGTACAACTCAGTGTAAACTTGCCACAGTGTATTCAAGTTTTTATGCCCGGTTACCTGGGCAACTTCTTCGATACTAAATCCAGCTTCAAACAACCTACTTGCCCCCTCCCGCTTAAGATCGTGATAGTGCAAGTCATCTATCCCTATCTTCTCTCTCACCTTTATGAATGCCGCTGAGATAGACTTTGAGTTATAAGGGAAAATGTATTTTGAAACCCTTTCTTGACGCATGACTATCTCCCACGCCTCACCCAGAAGCGGAACACTCATGTGGTTTCCTGCTTTCTTCCTCGGATCCTTTCTATCCCTTACAAGAACTGATTTCTGAGCATAATCAATATCACTCCATTCTATGCGGCAAACCTCGCCGACTCGCATGCACGAAAGAATAGAAAAATTGAAAATATCGACAAACGGTATCCTGGATCGGGGATGGTTTTGTCGCTCTTGCAAGGCAGCAACGATGACGTCTATCTCTTTTTCGTCAGGGCGTCTAGTTCGCCTATTAGATTTCGAGATTAGGCTCATCTTAGCCAGAAGTGGCTTTGCTTCATCGATCGGATTAGCGGTGTAGCTGATGCCGTATATAGGCTTTGCGGCTTTCAAAACCGTGCCAAGATAACTCAAGTCATGAGAGACGGTTGATGGACTGGCGCCGTTAGCAACCCTTCGTCTGCAGTGATCAATGATGTCATTGGCCTGCAGCTTTGATAGCGCCAAGAAGCTAAACTCAGCGGTCAGCAACATGCGCAGAGTTGAGGATTTATCTTTTCCCGCCTTCCCGCCTGTTTCTTGATCATCAAGATATTTTTGTATGAGCTCGGCCACAGTTATCCGGTCGGTGTCATTAGAGTTTGGGATGCCGTTTTTTTCCAACTCAGCGACCCGGTTAATGCCCCATGTCTTCGCCAGAGCCTGTTTGCCGAACGTTCTATTTTCACGGAAAAGATAGACGCCTTTTTCCCGGACACCAACAGTGCAGCGATACCGTACAGTACCATCTGCTTTGGTTCTTTTTTCGATGCTGTAATAGGCCATAGTTAAACCATTCGGTACGATTTGAGGGGTGCTGTTAGGGGTGCTGATGAGCGGAAAATACATTAAACCTGATTAGAATGCATTAAAATAATGCAATTTTATTAGGTGGTTATGCTTTGATGTTATTGGTTTTTATATGAAATAACTGTAATTACATACAGTTATGTTTCCGATGGTACACCGGATAGCCAACGGAGAAAACCGCGTGAGCTTCCGGTGCTAAGCAGGGTTGCCATGCGACGGATGTGCGGTAAGCTAGGGGCAATCGAACGGCCTGAAACCGGTTCCTCTTTTACCCTTTGCAAGGAGAACACATGAAGCAAATCGTTTATGTCGCCAGCCCGGAGAGCCAGCAGATCCACGTCTGGCAGTTGGACGACGCCGGCGCGCTGACGCTGCTGCAAACCGTTGACGTGCCGGGCCAGGTGCAGCCGATGACCCTTCATCCGGACAAGACCCACCTGTACGTCGGCGTGCGTCCGGCGTTCGGCATCGTCAGCTACCGCATCGAGGCGGACGGCACGCTGCAGCAGGCCGGCATGGCGCCGCTGCCGGGCAGCCCGACCCATATCTCCACCGATTTGCAGGGGCGTTACCTGTTCTCCGCCTCCTACAGCGGCAACTGCGCCAGCATCAGCCCGATCGGCCACGACGGCGTGGTAACGGCGCCGATCCAGCAGATCGACGGCCTGAACGCGCCGCACTCGGCGAACATCGATCCGACCAACCAGCTGGTGCTGGTGCCGTGCCTGAAAGAAGACCGCATCCGCCTGTTCAATCTGAGCCTGGCCGGGCAGCTGACGCCGCACGCGCAGGACGCGGTGGATATCGCCGCCGGCGCCGGTCCGCGCCATATGGCGTTCCACCACAACGACAAGTTCGCCTACTGCGTCAATGAGCTGAATGGCACGGTAGACGTGCTGGCCATTTCGGAAAACGGCGGCAAGTACAGCGTGACGCAGACGCTGGACATCATGCCGAGCGATTTCGACGGCACCCGCTGGGCGGCGGACATTCATATCACGCCGAACGGCCGCTTCCTGTACACCAGCGATCGCACCGCCAGCATTCTGACCATCTTCAGCGTTTCCGAAGACGGCGGCACGCTGAGCCTGGTCGGCTATCATCCGACTGAAACGCAGCCGCGTGGTTTCAATATCGATCACAGTGGTCGCTTCGTGATTTCGTCCGGCCAGAAATCCGATCACATCGCGGTGCATGAGATTGACCAGAGCAGCGGCGAGCTGACCACGCTGGCGCGTTATCCGGTGGGCAAAGGCCCGATGTGGGTGAGCGTGCTGGCGAAGTAATTTGTCGGCCAGACTCGAGTGGAAAGCGCGGTGCGGTTGACCGCGCTTTTTTATTGGCGGGGGATCAGTTGAACATCACCGTCAGCGTGGCGCTGCCGAGACTGTGGAAATGGACGTTGAAGCCCACCAGCGCGCCGCTGGAACCCTCATCCACGTCAATGTGCTCCACGTCCAACGCATGCACGGTGAACTGATAGCGGTGGCTCTCGCCCGCTGGCGGCGCCGCGCCGCCGTAACCGGCCGAACCGAAGTCGGTGCGGGTCTGCAACGCGCCGGCGGGCAGCGGCGCTTTGCCTGAGCCCGCGCCCTGTGGCAGCTCGCGCACGTCGGCGGGAATGTTGGCCACCACCCAGTGCCACCAGCCGGAGCCGGTCGGGGCATCGGGATCGTAAACGGCGATCACGAAGCTCTTGGTGCCGGCTGGCACGCCGTCCCAGGCCAGGTGGGGCGACAGGTTATCGCCGTGGTAGCCCATGCCGTTGAAAACCTGCTGCTGCGGCAGCTTGCCGCCGTCCTGCAGATCGTTGCTGTACAAACGAAAAGCCATAGTGACTCCCAGTTGCGATAAAAGCAGAGCCCTTAAGCTAGATCTTTTTGGTGGGACAATACAAGCCCTTGCGCCAGCGACGGGCGGTTGATCTCGACGGTGATATGCACCAGTTCGGGATGAACGGCCAACAGTCGACGTATCCTGTCGGCGGTGAGGGCGCGATCGGCGCTGCTCAGGGCGATGACGCAATGATATTTTCCTTTGCCGATACGGCCTAAATGCAAATCGGTCAGCGTGAGCGAGTGGCCGGAGGTGGCCAGCGTTTGACGAATCTCTTGTGCAACGGGAGCGTCCATTTCGGCATCCAGCAAAATCTTCCCGCTATCGCGCATCAGGCTATAGGCCCAGGCGGCAACCATCATGGCGCCGACGATGCCCATCAGAGGATCGAGCCAAACGGCGCCCCAAAGCTTGCCGCCGAACAGTGCGACGATCGCCAGTACCGAAGTGGCCGCGTCGGCGATGACGTGGATATAAGCGGAACGCAGGTTGAGGTCATGATGATGGTCATCGTGGTCATCCCCGTGATGATGGTGGTGGCCGCCGCCGCGCAACAGCCAGGCGCAAAGCAGATTGACGGCCAGCCCGATCGTACCGATGGCGATGGCTTCGTTGTAATGAATCGGGCTGGGATTCATCAGCCTCTGCGCAGACTGGAACAGCATCAGCGCTGCCACCAGCACCAACAACACCGCGCTGGTGTAGCCGGCCAGCACTTCTATCTTCCAGGTGCCGAGGCTGAAGCGGCGATCTTTAGCCAGCCGTCGTGCGGCGCCGTAAGCCAGCACCGACAGGCCCAGAGCCAGCGCGTGCGAGCTCATGTGCCAACCGTCGGCCAGCAATGCCATCGAGTTAAACAGCCAGCCCCCGGCTATCTCGATGACCATCATACTGGCGGTGAGTATTACCGCCCATCTGGTGTTTCTTTCAGCCAATGGGTTACCATCGTCAAAAACGTGGCTGTGCTCGCGGCGCAAAGCGGGCGCGTGAGAAGTCATGGTGAAGTTCCTCAGCAAAAGGTAGTGTGCTGAAATATACTATACCCCAGTATAGTAAATAACAATCAGGCGGAAATGATGAGTCATACCATCAGAGATCAAAAGAAGCTGTTGGCGCGGGTGCGCCGCATTAAAGGGCAGGCCGAAGCGCTGGAGCGCGCGCTGGAAAGCGGCGGTGAGTGTTCTGCTATTCTGCAGCAGATTGCGGCGGTGCGCGGCGCGGTCAACGGTTTGATGGCGCAGGTGCTGGAAGGGCACGTGCGCGAACACTTGGCTGCTGCGGACGCCACGCCGCAGCAGCGTGAGCAAGACATCGAGCAATTGATGACCGTCTTACGTTCCTATATGAAATAACCATGATTTCACTGAAAAAACGCACGCCGTGGTTTGGCTGGCTGCGCCGTTGGGCCAAAAGCATCAAGCGCGATATCTATGCGCTGTGGCTGGCGGCCCGCGATCGCCGCACCCCGTGGTACGCCAAGCTGATCGCGCTGCTGGTGGCCGGCTATGCGATCTCGCCGATCGATCTGATCCCGGACTTCATTCCGGTATTGGGCTATCTGGATGATGTGATCATCGTGCCGTTGGGCATCATGTTGGCGGTGCGCCTGATCCCCAAGCCGCTGATGGCCGAGTTGCGCGAGAAGGCGCAACAGCGCGTCGATAATCCCACCGGCCGCATGGCGGCGGCGATGATCATTTTACTCTGGCTGCTGTGCCTGGGGCTGCTGGCCCGCTATCTGGACCAGCATTGGTAGGGGTCAGCGCGCGGCTGCGGCCACGGCTGCGGTCAGGCGGCTGAGCTGTTCCGCTTCGATGATGTAAGGCGGCATCAGGTAAATCAGTTTGCCGAACGGCCGGATCCACACCCCGCGCTCGACGAAACCGCGCTGCAGTTCGGCGACATCCACCGGTTCGCGCATCTCCACCACCCCAATCGCCCCCAGCACCCGCACGTCCGCCACCTTCGGCAGCGCCGCTAACGGCAGCAGTTCCTGCTTCAGCTGGGCTTCGATGGCGCTCACCTGTGCCTGCCAGCGATTTTCCGCCAGCAGCGCCATGCTGGCGTCCGCCACCGCGCAGGCCAGCGGGTTGCCCATAAAGGTCGGCCCGTGCATGAAGCAACCGGCTGCGCCGTTGCTGATGGTCTCCGCCACGTGGCGGGTGGTCAGAGTGGCGGAGAGGGTCATGTAACCGCCGGTCAGCGCCTTGCCCAGGCAGAGAATGTCCGGCACCACCTGCGCGTGTTCGCAGGCGAATAGCTTGCCGGTGCGGCCGAAGCCGGTGGCGATCTCGTCGGCGATCAGCAGCACCTGATGGCGATCGCACAGCTCGCGTACCCGCTTGAGGTAGGTTGGGTGGTAGATGCGCATGCCGCCAGCGCCTTGCACCACCGGCTCCAGGATCACCGCCGCCACCTCACCGGCGTGCTGCTCCAGCAGCGCGGCGAACGGGGCGATGTCCTCTTCACGCCATTCTTCGTCGAAGCGGCACTGCGGCGCGGTGGCGAACAGATGCGGTGCCAGATAGCCCTGATAGAGGCTATGCATCGAGTTGTCCGGATCGCAGACCGACATTGCGCCGAAGGTATCGCCGTGATAGCCGTGGCGCAGCGTCAGGATGCGCTGCCGCCGCTCACCGCGCGCCTGCCAGTACTGCAGCGCCATCTTCAGCGACACTTCCACCGCCACCGAACCGGAATCCGCCAGGAACACGCACTGCAACGCTTCCGGCGTCATCTCCACTAACCGGCGGCACAGCGAGATGGCGGCCGGATGGGTAATACCGCCGAACATCACGTGCGACATCTTTTCCAGCTGCTGGCTGGCGGCCTGATTCAGGTGCGGATGGTTGTAACCGTGGATCGCCGCCCACCAGGAGGACATGCCGTCCACCAGACGCCGGCCGTCGGCCAGCTGCAGCTCGACGCCGCTGGCCGACTCGATCGGATAACAGGGCAGCGGGCGGCTCATGGAGGTGTAGGGGTGCCAGATATGACGTTGGTCGAACGCCAGGTCGGAAGCGGTCACGGACATACTTGTAAACCAAATTGAATTAAGATTGGTTGACAGTATATCCACAATATTTAAACTGGCGACACTTTTTCGTTTTGGAGACGCCATGATGGCCGACCGCATTCACTGGACAGTAGGGCAAGCCCAGGCCCTGTTTGATAAACCTCTGCTTGAACTGCTGTTCGAAGCGCAAACCGTACACCGCCAGCACTTCGACTCGCGTCAGGTGCAGGTCAGCACGCTGTTGTCGATCAAGACCGGCGCCTGCCCGGAAGACTGCAAATACTGCCCGCAGAGCTCGCGCTACAAAACCGGCCTGGAGTCGGAGCGGTTGATGCAGGTCGAGCAGGTGCTGGAATCGGCGCGCAAGGCCAAGGCGAACGGCTCGACCCGTTTTTGCATGGGCGCGGCGTGGAAGAACCCGCACGAGCGCGACATGCCTTATCTGCAGCAGATGGTGCAGGGCGTGAAAGCGATGGGCATGGAAACCTGCATGACGCTGGGTACGCTGGATGGCACCCAGGCCGAGCGGTTGGCGGAGGCCGGGCTGGATTACTACAACCATAACCTCGACACCTCGCCGGAGTTCTACGGCAGCATCATCACTACCCGCAGCTACCAGGAACGTTTGGATACGCTCGACAAGGTGCGCGACGCCGGCATCAAAGTCTGTTCCGGCGGCATCGTCGGGCTGGGAGAAACGGTGCGCGACCGCGCCGGGCTGCTGGTGCAGCTGGCCAACCTGCCTAAGCCGCCGGAGAGCGTGCCGATCAACATGCTGGTGAAGGTGAAAGGTACGCCGCTGGCGGATAACGACGATGTCGATCCATTCGATTTCATCCGTACCATCGCAGTCGCGCGCATCATGATGCCGGCCTCTTATGTCCGTCTCTCCGCCGGTCGTGAACAGATGAATGAACAGACGCAGGCGATGTGCTTCATGGCCGGCGCCAACTCGATCTTCTACGGCTGCAAGCTGCTGACCACGCCGAACCCGGAAGAAGACAAAGACCTGCAGCTGTTCCGCAAGCTGGGGTTGAACCCGCAGCAGACCGCCACCGAACACGGCGACAACCAGCAACAGCAGGTGCTGGCTAAGCAGCTGCTGAATGCCGATACCGCCGAGTTTTACAACGCGGCGCCGTGATGAGCTGGTCACAACGTATCGAGCAGGCGCTGGCGGAGCGGCGTTTGAACGCCGCCTACCGTCGCCGACAGGCCACCGAGGGCGGCAATGGCCGCCAGATCCGGCTTGGCGATCGTCTCTACCTGAATTTCTCCGGCAATGACTATCTGGGGCTGAGCCAGGATGCGCGGGTGATCGCCGCCTGGCAGCAGGGCGCGCAGCGTTACGGCGTCGGCAGCGGCGGTTCGGGCCACGTTACCGGCTTTTGCGCGGCGCATCAGGCGCTGGAAGAGCAGCTGGCGGAGTGGCTCGGTTATCCGCGCGCGCTGCTGTTCATTTCCGGCTATGCCGCCAATCAGGCGGTGTTGGCGGCGCTGATGCAGAAAGGCGATCGCATTTTGGCCGATCGTCTCAGCCACGCCTCGCTGCTGGAGGCGGCGGCGCAGTCGCCGGCCGAGCTGCGCCGCTTCCAGCACAATCAGCCGCAGGCATTGGCGGATCTGTTGGCCAAACCCTGCGACGGGCAGCGGCTGGCGGTGACCGAAGGGGTGTTCAGCATGGACGGCGACGGCGCGCCGTTGGCGGAACTGCATCGTTTAACCCGTGCGGCGGGCGCCTGGCTGATGGTGGACGATGCCCACGGCGTCGGCGTGCGCGGCGAGCAAGGCCGCGGCAGCTGCTGGCAGCAGGGCGTGCGCCCTGAACTGTTGGTGGCGACCTTTGGCAAGGCGTTCGGCGTCAGCGGCGCGGCGGTGTTGTGCGATGAGGCGACCGCCGAGTACCTGCTGCAGTTCGCCCGCCATCTGATTTACAGCACCGCGATGCCGCCGGCGCAGGCCTGCGCGCTGCAGGCAGCGCTGGCCTGCATTCGAGAGGGCGATGAACTGCGCGCCCGACTGCAGGACAACATTCGGCGCTTCCGCCAGGGGGCGGCGCCGCTGGCGCTGACCCTGACGGACTCCGACACCGCCATCCAGCCGCTGCTGGTAGGGGACAATCAGCGCACGCTCGATTTGGCGACAAGGCTGCGCGAGCGCGGATTGTGGGTGAGCGCCATTCGTCCGCCGACGGTGCCGCCGGGCGGCGCGCGGCTGCGCATTACCCTGACGGCGGCGCATCAGCCGCAGGATATCGATCGTCTGCTGGAGGTATTGCATGACGTCAGCCAATGACAGGGTGAACAAACAGGCGGTCGCCTCGGCTTTCAGCCGCGCGGCTGGCAGCTACGACGCCGCCGCTGCGCTGCAGCGTGACGTTGGCGAGCGCTTACTGGAGATGGGCAGCGCTCATCCGGGCGAACGGCTACTGGACGCCGGCTGCGGCACCGGCTATTTCAGCCGCCGGTGGCGCGAGCGCGGCAAGCAGGTGACGGCGCTCGATCTGGCACCAGGGATGTTGGCATTCGCCCGCCAGCAACAGGCGGCGCACCATTATCTGCTGGGCGATATCGAGCAGGTGCCGTTGCCCGACGCGGCGATGGACATCTGTTTCAGCAGCCTGGTGGTGCAGTGGTGCAGCGATCTGCCCGCGGCGTTGGCGGAGCTGTATCGCGTCACCCGGCCCGGCGGCGTGATCCTGTTCTCCACGCTGGCGGCGGGATCGCTGCAGGAGTTGGGGGACGCCTGGCAACAGGTGGATGGCGAGCGCCACGTGAACGCCTTCCTGCCGCTGGCGCAGATCCGCGCCGCCTGCGCCGACTATCGACACGAGCTGGTGACGGAGCTGCGCACCCTGAATTACCCGGACGTGATGACGCTGATGCGTTCGCTTAAGGGCATCGGGGCGACGCATCTGCACCAGGGACGCGAGGGCGGCCTGATGTCGCGCGGCCGTCTCGCCGCTTTGCAGGCGGCTTACCCGTGCCGGCAGGGGCAGTTCCCGCTCAGCTATCATCTGGCCTATGGAGTGATTTATCGTGATTAAACGTTGGTTCGTGACCGGCACCGACACCGAGGTCGGGAAAACTGTCGCCAGCAGCGCCTTGCTGCAGGCCGCCAATCTGGCGGGCTACCGCAGCGCCGGCTATAAGCCGGTGGCCTCGGGCAGCGAGATGACCGCCGAGGGGCTGCGCAACGGCGACGCGCTGGCGCTGCAGGCCAACAGCGGCGTGGCGCTGGGGTACGACGAAGTGAACCCTTACGTTTTTGCCGAACCGACTTCGCCGCATATCGTTAGCGCCGATGAAGGCCGGCCGATCGACGCGGCGCGGCTGTCCGACGGCCTGCGCCGGCTGGAACAGCGCGCCGACTGGGTATTGGTCGAGGGCGCCGGCGGGTGGTTTACTCCGTTGTCGGCGCAGTACACCTTCGCCGACTGGGTACAGCAGGAGCAACTGCCGGTGATCCTGGTGGTGGGCATCAAACTGGGCTGCATCAACCATGCGGTATTGACGGCGCAGGCGGTGCAACAGGCGGGGCTGACGCTGGCCGGTTGGATCGCCAACGACGTGGCACCGCCGGGGCGACGGCATCAGGAATACCTGGCCACGCTGCGCCGCATGCTGCCGGCGCCGCTGCTGGGCGAAATCCCGCACCTGCCGCAGGCCGAACGGGCGCCGTTGGGACAATATCTGGATATCAGCCTGTTATAAACTCTCAATGAGGGAGCCTCGCTCCCTCATCCTCCGTCCTGTCCCGCCAGACCGACGCCGATCAGCGCCTCATCCAGCTGCGCCAGCGCGCCGTGCGCCACCGTGCGCCCGCTATCCAGCAGGCAAAAGCGATCCGCCACCCGGCGCACGAACGGCAGCTGATGTTCTACCAACAAAATGGTCATGCCCAACTCATAGTTGAGCCTGCGGATCACATTGCCGATATCGGCGGCGATCGAAGGCGGCACGCCCGCCGTCGGTTCGTCGAGGATCAGCAGCGCCGGTTCCTGGGCCAACGCACGGCCGATGGCCAGCTGGCGTTGGGCGCCTGCGCACAGATCGCCGGCGCGGCGGGCGCGCATCTGGCGCAAGTTGGGGAACAGGCTGTAGATCAGCGGCGGAATGCGGCGAGGAGCGCCGCGCACGGCCATCTGCGCCACCTGCAGATTCTCTTCCACGCTCAGCTGCGAGAAGAGTTGCCGCCCCTGGGGCACGTGGCTGATGCCCAGCGCGGCCCGGCGCTCCATCGGCTGCAACAGCAGGTTTTGCGGCGGCTCATCCGCCGGCTGCCAGGTCATGCTGCCGCTCACCACCGGCAAGTGCCCCACGATACAGTTGACCAGCGTGGTTTTGCCCACGCCGTTGCGCCCGAGCAGCACGGTGCACTGGCCGCGCGGCAGCTCCAGATTGATGTCCCACAGGATGTGGTTCTGCCCGTAAAATTGATTGACCGATCTCAGGCTCAGCATTTGGCATTCTCCTCATCGACGCCCATTCCACCCGTTGGCGGGTTGCTGCAAAGGCCGCTTTGGCGGCTGATTTCCCGAGTGTGGCAATGCCTGGAACAAAATGCCGTCCGTCCGATGCCCGATCACGGTTAGCGGTGGACGGAATGACAGTCAATATGTCGTGAAAAGCGACGCTTATGACGACTTGGTGTCGTTCTCGCGCTTTTACGAAGGATAGTGCGACGCCGGGATGGGGCACTGGGCAGCGCATTATGCTGCCGCGTCCGGTGTGCACGCAGAAAGATAAAGCAACTCCCAGGCCAGTTTTTTCGTCGGATGAAAATGGCAGGTTGTTATCGTCTTGTTAACCGCCGGTCGGGCCTGGCGGGCGGCGCCGCGGCGGCTCGAAAATATGCGGGGAAGTTAACCCGAACGTTTTTTGCACTCTTGTGGTGCTCCCCGAGGTGGGCGTGGTGCAAGGCGTTGCGCCGCCGTCAAGAACGATCGGGGCGAAAGGGGACAATGCGATTTTGGCAATGGGGATTTTTAGTATTAATCGGCATAAACAAAGCGATATTTTTATGAAAAAATAACTAAAAAAGGCATTTTGGCGAGTGTAAAGGGCGAAAAGCTTTCTTTCTGTAACTCCCGCCACGGGCGGGGCGGTGAGAGTTATCCACTATTCCTGTGGATAACCTTGTGTATTAGATTTAGAAAAACGCTGTAAAGCGAGAGCGGACGCGGGTTCTGTTCGCTTTGTCCGCATTCTCGTCTTTTTATTAAATTAATTAAATATCAATAGGTTAATTAAAATCAAGACGCAAGGGTATTGTTCGCGCTTCTATGTATGATTTTTCGCCGCGGTGCTATCAATAAGTTAATTTGCGGCAAGTTCTGGGGATAAATCTGTTATTGACAATAAAAATGTCACCCGACTGTAACGCCACGGTGCAATGACGCGCTCGCCACGCCGGGCGCAGCGACGAATCCGCTTGAAGCTGGTTTTATATCCAGTATCATGGGCACTGGCGCAAATCGCCGACACTTTCCATAATTAGGGGCCATGCCCGGCGCAGAGCCGGCTGGCCGCCTGAGCGCGCGCATCTCCACAGGGTAGCCGAGCCATGAGTAAACTGTTCAAACTGCATTCTGAATTCAAACCGGCCGGCGATCAGCCGGAAGCCATCCGCAAGCTGGAAGAGGGGCTGGAAGACGGCCTGGCGCACCAGACGCTGCTGGGGGTCACCGGTTCGGGCAAGACCTTCACCATCGCCAACGTGATAGCCGATTTAAATCGGCCGACCATGGTGCTGGCGCCGAACAAGACGTTGGCGGCGCAGCTGTACGGCGAGATGAAAGAGTTTTTCCCGGAGAATGCGGTGGAGTACTTCGTCTCCTACTACGACTACTACCAGCCGGAAGCCTACGTGCCGAGCTCCGACACCTTCATTGAAAAAGACGCGTCGGTGAACGAGCACATCGAGCAGATGCGTCTTTCCGCCACCAAGGCGCTGCTCGAACGGCGCGACGTGGTGGTGGTGGCGTCGGTGTCGGCGATCTACGGCCTGGGGGATCCGGATCTTTACCTGAAGATGATGCTGCATCTGACCCAGGGCATGATCATCGATCAACGCTCCATTTTGCGCCGGCTGGCGGAGCTGCAGTATTCCCGCAACGATCAGGCCTTCCAGCGCGCCACCTTCCGCGTGCGCGGCGAGGTGATCGACATTTACCCGGCGGAATCGGACGAGCTGGCGCTGCGCGTCGAGCTGTTCGACGAAGAAGTGGAACGGCTGTCGCTGTTCGATCCGCTGACCGGGCAGATCGAGCAGGTGGTGCCGCGTTTTACCATTTACCCTAAGTCGCACTACGTCACGCCGCGCGAGCGGATCATACAGGCGATGGAAGAGATCAAGGTCGATCTGGCGGACCGCCGCAAGGTGTTGCTGGCCAACAACAAGCTGCTGGAAGAGCAGCGCCTGACGCAGCGCACCCAGTTCGATCTGGAGATGATGAACGAACTGGGTTACTGCTCGGGCATCGAAAACTATTCGCGCTACCTGTCCGGCCGCGCCGAGGGTGAACCGCCGCCGACGCTGTTCGATTACCTGCCGGCGGACGGCCTGCTGGTGGTCGACGAATCCCACGTCACCATTCCGCAGATCGGCGCGATGTTCAAGGGCGACCGCGCGCGTAAGGAAACGCTGGTGGAATACGGTTTCCGCCTGCCGTCGGCGCTGGATAACCGCCCGCTGCGCTTCGAGGAGTTCGAGGCGCTGGCACCGCAGACCATCTATGTCTCCGCGACGCCGGGCAAATATGAGCTGGAGAAATCCGGCGGCGATCTGATCGATCAGGTGGTGCGTCCGACCGGGTTGCTGGATCCGATCGTCGAGGTGCGGCCGGTCGCCACCCAGGTGGACGATCTGCTCTCCGAGATCCGCAAGCGCGCGGCGATCAACGAGCGCGTGCTGGTGACCACCCTGACCAAACGCATGGCGGAAGATCTGACCGAATACCTGGAAGAGCATGGCGAGCGCGTGCGCTATCTGCACTCGGACATCGATACCGTGGAACGGGTCGAAATCATCCGCGATCTGCGTCTGGGCGAGTTTGACGTGCTGGTGGGCATCAACCTGTTGCGTGAGGGGCTCGACATGCCTGAGGTGTCGCTGGTGGCGATTCTGGACGCCGACAAGGAAGGCTTCCTGCGCTCCGAGCGTTCGCTGATCCAGACCATCGGCCGCGCGGCGCGTAACCTGAACGGCAAGGCGATCCTGTATGGCGATCGCATCACCGATTCAATGGCCAAGGCGATCGGCGAAACCGAGCGGCGCCGCGCCAAGCAGCAGGCGTACAACGAAGCCAACGGCATCGTGCCGCAGGGGCTGAACAAGAAGATCGGCGATATCCTGCAGATCGGCCAACCGGTCAACCGTGCCAAGGGCAAAGGCAAGGGCAAGGCAGCGGAAAGCGGCACTCAGCTTCAGAACCTTACGCCGAAAGCGTTGGATCAGAAGATCCGCGATCTGGAGGCGCAGATGTACACTCACGCGCAGAACCTGGAGTTCGAACAGGCGGCGGCGCTGCGCGACGAAATCCATCAGCTGCGCGAGCAGTTCATCGCGATTTCCTGATCGTTTGGCGGCGCCTGCGCTGCGGGCGTCAAAATTCCTTGTCGGCCGCGTCAAAGCTGTTATGGTGTGCGGCCCGATCTGACCGCGAGAGTACCGAACATGAACCAACACCAGTCTAAAGACCCGCTGCACGGCGTAACGCTGGAGCAACTGCTGAATAAACTGGTGGATCACTACGGTTGGTCCGAGCTGGGCGAGCGCATTCGCATCAACTGTTTCCGCAGCGATCCGAGCATCAAGTCCAGCCTGAAGTTTTTGCGCCGAACGCCCTGGGCGCGCAAAGAGGTGGAAGATCTGTATATCGATATGGTCAGCCATCCCGCCCCGGCCAGCGATAACCCCTGGCTGCGCGGGCGCGACGGCTAAATTCGGTCAGCGGCGGGCGGCCAGCTCCACCAGCGCTTGATCCAGCGCCTGACGCAGCAGCTGGCGATCGTGGCGGTAGGGGATGTCGCTCGCTTCCAGCGGCTGTTGAATCACCACCCGATCCTGCACTTCACTGGCGTCCACCGCCGGGCCGACGATCAGCGCGTCGATCATAGGGCGGCCGATCTTATCTTCCATCAGCGTCAGCTTATCCTTTAACGACAGCGCCGCGGCGGCCACGCTCAGCTCGCGGCCGAGGTTGCCGATATAGATCATGCTGGCGCTGCTGCGGCGCAGCGCCTGGGTGAGATCGTCCAGCAGCAGCAGCGGCATCAGGCTGGTGAGGAAACTGCCTGGCCCGATCAGGATCACGTCGGCCTGCGCGATGGCGTCCAGCGCTTCGCGCGTGGCGTTGACCGGCGGCGACAGCATCAGCTCCTGCGGCATATGGGTCAGCTGATCGACATTCACTTCACCGTAAACATGGTTGCCTTCGTGATCGTGCGCCATCAAATCCACCGGCTGTTCCGACATCGGGATCAGCGCGGCGTCCACCTTCAGCAGGCTGCGCACCAGGTTGATCGCTTCCAGCGGGCGCACGCTCAGGTGATCCAGCGCTTTCAACATCAGGTTGCCGAGGTTGTGGCCGGCCAGTTCGCCGTTGCCGCTGAAGCGGTATTCGAACATCGCCGAGGCGACGCTCGGTTCGGTGATCAGCTGGTTGAGACAGTTACGGGTATCGCCCCAGGCAATGCCGCCTTCCGAACGACGGATACGGCCGGTGGAGCCGCCGTTGTCGGTGGTGGTGACGATGCCGGTCAGGCGTGAGCCTAAGGACGACAGGGCCGACATGACACGGCCCAGGCCGTGTCCGCCGCCTAACGCCACCACGCGGTCGAGATCGGCCAGGGTACGATTGAGCATAAATTTCCTTACAAAGGGGCTGAACTGCCCGCATAAGGTAGCGGATCCGGCGTAAAAACGCGATAAGAGTGTCATTTGCGTGATTCCGGTCAATTCGTCCGCGCAAGCGATGTTTATCATGGTTTACCAGAATACGCGGCGTCCAAAAACGCTGTATAGACAATTATATAGCGAATTTACGCGTTGGCTATCGTTACCGATTAGCGCTAGAATTCTGTTGAAAACCACGGTTTCGTTCCGGCTACTTAAGCTAGCGGAAAGAGAAATCAAACTCCTAGCCCCTGCGCCTACGTTGTTCATCATGAACGATATGGCGCCTGGGCCGTGGCGAAGTCAGCCACCAGGGTGCAGAGGGGAAACGCTCGCATCTCCCGACTTTGGAAAGGTGTTATGGTACCGCAACTCATTGATGCTTATGAGCGCAAGTTCTATTACCTGCGCTTGTCGATCACCGACGTGTGCAATTTTCGTTGCACCTATTGTCTGCCCGATGGCTACAAGCCGAGCGGCAGCCCGAAAAGCTTCCTGTCGCTGGATGAAATCCGCCGCGTCAGCCGCGCGTTCGCCGAGCTGGGCACCGAAAAGGTGCGCCTGACCGGGGGCGAGCCTTCGCTGCGCCGCGATTTTACCGAGATCATCGCCGCCGTGCGGGAAAACCCGGCCATTCGCACGCTGGCGGTCACCACCAATGGCTACCGGCTGGCGCGCGACGTCGCCGCCTGGCGTGACGCCGGTCTGACGGCGATCAACGTCAGCGTCGACAGCCTGGATCCGCGCCAGTTTCACGCCATTACCGGTCAGGATAAGTTCCGCCAGGTGATGGACGGTATCGACGCCGCCTTTAGCGCCGGTTTCAGCAAGGTCAAGGTCAACGCGGTGCTGATGCGCGACGTTAACCACCAGCAGCTCGGCGCCTTTCTCGCCTGGATCAAGGATCGGCCGATCCAGCTGCGCTTTATCGAACTGATGGAAACCGGCGAGGGCGGCGAGCTGTTTCGCAAACACCACGTCTCCGGCGAAGTGATTCGCCAGCAGCTGGAGCAGCAGGGCTGGCAGCGCCAGGCGCGCGGCCGCAGCGATGGCCCGGCGCAGGTGTTCAGCCACCCGGACTATCAGGGCGAGGTGGGGCTTATCATGCCGTACGAAAAAGACTTCTGCGCCAGCTGCAACCGACTGCGCGTTTCTTCCATCGGCAATCTGCACCTGTGCCTGTTCGGCGAGCAGGGCGTGCCCCTGCGCGATCTGCTGGCGGACGACGGCCAGCTCGACGCGCTGAAGGCGCGCATCCAGCGCGGGCTGCTGAGCAAGAAGCAGACCCATTTCCTGCATCAGGGCAACAGCGGGATTACCCAGAACCTGTCGTTTATCGGCGGCTGACAGCCAATAGGAGCTTATTGAACCATGAGCCATGCGAGTAGCGAATTTATTGCGGCGCACATCGCCATACTGACCGTGTCCGACAGTCGCGGCGCGGCGGAGGATACCTCCGGCCAATACCTGCAGGAAGCGGCGCAGGAAGCCGGCCATCAGGTGGTGGATCGCGCCATCGTCAAAGATGACATTTACCAGATCCGCGCGCGGGTTTCCGCCTGGATCGCCGATGACAACGTGCAGGCGGTGCTGATCACCGGCGGCACCGGTTTTACCGCCCGCGACAACACGCCGGAAGCGCTGTTGCCGCTGTTCGACAGAGAGGTGGAGGGGTTCGGCGAACTGTTCCGCATGGTGTCGTACGAAGAGATCGGCACCGCGACGATCCAGTCGCGCGCGCTGGCCGGCCTGGCCAACCGCACGGTGATTTTCGCCATGCCGGGATCTACCCGCGCCTGCCGCACCGCCTGGGAGCGGATTATCGAAGAGCAGTTGGACGCGCGCCATCGGCCGTGCAACTTCCAGCCCCATTTGAAGAAGCCCTGAGTCATGACACAGCTAACCCACATTAACGCCGCCGGCGAAGCCCATATGGTCGACGTTTCCGCCAAGGCGGAAACGGTGCGCGAGGCGCGCGCCGAAGCCTTCGTCGAGATGCTGCCCGCCACGCTGGCGATGATCGTCGACGGTAGCCATCACAAGGGCGACGTGTTTGCCACGGCGCGCATCGCCGGTATTCAGGCGGCCAAGCGCACCTGGGAGCTGATCCCGCTGTGCCATCCACTGATGCTGAGCAAGGTCGAAGTGCAGCTGGAGGCGCAGACGCAGCACAACCGGGTGCGCATCGAAACCTGCTGCCGGCTGACCGGCAAAACCGGCGTCGAGATGGAGGCGCTGACCGCCGCCTCGGTAGCGGCATTGACCATCTATGACATGTGCAAAGCGGTGCAGAAAGACATGGTGATCGGCCCGGTGCGCCTGCTGGCGAAAAGCGGCGGCAAATCCGGCGATTTTAAGGTGAACGCATGATCGATATTCTTTTCTTCGCGCAGGTGCGCGAATTGGTGGGCACCGGCGGTCTGTCGATGCCGGCGGATTATCCCACCGTTGAGGCGTTGCGTCAGGCGCTGTGTGCGCGCGGCGATCGCTGGGCGTTGGCGCTGGAGTCCGGCAAGCTGCTGGCGGCGGTCAATCAGTCGCTGGTGGCGGCGGACCATCCGCTGCGCGCCGGCGATGAAGTGGCTTTCTTCCCGCCGGTCACCGGGGGGTAAACATGGAAAACACCCGCATTCGCGTGGGCGAAGCGCCGTTCAACGTCGGCGACGAGTATCAGTGGCTGGCGCAGTGCGACGCCGACGGCGCGGTGGTGACCTTCACCGGCAAGGTGCGCAACCATAATCTGGGGGACGACGTCAGCGCGCTGACGCTGGAACACTACCCCGGCATGACCGAGAAGGCGCTGGCGGAGATCGTGGCCGAGGCGCGCAGCCGCTGGCCGCTGCAGCGCGTGACGGTGATCCACCGCGTCGGCGCGCTGTATCCCGGCGACGAGATCGTGTTCGTCGGCGTGACCGGCGCGCACCGCAGCATGGCGTTCGCCGCCAGCGAGTTCATCATGGACTACCTGAAGACCCGCGCGCCGTTCTGGAAGCGCGAAGCCACCGGCCAGGGCGATCGTTGGGTGGACGCCCGCGACAGCGATCGTCAGGCGGCGCAGCGCTGGCAAAAAGCGGCTAAATAGCGCGTCAACAGCGGAAACAAATCAATACCTTTGCCGCTTTCGCGCGGCATATTCTGTGGTACGCTTATAGCAGGCGAAGCCCCGCTCGCGGGGCTTCGGAATCTTGTTTACAACGCAAAAGGTAACCGTCATGGACCGATATCCACGCTCTAATGGTTCAATCGTCGAACGTGCCAACAGCGGCATTCAGGCCTACATGGCGCAGGTCTACGGCTGGATGACCTGCGGTCTGCTGCTGACGGCGTTCGTTTCCTGGTATGCGGCCAACACGCCCGCGATCCTCAACTTCATCTTCTCCAGCCAGATCACCTTCTTCGGTCTGATCATCGCTCAATTAGCGCTGGTGTTTGTGATTTCCGGCATGGTCAACCGCCTGAGCGGCACGGTGGCTACTTCTCTGTTCATGCTGTACTCGGCGCTGACCGGGCTGACGCTGTCGAGCATCTTCATCGCTTACACCTACAGCTCGATCGCCAGCACCTTCGTGGTTACCGCCGGCATGTTCGGCGCCATGAGCCTGTACGGCTACACCACCAAACGCGATCTGAGCGGCTTCGGCAGCATGCTGTTCATGGCGCTGATCGGCATCGTGCTGGCCTCGCTGGTGAACATCTGGCTGAAGAGCACCGCGCTGATGTGGGCGATTACCTACATCGGGGTGGTGGTGTTTGTCGGCCTGACCGCCTACGACACGCAAAAACTCAAGGCGATGGGCGAGCAGCTGAATGCCGATGATAAAGACGGCTTCCGCAAGTACGCCATCGTTGGCGCGTTGACGCTGTATCTCGACTTCATCAACCTGTTCCTGATGTTGCTGCGTATCTTCGGCAACCGTCGCTAAATCCTTTGTTTTTCAAACCATAGGGTGTCTGGCGTTCAAAGAGCTCTGCATGTGACATGCAGAGCTTTTTTTATGCGATTTTGCGGCGGAACAGCGCATAGGCGGCACTGCCGGTGGTGGCGGTGATCACCAGCAGCGGCCACAGGCTGTGCCAGATGATGTCGAAGCTGGCGTCCTTCAGGTAGATCTGCTTGGTGATGTCGGTGAAGTGGCGTATCGGGTTCACCCAGGTCAGATCCTGCAGCCATACCGGCATGTTTTCCACCGGCGAGACGTAACCCGAGAGCAGGATCGCCGGCATCATGAACACGAACACCCCGATGAATGCCTGCTGCTGAGTGGCGCACAGCGACGAAATCAGCAGGCCGAATCCCACCAGCGACAGCCCGTAGATCAACATGGTGGCGTAGAACAACAGCAGCGATCCGGCGAATGGGATCCGGTACAGGAAAATGCCGATCAGCAGCACGATTGAAGCCTGGAACATCGCGACGATCTGCGCCGGCACCGCCTTGCCGATAAAGATTTGCCAGGTGGTAAGCGGTGAGACCAGCAGCTGTTCCAGCGTGCCCTGTTCACGTTCGCGCGCCACCGATAGCGAGGTGACGATCAGCACGCCGATGGTAGTGATCATGGCGATCAGCGACGGCACCACGAACCATTTGTAGTCCAGATTCGGGTTATACCAGTTGCGCACCACCAGCTCGCTGTTGTTGGGTTTGGCGCGGCTGCCGAGCAGCTCGTTCTGATATTCCTGCACGATCTGCTGTACGTAGTTGGCGGCGATTTGCGCGCTGTTGGAGTTGCGCCCGTCGAGCAGCAGCTGCAGCGGCGCGGTGTTGCCGGCGGCGATATCGCGCGAGAACTGCGCCGGGAAGCGGATCAGCAGCAGCGCCCGTTGGTTATCAATGGTAGCTTTTATCTCCTGCGGGCTGCGCAGCAACAGCACGTGTTGAAAGGCCTTGGCCTTGGCGAAGCGTTGGGTCAACTCCACCGAGGACTGGCCGCTGTCCTCGCTGTAGACCGCGATGGTGGCGTTGGTGACTTCCAGCGTCGCGGCGAACGGGAACAGCAGCACCTGCAGGATCACCGGCATGATTAAAATGGCGCGGGTTTGCGGATCGCGCAGCAGCGCCTGCATTTCCTTGATGATGAGCGTCAACAGACGATGAAACATCGCTCTTTCTCCTCAATCCAGCCGGCGCTGGGTTTTCCAGGCCGTCAGGCCGATGAACACCACGGCGGAAGCGATCAGGAACAGCAGATTGATCGCCAGCACGGTGCCGACGTTACCCGCCAAAAACAGCGTTTGCAGCGTGCTGACGAAGTAGCGCGCCGGAATGATGTAGGTCACCGCGCGCACGATGGCCGGCATGCTGTCGATCTGGAAGATAAAGCCCGACAGCATGATCGAAGGCAGGAAGGCGGCGTTCAGCGCCACCATCGCCGCGTTGAACTGATTGCGGGTGAGGGTGGAAATCAGCAGGCCCATGCCGAGGGTGCTGGCGAGGAACAGGCTGCTTATCAGCAGCAGAATGGGCAGCGAGCCGCGGTAGGGGACGCCGAGCACCCAGACCGCCACCGCCATGCACAGCGCCATGGCGAACATGCCGAGGAAATAGTAGGGAATAAGCTTCGAGAGCAGCAGTTCGCTGCGGGTCACCTGGGTGGACAGCAAGGCTTCCATGGTGCCGCGCTCCCACTCGCGGGCGATCACCAGCGAAGTGAGGATGGCGCCGATCACCGTCATGATAATGGTGATGGCACCGGGAATGATGTAGTGCCGGCTGATGGCCGCCGGGTTGAACCAGTAACGCATTTGCACGTCGATCAGCGGCTTGTCGCTGCTCCCGCTATCGGCGGCGCGCTGCTGCTGCCAAATTTGCCAAACGCCTTGGGCGTAGCCCTGCACAAAGTTGGCGGTGTTCGGTTCACTGCCGTCGGTGATCACCTGAATCGGTGCGCTGTCGTGCGGGCGCGCCATGCGCTGGTCGAAATCCACCGGGATCACCACCAGACCGCGGATCGTACCGGCCTGCATTTGCTGGATCAGCTGCTGGCGGTTATCGCTGATGGTTGGTTCGATATAGGGCGAGCCGGCGAAGGCATGGGCCAGATCGCGCGCGTCTTCGCTTTGTTGCTCCATCAAGATACCCAGATGCAGTTTGCTGGAGTCGAGATTGATGCCGTAGCCGAAGATAAACAGCAACATCAGCGGGATGACGAAGGCGATCAAACCGCTGCTGGGATCGCGCAGTATTTGCCGCGTCTCCTTCAGGCACAGCGCGCGCAGCCGGCGCCAGGAGAAGCCGCCGTCGTCGATTGGGGATCGGTTGTCGCTCACCGCGTTTCCTCCTTGTCGTAGCCCTGTACCAGCTCGATAAATGCCTGTTCCATTGAAGGATTGGGATTATTGTCGCGCGCCACCTGCTGTTTGAGGTCGTCCGGGGTGCCGGCGGCGATGATCTTGCCGCGGTACACCAGGCCGATGCGGTCGCAGTACTCCGCCTCGTCCATAAAGTGGGTGGTCACCATCACCGTGACGCCTTTGTCGACCATGCCGTTGATGTGCAACCAGAACTCGCGTCGCGTCAGCGGATCGACGCCGGAAGTCGGTTCGTCGAGGAACAGAATGTCCGGTTCGTGCATCAGCGCGCAGGCCAGCGCCAGGCGTTGCTTGAAGCCGAGCGGCAGCGCGTCCGGCGTTTGAGCGAGGATCGGCGCGAAGTTAAAGGCGCGGGACATTTCATCGATTTTATCGCGTTGCGCCTTGCCGCTCAGGCCGTAGACGCCGGAGAAGAATTTCAGGTTCTGCGCCACCGTCAGGTTGCCGTACAGCGAGAATTTTTGCGCCATGTAGCCGAGCCGTTGGCGCGCCTTGCCGGAGCTGGTCTTCAGATCCATCCCCAGCACCAGCGCTTTACCTTCGGACGGCACCAGCAGACCGCACATCATTTTAAAGGTGGTGGACTTACCGGCGCCGTTCGGGCCGAGCAGGCCGAAAATTTCACCGCGCCGCACCTGAAAGTCGACGTGATCGGTGGCGGCGAAGTCGCCGAATTTTTTGGTCAGCTGCACCGCTTCGATCACGGTTTCGCCGCTTTCACCGTTGACGGTCGGCATGATCTCCGCCAGCGCCGAGCGGTGGTTGGGGCCGCCGCCGAGCAGATCGATAAACGCATCTTCGAAGCGTGGATCCGCCTCGTCGAGTTCGGCGTCCGGCAGATCCAGCGCCTGAAGCAGTTGGCGGTGATCCTCGCCCTCCTTCAGGATCAGGCGCAGAGATTTTCCCTGGATCACCCCGTCGGTGACCGACGGCAGGCAGATCGCCCGCTGCAGCAAGGCGCGATGACTGCCGGGCGGCGCGGCGATCAACACCGTGCGCCCGGCCATGCGTTGGGTCAGATCCTGCGGCGCACCGTTGAACAGCAGTTCGCCCTCGTTGAGCAGCAGCACCTCGCGGCACTGCTCGGCCTCATCGAGATAGGAGGTGCTCCACAGGATCAACATGCCGTCGTTGGCCAGTTCGTGCACCATGCGCCACAGCTCGCGGCGCGAGATCGGATCGACGCCGACGCCCGGCTCGTCCAGCAACAGCACCTGAGGTTCGCCTACCAGCGTGCAGGCCAGGCCGAGCTTCTGTTTCATGCCGCCGGACAGCTTGCCCGCCAGGCGCTCAGTGAAGCGCGTCAGATCGGTGAATTTCAACAGCCGTTCGAAGGTCTGGCGGCGAAGATCGCCGGTAACGCCGCGCAGATCGGCGTACAGCGTCAGGTTCTCCATCACCGTCAGATCCTCATACAGCCCGAACTTCTGCGGCATGTAGCCGAGGATCGCGTGCAGTTGGCGATCCTGGGCGATCGGATCCAGCCCGGCGACCCGCAATTTGCCGCTGCTGGGCTGCAGCAGCCCGGCCAGCATGCGCAGCAGGGTGGTTTTGCCGGCGCCGTCCGGCCCGACCAGCCCGATGACCGCGCCGCTGCGCAGGGTGGTGGTCAGGCTGGCGACCGCCGGTTTTTCAAGCGACGGGAAGCGTTTTTCCAACCCTTCCAGTTCGATGGTGTGCACCTGTTCCATGGCCGGCCTCAGGGTTTGGCGAAGCGCAGGGTAACCGGCATGCCCTGGCGCAGCGCATCGTCGGCGTCGGTGACGATCACCCGCAGGCGGTACACCAGATCGGTGCGCAGATCCGGCGTTTCAACGCTTTTCGGCGTGAATTCCGCGGTCGGCGAGACGAAACCGATCTTGCCGTGGTAAGGCTTGTCGGGCCGGCCGTCGGTGTAAATTTCCAGCTCGGTGCCGGGCACCGCCTGGTTCAGGCTGGTCTCGTTGACGTAGGCGCGCACCCACACCGGCCGGGTCAGCGACAGGGTGAACACCGTACCGCCGGCGCCGAGCATGGTGCCCGGCTCCACCGCGCGGGTCAGCACCGTGCCGGCGGACGGGGAGACCAACGTGGCGTCTTGCAGGTTCAATTGCGCCTGCGCCAGCGCCGCTTCGCTCTGCGCCACGTCGGCCTTGGCCTGTTCAATCTCTTGCGGGCGATTGCCGCTGCGGTATTGCGACAGCTTGTCCTTCGCCGCCTGCAGGTTGGCCTGTGCCTGATTGCGGGCGGTGCGCGCATCCTCCAGCGCGTCGGCGGACGTGGCGTTTTTCGCCCACAGCCCTTGCTGGCGCTTCAGGAAGCTGTCGGCGTAGGCGAAGGCGGACTGACGTTGCGCCATTTCTGACTGTACCTGGGCTATCTCTTCAGTGCGATAGCCGGCCTGCAGCAGCGACAGTTTGGCGCGCGCGCTGCCGACGTTGGCCTCGGCCTGCTGCAGCGCGTTGCGGTAGGGGGCATCGTCCAGTTTGCCGAGCAGCTGGCCCGGCTGAACGGCATCGCCTTCATCCACCGTCAGCGACGCCAGGCGGCCGTCGACGCGAAAACCGAGGTTGACCGTGCGGATATCGACGTTGCCGTACAGCGTCAGCGGCTTATCCTGCTGCCGTTGGTAATGCCAGACCGCGTAAGCGGCGGCCGCGATCAGCAAAATTAACAACACGATCAAGGCACTGCGTTTTTTGTTCATAACACTCCCTGCCTGAATTTACGCGCCATGGCGTTGGCGCAGCCCAATAACCAAAATCTCGATATGCTCGCTCAGCACCGCTGCGATCTGCGCGGCTTCACTTTCACCAATCTCTTGCCAGCCGGCCTGACGACGGATGGTCTCTCGCGCAACGCGGAACGACAGCACCTCGCCGATCAGCGCGTGGGTATGCAGCACCAGGCGAGTGGCGTGCTCGTCAATGCCGGTCGCGGCAGACAGCAGGCGGCACAGCCGCTCGTGCATCGGCGCGATCACCTGGCTGTGGATCAGCGGGTAAGCGTCGGTCGGGGCGAGCTGTTCGCGCGACATGATTTTGCTCAGGTTCAGCGTGTGCGGTTGAGTCATCAGCGCGCTGAAGGCCAGCAGTCCGCGTTGCAGCAAGCACAGCGCGGCGTCGGGTGTGTGGTGTTCGGGGGCTTCTTGCCCAAAGCGATCGGCCTCTTCGGCCAGCGGGGCGAACGCCTGCTGGATGAAATCGGCGAGCGACTGCGCAACGGCCAGATACAGCCCCTCTTTGGAACTGAAGTAATAGGTGATGGCGGCGATGTTCTGGCCGGCGCGCTGAGCGATATCGCGCGTGGTGGCGCCCTGCAGGCCGTATTCGCCGAACAGTTCGGTCGCCGCGGCGAGCAGCTGCCGGCGCGTTTGCTCGCCGCGCGCCCGGCCGGCGGCCTGATGAGGTACGGAAGCTGGCATGGGTCACGCTCAAAGTTAATCAATCATATGATTAACTTTATGCCAGATTGTCTAAAACGCAACCGCTAACCACAATGAGTTATGTGATCGGTCTCAGACAATGCTGAATTTACGGCAGATTGTGCTTTCTACGCGTAAAAGTGCTTTTTATTGCGCGACTTCTGTTACAATCGCCGCCTGGTGCACTGCAGTTTGTGCCAATCCCTCGTGGTCATGCTTAATGCCCCGTCTGATCATCCTCCCAGGAAACTGCACCGAACACCGTTAGGTTAGGGGGGATCTGGAGTTTTTCTCTTTATGTCATTTGAAACCCTCGGCTTAAGTGCTGAAATTGTGCGCGCTGTTGAAGAACAGGGCTATCGCGAACCGACGCCAATTCAGCGTCAGGCTATCCCTGTCGTGCTGGAAGGTCGTGACCTGATGGCCAGCGCCCAGACCGGCACCGGTAAAACCGCCGGTTTTACCCTGCCGCTGTTGCAGCTGCTGAGCAAGCATGACCATCCGGTCAAAGGCCGCCGCCCGGTGCGCGCGCTGATCCTGACGCCAACCCGTGAGCTGGCGGCGCAGATCGGCGAAAACGTCGATGCCTACAGCAAACACCTGCGCCTGCGTTCGCTGGTGGTGTTTGGCGGCGTGAGCATCAACCCGCAGATGATGAAGCTGCGCGGCGGCGTCGACATCCTGGTGGCGACACCGGGCCGTCTGCTGGATCTGGAGCATCAGAACGCGGTTGACCTGTCCAAAATTGAAATTCTGGTGCTGGACGAAGCGGATCGCATGTTGGACATGGGCTTTATCCACGACATTCGCCGCGTGCTGGCCAAGCTGCCGGCCAAGCGCCAGAACCTGCTGTTCTCCGCGACCTTCTCCGACGACATCAAGGCGCTGGCCAACAAGCTGCTGCACAACCCGGCTTCGGTGGAAGTGGCGCGCCGCAACACCGCGTCCGAGCAGATCGAGCAGAGCGTGCATTTCGTCGACAAGAAGCGTAAGCGGGAACTGCTGTCGCAGATGATCGGCGAAGGCGATTGGAAACAGGTGCTGGTGTTCACCCGCACCAAGCACGGCGCCAACCACCTGGCGGAACAGCTGAACAAAGACGGCATCACCGCCGCGGCGATCCACGGCAACAAGAGCCAGGGTGCCCGTACCCGCGCGCTCGCCGACTTCAAAGACGGCCGCATTCGCGTGCTGGTAGCGACCGACATCGCGGCGCGCGGTCTGGATATCGACCAGCTGCCGCATGTGGTGAACTACGAGCTGCCTAACGTGCCGGAAGACTACGTACACCGCATTGGCCGCACCGGCCGCGCGGAGCGTACCGGTGAAGCTATCTCGCTGGTGTGCGTGGATGAACACAAACTGCTGCGCGACATCGAACGTCTGCTGAAGCGTGAAATTCCACGCATCGCGCTGCCGGGCTACGATCCGGATCCGACCATCAAGGCCGAGCCGATCATCAACGGCCGTCAGGGTGGCGGGCGCGGTGCACCGCGCGGCAACGGCGGCGGCCAGCGTTCCGGTAACGGCGGCGGTCAGCGCAGTGGCAACGGTAACGGCGGCCAGCGTGAAAACCGTGGCAACGGCAACGGCAACGGTAATGCCCGCCCGCAGGGTGATGGCCAGCGTCGTTCCGGCGCGCCATCTTCGCGCCGCCCGCGCAGCCGCAAACCGGCCGAATAAGCCTGATTGCTCAAAGAGTAAGCCGCCGATACGGGCGGCTTTTTTTTTGCCTGGCGGAACGGCATTTTCGTACTAGGCTGGACGGTGGCTAAACCTAATTCCAGGAGACGGAGATGAAATTGAAGTGCGCAATTCTCGATGATTACCAACAGGTGGCGCTCAAAATGGCGGACTGGTCGGCGCTGGCCGATCGGGTGGAGGTGTCGGCCATCAGCTCGCACTTTACCGATGAAGCGGAGCTGGCGGTGCATCTGCAGGAGTGCGACATTCTGGTCATCATGCGCGAGCGCACCCCGATGACCGCCTCGCTGTTGGCGCGGCTGCCGAAGCTGAAGCTGCTGATCACTTCCGGCATGCGCAACGCCTCTATCGATCTGGCCGCCGCCGCCGAGCGGGGCGTGGTGGTGTGCGGCACCGCCAGCGGGTCGGCCGCGCCGATGGAGCTGACCTGGGCGCTGCTGCTCGGGCTGGCGAAGCATATCGTGCCGGAAAGCGTCGGGCTGCGGAACAACGGCCCGTGGCAGCTGGGCTTAGGCGTCACGCTGCAAGGAAAAACGCTGGGGCTGCTGGGGCTGGGCAAGATCGGCGGCCAGATGGCCAAGGTAGCGCAGGCGTTTGGCATGCGGGTGCTGGCCTGGAGCCAGAACCTGACGGCGGAGCGGGCGGCGCAAGAGGGTGTCCTGCTGGCGCCGTCCAAACGGGCGCTGTTCGAACAGAGCGACTTTGTCTCCATTCACCTGGTGCTGAGCGATCGCAGCCGCGGGTTGGTGGGGCGTGATGAATTGGCGGCGATGAAACCCACCGCCTACCTGATCAACACCTCGCGTGCGGGTATCGTCGATCAGGCGGCACTGGCGGACGCCCTGCAACAGCGGAAGATCGCCGGCGCCGGGCTGGACGTGTTCGAGACGGAGCCGTTGCCGGCCGACGACGTGTTTCGCCAACTGCCCAACGTGCTGGCGACGCCGCATGTGGGTTACGTGGCGGACGACAACTACCGCGCCTACTTCACCGAGGCGGTCGAGGATATCGCGGCGTTCCTCGCCGGCCAACCGATCCGCCGGCTGGGCTGACGGCATTTTTAATGCCCGCTGAGGCTTGTCTGGCGCGGGCATTCACCCGTATCATTGCGGGTCTTTTTTTAGCTGGGATTGGTCATGCGCGTATTATTGGCTCCGATGGAGGGCGTTCTCGATTCTTTGGTGCGTGAGTTACTCACTGAAGTGAACGACTACGATCTGTGCATCACCGAATTTTTGCGCGTGGTCGATCAGCTGCTGCCGGCCAAGTCATTCTACCGGCTGTGCCCGGAGCTGCGTCATGCCAGCCGCACGCCGTCGGGCACACAGGTGCGCGTACAGCTGCTGGGGCAGTACCCGCAGTGGCTGGCGGAGAACGCCGCGCGTGCAGTGGAACTGGGCTCTTACGGCGTCGATCTCAACTGCGGCTGCCCGTCCAAGCTGGTGAACGGCAGCGGCGGCGGGGCGACGCTGCTCAAAGATCCGGAACTGATCTACCAGGGCGCCAAAGCGATGCGCGCGGCGGTGCCGGCCCATCTGCCGGTCACGGTGAAGGTGCGTCTGGGCTGGGACTCTTCGAACCGCAGTTTTGAAATCGCCGATGCGGTGCAGCAGGCGGGCGCCAGCGAGCTGACGGTGCACGGCCGCACCAAAGAGGATGGCTACAAGGCGGATCGCATCAACTGGGCGGCGATCGGCGAGATCCGTCAGCGGCTCAGCATCCCGGTTGTCGCCAACGGCGAGATCTGGGATTACCAGAGCGCGCAGGATTGCCTGCAGGCGACCGGCTGCGACGCCATCATGCTGGGGCGCGGCGCGCTCAACGTGCCGAACCTGAGCCGGGTGGTGAAGTATAACGAACCGCGCATGCCTTGGCCGCAGGTGGTGGAACTGTTGCAAAAATACGTCCATCTGGAAAAGCAGGGCGACACCGGTCTCTACCACGTGGCGCGCATCAAACAGTGGCTGGGGTATTTGCGTAAAGAATATGACGAAGCCACCGAACTGTTCAGCGAAATACGTGCACTGACGACGTCAGGGGATATTGCGCGAGTCATCTGTCGCAGTTAAAAATAAACCCGCACGCGGCGGGTTTATTTAAAATTGGCATTATCAGGCGGCTTTATCGAGGCGGTTTAATTCTATCTCGATATCCTGAATGGTTTTTTCCAGCCCTTCCAGGCAGGCGCCCTGTTTATTCAACAGGTCGTTGATGGCTTCGGCGAATGCCTTATTTTTGCATTCCCCCTGATCGAAGGCCAGCCAGTGTGCGGAGAGCGTCTCGGTATTCGACTGCGCATAGTGGCGCATTTCCTTCAGCTGGGAAGCGACGTTACGTAAATTATCCAGCTGCGCCTGTGCGTTTGCATTGTTGCTCATGAATTTCTCCTTGAGTTGGCCGTTAAATAATTTCGACTACGGGATTAAGCTTACCCCATCTAAATAAAAATATCACCCTTGGTGGCCCTGGTGGTTATTTTTTAATGGACGAGATAATATTTATTTCTCGGTTGAACAAGGACTTGGGTAGAATTGTAAAAATAGATAAATACGGTTTTTTTGGCGGTTATTTACGGCCATTCCATGCGGAATGACCGTTATTCTAACGCTTAAGAGTGATGCTTATTATGCCGCGTCTGCCAGCATAAACATGCCGTAGGGGTGTATTTCCAGATAATAATGTTCGCCGACGTTGGGCTGCAGGCGAGTGGCGTTAACCTGCAGCAAAATCTGCTGCCCATGCCACGCCACCGTGACTTCATACTGCGGCCCCATGTAGGCGACATGCTGGATCACGCAGCGCTGGCTTTCCTCGCCGCGCTCGCTCAACGTGATCGCTTCCGGCCGCACGCCCACCGTGCCGGCGCCCTCGGCGGCAAAGTGCGCGGGGCGCGGCAGGCGATAGCCGCTGATATCGACATGATCGGCGCCGAAGCTGGCCGGGAACAGGTTGGCGTCCCCCATAAAGCTCGCCATAAAGCGCGACGCGGGCTGCCGATAGAGATCCTGCGGCGAACCGATCTGCATGATATGCCCCTTGTTCATCACCAGCACGGTGTCTGAGACCGCAAAGGCCTCGCTCTGATCGTGGGTGACGTACAGCGACGTGATATCAAACTGCTTTTGCAACTCGCGGATCTTTTCGCGCATGCTGCGGCGCAGGTTGGCGTCGAGGTTGCTCAATGGCTCATCGAACAGCAGCACTTTCGGCTTGAGGATCAGCGCACGCGCCAGCGCCACGCGCTGTTGTTGGCCGCCGGAGATCTGATCGACGTAGCGATCGTCGAACCCCGCCAGATCCACCATCGCCAGCGCTTCCTGCACGCGCGCTTTCACTTCGGCGCGCGGAATGCCGAGCATCTTCAGCCCATAGCCGACGTTTTCCCCCAGCGACATATGCGGGAACAGGGCGTAAGACTGGAACACCATGCAGATATCGCGCTGCTGGATGGAACGATGGGTGACGTCTTCGCCATCGATGAAGATCTGCCCGTCGCTCGGTTTCTCCAGCCCGGCGACCAGGCGCAAAATGGTGGTCTTGCCGCAGCCTGAAGGGCCGAGCAGCGTCACCATTTGCCCCCGCGGGATGGTGAGCGTGATGTTATCGATAACCGTGTTGCTGCCGAACCGTTTGGAGACGTTGCGCAGTTCAACAAAATTTTTCTGACTCATAGTGCGCTCCATTACGCCTGGTTTTTGGCTTTTGAACGGGAGATGCGAGCCTCGCCGATCAGCCAGTCAAAGAGGAAAATAATCGCCAGCATCACCACGATCAGAATTGAACCGTAGGCGATCGCTACCCCGTATTCGCCGTCTTCCACGCGGTTGAGGATGTAGGCGGTGGCCACGCGGGTATCGGGCGTCACCAGGAAGACGATGGCGCTGACGGTGGTGATGGCGCGCACGAAGCTGTAGATCAGCGCCGACAGGATAGCCGGGCGCAGCAGCGGCAGCAGGATGTGCGTGATGGTGCGCAGCGAGCCGGCGCGCAGGCTGAGCGAGGCTTCGTCCAGCGATTTGTCTATCTGGCCCAGTCCGGCGATCCCGGCGCGAATCCCCACTGGCACGTTGCGCATCACCATCGAGATAATCACGATGGCGGCCGTTCCGGTGAGGTACACCGGCGCGCTGTTGAAGGCGAGAATGTAAGAGACGCCCGCCACGGTGCCCGGCACCGCAAAGCACAGCATGGTGGTGAACTCGATGGTCTTTTTGCCCCTGAACTGCTGGCGCACCACGATCCAGGCGATCAGCAGGCCGAACGCGGCGGTGATCGGCGCGGCGATCCCGGCGTACAGCAGCGTATCGAGCAGCGAAGGCCACGCGCCGTCGCTCATGCCCTGACCGAACAGCTTGATGAAGTTATCCAGCGTCAGCGTGTAATCCACGCCCCAGTTGACGGTGAAACTGCCGTAGAAAATGCTGCCGTAGAGCAGGGCGTTAAAGGCTACCCACACTGCCAGCAACGCCATCACGCTCCAGACCAGCGTGACCGGCAGCGGCTGCACGTCGCCGCGATAGGATTTGCCGGACACGGTGACGTAGGAACGCTTGCCGATCCACAGGTACTGAATGCAGAACACCAGCAGCGAGAACAGCAGCAGGAAGGCGCCGAGGGTGCTGGCAGCCTGATAGTCGAGCTGCGAGCCGGTGATGTAGAAATAGATTTGCGTCGCCAGCACGTCGAAGTTGCCGCCGAGCACCAGCGGGTTGCTGAAGTCGGCCAGCGATTGCACCACCACGATCAGAAACGCGTTGGCCAGCGCCGGTTTCAGCAGCGGCACGAACACGCCGTTAAAAGTTTGCCAACGGCTGGCGCGCAGGGTGTAGGAGGCCTCTTCCAGCGAAGGATGAATGGTCTTGATCGCGCCGTCGAGGATCATGAACGCCATCGGCGTGAACGCCAGCACCTGCGCCAGCCAGATGCCGGTAAAGCCGTACAGCCAGTTGGTGTTGGTCAGGCCGAACCAGGCCACCATCCACTCGGTGACGTAGCCGGAGCGCCCCATCATCAACGTCACGCCCAGGCCGACGACGAACGGTGGCGTGACGATGGGCAGGATGGAGAAGATGCGGCCGATAATGGCGCTGCGCCTGGCGATGCGGGTGGTGTAAATCGCCAGCACCAGGCCGAAGAAGGTACAACCGGCGCCGACCGCGATCGACAGGGCGATGGAGTTGAGGATCACCTGAACGATATGCGCCTGTGACAGCACGTTCATAAACGCCAGCGGCGCGAAGGCGCCCGTCTGGTCGGTGAACATCGGAATGAAAATCGCGATGCTCGGCCAAACGATGAAGACGCCGATCAGCGCTACGATGGTGACCAGCGCGCCGATAACGAAACGGTCGCCGCCCAGCCATTCGAGGCGGGTCAGCGCCAGCGTCATGATGGCACCCAGCGCGATAAACTGCACCAGGGTGGCGTAGCCTAAACCGCGTCCCGCCAGCGTGGCGCTGACGACGATAAAGGCCATGCACAGCAGCGCCCAGCCGGCATCGAACGCGTGGCGCCGCCGCCGTTCACCGCCCGCCGCGGCGTGGGGACGCAGCAGCAACAGGCTTGGCAACAGGCACCAAAGCCAACTGATATTGCGATTTGACCAGCCGTAGGCCGTGAGGATCTCTTCGCCGGTGGACTCCAGCAGGCCGTAATCCAGGCTCCAGCTCGGCAGCAGGGCGAACGCCAGCCAGCCAAGCAAGACCCAAAGGGATATCGCATCTCGTTTATTCACGAGATGGAGTGCGTGTGTATGTGACATAAGTTTCCCGGATGTTCAGGCCGGGTAAGGTATGAGGCTTACCCGGCAACAGGCGCAGAATGTGGGCTTATTTACCCATCTTGACTTCGCTGACCCACTTGTTGATCAGCGCCTTGCGGACCTCGGTCGAGCCGTACTTGTCCATGTCGTAGTTGATCAGCTTCAGATCGTCGAGCTTCAGCGAGTTCGGCGAGGTATCGGCGGTAGTGTTGGTCAAGATCTGATAGGACTTGCCTTTCTTCCACGCCAGCTCCTGCGCCTCTTTCGACAGCACCCAATCCACGAACAGCTTGGCGTTGTCGAGGTTGCGCGCGCCTTTGAGGATGCTGACGCCGCCGATTTCGTAGCCGGTGCCTTCACAAGGCGAGATCAGCTTCAGCGGCGCGCCCTGTTCTTTTTCGAGCGAGTAGTCATGCAGGAAACCGATGCCGATCGCCGTTTCGCCGCGGGCGGCGTTGCGCGCCGGGGCAATGCCGGACTTGGTGTACTGCGAGACGTTGGCGTTCAGCTGCTTCAGGTAATCGAAGGCCTGATCGTCTCCCCACAGCTGGGCAAAGGTCGCCAGCGCGGTATAGGCGGTGCCGGAGCTCTGCGGATCGGCGATTTGAATCTCGCCTTTGTATTCCGGTTTGGTCAGGTCTTTCCAGCACTTGGGCACCGGCAGGTTTTTCTCTTTCAGGCGCTGGGTATTGACGCCGAAGCCGAGGATGCCGACGTAGACCGCCGAAGAGTAGTTGCCTTTCAGCTTCGCCGGGTCGCGGAATTGCGTCATCACCTGTTCGAGGTTCGGCGATTTGTACGGCTGCAGCAGCCCCATTTCACCGGCCTGGGATTGCGGATCGAGCGTGCCGCCATACCAGACGTCCGCCTGCGGGTTTTTCTTCTCGGCGTCCACTTTCGCCAGCGTGCTGCCGGAGCCGTTGCGGATGAACGAGGTTTTCACGTCATATTTCTCGCCGAAGGCTTTGGTTTCCGCTTCGCACATTTCATTGGTGGCGCTGCAGTAGACCACCAGGCGGCCCTTGGCGTGCGCGGCGCCGCTCAACGTCGCCAGCGCGATGCCGGAAGCTATCAGGGTAGTGACCCACGTTTTTTTCATTGTTTTATCCTTCTCTCGGTAGAGGTGGTAACGCTCGCCATCAACAGCGGCATCAGCAATAAACCCATAAGAACGGCGGCGATCGACAGCAAACTGAACATGCCTGACCAGCCGTAGCCTTCGATGACCTGCGACAGCGGCCAGCCCGCCAGTGCGGCCCCCAGATAGGCGAACAGGCCGAGAAAACCGGTGATGGAGCCGGCCGCGCCTTTGTGCCCGCATTCCACGGCGGCGAGGCCAATCAGCATCTGTGGGCCGAAGACAAAAAAGCCCACCGTAAAGAAACAGCCCGCCAGCAGCGCGTAGTGGTGCACCGGCGCCAGCCACAGCGCGGCGACGGAAACCATCAGCCCGAGCGTGAACAGCAAAATCATCGGCGCGCGCTGCCCGCCGAACAGCAAATCCGAGCCCCAGCCGGCGAACAGCGCGCCGAGCAGACCGCCTGCCTCGAACAGCATCACCGTCGCGTTAGCGCTGAGCAGGTTGACGCCGTGGCTTTCCGTCAGCCAGAGATTGCCCCAGTCGTTCAAGGCGATGCGGATCAGGTAGACCAGCACGTAAGAGACGCCCAGCAGCCAGATCATCGGGTTCTTCAGCATCGTGGTGCGTAACATCCGCCACAGTCCCATCGGCGGGCTTTGCTGTTCCTGACGCAGCTCCAGCGGATCGTGACGCCATTGGCCGACCGACGGCAGGCCTTCTTCCTGCGGCGTGCCTTTCAGCCGCCGCGTGAGCCAGATGCCCAACACCATGCTGACGGCCCCCGGGATCAGCATCGCCGCCTGCCAGCCCCAGCGTTGGGCGGCGAAGGCACTGATCAGCGGCACTAACGCGCCGCCGAGGTTGATCGACATATTCCAGCAGCCCCACCAGAAGCCGCGCTCGTTGCGCGAATACCAGTGGGTCAACAGCCGCGCGCAGGGCGGCCAGCCCCAGCCCTGAAAGAAGCCGTTCAGCGCCCAGACCACCAGCAGCAGCGGCAGCGATTCGCCGAAGGCGAACACCAGGTTCAGCAGGCCGGTAGCGAACAGGCCGATCCCCATAAATCTGCGCTGCCCGTGGCCGTCGTGCCACAGTCCGGCGGCGAATTTCGACAGGCCGTAGCTCAGGTAAAACAGCGAGCCGAGCAGGCCGATGTCCCCTTTGTCCAGCCCCAAATCCGTTTGCAGCGCCGGCAGCACGTAATTCACGCTTTTGCGCGTCAGGTAAAAGGCGGCATACCCGATGACCATGTACAGCAGCAGTCGCGGGCGCAGCGTGTGGTAACGGTGATCGATCTCAGATGCCTGCATAGCCGCCTCCCTGGTGCTGACTATAAGAAGGTGAAAGGGAAAGGGGATGAGAGAAAGTCTGGAGTGGCTAAGACTTTTTCCTAGTTAGCCGGCGCTTTGTGGCAAATTTGTGGGCAGGTTAACAATTACCCGCGTGCCGCGCTGCGTTTCCAACGTCAGTTCGCCGCCGAGTGCGCTGACCCGTTCGCGCATCCCCTGAATGCCGAAGCCGGGCATCGGGTTTGCACGGATGCCGACGCCGTTGTCCCGCACCTCGAGGTGCAAAAGCGCGCCTTGTTGATACAGGACGATGACGACCTCGCTGGCCTTGGCGTGTTTACACACGTTGTTGAGCAGCTCTTGCAGCAGCCGGTAGAGGGTGAAACGCACCGTCTCGCCGGCGGGCGTGTCGGTCAGCCGGTAGTCGAAACGGCAACGGATGCCCCGTTCGGCAAAGGCGAATTCGTTCAGCAGGTGGTGCAGCGCCTCTTTGAACGCCAGCTCGTCCAGCGCGGGCGGGCGCAGCTGGCGCAGCAGCTGGCGCGTGGAGTGATGAATGCGCCGGGCGAGATCGGCTATCTGGTTCGCGGCGGCCTGGGTTTGCACCGCATCGCGCGCCCGTTTGACCAGCTGCGACTGGATTTGAATCGCGGTGATGTTCTGGCCGATTTCATCGTGCAGCTCGCGCGCCAGATTTTTCCGCGTGTCTTCTTCGGCGTGGATCAGTTTTTCGGTCAGCGCCCGCCGCGCCGCCAGCTCCTCTTCCAGGCGGCGGCGATAGTGGTGCAGGTTTTGCGCCAGGTGCTGCTGGCGGCTGATGGCGATGCCCAGGCCGATGCCGAGCAGCGCCTGCGTTGCCAGAAAGATCTCCAGCTCGACCAGATTGCCGAACCCTCCGCCGACCTGCCGGGCGAGGGTGATCATCATGCTGCCGAGCAGGCCGGACAATACGCCGCCCTGCCAGCCGAACTTCCACGCCATCACCACATTCGGCAGAAACACCACGATCAGCAGCAGGCGTTCGATTTCCGGCGACAGCACCATCTGCGTGCCGATGCCGATAACGAAAAACAGGCTGCACCAGATGATTAAGGACGCGCGTAGCGGCGGGTTGGTGGTGTCCAGCCCCAGCAGATGGTAACGGTGCTGCTGGCGCAGAAATTCAAAGATCAGGTAGACGAACGGGGTCAGCAAGACGCCGCCGGTAAACGACGCCAGGCCGAGCAGCATCGCCGGGCTTGGCACTAATGGCGTAAGCAGGGCGGTATTGAGCAGCGAGGCAGCGGTCACCGCAGCCAGTAGAGCGGAAAACGGCGCCAGACTCGTTGCGCGAGCGCCGCCGGGATCAGGGTGATAAACGGCGCGGCCAGCAGACCGTAGCCGCTCAGCAGGCGTTCGCCGTGCAGCCAGAACAGCAGCAGCATCGGTGGCGCTATCAGGGCGGGCCAATAGCGACGCGCCAGCAGGATCAGCAGCGCGAGATAGACGCCGTGCGGCAAAAACAGCACCGCCTGATTGCCGTTGTGGGTCAGATAGAAACCGAGCGTCCACAGCATCAGCCAGCCGCTGCCCCAGGCCAACAGGATAAACAGCGAGATAACCCAGGGGCGGAAGCGGGGCGACATCAATGCCCCGCCAGCAGCTGATGGTCGAGGGCGAAATGCACCAGCTCGATGGTGCTGCTGCACTGCAGCTTGCCCAGGACGTTGGCGCGATGCACGTGCACCGTTTTGTGGCTGAGATCGAGCTTGAAAGCGATCTCTTTGACGCTGTCGCCCCTGACCAACAGATCGAAGACCTCGCGCTCGCGCGGGGTCAAGGCTTCCAGCGCCGTGTTCGGTTGCTCGCCGCCGCGCAGCGCCCGCAGCGCGTCGGCGCACAGGTAATGGCCACCCATATCGACGGAGCGTACCGCCTGCACCAGTTCTTCCGGCCCGCAGCGTTTGGTCAGATAGCCGCTGGCACCGGCATCCAGCGCGCTCTGCACGAAGGTGGGAGAGTCATAGATGCTGAGGATGATCGCGCGGAACTGCGGCTTGTGCGCCCGCAGGCGCTTCAACAGGCTCAGGCCGTTTTCATCCGGCATGGCGATGTCCATCACCGCGACGCTGACGTCTTCGCGCAGCAATGCCGGCCAGGCCGCCGCCGCGCTGCTGTATTGCCCCACCACGTCGAGATCGTCCTCGAGGCTGAGCAACTGGGCAAAGCCGGAGCGCACCACCACATGGTCATCCACCAGTATCACACGGATCATTTTTCGCACTCTGCTGCCGAATCATGACCCTATGATGCCTGCCGCCGCGGGGCTGGCAATCAGCCAAGCGCGGTTATGCAATCGATGTAACAGAATCGTAATAAAAGGGCGCCGCCGGCGCCGTTAACGATCCACATCGATGGCGAAATGCTGCCACAGCGCGGCGCGGCGTTCCTCTTCAGAATGCAACGTCGTTTCGTGGCGCTGGTGATCTTCGGTCACGATCAGCTTCATGTCGCTGAGGGTGACCCGGCCGTGGTCCGTCGGCCGTGAACATACCAGGCGTTGGGTGAAGTGCGATTGCGGCGAGGTGCTGTGGAAGTGGCACATCTCGTCGAACTCATGCAATTCGCGCGGCTGAACGGTAAAGCGATACAGCGTTTTGGCATGCGAACGCTGGTCGCCGTTGCGGCGCTCCAGCAGGTAATACTCGCCTTCCCGCTCCAGGTGGAAGGTGCCGCTGGCCTGCGGTTGCGGCTCGGCGACGACGATCTTCAGCGGCGTCAGGAAGGAATCGCCGAAACCGACGTCCACCAGCCAGGCCTGGTCCGCCAGATCCACCCGCAGCGCCAGATGGTCGTAGCGCGGGCCGAAATGGCCGTCGCGGGCGCGGATCTCGCCGGAGATGAAGCTCACCTTGAAGCCGAGCTCTCGCAGCAGCAGGGCGAACAGCGTATTCAGTTCATAACAGAAGCCGCCGCGGTTACGTTCGACCACCTTGCTGAACAGCGCCTCCGGCGCCAGCTGAATGCCCTGATGATAGATAATGCTCAGGTTCTCGAACGGGACGCTCAGCATGTGACGATGGTGCAGCTGTTGCAACGTGGGGAGGTCAGGGCGGGCGACGCCGGTAAAACCGATATGCTGCAGGTAGCGTTGGGTATCCACAGGGTGTCTCGCATGAGAAAAAGTAGGCATAAAATAGCGGGCTTTGCGGTATTTGTGAGCGCATTCCGTGCTGCGCTGTCGCTGCTGCCGCAAACTGTCACTGGTCGGCGCTAGCCTGTTCCCCGGAGTTCAACATTGCAGGAGAACGGCTATGCAAGATTTCAAACATCGTGTGGCGCTGGTGACCGGCGCTTCCACCGGCATCGGCGAAGCGATCGCCGCCGAGCTGTTTCGGCGCGGAGCCACGGTGGTGATGACCGGCCGCCACGCCGCGCCTCTCGCCGCCGCCGCCGCGCGGCTCGATCCCGACGGTCGACGGGTGATGACGTTGCGGATGGACGTGCGCGATGCGCCGTCGGTGCAGCAGGGCATTGAAGAGACGGTGCGGCGCTACGGCGCGCTGCATCTGCTGGTCAACAACGCCGGGATCACCGGCCCGCACGAGGTGGGTATCGATCGGTACGCGGTCGACGATTGGCATGAGGTGATCGCCACCTGCCTGAGCGGCACATTTTTCGGCATGAAGTACGGCCTGCCGGCGATCGTCGCCGGCGGCGGCGGGGCGGTGGTGAACCTCTCTTCCGCCAACGGGGTGGTGGGCATTGCCGGGATCGCGCCCTATACTGCCGCGAAACATGGCGTGCTGGGCTTGACGCGCTCGGCGGCGCTGGAATTCGCCACGCGCGGCGTACGCGTCAACGCCGTCGGGCCGGGCTATGTGGATACGCCGGCGATGGGGGCACTGCCAGCGTCGGCGCGGGCGCAGATGGCCGCTTCGCACCCGATGGGGAGAATGGCGACGCGGGAAGAGGTGGCGAAAACGGTGGCCTTTCTGCTTTCGGACCACAGCAGTTTCACCACCGGCGCGTTCTACAGTATCGACGGCGGTTATACTGCGTGCTGAGCCAGCGTCTGCAGCCAGGCCAGAAACGCCGCCGCGCCGGGCTTTTCCAGCGTGCGCGCCGGGTAAACCACGTAGTAGGGTTTGCTGAGCGGCAGCGCCGGTTCGGCCAACGTGACCAGCCGGCCCTCCGCCAGTTCGCGGGCGATCAGCCGCCGCTGGCCGAGCAGCACCCCGCGCCCTTGCACGGCGGCGTCGATGGCCAGTGAAGTCAGGTTATAGGTCAGCCCGCGCCGCGGTGGCGGCATGCGATCGGCGGCGGTGAACCACTCGTGCCATCCCGGCAGAAACTGGCTCTCCTTGCCCCAGTCAACGTGGAGAAGCGGCTGCTGCGTCCAGTCGCCGCGATCGCGCAGCGCCGGGCTGCACACCGGCTGTACCCGATCCTGAAACAGCCGCGCCTTTTCCAGCAGCGGGTAATCCTGATCGCCGAAGCACAGGGCGAAGTCCGCCGCCGAATGGGCGAAATCGACCGCCGCATGGGTGGCGTGCAGCCGCAGATCGCCGTCGGGGTATTGCGCCAGCCAGGCGTCCAGCGCCGGGTTCAGCCACTTGGAGGCCAACGCCGGCAGGGCGAACACCGTCAGCGCCTGCTTGCCGCGCTGGCGTTCGACGTGCTGCTGCGCTACGCGCAGCGTTTCAAACGCTTCCTGAACATATGCCAGGTAGTCCGCGCCCTGTTCGGTCAGCGTGACGCCGCTTTTGGCGCGGATGAACAGCGTGATGCCCAGATGCTGTTCGAGCTGGCGGATCTGCTGGCTGACGGCGGCGGCGGTCAATGCCAGCGCATCCGCCGCGCGGGCCAGGCTGCCGGTGCGGGCGGCGGTTTCGAACGCCAGAATGGCGCTCAGTTTGGGCAGGCGAGCGCGAGACGGTGAGTGCATGGGCAGGGTTATCGCTAAGAATTGGTTAACTTATCCATAACGTATTTTTGTTATGGCGGCAATGCGCCATTCGCTACAGTGAGAGGCATCCGGCTATCGCACTCGAGGGGAACGTCATGCCGCAACTTGCCGATATTATCGATCTGTCCGCCCATCCCATTGGCGACGCCGTGTTTCGCGCCCGCTGCAGGCAAACGCTGGAGAGCGCAGGCGCGCTGGTGCTGCCGGGATTTTTGCGCGACGCCGCGCTGGCGACGGTGCGGCTGGAAGGCGCCGAACAGCACCACGCGGCGTTTTACGCCACCAGCAAGCACAACGTGTATCTGCGGCCGCAGGACGACGCGCTGCCGGCCGATCACGCGCGCAACCGGCTGGTGGTGTCGTCCAAGGGCTGCATTACCGACGAGGATATTCCGCCGCAGTCGCCGCTGCGCGCGCTGTACGACGCCCCGGCGTTTCGCGAGTTCCTTTGTGCGGTGCTGGATGAGGCGCAGCTCTATCCCTACGCCGATCGGCTGTCGTCGATCAACCTGCATTACGCGCGCGCCGGCCAGGAGCTGGGCTGGCACTTCGATAACTCGTCGTTCGCCATCACGCTGCTGATCCAGAAACCGGCGGCGGGCGGGCGTTTCGAATATGTGGAGAAGCTGCGCGACGCCGACCGCGGCGAGATGAACTATGCCGGGGTTGCGCAGGTGCTGGACGGTAAACGGGAGGCCAAGCGGCTGGCGATCGAGGAGGGGGATCTGGTGCTGTTTCGCGGGCGTAATGCCCTGCACCGGGTGACGCCGACCGAAGGCGACGCTACGCGCATGCTGGTGGTGCTGGCCTACAATGCGCAGCCGGACGTGATGCTGTCGGAAAGCGCCCGAATGACGTTTTACGGCCGGTTATAACGGATAAAAAAACCGCCCCGGAGGGCGGCTTGTCGATTCAGCGTTGGCTCTGTTCTTCGTGAGCCTGCTGTTCCAGTTTCACTTCCTGCGCCCGTTTGCGCAGGCCGAACCAGCCCAGCGTCAGCAGCACCGCCAACACCGGAATGGTGGCGATGGTCCAGGTACCGTTCGGGTAGTCGAACGCCATCATCACCACCACGGTCAACAGGAACGCCAGCGTCAGCCAGGAGGTGAACGGCGCGCCCGGCATTCTGAACGAGACAGGCTGAGCGCGGCCTTCGCGGATGGCTTTGCGCAGGCGCATCTGGCAGACGATGATAAACGCCCAGGAAGCGATAATGCCCAGCGAAGCGATGTTCAGCACGATCTCGAATACCCGCGACGGCACCAGATAGTTGAGCACCACGCCGATCACGTAGATGCCGCAGGTGACCAGAATGCCGGCGTAAGGCACCTGTTGGCTGCTCATCTTGGCCATCAGCTTCGGCGCGGAGCCGCCCATCGCCAGCGAGCGCAGGATGCGGCCGGTGGAGTAGAGGCCGGAGTTGAGGCTGGAGAGCGCGGCGGTCAATACCACGATGTTCATCACGGTGCCGATATAAGGCACGCCCAGCTTGCTGAAGAAAGTGACGAACGGGCTTTGGCCGGCCTGATAGGCATTCCACGGCAGCAGCAGCACCAGCAGCACCACGGAGCCGACGTAGAACAGACCGATGCGCCAGATCACGCTGTTGATCGCTTTGGGCATCATTTTGGCCGGATCCTTACACTCGCCGGCGGCAGTGCCGATCAGCTCAATGCCGGCGAAGGCGAAGATCACCCCTTGCACCAGCACCAGCGCGGGCAGCAGGCCGTGCGGGAACATGCCGCCGTTTTCGGTGATCAGATGCAGACCGGTGGTATTGCCCGCCACCGGAGTGCCGGTACCGAGGAACACCACACCCACAATCAGGAACAGCGCGATGGCGGCCACTTTGATCAGCGCGAACCAGAACTCCATTTCGGCGAACCATTTCACGCCGATCATGTTCATGGTGGCGACGATGCCGAGCGCGCCGAGGGCGAACAGCCATTGCGGCACGTCGGCGAAGGTGCCCCAGTAGTGCATGTACAGCGCCACCGCGGTGATGTCGACAATGCCGGTCATCGCCCAGTTGAGGAAGTACATCCAGCCGGCGACGTAAGAGGCTTTTTCGCCGAGAAACTCGCGGGCGTAAGAAACGAAGCTGCCGCTGGAAGGCCGATGCAGCACCAGTTCGCCCAACGCGCGCAGAATGAAGAAAGAGAAGATCCCGCAGACCAGATAGACCAGCGCCAGGGCCGGCCCGGCCAGCTCGAGACGGCCGCCGGTACCGAGGAACAACCCGGTGCCGATCGAACCGCCGATGGCTATCATTTGGATCTGCCGCTTACCCATGCTTTTGTGGTAACCGGATTCATGGGAGTCCAGCCAGCGTCTTCTGGCGGCGTGTTTGTCATCCGCCGACTTGTTTTGTGAGTGCATTATCCGTCCTGTTTACCTGTCTGTGATTAACTCCGCCCTGAGCTGCAGAGCAATCGATTGCCATCAGCAATCGTAATGAGAATGAGGTCGTGGCATCATTCCGCTGTTTATTGTGTATACAGCCGCCGTTAAATAACGGCGTGGCATGCTACCGTTTCCCGTTAAATGTGGCAAAAAAACCTGTGTGCAAATAGTGATCAAGTGTGTTTGTTTTTTAAACTGAAAACAAAAGCGCATATTATTCAGTAAGATGAGTCTCATTATCAACACGGAAATATCGAACGATAAAAGTGATTGAAATCACAGAATAATAATTACCTCGCAAATTAAAGGGATTTGGCGGTTATTTGGCACGGAGGAGAAGGGGGGCGAAAAATAAAGCGGTGGCGCCTGCGCAGCGATGGGCGTGCGCAGGCGAATAGGACGAGGGTTATTCTCAGGCGGATTCACCGGCCGGCAAAGCCGAAGCCGGCAGGCCGAATAGCTTGTCGAACGCCCAGTTAAACAGGAAGGTGTAGCAAGGAATGATGACGATCAGCGCCATATCCAGCAGCAGCGCTTGCCACAGCGTGATGCCCATCCACCAGGCGATCAGCGGGATCAGATACACCACCAGCGTCAGCTGAAACCCGACCGCGTGCAAAATGCGGCGCTTGAGGGTGCGGGCGCGCGATGCCTGGCGGCTCTCCCACCACTCGAATAAGTAGTTGTAAATGAAGTTCCAGCTGACGGCGATAGTGGTGATCACCACCGCCAGCGGTCCGGTGCTGGTCGGCGCGTGGCCCGACAGCAGCGCCAGCCCCAGCGCCGAGATCGTCATGCCGATGATTTCATAAGCGGTGACATACACCAGTTTGCGTTTGACGCCCTGCATTGTTTTCTCCCGATCTGTTTTTAGTTGCCTCTGCGGCGACGGCGGCTAAGATAACGTCAATCACATTGATAGAAAAAGTCAGGAGCTATCAGTTTTACTGATAGATTGAACGATGAATTTTTCCAGCGACAACATCGAGCTGTTTCTGGCGGTGCTCGATCGCGGTTCGTTTTCCGCCGCCGCCCGCGCGCTGCGGCGCGTGCCTTCCGCCGTCAGCATGGGCATCGCCAACATGGAGGCGGAGCTCGGTTTTGCCTTGTTCGACCGTTCTCACCGCGAACCGACGCCGACCGCGCTGGCCCTGGCCCTGGCGCCGCATGCCCGACTGATCGCCGGGCAGCTCAAGCAGCTGCAGGTGCACGCCATCGAACTGTCCCAGGGGCTGGAGAGCACGCTTTCGATCGGCGTGGCGTCGGATATCAACGGCGCCGGGCTGCTGGCGGCGGTGAAAACGCTGTCGCAGCGTTATCCGCTGCTGAACATCGAAGTGCTCAGCGCGCCGCAGGACGACGTGTTGCACATGTTGCACCAGGGGCGCATCGGCGTTTGCCTGGCGTTCGGCGGGCTGAACGTCAACAGCGCGGAACAGTTCCACTTCGTCGGCGCGGAATCGCTGGTGGCGATGTTGTCGCCGCAGCATCCGGCGCTGGACGGCGCTGCGGGCGAGCTGTTTCTCGAGGATCTGGTCAACGTGCGGCAGATCATGGTGGCCAGCCGTGACCTGCCGATCGGCGATCTGCGTCCGCAGGTGGCGGAGGCTTACTGGCGCACCGATAGCCTGCCGATGGCGCTGAATATGGTGGAAGCGGGGCTGGGGTGGGGGAATTTCCCGCTGTCGCTGGCCGAGCCGCTGCTGGCGCAGGGCCGGCTGGTGCGGCTGAAATTCAAAAATACCAAGAACGAGCTGCGCTTGCCGATGCATTTGATCTGGCTGAAGAACCGCCCGCTGGACAAGGCGGCGCGCGAGCTGGTGGCGCTGATGCGCGAGGCGCCGCAGAAAAGCTGACGCCGGGTGCGCTTGCTCACTCCGCGTGGCGTTTGCGCCACCAGAAGCGCACCAGCAGAATGGCGGCGATCGCCAGGGCGACAAACAGCAGGCTGGAGAGTTTTTTGTCGAAGCCGGTAACGAAGCTTTCGATCGCCTGGCCGCCAAAATAGCCGAGCATGACGAAGATCGTCGCCCAGAGAATGGCGCCGAGGATGTTAAGCGGCACGAAGCGCGAGGGCGGCAGACGGCTGGCGCCGATCAGCACCGGGCCGATGATGCGGAAACCGTACATAAAGCGCACCCCGATAACGAACAGCATCGGGTGGCGGGCGATCAGCTTTCTGGCGCGCGCGATGCGCTTTTCCTGCCCTTTAAGGCGTGAGATCACCCGGCCTTCGAACCGGCGGCCGGTGAAGTACAGCAGCTGATCCCCCAGCGTGCCGCCGAGCGCCACCACCGCAATCACCCACGGCCAGTGCAGCAACCCTTCGTGGGCGGCGATGCCGCCCAGCAGCGTGATGGTCTCCCCCTCAGCCAGGCAGCCGATAAACAACGCCCAGTAGCCGTAGTCCGTAATGTAGTGGGCCAAATCGGTCATTCCTTACTCCTTATGTGACTGACGCATAAGGGCAAGTATACGCCCGATCGCTAGCCTTGGGCGATCTGGGCCACCAATGCTCTGCGCCGCTGCAGGCTTTCCGCCATCTGCGCCTGCACTCTGGCGTAAATATGCGGCGGGGCCAGCTCCGGCGTGCCGCCCGCGAACGGTGGCGCCGGGGCGTATTCCAGATAGAGCTGGATCATCTGGGCGGTGTCTTCGCCGTGCAGTTCGGCGATCAGCGCCAGCGCGAAGTCGATACCGGCGGTGACGCCGCCGCCGCTGATCACGTGGCCGTCGCGTTCCACGCGCGCTGCGCTCGGCACGGCACCGAACAGCTTCAGGCTGTCGCGCATCGACCAGTGGCAGGCGGCGCGTTTGCCTTGCAGCAGACCGGCGGCGGCCAGGATCAGCGAACCGGTGCATACCGAGGTCAGGTAGCGGGCATCGGCGCCCAGCCGACGGATCTGCTGCATGAACGCCTGATCCTGCAGCGCCTGCGTGCAGCCGCTGCCGCCCGGCACGCACAGCACGTCGCAGCGCGCGATCTCCGGCAGCGGGCGCAGCTGGGTGAAGTGCAAGCCTTCAGACTCGACATCCGCGCCGTCTACCGAGGCGACGATGATTTCCGCGCCCGGCATGTGGCGCAAAAACTGCAGCGGGCCGGTAAAGTCGAGCTGAGTGACGCCTTGATAGATGGGAAATACAATCACTAATGGTTCAGACATGATATTCGCCTCATTTTTATCGTTGGACCTGGGTCATAATAGCCGCCCTGTTTTTGGCTGATATGACAGATAACCCTCAAAAAGCGCCATCATGAAAACGATCGGTTTTGTGGTTTTTCCCGGTTTTAACCTGCTGGATTTTGCCGGGCCGCTGGCGGCGTTCGATAACGTCAACCAGTTCACTGACCCGCCGGCTTACCGCTGTGTGGCGATCTCGCCGCAGGGCGGCATGGTCGCCAGCTCGGCCGGGGTGGCGATCGCCACGCAGCCGTGCGGCGACGAGCGTTTTGATACGCTGGTGGTGGCCGGCGGCAGCGGCAATGTGATGGCGGCGCAGTCACCGGCGTTGGCGGCGTTTCTGACGGCCCACAGCCGGCGAGCGCGGCGCATCGCCAGCGTGTGCACCGGGGCGTTTATTCTGGCGGCCTGCGGTTTGCTGGACGGCAAACGCGCCACCACCCACTGGTATCACGCGGCGCGCTTGCAGCAGAACTACCCGCGCATTCGCGTCGACAGCAACCGCATTTTCATCCGTGACGGCGATATCTGGACTTCGGCGGGCATCAGCGCCGGTATCGATCTGGCGCTGGCGCTGATCGAGGACGATCTCGGCGCTACGATAGCGGCGGGCGTGGCGCGGCAGCTGGTGGTGTACCACCGTCGCCCCGGCGGGCAGTCGCAATATTCTCTGTTGCTGGCGTTGAATCCGCCGTCGGATCGCATGCGCGCCGCGCTGTCGTACGCGCGCGAGCACTTGCATCTGCCGCTGTCGGTGGCGGATCTGGCCGACGCCGCCTGCCTGAGCGAGCGGCAGTTCGGCCGGTTGTTCCGTGCTGAAACCGGGCAGACGCCGGCCAAGGTGATCGAGCAGCTGCGGGTCGAGGCGGCCAGGGTGCGCATCGAAGAGGGCGCCGAGCCGCTGGAAGCGATCGCCCGTTCGGTGGGGTTCAGCGATCCGGAACGCATGAGGCGGGCGTTTATCCGCGTATTTGGCCTGTCGCCGCAGGCGATCCGCCGGCTCGGCCGCGCGGTATAACTTTTTTGCCACGCCTGGCGGCGGGGCACACCAGAGGAGCAACGGATGTATCAGGATTTTGACAGTGAATTGAACTGGGCGATGCGCCATATGCCGCGCACCCGGGCGGCGGTGGCGGCACTGCCGGACCTGCACGGGGTGCGGCTGGCGTGCAATATGCACCTGGATCTGAAAATGGCGCCGCTGGTGGCCGGCCTGCTGGATAAGGGCGCGGCGATCTTCCTGACTACCTGCAATCCCACCACGGTGCAGAACGACGTGGTGGCCTGGCTGGAACGGCGGGGGGCGCAGGCCTATGCCTGGCGCGACATGAACGCCAGCGAGTGGTCGGAATCTTTCGATCGCGCGCTGGATTGGCAGCCGACCCACCTGTGCGAAATGGGGGCGGATCTGACCACCCGTCTGCACCAATCGCCGAACGGCCCGCAGATCGTCGCCGGGCTGGAAGCCACCGGATCGGGCATCAGCCGGTTAAACGGCGTGGCGCCGCGTTACCCGATCTTCAATTGGGACGATCTGCCGGTGAAAGAGGGGTTGCATAACCGGCACATGGTTGGGCTGACCGCCTGGCACACCTTCTTCCAGACCACCCATTTGACGCTGCACGAAAAGCGCGTGCTGGTGATCGGCTACGGCCTGGTCGGGCAGGGAACGGCGGCGGCGGCCAGGGCTTACGGCGGCCAGGTGATGGTGGCGGAAATCGACCCGGCGCGCGCGCTGCAGGCGCGTTATGACGGCTGGCAGGTGGTGGATCTGGCGAGCGCGGTCGCTCAGGCGGACGTTATCGCCACGGCGACCGGCGCGAAAAACGTGCTCTCGGCGCAGCATCTGCAACAGTCGCAGGACGGCGTGTTTATCCTCAACGTCGGCCACGTGGCGGAAGAGATCGACGTCGGCTTCCTGAAAAGCCTGCCGCACCACGAGCCGATGCCTTATGTAAATGCTTACCAACTCAATGAGAAGACGGTCTATTTGCTGGCCAATGGCTCGATGTTCAACCTGACCGCCGGCTATGGCGATAGCCTCAACGCCTTCGACGTGACGTTGGCGGTCATGGCGGCCGGCATCGGCCATATCGTCGGTGCAGGGGCGCGGCAAACGCCGGGGCTGTACCTGCTGCCGCAATCGGCGTGGCAGCCGGCGCTGTAACTTTTTCTACGCGGGCGCTCATCCCAGAGCGCCCGCGGGCTGTGCCGTTTTTCGGCCGACAGAATTTGTCACAAATCCGCCCTACAATCCCAGTGCCAAGCGCCGCACCCTCACATATAATTCGCTGAGTTCAAGCCCCCATTTCAGAGTAATGCCTGTGAAAATACGTGTTTTGGTTCTGACCCTGCTCGCTTTGCAGGCGGGCGCAGGCTTTGCGCCGCGCGCGCTGGCCAGCGACAACGCCGCCGCTCTGCACGCCACCCAGCCGGAGCTGGCTTCCGGCAGCGCGATGGTCGTCGATATGCAAACCCATAAAGTGATGTATGCGCGCAACCCGGATGAAGTGGTGCCGATCGCCTCGATTACCAAGCTGATGACCGCCATGGTCACGCTGGACGCACACCTGCCGCTCGACGAGATGTTGTCGGTGGATATCCACCAGACGCCGGAGATGAAAGGGGTCTATTCGCGGGTGCGGCTGAACAGCGAAATCAGCCGCAAGGATATGCTGCTGCTGGCGCTGATGTCGTCGGAAAACCGCGCCGCCGCCAGCCTGGCGCACCACTATCCGGGCGGCTACAACGCCTTTATCAAAGCGATGAACGCCAAGGCCAGGGCGCTCGGCATGACCAATACCCATTACGTCGAACCGACCGGGCTCTCTATCCACAACGTGTCGACGGCGCGCGATCTGACCAAGCTGCTGATCGCCACCAAGCAATATCCGTTGATCGGCCAGCTCAGCACCACCACCGAGCGCATGGCCAGCTTCAAGGATCCCAACTATACGCTGCCGTTCCGCAACACCAACCACCTGGTGTACAACCCGAAATGGAACATTCAGCTGACCAAGACCGGTTTCACCAATCAGGCGGGCCACTGCCTGGCGATGCGCACCGTGATCGGCAACCGTTCTGTGTCGCTGGTGGTGCTGGACGCCTTCGGCAAATATACCCACTTCGCCGACGCCAACCGGCTGCGCAGCTGGATTGAGACCGGCAAGGTGACGCCGATCCCGGCCGCCGCCCGCGACTATCGCCGCCAAAAAGACGCCAGCCTGGCGAAAAACGCCACCGAATGACCCCGCCTGGCGGCCTGCCCGTTGGCGGCAGGCCGCTATCGGCCCTCGGGCCGCCTGATGACAAATCCCCGCTCGCGATCGCCGTCGAACCCGGCTTTGAGATAAAGCTGATGCGCGCCGGTGCGTTGCTGCCCCGACAGCAGCATCACCTTGTAACAGCCCTTGCGCCAGGCCAGCTGCAGCGCGTATTCAATCATGGCGAGCGCCACGCCGTGGCCGCGATAGGGCTCCGCCGTCACCACGTGTTCGATGACACCGAACGGCTGTGCCTGGTGCGCCAGCCCTGGGATCAGCGCCATCATGCAGGTGGCGATCGGTTGTTCTTCCTTTGCCGCCACCACCAGACGGATCGCCGGATCGTCCAGCAGGCGCTGCAGGGCACGGCGCGCATCGTCGGTGCGCAGCGGCGCGTCCTGCGGACGCAGCTCGCGATACAGGGCCAACAGGCCGTTGAGATCGTCTGGCTGCGCCAGACGATGAATGATGCTCATGGTTGCTCCTTTCCGCCGCTTCAGCGGTAATCCGCTATCCTCCATTAATACCACAACGTTTGTCGGAGGGGATGTTATGAGTCAGGTGTCGACTTTTGTCATGTTCCAGGGAGAGGCGCAACAGGCGATCGACCTCTACAGCCAGGTGTTCGAGCGTTTTCGGCTCATGCAGGTGCAGCATTACGACCCGACGCCGGACGGCCGGCGGTTGATCAAGCATGCCACCATCGATTTCGACCGGCAGAACCTGGTGTTTATCGACAGCCCGATCAGCCATGACTTCAGCTTCACCCCGGCGGTGTCGCTGTTCATCAACTTGCCTAACGAAGAGGCGCTTGAACAGGCCTTTCACCGCCTGGCGGAAGGCGGCAAGGTGCTGATGCCGCTCGATGATTACGGCTTCAGTGCCCGTTTCGGTTGGCTGAACGATCGTTTCGGCCTCTCCTGGCAGCTCAATGTGCCGGCGGGCGATCTGCCCTGACGCCAGGGGCGTGCAAAAGGCATGGTAGTGCCTGCAGTTGTTTCATATGCTTACCCCCGTGGTGGCAGGGAATTCTGCCGTGGGCAATACCGACAACATTCATGGAAAGGTGCGCTTTGATTGATTTTGACCGCTATGTTGAGCAAGCGAAGTCTTACGGCGAGTGGCCGGGCGGGCACGTGGATATGTCGTCCGGTCGCGTTGAGGGATTGAGCTATCGCCTGTATCGGCAAACTGCCGCGAGTGAAGACGTGATGGTGGTGTATCACGGCGGCGGGGTTAACAGCGCTGCCGGGTATGACGTCCTGGCGCGCCAGTTGGCGGCCGAGCCAACGCTCGCGGTGTGCCTGGTCGATATTCGCGGACATGGCGATTCCGCCGGAGAGCGGGGAACGGTTGAGCGGCCTGAGCGTATTTGGCGCGATGTCGATGTCATCCTGGCGGAAATGCGCCTGCGTTTTCCGTTGGCGCGCAGGCACCTGCTTGGTCATTCCAGCGGCGCCGGGATGTTGCTCAACTACTTGACCCGTTATCCTTGCGAGCAGCAGGCGGATAGCCTGATCATGCTGGCGCCTGAGCTGGGGCCATTTTCCGGGATAGCCCGCGATCTGACGGCGGCGGCCCGTTTTGCTCAGGTGCGCCAATGGCCCTTTGTGGCCAATGCGCTCAGTGGTGGGCGATGGTTCGGGCAATCTCGGGCGGTCAGCCTGAATTTTCCCCCGGCCGTGCTGGCCACCTCCCCCGATTTTGTCTGCCAATACAGTGTCAATATGGCTAACGCGTTGACGCCGCGCGCCCCGGCAAAGCAATTGGCGGCGTTGCGATTACCGACTTTGCTGCTGGCGGCAGCCCAGGACGAGTTGTTCAATGCGCAATCGATGCAGCGCTTTGTCGAACAGCATGGCAGCGTGTATGTGGCATTTGGTTTGCTTGAGGGCAGTACGCATTTATCGTGCGTATTTGATGCCCATCGCCCGGTCCTTCAACATATTTCGCGTGCGTTCACGATCGCCTCCGATTGCGACGCACCTATTTAACTGCTTGTTTATTACACACTTCTTCTCCGTCATTAACTGGACGGAGGAGTAGTGATTGAGATCACGAAACTGGTTAATAAATCTTTATGATTTTGAATGCAAAATGTTAACATCCCGCCGCTTTCATTAGGCTTGCTAATGATATTCTTATTGTCAAGGAATGCTCAGGATGGATTACCAAAACGTCTTTCAATTGACGGATCAGGAACGAAACGAGTTATTTTCGGCATTAGATAAAATTGCTTACGATCCCGCTGGCGGCGATGCTTATATTCACGCCATACGCTCGACCATGATCACCCATTTGCCCCACAGATTAAGCGCCGCATTAAGCCAGCAAAAGGCGTCGATCAAACCACGGCCTTATCTTATTTTAAAAAATGTGCCGGTGGATAAAGAAGTGTTCTTTTCCCCTTGCCCGAACCAATATACGCCTTCGGCTAAATCCGGCAATATCAGCGAAAACCTGTTGGTCGGTATCTCTTCGCTCATCGGCGAACCCTATTCGATGTATTTCGAAGGGAAAGAACTGATCAATAATCTGATCCCTAAACGCGAAGCTAAAAAAGAATATACCGGTCTGGGATTCGATGTTGAACTGGACTTCCATATTGAAAATGCGGCCCTGAAACACCTGGAGCAGTTTAACGTTTCGCCGATGGGCCTGCTGTTGGCCGGCGTGCGCCGCGATCCGCACAGCCCGATGACGCGCATCTCCGACTCGCGTCTGGCGATCGCTCAACTGAGCCGCGAGGACGTCGAAACGCTGGCCAGCCCGCTGTACAGCATCAAGCTGCCGTACCGCTGGCGCCAATCCACTCAGGCCGGGCGTGAAGAAACCGCGCTGGTGCCGCTGATCTCGCAAAACCACGTGTTGCCAGATGTGAGCGCGGTCTTCTATCCCGGCATGATTGCGGCCAGCACGCCACGGGCGGAAGCCGCGCTGGAACGTTTCTATGGTCTGGTGAAAGAAAACGCCATCGGCATCGATATTTGCCCGGGCGATTTGGTTTACATCGACAATCGCTTTGCATTGCATTCGCGCGATAAGTTTACGCCTTCCTTCGATGAAAAAGATACGCCGTTGCGCTGGGTGCAACGGGTCTTCATTTCGGCAAGCTTGTGGAATCACCGCAACCTCAATCAGGTTGAAGAGCGTATTTTCTCGATTTAAGGTTATTATTCATGCTGAACGTTTTTCTTTCTATATTGCCGATTTTTTTGTTAATTGTGCTGGGCTATTTGTCAAAGCTTTATGTTAAAGATGTCGCCGTTTTTTGGGGCTTTTCTGACAAATTCGTTTATTACCTGTTTTTTCCGGCGCTGTTGATATTGGATATCAGCGAAGCGGACTTTAGCGGCGCGGACAGCTTCTATCCCGTTGTGGCGACCATTATTTCCACATTGGCCATTGCGTTGATTATTTTCGTTGGCAAGCTGTTTTTCAATACATCGGCGGATCTGTTTACCTCCATTTTTCAGGGGGGAGTCAGGTATAACTCTTATGTGTTCATCGCGCTGTCGCAATCGCTGTTCGGCAGTGAGGGGGTGGCGCTGTCCGGCTTCTTCGTGGCGTACATGATCATTCTGACCAACATCATGAGCGTGTTGGTGATGAACCACTACGGCACCGGCAGTAAGAAAAGCCTGAGCGGCGCGCTGCTGGCGCTGACGAAGAACCCGCTGATCATCGGCGCGTTGTTCGGGGTGTTGATGAATCTGTGCAACCTGCATATCACCGGTGCGCTAAAACAGCTGTTCGTTTATCTCTCCAACGCCGCCACGCCGCTGAGCCTGATGTCGGTCGGTGCAGGGTTGATCGTCAGCATGCATATCCGCAAATTGGTTTCCATCTCTTATGCGACCGTGCTGAAATTGGTGGCCATGCCGCTGATTACCATCGCGCTGGTGCACTATTTTGGCGCCACCGGCGTGCCCGCCAGCATCGCCATTCTCTATTCCGCTGTGCCTTGCGCCGGCAACGCCTATATTCTGGCGCGGCAAATGGGGGGCGACCATGAAGCGATGGCTTCCATCATCACCTGGACGACGCTGCTGTCGGTCATTACCGTCACCTTCATTCTGGGCAGCGTAGCGCTGTAACGCCGGCGCCGGGCGGCAAGCGCCCGCCCGGCGTTTCCGATATCCTCCCATATCCTTTCATCACGCTTTACCGCTATGCTAAACGGATAGTGAATGTGAAAAGGATGAATCATTTTGGCAGGAAGTAGCTTACTTACCCTTATCGACGACATCGCTTCGTTGCTGGACGATGTCTCTTTAATGACCAAGATGGCGGCCAAAAAAACCGCCGGTGTGCTGGGGGACGATCTGGCGCTCAACGCGCAGCAGGTGACCGGCGTTAAAGCCGATCGCGAGCTGCCGGTGGTGTGGAGCGTTGCCAAAGGGTCGCTGATCAACAAGGCGATCCTGGTGCCGTTGGCACTCTTGATCAGCGCCTTCGCGCCCTGGGCGATTACGCCGTTGCTGATGGTGGGCGGCGCCTACCTATGCTACGAAGGGTTCGAAAAGGTGTTCCACAGCCTGAGCCCCGGCAAGCCGGCGCAGGAGGATAAATCCGACGGGCCCGGCGCCAATGAGGACGCTGCAGCTTATGAGAAGCGCAAGGTGAAAGGGGCGATACGTACCGACTTTGTGCTCTCCGCCGAGATTATCGCCATCACGCTGGGCACCGTCGCCGGCGCCACCTTCAGCCAGCAGGTGATCGTCTTGTGCGGCATCGCCGTCGTGATGACGCTCGGCGTGTACGGCATCGTCGCCGGCATCGTCAGGCTGGACGATCTGGGGTTGTATCTGAGCCGCAAAGGCAGCGCGTTGGCGCGCTCCCTCGGCGGCGGCATCGTGCGCGCCGCGCCTTATTTGATGAAAACGCTGTCGATCGTCGGCACCGTCGCCATGTTTATGGTCGGCGGCGGCATCCTGACCCACGGTTTGCCGCCGGTACATCATCTGTTCGAAGACTGGGCCTCGTACACCACCGTGGTGCCGACGTTTGGCCATATTCTGCAGGGTGTGGTTCCGGCGCTGTTGAACGTGGCGTTCGGTCTGGTGGCCGGCGGCATAGTGCTGGCGGTGGTGTCGGCGCTGGGCGCAACGCGCGCGCGTTTCAAGGCATGATGAAAAGTCTCGCCCCGGGAGGGGCGAGGCGTTTTAAAAAATCAGTTTGAGAACGCCGGTAATCGTCAACAAACCCACGATAAAGATGATGGCGACAATCCACAGAATAATTTTCATTTGATTCTCCCTTACCCGTTAAATGTGGCGCGCGGTTGGCGCTAACTCAATGAAATCATTCTTCACTATAGACGCTATCTCCCCATCGCGCGTCGCCATGCATTCAAGGATGCTGTTTATCACCCGCGCCCAGCGCGCGCTGCATGATGTGGGTGTCGCGCCACTCCCCCAGCTTGAACCCTACCGCTTTTAACGTCCCGACGCTGGTGAAGCCGAGCGACTGGTGCAGTGCCAGCGAGCCGCGGTTGGCGGCGGAGTCGCCGACGATCGCCAGCATCTGGCGCCAGGGGCCTTGCTCGCAGCGGGCGATCAGCGCGCTCAGAAGTGTTTTGCCGACGCCTTTACCCTGTTGCCCCTCGGCGATGTATACCGAGTCTTCTACGGTAAAGCGGTAAGCCGGCCGGGGGCGATACGGCGTGGCATAGCAGTAGCCCACAATACGGCCTTCGCTTTTCGCCACCAGCCAGGGCAGGCCGGCTTCCTGCACCTTGCTCAGCCGCAGCTGCATTTCCGCCAACGTCGGCGGCTGTTCTTCAAACGAAGCCGCGCCTGTCAGCACGTGGTGGGTGTAAATACGCAGCACGGCGACCATATCGTCCGGCGTGGCGTCGAGGAGGCTGAGTGCGGGGGCTAAGAGCGTCATGGCGGGTCTGTTTACCTTGAAAATCAGCGGATAAACGGCATTATGCGCGCCGCCCGCCGTCGGGGTAAATCGGGTTTTGTTATGGTGAGATAAGACAACCCTATGGGAACGTTCGCCGCGCATCGGTCAGGGTAGAAAGGCTGAGGGGGCAAGAGCGGAAAGATAAGAAATCAGTGGGCGCTTGATAGGCAAAAGCCCAGCTTGGTGGCTGGGCTTCGCAGGTCCCTGAAAGGGAGGGTATAGCATAAGGGCCTTTATCGGCTACGGCGACAATTTCACCTGATTTGTCTGTTTTGTCAACAACAGCGTACTGGTCAGAACAGCATATTGCGGGCATTGATCGACTTAATGACGGCGCGTTGGATGTCAGCAACAAGCTCGCGTGACAGACACTGGGTAAGAAAACCTCTCTCTTTACGGGCTCTGCTCAGCCGTTGACGGCTGACTTGCTGCACCAGATCGCCCTTTGCCCAACGCGTTTGCGGATGAAAGAATCTCATATCTTCGATGAGTTCTCGTGTGATCTCTATGTGCAACCCTTGTTGGATCTTATTCGAATCTCTGGTGGTCGACAGCGGTACGATAATGCAGGCATTGCCGTTAATTTTGCCATTTAACACAACAACTAAACGGTTCTTCACCATTTCTGGCGGAATGTGGCCATCATAAAAGCCGGCTTCATGCGGTTGGCAGAGTGATAGTGGGTAGTTGCCATAGTTGCACTCAAGAATTTCCCCGACCTTGGGGGAAAATTTGATCGGCATCGATACACTCCTTTGTTGCGAACAATCCGTGTTATGGAGGAATGAGCATGCGGGCGTTTTGCGTTGAGAGAAAGGTGTGGCGTAAGGAAACGGCAAATGAAAGTGAAAAATTGCGGATTCGTACGCAGAATCCGCCTTGATGGTGGCCGAATTTACCAGCCTTTCACCGCGCCGCCGTTGAAGATTTTCTCGGCGGCCTTGGCCACTTCGTCCGACTCATAGGCCTTGATGAAGTTCTGCACGTTCGGCGCGTCCTTATTGTCTTCGCGGGTGACGATGATGTTGGTGTACGGCGAGTTTTTATCCTCGATGAAAATGCCGTCTTTGGTCGGCGTCAGGCCGGTTTGATTGATGTAGGTGGTGCTGATAACGGCGACGGTGACCTTCGGATCGTCCAGCACGTGCGGCAGCTGCGCGCCTTCCAGCTCCATGATCTGGTAATGATGCGGGTTGGCACTGATGTCCAGGGCGGTGGGCAGCAGCCCCTTGCCTTGTTTCAGGGTAATCAGGCCGGTTTTTTCCAGCAGCAGCAGGGCGCGCCCCAGGTTGGTCGGATCGAGCGGAATAGCGATCACCGCGCCGTCCGGCAGCTCTTTGAGCGATTTTATCTTTTTGGAGTAGCCGGCCATCGGGAAGACGAAGGTGTTACCGACCGCTACCAGCTTATAGCCGTGATCTTTGTTTTGCTGTTCGAGGAACGGGCGGTGCTGGAACACGTTGGCGTCCAGTTCGCCTTTGTCGGTGGCGTCGTTCGGCAGCAGCGAACCGCTAAAACCCACCAGCTCGACCTCCAGCCCGTATTTTTCTTTCGCCACCTGTCTGGCGACCTCCGCCACGTCCTGTTCCGCGCCGTTGATGACGCCGACTTTGATATGGTTTTGGTCGGTTTTTTGATCGCAGCCCTGAAGCGCCAATACGGCGGCGAAGGCCGCCGCCAGAGGGGTGATACGCCAGCGTAAGGTCATCGAAGTCTCCCTGAAAAGAACAATAAAATCAGTTGTTTTTTGTTCTTACAGCTAAGCCTGAACTGCCGATGAAGTCAAACGCTCGTTCAGCATAAACGGCTATAGCTTATAGCCGTTATGCGGCGGGGGGATTATCGGCTGAGCGAACGCAGCACCACGATGCCCGGCGTAGCCATCACGTAATCCATAAAGGGCGAATCGACCACCTGCATGTTGGCCTTGCGCGAGGAGGCGTTGCGCAGCACCGGGCCGTTGTCGGTCATCACGTAGATGCCGGTGTGGGTGACATCCAGCCCGTCCAGGTTGGTGTAAATGCCGATATAATCGCCGGTGCGCAGTTGGGCCAGCACCTTGTCGTCGATGTTGTCGCTGGGGATATAGGTCACGCTGCGCTGTACGTTGGGCAAACCGGGCAGGTAGCTGCTGCCGTCCGCCTTCTGGTTGAGGTTTTTCACGAGGGTGACGGCGTGCGGGCTGAGCTGCGCGGTGATGTCTTCGGCCACCTTGTGCGGCCGCTGCGCCCAGTCTGTGAAGAAGTGCTTGCGCTGCGGGAAGGCGATTTTGCCGTCGACGTAGCGGATGTCTATCAGCCGCTGTACGAACTCGCCCTCGCTGCGGGCGGTGCTGAGCGCTTCCACATAATCGATGTAGGTGAAGCAATCCAGCCCGCGGAAGTCGATCACCAGCTGCTCGGGCGTGTTCTGCGAGCCGACCAGGCGATTGGCGAGATAGGGGGTGGCGAGAAACTCGCGCGAAATCAAATCGACGGTGCGGCCATGTGGCTGAGCGGCGGGCCAACCGGCGCGCAGCGCGAGGATCTCACGCAGCTTGCTGCGGGTGCTGGCGTCCATCTCCGGCTGCACGCTCGGCGGCGCAACGGTGACGTCAGGCGGCGGCGTGGCCGGGGTGGGGCGCTCGGCGCATCCGCTCATGGCGATAGCTAACATCAGTAAAACAACCTTGTTCTTGTTCATACGGCCCTCCATGGGTGTCGCTGGGTTATCATAGTAAGTGATAACAGTTCTCATCCGATGGTAGGGGTTAAAAAGTAAACATAACCTCAATGAGGCCCGATAAATCAGTAACCGATTTCGTTATTGAACGGCAAATACCAGAACAGTGCGATCTCGTGATCGGCGATCTCCGGCTCGGCGCGATACAGTAAACGATCGATGCCGCCGAGGATAAACCCGTAATGCTGGTAGCAGCGGCAGGCCGCCAGATTGTTGTTCTGCGTTTCGAGCATCATACCTGAGGTTTCCTGCAGCCGTGCCCACTGTTTGGCGCAGTCCAACAGCGCCCCGGCGATGCCCTGACGGCGCGCGTGAGCGCTGACGGCGATCTCATCGATCAGGGTGTAACCGTTCCAGTTTTTGCTCAGCGTGATATGGCCAACGGCTTCGTTCTGGCGATACGCCAGAAAGGTGACGCTGTCGTCGTTGGCGAGCGGCGCCAGCGGATACTGTTTGCGAAACGGCGCGACCGGGCGGGTTGGCCAGCTGTCGACCGGGCTGTCGAACTGCGGCAGGGCGTAGCTGGCGACGGTAAAGCTGAAATCGCCGCAGGCCAAATAATCGGCGGGCAACGCCTCAATGGCCGTGATGCGGATGGCCGGGTTCATGACGGCAGCTCCCGCAGCAGGCGCGCCGGGTTGCCGGCATAGATCCCCTTGCGGGTGATATCGCGGGTCACGACCGCCCCGGCGCCGATCACCGCGCCACTGCAGATCTCCACCGCCAAGACCGTGGCGCCGGAGCCGATGGACACCCGATCGCCGATGCGCGTGCGCCCCCAGCTGGCCGGATCGGCATTGGGCGCACCGTCTTTGAACAGATCGTTGGCGAAGGTGACGCCGTGGCCGACAAAGCACTCTTCGCCGAGCGTGACGTATTCGCAGATAAAGCTGTGCGACTGAATTTTACTGCGCGCGCCAATGCTGACGTGGCGCTGGATCTCGACGAACGGGCCGACGAAGACATCGTCGCCGAGCCGGCAGCCGTACAGATTGCAGGGCTCGACAACGGTGACGTTACGCCCGGCGTCGACGTCGACGATCCCCGCCTGGCGGGTGGTGATAACGGATGGCATAACCTTCCTCACAGTCTGGATTTGATGGGGGGAGTATAAGACAAAGCGCCGCGGCGTTGCGCTTTCCGCACGTTTTTTCGCCGAAAGACTATAATTAGTACAGGGGAGAGAGCCCCGTGGCCGCAATCCTCGCACGGGTAGCTGTCCGTCGGAGGTGTGAAATTCGTTCGCCGATCGCGGCCTACGGCGAGATAGGAGGTGTCTCATGGTCAGTCATGTTTGGGGACTTCTGGCGCATCCCAGCGCCGAGTTCGAACAGATCAAAAGCGAGAATGAAAGCGTCTCGCACCTATACACCCATCACGTGTTGCTCTTGGCAGCAATCCCGGTGGTCTGCGCCTTTATCGGCACCACCCAGTTGGGCTGGCTCTCCGGCGAGGGACATGCTATCAGGCTCGACATGTTTACCGCGTTTTATACCGCCGTGGCGTTCTACCTGCTGATGCTGGCGGGCGTAGCGGCCATGGGGAAAGTCATTCACTGGATGGCGCGGCGTTATGAATCGCGCCCAAGTCTGCACCGCTGCATGGTGTTCGCCGGCTACGTGGCGACCCCGATGTTCCTCAGCGGGGTGGTGGCGCTTTATCCGGTCGTCTGGCTGTGTCTGTTTGTCGGCATTATCGGCCTGTGCTATTCGGGCTATCTGCTGAATCTGGGGATCCCGCACTTCCTGAATATCGACAGTAAGGAAGGGTTCATCTTCTCCAGCTCGACCTTCGCTATCGGCATCCTGCTGCTCGAGCTGCTGCTTGGGGTGACGGTGCTGCTGTGGGGGTACGGTTCCTGGTTGTTCTGAGTTAACGGTAGTTGTTGTCGCCCCCGCGCCGGTGGAACGGCGCGGGGGCTTTTGCTTTTATGCGCGGCGGAAAACCAGCATCACGCCGAGCACGATGCCCGCCATGCCCAGCAGGCTCAGCGCGGCTAACGCGTGGCCGAGCAGCAGGTAATCCAGCAGGGCGGTGACCGCCGGGATCAGATAGAACAGGCTGGTGACCTGCACCAGGTTGCCGCGCTGGATCAGGCGATACAGCAGGAAAGTCGCCAGCACCGAGATCACCACCGCCATCCACAGCAGCGGCAGCACGAACTCAGGCCGCCATTCGACCCGCAGCGGCTCAAACGGCAGCGCCAACGCACACATCAACAGACCGATAGCATACTGCAGCGGCAAGACCGCCAGCGGCGGCTGGGCCATGCCCTTTTGCAGCAGGGTGCCGGCGGTCATGCAGCCCAGAGCGATAAAGGCGAACAGCATGCCGCTCGGCGAGAAGTTGGCCACCATCAGGCTTTGGTACACCACCAGCGTCAGCCCGGCCAACGCCAGCGCCAACCCGCAGGCGCGCAGCCCGGCACAACGCCTTTCGGTGATGAACTGGGTGAGGATCGGCTGTACGCCGAGCAGCGTCGCCAGCACCCCGGGCGTAATGCCCTGTTCCAGCGCCAGCAGATAACAGATCTGATAGCCGCCGATCATCAGCACGCCGATCAGCGCGACGCGTCGACGGGTGCCGGGGGCGGGCAGGCACTGGCGCCGCCACAGGCCGATAGCCAACAGCACCGCCAGTGCGATGGCGCAGCGGAAGAACAGAAAAGCGAAGGCGGAGGCGTGCTCCAGCCCCCAACGGGAGAAAATAGCGCCGCTGCTCCAAAGCAGGACGAACAGCGTAGCCAGGCCGGCATTGGCCCAGAGAGAAGGTAATCGCATATCAATTTCACCTGTCGTGAAAATTACAGGCTCCGGCGCGCGCGGCGGTCTACGCCTGAACGCAACAGATCAACATAAGCCGGAGGTAAAAAGTCGGTTTGGCTTAGCGCACGACCACAATGCGTGGCGGGTAAGCGGCAACCGCTGAAACGACAGAGGAAACGGCGGGTGGAGCGGAGGAAGCACACAGCAAAACGACGGCCGGGGCGGTCGCGTTGGTGGGATCTATGCTGTGCGCAAAGTGAGTCATTTAGCTTCCTGCACATCGGGAATGAAATTAACCGTTTCAAACATAACCAAGTTCGCCGTGGGACGCAATCGTAAATCGCAGGCACTTTAATGATAATGAAAATCATTATCATTAATTAAAGGATATGTTATGTTGCTTTAACGGCGCAATTTTGACGCAAAAGCAAGCCGCAGCGGAGTGGATACCCTGTTCCGGCTTGCGCGCTGAGTGCGTATGGCAAGAGACGTTGCGATTCGCTTTTGCAGAGGGCGGGCAATCGTGATAGAAATAATGATATGTTATAATATAACAAATAATGCATGATGAACCCAATTCACGACATCCTCCACGTTGATGGGGTGAGCCTGACCGGTCACGGCGGGGCATTGATACTCGACAACATTCATTTCGCGCTCCGCCCCGGTGAGAAGCTGGCGGTGATCGGCCCTAACGGCAGCGGCAAGTCGAGCCTGTTACGCACCCTGATCGGCGAAACGCGGCCGGACAGCGGCGGCATTTACTGGCGCGGGCGCGCCTTGTCAAACTGGCCGGCGGCGGAGCGCGCCAAAAGCATCGCCTTTCTGGCGCAAAACGATCTGCCGGATTTGCGGCTGTCGGTTGAGGATTACGTGGCGTTGGGCCGTTTACCGCATGGCGAACGCTCTGCGACGGGAAAGCGCATCGTTGACCAGGCCATCGAAGAAACCGGGCTGGGGCCGCTCAGGCGCCACCCGCTGGGGCGGCTCTCGGGCGGCCAGCGTCAGCGCGCTGCGCTGGCCCGGGCGTTGGCGCAGTCTCCCGACCTGTTGCTGCTGGATGAACCGACCAATCACCTCGATCCGCCCGGGCGCTCGGCGCTGCTGTCGTTAGTAAAAAATAAAGATATTGCCGTGATTGCGGTGCTGCACGATCTGCCCGTGGCGGAGGCGTTTGCCGATCGGATCCTGGTGCTCAACGAAAGCCGCCAGGTGGCCTGCGGTTCGCCCGAGGCGGTGTTGCAAACGCCGGTGATTTTGCCGGTGTTCGGCATGCAAAGTTTCAATGTAGCGCATCCCGTCAGCGGGAAAACGCTGCGTATTTTTGACGTTCCCCATTGCGCTTGATAAACCAGAGAGAAACATGAACACACGCGTATTCATCCTGCTTATGCTGCTGGCCGCCAGGTCGGCGGCGGCCGAAAGTTTTCCCGTCACCGTAGACAGCTGCGGTACGCCGGTCACCTTTAACCAGGCACCGCAGCGCGCCGTTATCAACGATATCAACATGGCTGAGATGGCCTTTGCGCTCCACCTGCAGGATCGGATCGTCGGGCTGACCGGCATCACCGGTTGGTACAAACTGGCGCCTGGCTTCAAGGCGGCGATGGGCGCGATTCCCGAACTGGCACCGAAATATCCCGCTTTGGAAACGTTGCTGGCGGCGCAGCCGGATTTCTTCTTCGCCGGCTGGAATTACGGCATGAAGATCGGCGGCGACGTCACGCCGGAGAAGCTCGCCCCGTTCGGCATCAAAACGCTGGTGCTGAGCGAGAGCTGCGTACAGGCCGGTGGCCGGCCGCAGAAGGCAGATATGAACCTGCTGTATGACGACGAGCTGAAGCTCGGCAAGATTTTCGGCAAGCAGCGAGAGGCCGCCGCGTTGGTTGAGGGCTGGCAGCGCCGGTTAGCTGCGCTTCCCGCCAGGCCGGCGGGGCAGGCGCCGCTCAAGGTGTTCGTCTATGACTCGGGAGAGGAGAAACCTTTCACCAGCGGCAGATACGCCATGCCGACGGCGATCATCGAGGCGGCGGGGGGCCGCAACGTGATGGACGGTTTGCCGGCGAGCTGGACGACGGCGTCCTGGGAGGCGGTGGCGGCGGCAGAGCCCGACTTCATCATTCTGCTGGATTATCAGACCGGGTCAGGCGCCGATGCGCTGCGGCGTTTCCTCGAGTCTCATCCGTTGATGAAATTGACGCCCGCGGTACAGCATCATCGTTATCTGAAACTGCAGTATGCGGAGCTGACCCCGGGGCCGGCCAACATCGGCGCGGTTGAAAAGCTGGCGCGGGCGCTGTACGCGCCGGCTAGTGAATGAACTCGCCGACCGGGCGGTTTATGCTGCTCGCGCCGTTGGCGTCGTTGGCATTGTGCGGGTTAATGATCTGGAGCCTGCAGCTGGGCAGCGTCGTACTGTCATGGCGGCAAACGATGGCGGCATTGGGGCTTTCATCTGCGCCCCTCTCCGGCATGTTGGACACCATCGTCGTGCAGTTGCGCGTGCCCAGGGCCCTGTTGGCGGCGCTGACCGGCGCCGGGCTGGCGATGACCGGCGCACTGCTGCAGACCACCACCCGCAACGAACTGGCCGATCCTTTTCTGTTTGGGCTCTCCTCCGGCGCTTCCGCCGGGGCGGTGCTGGTCATCACGCGCTTCGGCGATGCGTTGGGCGCGCTGACGTTGCCGCTGTCCGCTTTCGTCGGCGGCATTCTGTCCGCGATGGCGGTGATGATCCTGTTTCGCGTCAGCCGGGTCAGGCGCGCCGATCAGCTCATCGTCTGCGGCCTGGCGGTCTCGTTTTTGTTCAGCGCGCTCACCAGCTACCTGGTGTTTTCCGGCGATCAGCGAGCGGCCGGCTCGGTGTTGTTCTGGTCGCTCGGCGGATTGGGGCTGGCGCGTTGGGATAACCTGGTCATTCCGCTGGCGAGTTTCGTGCTGCTGGCCGGGTTTACGGCGCTGCGTTGGCGGGCGCTGGACTCGCTGCTGGCGGGCGAGCAAACCGCCCACTCGATGGGGGTCAACGTGGCGCGCCTGCGCACCGAGACCTTTCTGTGCTGCGCGCTGTCTACGGCGTTCCTCGTATCGCTGACGGGGGTGATCGGTTTTGTCGGGCTGATGGTGCCTTATCTGGCCCGGCGCCTGGTGGGCGTGCGCCACCGTTTGTCCGTGCCGATGTGCGGCCTGCTGGGGGCGATGCTGCTGACCGGCGGCGACATGCTCAGCCGCAGCCTGATCCCCAATCAGGAACTGCCCATCGGCATCATTACGGCGGGGCTGGGGGGCGCGTTCATCGTCTCCTTGCTGCTGCGTGCAGAGCGGTGAGCGCCACCCTGCGCAGGTAACGTTGTTTATCGAAGGCCCGCGCCGGGTGCGGCGGCAGGCCGGGGTACGCCGTTTAGCGGGGGCCTTCGGCCCAGCCCTTGCGTTTGCTGGTTTTGCCGATGCCTGGGTTGAAGCTGTTGGTCGGATCGGCGGTGCGGTAGAACGCCTGCAGATCCGGTTTGGCGTGGTAGAGATGGCCGACGTTATGCTCCGCCGGATATTCGGCGCCGCGCCGGTTGAGGATTTCGAGCATCTTTTCTTTCAGCGCGTGGCTGTCGACGCCTTTTTTCACCACGTAATCCTGGTGGAACACGTGGCACATAAAGTGGCCGTAATACAGCTTGTGCACCAGTTGGCTATCGATCTCCGGCGGCAACGTTTCGAACCAGTCGGTGTCGTTACGGCGCAGGGCGATGTCCAGCGCCAGAATATCCTCCACCTTGTCGGCGTGCACCGCGTGGTAGCGCACGGCGGCGCCGGCGGCGGCGAAGCGGTGCAGGAAAGCCTTTTTGCCCTCGTCAGGCGTGCAGGCGAAGAAGGCGCCTTCGGCCTGGGCGAAATAGTCGGTCAGGTAGCGCTGGGCCTCTTCCACGCCGGGGCCGGCCATCTTCAGCAGCAGATGGTGTTCGAAACGTTCACGGTATTCCTTCATGCGTTTCGGCAGGTGGCTCGGCGCCAGATGGCTCAGGCCCTGCATCAGCCGGTCGGTCAGGTTGTGCGGCAGCAGCGGCAGCTTGTTGAGGCTGGCGTCCATGCGGCCTTTCAGGGTGAAGAAGCGCGGCATCTGATCGGTGCCGAGCTTGTCGATCATCATAAAGGTGTCTTTGCCGTAGACCTCGGCGATGTCGAAGATATCGCGGTGCATGTATTCACCGGCCACCGGCAGGTTGTCGAACCGGCTCAGCATGTGGCGGCGCAGTTCGGTCAGCACCGCGGTGTCGTTGGTGCCGATATAGAACACCTGCTCTTTGCCTTCCTTCTCGAAGGTGTCGAGCCGCACCGCGAACACCGCCAGCTTGCCGGCGCAGCCGGAGGCTTCGTACAGACGGCGTTTATCGGCGTTGAAGCGGGAAGGGGTGTCGGCGTCGACGTCACGCACCCGGCTGGCGTACTCGTTATCCGAGGCGCGCAGCTCGCCGAATTCGACGTCCTCCGGGCGGTAATCGCCTTTTTCCAGCCGGGTGAGGATCTCTTCAGGCGTGTCGCCGAGGCGGATGCCCAGATGGTTCACCAGGCGCAGCTGGCCGTCTTCACCCAATTGAGCGTACAGCGCCATTTCGGTATAGGCCGGGCCGCGTTTCACCAGCGAGCCGCCGGAGTTGTTGCACACGCCGCCGATCACCGACGCGCCGATACAGGAGGAGCCGATCACCGAATGCGGCTCGCGGCCGTAAGGCTTGAGCAATTTTTCGAGGTGATGCAGGGTGCTGCCGGGAAAACCAACCACCTGCTTACCGTTATCCAGCACCTGAATATGATCGAGGCGCAGGGTGCTGACGATGACGATATCGCGATCATAGTCGTTGCCGCTGGGGGTTGAACCTTCGGTCAGGCCGGTGTTGGCGGCCTGCATGATGACGATTTTGTCGGCGGCCACGCTGGCCTGCAGAATGCGCCACAGCTGCAGCAGGCTGGTGGGAAACACCACCGCCAGCGCCTGGCCTTCGCCGGAGCGGAAGCCCTTGCGATACCGTTCGGTGTTGCGATCGCCGGTCAACAGCTGCGGGCCGCCGACGATGTCTTTAAGCTGGTTGAGAAATGCCTGATTGCCTGACTGCATGCTGCCTGTCTCCCTGTCATCTCCGCTGTTTTAGCTACGGCGCCGAAGTGGCGTATGGCAATAATATGTCAATGGCGGCGCTTCAGGGGAAGCGTTTTTACTTTTGGTCGGCGGTCAGATTGCTTATCAGCAACGTTAGTTTGGCGTAGGAGAGCGGCGATATCGTTCCTGGGTGGGATCCCCGCAGGGCGTGCGCAAAATCGGGGTTCTGCGGGGAACCTGCTGCTCAAGCCTGTAACAGATTAATGAGATCTTTGGCCAAATGTGCATTTTTGGCCGTTAACAAATTACCGCTTGTTAATATTCCTTGCTGGTTGCCATTGAGATCCATAACGGTGAAGCCGGCTTCTCTGGCACAAATAATGATGGCCGCACTGTCCCAAGGTTTCATTATCGTATCAATCGCCGCATCCGACGAACCATTGAATACGGATACATGCTGGATACAATCCCCTGAGAACTTAAACAGTTTCGCACTTTCTAGCACAGCAATGAGATTCCAGGGGGTGTCGCCGTTCTCAAGCCATGTCGAGGTGCCATGGATGCCTGATGCCGTTATTGTCGCTTGTTCTACCCGTATCGCTTCGGCCCGATCCGCATCAGTGAACAATCTCCTGACACTATTGTCACCCGTATGGATAAAGCACCCTTCATTTTTACCGGCATACACTAAGGTATTGATTGCAGGTAAACCTATGGTGCCAATCACCGGCTCTCCTTCTTTGACTAAAGCAATGAGAGAGCCATATACCGGGATGCCTAACTTATACCAGGTCGTGCCGTCTATGGGATCTATCAGCCAATATAACTGACAGTCATTGGCAATCTCACAGCCTAACTCCTCGCCATAAACGGGGATATCAGGGGTTAATGCCTGTAGTCTCTCCCTTATATACGCCTCAGTTTCAATATCGGCCTCACTGACAATGCTGAAATCCTTCTTTTCAAAAAACGTCACTTCATTTTTTTTGCCTTCAATTATTGAGAAGGAGGACAAGGCGATCTCTTTAACTTTTTGTAATAAACCGCTGAATTCCAATTTGCTCACTATTCCATTCCATATCAATTAGTTAGTGGTAACGCGGCCCGTAAAAGTGCCCTCGAAAAGGCACTTGAGAAATACCACGAAAGGCGAAAAAGGGGCCTGACGCCCCAAAATATACCGATTGGCTAAGATAACAGCATGGTTTTTTCTGCCATGCGTACCACGGCAGGATCGTCGGTGATGGATTTGACTTCACTAATGGGTATCCATTCCAATTTCGTCGATTCTTTGGAAAGCGCGGTTTCGGCGTGTTTATCTGCGATCAAACACAGGGTGATATCATAATGAAGATGGGCTGCGGTTTTAGGGTTTTCAGGTATTGAATGTATGTCGATATCAATCACAAAGGCCCCATCAGCCGCTATGTTCTGGATACCGCTTTCTTCCTGCGCCTCTCTTAGGCAGGCGTCTAAAAATGTTTTATCGCTGCGCTCGATGTGCCCACCCAGTTGGAACCATCGATTTAACTTTGCATGCAGTGTCAGCAATACTTTAGTCTTATCATGATTTAATACCCAGGCGGATGCCGTAAAATGCCCAAGTTTAGAGGTTTCAAATAATACATCATCTCGGCTTTGCAGAATACTCAACATATTCAGCTTGTGCTCTTGCTCTTTCTCATAGTCGGTTTGGTAGTTTTTCAATAAACTGTAAATTTCATTTTTCATAGCGTCAAGCTCACTTTGAATTAAAATGATGTCACCAATAAAACATTAAAATGCATCATAATAGATGTCTTAAACAGGGGGAAATAGCCGATGCTTAGCGACTAAGGCGTTAACTACATGGCGGCTAGCCAGTTTTTTGCCGCTTTATGGGCCAGTGAAAATAGCTCGTCATGATTCAGGTTACTATGAGCCAGACTGACAAAGGAGTTGTGCCCCTCCATAATCAGCAAACCATTCCGCATAAGCTCACTCTTCAAGCGGCCCCTCAACATAACGTCATTGACCAGCTCTTGACTAAACACCAGATCAAAAAGGGCGTTATTGAAAAGTGGTTTAGCGATCAATAGATTATCGGTTCCGGCTTCTTTAAAGGCGGAATTCAACGTCGTCACGATGGCTCCACCGGCTTGTGAAATCAGATTATAGCCATCGCACTCTTTCATGATTTCCGCCACGGCAAGGGCCGCATGGGGGGAAAGTATTTCTTTGGTGTGTGTTCCACCAATACGCGCTTCGCGGTAGATGGCAATGCTGTCAGGTTTCCCGATCAGAACAGCAAGAGGCAAGCCATTTCCTATCGCCTTACCTAATACCACATAATCAGGATCGAAATCTGGATGGTTCGCCAAGTAACCGCCAGGGTTGGTTCTTCCCGCTGTTTTCGTTTCATCCAACAGTATTTTTATGCCATAAGTCTTGCACATTTCTATTGCAGACTTAATCTTCTCTTCGGGGAAGAACGCCAGTTGATACACGTCCAGTGCAAATATGGCAATGTCGTTTCCATGTTCCTGAAGCAGTTTATCCAACTCAGACAGGTCGCCATTAATCCAGTTGAAAACGGCCTCTTCACCAGTGACACCGCGCATGCCTTTTACATAACGTAAATCGTTTCTTTTGGCGCTGCCCAAGGCTTCATGCCAGCTCGGCGACATATAGAGCTGGGCGTCATGCCATCCCAAGAAACCGCACCTCAGGATCTTTTTACGCTCGGTTTCCATCATTGCGCAGCGGAACGATGCCGTTACGGCCTCAGAGCTGGTTTTAAATAAGGAGATAACTTTGGAGCCGACATAGACACTTTCAAACAGGTCGGATAGCAGGCTGTGTACCTCGCCGAACCCAGGGAAAGACAATCCCAAACAGAGAGCATCACTCAATTTTTTATTAAAACCAGGATGGCTGTGTCCCAATATAACGGGGCCTATGCCTAAAACGAAATCCAGATACTCATTGCCGCGAGTATCTTCGATTCGGTATCCTTTTCCCTTTCTAAATTGAATAGGGTGCCCGTTTGCATCTAAAAGTCTGTCACTGCCCACTAATGGTGAAAACATTCTAATTAATCCTTATCAATCAAGCCAAAACAACGTGTTGTTTTTCCGGGAGGTGTTTGAGTTTTTTCCACGAATTATGTGAAAAACCATACATTCTAATCAACCAGCGATCATTCCCGTCATAATTTGCCGAACCGGAAAGGTTATCTCTCCCATGCAGGGCGATTCTGTTGTTGATGATGAGGATGTCCCCAGGCTGCAAAACAACTTTGTTGATATATTGAGGATCAGACAGGTGCTTTCTTAGTTTTTCCAATGCTTCATTAGCAGCATCGTTGATCCCGACAAGTTTAGAATTGCTGTATCTAATCACCAGTCTGCCGTTGATATCACCAATAACACTGACATTCTCTATTTTTGAGTCAACGTCAAAACTGGATTGGCTATTGGCGATATATTCAGGGCGCATTAGTTGTTCTATGGTCGCATAACTTAAATTGTTAAGAATGTCATCCAATGACCAAATTGTTGTTGCCGCTTGAATCGGGTTTCTCAAACACGCCAGTGCAAACACCTCAGGAGCAATAATCTGATTTTGGGTATCGTCAGGCAGCATTTCCGACCAGTGGCCATTGACGACCTCAGTATGTGGAGATAACGACTTTGTGGAGCGAACCCAAGACTTTTCGTTGTTTTTTGCAGGCATAACCATATGCGCCAACCGGCCTTGCATTTCATTCAGGTAAGAAGAAACGGTGTGTCCAGTAACACCTAGCATGGCCATTAACGTTGACGCGGGTTCAATCCATAAACTTGTATCAGGTGCTTCATCATTGCATGGGGTAGGGGGAAGTGCTTCGGTCGAAAAACAATTACGCATTAATAAATATCCGTATTTTTGTCTTTCAGAAAACCATGACAATTCGGAGTAAACATTGTAGTCATTGGCTAGCTGCTTGCGAATATTTTCCTCTGCGATGCTTTTTACTATATACGGACTGATTTCTTGATTGTAAATCGTGAACTTACTTTTTGTGATTATATCTTTAAGGTTAAAATTAGATAAATCAAGCGTTAGCCCTAACGATGACAATTTGACATTCCGTGATAAATGCCTCACACATTATCTCCTTTGAGGTGACTTAACAATAAAAATATTTATGCACTATTATTTAACACCATATAAATTCTGTATTATAAAAACTGTACTGCATTGAATATGCGTACTTTGAATTGCCATGCGAGATTGATAGCCGGTTATATATTCAATGACGAAAATAAAAAAAGATGGTTTGCAGTAAAAGCCATGAGGCAGATAATTCCCCTCACACAGTCAAAGCCATCATCCATCCTGGCATAACAATATCCCTATCTCGCTTAAGAGCACGGTAAATTGTAAATAAAATGATTTTTTTAATTACAAATCACGAAAAAATTATACAAATACATAACGTAATGTAAAGTTATTTTTTATATTCATACTTAACCATAGTGATGGATATAATTTACAAATCAATAATACCTGCATGTAATTAAAAAGCCCTTGATTTATCTTGTAAATAAAACCATGCTCACTACCGCGATGGATCTTGCACAAATCAAAAAAACTTCAGGTGATCATATGGCTATGATTTTTATCATAAAAATAAAAAACACACCGCTGTCAGGGGAGTGATACAACAAGGTATGCGTAGTCTTTAATTGGGCTTTTCTGGTTTAGTGACTCTTTCTTAATTAGTTTTATTTATATTTTTATGCTCTGGAACTGTCAGGAACTCTGTATGCGTAAATGTCTTACATGCTGTCTTATGTTAATTTTAATTTATCCTTTGGGTGTGGACTTATATCTTGTAGGCTTACCTGATATTGCCAGGGATCTGAATGCTTCTGCCGTCGACCTGCATACCGCATTTTCAATTTATTTGGCGGGTATGGCATCAACCATGATTATCGCGGGGATAGTCTCCGATCGGTTTGGTCGAAAACCCATTGCGTTATTGGGTGCGCTTATTTTTTCCTGTGCTTCATATGGCGCAGCCTTGACTATCACGGCCGATCAGTTTCTTTTTGCTCGGTTTTGGCAAGGCGTCGGTGCCGGTTTCTGTTATGTCGTCACTTTTGCTATTCTGAGGGATGCTCTGGACGATGATAAGCGTTCAAAAGTGCTCTCCGTGATTAACGGCATTACCTGCATTGTTCCCGTTATCGCCCCAGTGCTGGGGTATTTACTGTTAATGAATTTCAAATGGCCAAGCCTCTTCACCGGTATGGCCATTTTCGCCGGAATATCATGTTTTGTCTGTTTAGTCTGGCTTGATGAAACCTACCATAAGAATAAAGACGCACATCAAACAACAGACCTCAGTGGTGAAAGTCTGCTCTCATCATTATTTATAAGCCGTTTATTCATAACCTGCCTGTCAATCACAGCGATCTTGACCTATGTGAATACCTCGCCAATTATTTTAATAACCCAAATGGGGTTTTCTACCGCGCAATACTCTATATCGATGGCTGTGCTTGCAAGCTTTAGCATGATCACTTCATTTTTAATGCCTTACTTGCTTTCTCGGTTGGGCCAAACAACGGTTCTTTTTCTGTCTCAGATGTTGTTTTTAACCTGTGCCTGCGTATTTTTCTTTACGCAGGCGCTCTACCTGAGCACCTATTTAAATCTCGTTGGATTCGCCATGATTGGCGTGAGTTTCGCTATGGGGTTTGGGGTCTTAATGAGCCAGGCGCTTAAGCCGTTTAAACAAAATGCCGGCTTGGCGAGCTCCGTACTGGCGATTTGCCAGATCGCGTTTTCTGCAGGCTACATCTGGATTATGGGAATGCTTGGCGTGAGCGCAGTAAATATGCTGATTATACTGTTGGTGTTTTCCAGCATCGCAAACTCGATCATATTGATCGCTGTACCCAATCAACAACGCAGCCTTCAGGTGTAAAGGCCGCGTCGTTCGGCGTATCCCTTTCTTCTGGACAAACCTCGGCAGAAGAAAGGGCGTGAGTGCAGTCGGGTTCGCTATGCTGGCGTACTGCGTTCATAAGCTAATGGCTTATTGACTTAGTAGCGTTCTGTATAGCCGGCCTGACGCTCTTCGTCGCGCAGCGTCAGGATCTCCACGCCGTCGGCGGTGACCGCCACGGTGTGCTCCCACTGCGCCGACAATTTTTTGTCGCGCGTCACCACCGTCCAACCGTCTTTCTTCTGCTTGATGCGGCGATCGCCCTGGTTGATCATCGGCTCGATGGTGAACACCATGCCTTCCTGCAGCACCATACCGCTGCCGGGTTGGCCGTAGTGCAACACCGCCGGCTCTTCATGCATGTCGCGACCGATGCCGTGGCCGCAATATTCCCGTACGATGCTATAGCCGGCCTGTTCGGCGTGCCGCTGGATGGCGTGGCCGATATCCCCCAGGGTGGCGCCCGGTTTTACCGCGCGAATGCCTTGCCACATCGACTCATAGACGTTGTTCACCAGCCGTTTGGCCAGCGGCGTCACCTGGCCGATGCAGTACATCTTGCTGGAGTCGGCGATGTAGCCACCGTTTTCCAACGTGATGTCCACGTTGACGATCATGCCGGAACGCAGGATTTTGCTGGCCGACGGCACCCCGTGGCACACCACGTCGTCGACTGAGGTGTTGAGCACATAGGGGAAATCATACTGCCCCTTGCTGGCCGGGCGCGATTTCAATTCTTCGACGATAAACGCCTCGGCGCGGTCGTTGATCTCCATAGTGGAGATGCCTTCGACAATCACCTCATCGAGCATAGCGAACACTTTAGCCAGCAGGGCGCCGGAATGGCGCATTTTGGCAATCTCTTCCGGCGTTTTAATCACAATCTGTTTCACCCGACAATCTCCTTCAGCGTCAGCGCGTTATCTTTCATCATTTTTTTTACCAGTTGCGGGTAGGTCAGCTCCGGATGGAACTCCGCCAGCATGCCGATCTTGATCCAGTACTCGGCCTGCGCGTTGATCGAGCGCGTCATGGTGAGGCTGGCGAGGCGCAGATCGTCATGCAGCGCGTCTGAAATTTTTACGATGCCCATCGGCGTCTCCCTAAGTGAACAATATATGAAGTGTATACGTTTAGGATGGTGGCGATGTGGCATTCTGTGGCGTAAGAAGATTCTGGCAACAACGATTGCCGCCGCCAGGCAATGCGTTTATTGTGATGAACGACTTTTTTGCCATGATTTTTCAGAAGGATTTAAGGCGTGACTAAACTACGTGTTGGGGTGATTTTTGGCGGTAAATCGGCGGAGCATGAGGTGTCGCTGCAGTCGGCCAAAAACATTGTGGATGCAATCGACAAAGAGAAGTTCGATGTCACGCTGCTGGGGATCGACAAACAGGGGCAGTGGCACATCAATGACGCCTCCAACTACCTGCTTAACGCCGAAAACCCGGCGCTGATCGCGCTGAACCGCTCGAACAAGAACGTGGCGCTGATCCCGGGCCAGGAAAAGCAGCAGCTGATCGAAGCGGGCAGCGCCGGCGCGCTGGGCCAGCTAGACGTCATCTTCCCGATCGTGCACGGCACGCTGGGGGAGGACGGCTCGCTGCAGGGGCTGCTGCGCATGGCCAATATGCCGTTCGTCGGTGCCGGGGTGCTCGGCTCGGCGGTCAGCATGGATAAAGACGTGACCAAACGCCTGCTGCGCGACGCCGGGCTGGCGGTGGCGCCGTTCGTCACCCTGACGCGCGCCAACCGCGTCGGGTTTACGTTTGAGCAACTGAGCGAGCGCCTCGGCCTGCCGCTGTTCGTCAAGCCGGCCAACCAGGGCTCGTCGGTCGGGGTCAGCAAGGTGGAAAACCGCGCTGAGTTCGATGCGGCGGTAGCGTTGGCCTTCAGTTTCGATCACAAGGTGCTGGTGGAGTCGGCGATCGTCGGCCGCGAGATCGAGTGTGCGGTGCTGGGCAACGACGATCCGCAGGCCAGTGTGTGCGGCGAGATCGTGCTGAGCGATGCCTTCTACTCCTACGACACCAAATACATCAACGAGCAGGGCGCTCAGGTGGTGGTGCCGGCGGCGATCGCGCCGGAAGTGAGTGACCACATTCGCGAGGTGGCGCTGAAGGCGTTCCGCGCGCTGGAGTGCTTTGGGTTGGCGCGGGTGGATGTGTTCCTGACGCCGGACAACCAGGTGGTAATCAACGAAATCAACACGCTGCCGGGCTTCACCAACATCAGCATGTATCCCAAGCTGTGGGCCGCCAGCGGCGTCAGCTATCAGGCGCTGATCACGCGTCTGATCGAATTGGCGCTGGAGCGTCATCAGCAGGATCGTGCGCTGAACAGCTCAGTGTTCGATCGCTAAACGCGCTGGGGGGCGGCGGTGCCGCCCCCGTCCATCACTTCACCGTCACGTCGATATCGCCGAAATACTTCTTCGACAGCGCCGCCACCGTGCCTTGCTGTTTCACTTTGGCGATGGCGGCGTCCAGTTTTTTCTTCAGCGCCTCATCCCCTTTGCGCAGGCCGAAGGCGATGCCTTCACCGAGGATCTTGTCGTCGTGCACCGCCGCGCCGACGAAGGCGAAGCCCTTGCCATCCGGCTGCGACAGGAAGCCGCTTTGCCCCGACGGTGCCATTACCAGCGTGGCGTCGAGCCGACCGGCTGCCAGATCGAGATAAACCTGATTCTGATCCTGATACGACACCACGTCCACACCCGCCGGCGCCCAATGGGTTTTGGCGTAGATCTCCTGAATCGATCCTTGCAGCACGCCCACGTGTTTGCCCGCCAGCGTTTTGGCGTCCGGCAGCAGGCCGCTGCCCGCTTTGGCGATCAGGCGGTTCGGCACCTGATAGATGGCGTCGGTAAAGGCGATCGCCTGACGCCGCTGTTCGGTCACGTTCATCGCCGAGTTGATGGCGTCGAATTTGCGTGCCTGCAGCGCCGGGATCAGGCTGTCGAACGAGGTTTCCACCCAGCTGCATTGCAACTGCGCGGCGGCACATACCGCGTCGCCCAGTTCAATGTCGAATCCTTCCAGTTTGCCGCTGGCGGATTTGGATTCGAACGGCGGATACAGTGCTTCCACGCCGAAGCGCAGGCTGTTTTCCGCCGCGGAGGAAGCGCCGGCGGCCAGCAGGCATCCGGCGGCGAACAGCGTTTTCAGAGCTTTCATAGGCAGTGCCCCTTTCCCATGGTCGGACAAAAAATTACACCTGGCTCAGGCGGCGCGCGCCTTCCAGCAGGGTCTCGTTATCTTTGGAAAAACTCAGCCGGATTAGGCCGGTATCGGTGCCGTCGCTGTAGAACGCCGACAGCGGGATCGTCGCCACCTTCGCTTCGCGGATCAAGCGCACGGCGAAATCATTGTCGCTTTCGTGACTGAAGCCGCTAAAACGGGCCAGCATGAAGAAGCTGCCGCGGCTGGGCAGCAGCTCAAAGCGTGAATCCTGCAGGGCGCTGGCCAGCAGATCGCGTTTTTGTTGGTAAAACGCCGCCAGCCCCAGGTAGCTCTGCGGGTTGGCGAGCGCGGCAGCGAAGGCGTGCTGCATCGGCGTATCGGCGGAGAACACCATGAACTGGTGCACTTTACGGATCTCGTCCATCAACGCCGCCGGCGCCAGGCAATAGCCGACGCGCCAGCCGGTGACGTGGTAGGTTTTACCGAACGACGACACGATCACGCTGCGTTCCGCCAGCTGCGGGTAACGCGCCATGCTGTGGTGAATATCGCCGTCGAACACCACGTGCTCGTAGACCTCGTCGGACAGGATCACGATGTCGGTGTCGCGGGTCAGGGCGGTCAGGCGTTCGATGTCGTGCTCGTCAAACACCGCGCCGGTCGGGTTGTGCGGCGTGTTGACGATGATCATGCGCGTTTTGCCGTTGATGGCGGCGGCCACTTCGTCCCAGTCGACGCGAAAGTCCTGCAGCGAAAGCTTGATCGCCACCGGCGTGGCGCCCTGCAGGCGCACGATCGGCGCATAGCTGTCGAACGCCGGTTCGAAATAGATCACCTCGTCGCCGGGGTGCACCAGCGCGCTGATCGCCGAGTACAGCCCTTCGCTGGCGCTGGCGATCACCGTGATTTCTTCGTCGGCGTCATAGCGCGCGCCGTACAATCGTTCAGCTTTTTCCGCCAGGGCAGCACGTAACGCCGCCACGCCGCTCATCGGCGCGTATTGGTTATGACCTGCACGCATGGCTTGCGCCGTTGCCTCGACAAGTTGCGGATCACCGGCGAAGTTGGGCGCGCCCTGCGACAGATTGAGGGCCTGATGTTCGGCGCTGAGTTGGCCAATGACGGTGAAAATGGTGGTGCCGACGTCCGGCAGCTTCGAGCGGGAAGAGCAGGCGCTCTGCATGATGGGCTCCAGGCAAACAGGGAAGTGTTGAGCGATTAAGCATCAGCCGGCGTAGGCGGACAAGGGAAAGTTTGTCATACTTGCCATGCATTCAGATCATGGCTAATCGAGGCACGCTATGCCGATATCCCTGCCGTCGCTCGACGTGTTGAAAACCTTTGTGGTGGTGGCGCAACGCCTCAACTTTACCCATGCCGCCCGGCAGCTGCACCTGACGCAGGGGGCGGTCAGCCGGCAAATCCTCGGGCTGGAGCAGCGCCTGGGCTATCCGCTGTTCAGCCGCCAGGCGCGCGGTCTGGCGCTGACGCCGCAGGGCGCGCAGTTGCTGGCGCCGGTGCAGCAGGCGCTGGGGCAGTTGGATGAAGCCCTGACGCGGGCCGCCGCCCCGCCAGGGGCGCTGCGCATCAAATGCCCGACCTGCGCCATGCGCTGGGTGTTGCCGCGTATCATTCGCCTGCAGAATGAACGGCCGGACATGCACATCGAGCTGACCGCCTCGGTGTCGCACGGCCTGGATTTCAGTACCGAGCAGTTTGACGCCGCGGTGGTGTTCGGCCGGCCGCCGGGTAAAAAGCTGACCGCGCACCTGCTGTTCGATGAAATTCTCACGCCGGTCTGCACGCCGACGTTTCTGCCGCCGACGCCCCGGCTGGCGGATTTGACGGACCAAACCCTGCTGCACCCGACGCGCGATCGGCGCGACTGGCTGCGCTGGCTGAAGGCGGCGGGCGCCGATGCGCTGCCGTCCGGCAAGGCTCAGCATTTCGATACCCTCGATCTGGCGATGAGCGCCGCGCTGCAGGGGTTCGGCATCGCCATCGGCGATCTGTGCCTGCTGGAGGAGGATATTCAGGCGCAACGCATCGTCACGCCGTTCCCGCTCTGCGTCAGCAGCGGCGCGGCCTATTATTTGGTCTATCCTGAACGCACGGTGGCGCCGCCGGCGTTGACACAGCTTATCGATTTTCTGACGGTTGAGGCCGCCGGCAGCCGCGCCCGGTTACAGAATTACCTGCCGATAACCTGTAATGCTTTGTAAACATTACCGATGCGAATTCCCTTGGCGATGAAACAGAGTGTGGCAAACTGTTTCTTCACTCCGATTAAACTCCGCGGCGTTGGCGGCGGAAACACGCCTGAGATAAAACAAGATGAAATGGCTTTGTGTGGTGAGTATGTTGTCCGGTCTGGCCCTCAGCCCGGCTTTTGCGCAGGAAACGCCGATAGCGCAGGGCATCCACGCCCAGCAGCGCGACGCCTTCGTGTCCCATTTGATGAAGCAGATGACGCTGGAAGAGAAGATCGGCCAGCTGCGGCTGATCAGCGTCGGGCCGGATAACCCGAAAGAAGCGATCCGCGAGGGCATCCGCAACGGGCAGATCGGCGCCATCTTCAATACCGTCACCCGGCCGGATATCCGGGTGATGCAGGATCAGGCGATGCAGCTCAGCCGCCTGAAAATTCCGCTGTTCTTCGCCTATGACGTAGTGCACGGCCAGCGCACGGTGTTCCCGATCAGCCTGGGGCTGGCGGCCAGCTTCGATCTGGAGGCCATTGCGCTCAGTGCCCGGGTGGCGGCGCAGGAGGCCAGCGACGACGGCCTCAACATGACCTTCGCGCCGATGGTCGATATCACCCGCGATCCGCGCTGGGGCAGGGTCTCCGAAGGCTTCGGCGAAGACACCTGGCTGGTATCGAAAATCGCCAAAGTGATGGTCGACGGTTTCCAGAACGGCGATCCGGCCAAGCCCGGTTCGGTGATGGCCAGCGTCAAGCACTTTGCGTTGTACGGCGCCGTCGAAGGCGGCCGCGATTACAACACCGTCGACATGAGCCCGCTGCGCATGCATCAGGACTATCTGCCGCCTTACAAAGCGGCGGTGGATGCCGGCAGCGGCGGGGTGATGGTGTCGCTCAACTCGGTGAACGGCGTGCCGGCCACCGCTAACCCGTGGCTGCTGAAAGATCTGTTGCGCGACCAGTGGGGCTTTAAAGGCATCACCATCAGCGACCATGGCGCAATTAAAGAGCTGATTAAACACGGCGTGGCCGCCGACGCGCGTGACGCGGTGCGCCTGGCGATCACCTCCGGCGTCGATATGAGCATGAGCGACGAGTTTTACGACAAATACCTGCCGGGTCTGGTGAAAGACGGGCTGGTGCCTGAAAGCGACATCGATCGCGCCTGCCGCGACGTGCTGAACACCAAGTACGACATGGGGCTGTTCAAGGATCCGTATGTGCATCTGGGGCCGGTGGGTTCCGATCCGCAGGACACCAACGCCGAAAGCCGCCTGCACCGCGCCGAAGCGCGGGTGGTGGCGCGCAAGACGATGGTGCTGCTGAAGAACGATAAGCAGACGCTGCCGTTGAGCAAGCAGGCGACCATTGCGCTGGTCGGGGCGATGGCCGACAGCCAGCGCGACGTGATGGGCAGCTGGTCGGCTGCCGGGGTGGTCAAGCAGTCGGTCACCCTGCGCGAAGGGCTGGAGCGGGCGGTGGGCGACAAGGCGCGCATTCTTTACGCCAAGGGCGCCAACGTCACGCAGGATAAAGGCATCATCGACTATCTCAACGAGTATGAACCGGCGGTGGCGTTCGACACCCGTTCGCCGCAGCAGATGATCGACGAAGCGGTGCAGGCGGCGAACAAGGCCGACGTGGTGGTGGCGGTGGTGGGCGAATCGCAGGGCATGGCGCATGAGGCCTCCAGCCGCGCCGACATTACGATTCCGCAGAGCCAGCGCGATCTGATCGCCGCGTTGAAAGCCACCGGCAAGCCGCTGGTGCTGGTGCTGATGAACGGCCGGCCGCTGGCGCTGAGTTGGGAGAGCGAGCAGGCGGACGCCATGCTGGAAACCTGGTACAGCGGTACCGAAGGCGGCAACGCGGTGGCTGATGTGCTGTTCGGCGACTACAACCCGTCGGGCAAGCTGCCGATGACCTTCCCGCGCTCGGTCGGCCAGATCCCGATGTACTACAACCACCTGAACACCGGCCGGCCGTTCGGCAAGGAGAACCCCGGTAAGTACACCTCGCGCTACTTCGATTCGCCTAACGGCCCGCTGTATCCGTTCGGTTACGGCCTGAGCTACACCACCTTCAGCCTGTCGGATCTGAAATTGTCCAGCCCGACGATGGCGCGCAACGGCAAACTAACTGCCAGCGTCACGCTGAAGAATACCGGCAAGTACGACGGCGCCACGGTGGTGCAGCTGTACCTGCAGGACGTGACCGCCTCGGTCAGCCGGCCGGTGAAGGAGCTGCGCAACTTCAAGAAAGTGACGCTGAAGGCCGGTCAGTCGCAACAGGTTGAGCTGCCGATTAGCGAAGAGGATCTGAAGTTCTACAACGCCAGCCTGAAGTGGGGGGCGGAGCCGGGTAAATTCAACGTGTTCGTTGGCCTGGATTCCGACAACGTGCAGGCGCAAAGCTTTACGCTGAAGTAAGTCTTCCCCCTCTTTCACTGCGGTGGGAGAGGGGCACCATCCATTCCCGCCAACGTCATCGGAGCCTGTCTCATGAAACGTTATCTGGACTGCAGCGCCAGCGATCTGGCCGATATCGGCAAAGCCGATCTGCTCTATGCCATCCGCGCCAGTGAAGGACGCATTCTGGTCAGCGAAACCATTGCGGTCACTCAGCCGCTGCTCAATAACGTCACCAACGCCGAACTGGCGGCCAGCCAGGGCGCCGACCTGCTGCTGTTGAACCTGTTCGACGTCGATCAGCCACACATCGCGGGCCTGCCCGCCGACGTGCCGCCACAGGAGGCGCTGCGCACGCTGCAGCGGCTGACCGGGCGGGTTATCGGGGTGAATCTGGAGGCCGTCGATCCGGCCTTCGCCACCGAACATAACGATTTCTGGCAGATGACGGCGGGCCGCGCCGCCACCGCCGAGAATGCGCGCAAGCTGTATCAGCTCGGCGCGCGCATGGTGGTGCTGACCGGCAACCCGAACAACGGCGTCAGCAATCAGGCGATCGCCGCTGCGCTGAAAGCGATCCGCGACGAAGTGGGCGACGAGATGGTGCTGGTGACCGGCAAGATGCACGGCGCCGGCATCGTGCGCGAAAGCGGCAGCCAGCTGATCGGCGAGCAGGATATCGCGCTGTTCGTGGAGAACGGCGCGGACATCGTGTTGTTGCCGGCGCCGGGCACCATTCCCGGCATGTCGCAGGAGAAAGTCGCGGCGTTGATCGCTTTTGCCCAGCGGCAGGGCGCGCTGGCGATGACGGCGATCGGCACCTCGCAAGAGGGCGCCGACGTGCAGACCGTGCGGCAGATCGCGCTGATGAGCAAAATGGCCGGGGCGGATCTGCACCATATCGGCGATACCGGCTATCTGGGGCTGGCGCTGCCGGAAAACATCTTCGCCTACAGCGTGGCGATCCGCGGCGTGCGCCACACCTACAGCCGCATGGCGCGCTCGGTGAACCGCTAAGCCTGGGGTTTTTGCGCCGTTACGATGCTGTAGTAGCCGAGCGACGGTATCACCTGCGGCGTAGTGAAGCCGACGTCGCGCAGCAGGTCGCTGATTTCCCTGCCGGAGTATTGGCGGCCCTGCGTCGTCCAACTGAGCATCAGAAGATTGTAACCGGCGAGAGTTGGCGGGCCGCCGTCGTCGTCGAATAGCGCCTCGTGTATCACTATTCTCCCGCCGACGGGCAGTGCGTCGTAGCTTTTCTGCGCCAGAAAACGGTTTTTATCCGGCCTCCAGTCGTGGAAAACATTGGAATACACATGCAGATCGGCGGCGGGATAAGGATCTTGCCACATGTCGCCGCAGCAGCTGGTGATACGCGAGCTTAAACCGTATTGCCGGGCGTAGTCGTCCGCCAGTGGGCCTATTTCCTGCAGGTCGAACACGATACCCATCAGCTCGGGCCAATGAGTTACCAGGCCGATGGCGTGTGCGCCGGAAGCGCCGCCGATATCCAACGCCACGCGATGCGCTGCCAAAGGAAGCCGCGTCGGCCAAACGCAAGCGGAACCGATGCTCAGGCTGTGCATGGCGCGCGTGAATTGGCGCGCTTTTTCCGCATCGAACTCGTGCGTGGCGAAGACTTCTGGTTCGCCATAGGCCTGTGAGGTGTTTTTCCGAATGGCGCACTCCATATTTTTTAACGAGAAGGTTTCACTGTTTTCATACAGTAAATCCCAATAGTAACCAAAGTAATGAGGGCTCTTTTTTAGCAGAAAGCTTTCGGTTTCGGGTGCGAGAGTCAATTTTCCGCCGATGGGGATAATTAATTTTAAAGATTGCAACGCCGTCATCAAGGCTTCAGCCGGTCGTCTCTCCAGATGCGCTGTGAAACAAATGTCTGTTAACGTGCGGGGATATTCAGCGATAAACTCAAATATACCTAGGCGATGCGCGATAAGCACCGCCGGATAAAGATATAAATTCATCGTGATATCGAGAATGCTCTGGTTGTCGCATTGCGGCGGCAGGATGGCCTGTTGCATGTGAGCCCTCTCTCACTGTGCCATGGGGCGTTCTAACAGGCTATGCCAAGCCAGTGGTTTTCGCAAAGCGCGGCGCGGAGACGAACGCTTTCGTTGAAAATAATCTCTTCATGAAATTATTTATTATTCGTATTTTTAACGATAATGCCTGACGAGAGAGAAATAGCGCAGAGCCGGGGATTATTACCCAATCATGCGTTTTTATTTTATCAGAGGTTAACTTAATCACAGTTATTAACGCGTTAGGGTTGTGTTAATCTAGGCCGTCGTTATACCGTACCGGTATTCACATTCTTTTTGTGAATAATTCAAACTTAAATACTTCATTATTAAAACGAGTTAACAATGAAAAAAACTATTCTGACCGGCGTGATTGCCGCGACCCTGGGCCTGTTCAACACCGCTAACGCCGAAGGGATGGACCCTGCCGCATTGAAAAACGTCTATGACATTACGCGTAATACCAGCGGGCTGATGTCTTACTGCGTCGATAAAGGTTTCCTGAAAGCGGACAGCATCGACAACGCCAAGAAAATGGTGGCCTACGTGGCCGCCATTCCCGGCGGTGTCGACACCCGCGATGGCGACAAGCGTGAAGCGATGGGCCGTGAAGGCAATGTGCTGAACGACGACGGCAAAGTGGTTGCGTTGGAAAAGGAAGCGCCACAGGGTCTGCAGGCGTGGTGCCAACAGGCTGACGAAGGCATTCGTCAGGGGCTGACCTCTATCGGCCAATAAGCGTTTTTCACGCATTCTTTGCGCTCTCAGGCTCCGCCGGCGTTACGGCGGAGCGCTGCTTTAGTCAATGTTCCCCCTCACTTTTCTTCCTGTACACATGGCGTGAGGCTTGATCTCGCTGATTGTTTCGCCATGCTCATCGCTATATCATTAGCTATATAACGATAGTCAACCGGTCACTGCCATGTTTAACTCTCTCCCGCGCCTGCTGTTGGCGCTTGCGTTGTTTTCCACCGCCGCCCTGGCGGATCGCCAGGTCACCGATCAGCTCAACCGCCAGGTCACGCTGCCCGATCACATCACCCGCGCCGTGGTGCTGCAACATCAGACGCTGAACCTGCTGGTGCAGCTTGATGCGATGCCGCAGGTGGTCGGCGTGCTCAGCAGTTGGAAAAAGCAGCTGGGGCCAAACTACCTGCGGCTGGCGCCGACGTTGGCAACCTTGCCGATGCCGGGCGACCTGACTTCGGTGAATATCGAAAGCCTGCTCGGCCTGCATCCGCAGGTGGTGTTCGTGGCCAACTATGCGCCGCCGGAAATGATTGCGCAGATCGAACGGGCGGGGATTCCGGTGGTGGCGATCTCGCTGCGTCGCGAAGCGGCCGATCAGGCGGGCAAAATGAATCCACAGCTGAGCGATGAGGATCGGGCCTATACGTTGGGCCTGCAGGACGGAATTCGCCTGATTGGCGAGGTGATGGAGCGGCAGCCTCAGGCTGAAGCGCTGATCAAGGACGTCATTCAACAGCGCGCGCTGGTCGCCGAACGGCTGCGCGATCTGCCGGAAGACCAGCGGGTGCGGGTTTATATGGCCAACCCCGATCTCACCACCTACGGCGCCGGTAAATATACCGGGCTGATGATGCAGCACGCCGGTGCGCTCAATGTGGCGGCGAAAGATATTCAGGGGTTTAAGCAGGTCTCTATCGAAGATGTGTTGCGCTGGGATCCGGCGGTGATCTTCGTGCAGGAGCGTTACCCGGACGTGGTGAAACAGATCCTGACGGCGCCGCAGTGGCAGCCGATCGACGCGGTGAAGAATAAGCGGGTCTACCTGATGCCGGAGTACGCCAAGGCCTGGGGATATCCGATGCCGGAGGCGATGGCGCTGGGTGAATTGTGGATGGCGAAAAAGCTTTACCCGCAGCGTTTTGCCGATATCAATCTGCAGCAACGGGTCGACGCTTATTATCAACGCTATTATCGCGCCACCTGCTGCCAGAGCGGGCAATGAGGCTGGGCTGGCTGGCGCTGCTGACGCTGTGCTGCGCGCTGTTTTCGCTTGGCGTCGGCCGCTTTCAGGTGCCGATGACGCACAGCCTGATGATCCTGCTGGAGCCGTTCACCGGGCAGCATTATGCAGGCATCGACGCCATTCAGCGCCAGGTGATCCTCGGGGTGCGCGTGCCGCGGGTGCTGTTGGCGATGGGCGCCGGCGCGGCGCTGGCCCTGTGCGGCGCGACTTTGCAGGGCGTCTTTCGCAACCCGCTGGTCGATCCGCATATTATCGGCGTGTCGTCCGGCGCCGCCTTTGGCGGCACGCTGGCTATCCTGCTCAGCCTGCCGTTGGCGGCGCTGCTGTTGTCGGCTTTTGTTTTCGGCATGGCGGCGCTGCTGCTGATTTTCACTCTCACCAGCGCCATTGCGCGGCGCAATATTCTCACTTTGGTACTGGCGGGGGTGATCCTCAGCGGCTTTTTCTCCGCCTGCGTCAGCCTGATGCAATATCTGGCGGATACCGAAGAAAAGCTGCCGAGCATCGTGTTCTGGCTGCTCGGCAGCTTTGCCACCGCCGATCGGCAAAAGCTGCTGATGCTGTTTGTGCCTTTGCTGTTGGCCGGCGGTTTGCTGCTGGCGCTGCGTTGGCGCATCAATCTGCTGTCGTTGGGCGATGAGGATGCCGGTGCATTGGGCATCAACGTTGAGCGTACCCGCTGGCTGATTTTGACGCTGTGCGCCGCCATTGTGGCCGCCCAGGTGGCGGTCAGCGGCAGCATCGGTTGGGTCGGTCTGGTGATACCGCACGTGGCAAGGCGGCTGGTGGGGCCGGATCACCGGCGTCTGCTGCCGGCTTCGCTTTGCCTGGGTGCCCTGTACATGCTGTTGATCGACGATTTGGCGCGCACGCTGAGCAGCGGTGAAATCCCGCTGGGCATTCTGACCGCGCTGATTGGCGCGCCGCTGTTCGCGCTGCTGCTGCGCCGCGCGCAAGTGAGAGGCTGGCATGACTGACACCTTATTGGCCGCCAGGGGGGTGAGCTTCGCCTGGCCGGGTGAGGCACCGCTGTTCCAACACCTGGACATTCAGCTGCGGCGCGGCGAAGTGCTGGCGGTATTGGGCCCCAATGGGTGCGGCAAGAGCACGCTGCTGCAGCTGTTGTTAGGCAGCCTGACGCCGCAATCCGGCGAGATTGAGCGCTACGGTGAGATTGGCTTTGTCCCGCAGCACTTTTCGCCGCCGTTTGCCTATCGGGTGCTGGATATCGTATTGATGGGGCGGGCGCGCCATGTCGGCCTGTTCCGTTCACCGTCAGCCAAAGATCATCGACTGGCGAGAGAAGCGTTGCAAACGTTGGGTTTACAAGAGCTGGCGGCGCGAGAATTCGGCAGCCTATCTGGCGGTCAACGTCAATTAGCGATGATCGCCCGCGCGTTGGCGATGCGCTGCGAGGTGTTGATTTTGGATGAACCGACTTCGGCGCTGGATCTGCATTACCAGGATCGGGTGTTGAGCCTGATGGCGCGCCTGGCGCGGGAGCAGCAGTTGGCGGTGGCGTTCTCCACCCATCAGCCCAACCATGCTCATGCGGTGGCCGATCGGGCTTTGCTGCTGGGCAAGGAAGGGCGTAGCCAGCTCGGTGCCTGCCGCGAGGTGTTAACGGCGCAATCCCTGTCGCCCTTGTTTGAACTGGCGATCGAACGGGTGCCGTTGACGGTGGCGGGCCGCCGTTACGCGACGCTGGTGCCGTTGTATCGCAGCCAATTGGAGCGACATGATGAGTGATATCCTGCTGTTTGCCGCCGGCAGCCTGCGGCTGGCGTTTGCGCCGCTGCTGTCGGCGTTTCAGCGCGACACCGGGCAAAAGGTCTCGGCGGAATTCGGCCCGGCGGGGCTATTGCGCCAACGGATAGAGAACGGTGAGCGGCCGCAGCTGTTCGCCTCGGCCAACGTGGCGCATCCGCAAAGGTTGGCGGATCTCGGTATCGCGGGCGCGGTGCAGATTTTTGCGCACAATCGACTATGCGCCACGGTGCGCAACGTGCCGGCATTAACCGAGCGTCCGCTACCTGAGGTGTTGTGCGATCCGCGCTGGCGGCTTGCCACCTCGACGCCGGGAGCCGATCCCTCCGGCGATTATGCGCAGCGGCTTTTCGAACGCTGTGAACAATCCTGGCCGGGGCAAGGGGAAGCGCTGCGCCGGCGGGCGTTGCCGCTGGTTGGCGGGATAGATTCCGCACCGGTACCGGCGGGCCGACTGGCGGCGGAGTATCTGATAGCCAGCGGGCAGGCGGACATTTTTCTCGGCTACGCCAGCTATGCGCCGGCGTTGGCGGCCTACCCGACGTTGGTGGTGCGAACGTTGCCGCCGCCGCTGGACATCGAGGCGGATTACGGCCTATGCCTGCTGGATGAAGAAGCGCAGCGGTTGGCCGCATTTATCTTGAGCGAACAGGGGCAGGAAATATTGAGCCGGCACGGGTTTATGCGGCGCCAGGCATGACTCGCCGGGCCTGACGGCCCGGAGAATCTCACCAAAACAGCGGAGTGGTGTTTTCAGCTAAAAACGCCAGCAGCGTTTCGTTGACCGCCGTCGGGTTTTCTTTGTTGCTGATATGGCCGGCGTTGGGGATCAGCACATGCCGACAGCCGAGAAGATCCGCCATGCGCTGGCCTTCCGTCGGTGGACGCGGTTTATCCTGCGCGCCGGTGATGACGATACTGGCGGCGGTGATGTTTTCCAGCAGCGCCAGCTTGTCGGGGCGACCGAAGATCATCCGGCCCAGCGGCACGATGCTGTCGCGCAGCCGATCGGCGGGCAGGTTCTGCAGATGGGCCAGCAATGGCTGTGACAGCGCATCGGGCACCTCGTCGGAATAGAACTGCGCGGCGATATATTCCAGCAGAGGCGACGTGATGGCACCGGCCTGTTCCACGGCGGCCAGCATGCCCATATAGCGCTGCCGTGCCTCCGGCGTTTCGTCGCCCAGGTAGCTGTCCAGCAGCGCCAACACTTTCACCCGCTCCGGTGCCAGCGCCGCCAGTTCCGCGCCCCACATGCCGCCGACGGACAGGCCGACGATGCCGAACTCTGCGATATCCAAATGATCCATCAGCGCCAAATGATCGGCGGCGATATCCGACAGGCTGTTTCGCCCAGGCGGCAGCGCCGGGGAGTCGCCGTGGCCCCACAGATCAGGCACGATCAGGCGGTAACGTTTGGCCAGCGCCTCGAACTGCGGTGCCCACATGTTCAGATCGAACAGATAGCTGTGGCCCAGCAGCAACGGAAAGCCTGAGCCCACGTCGAGATAATGCAGGGATTTGCCCATCGTTGGCATCTTGTCGGTTCCTTATATAAAGAGAGTTCGGCTGCTTATATCACACTCATATTCAACCTGCGGTATTAATTTACCTTAAATTACTTAGGTAAACCCTTATTTTTAATTTCTCTTGATAACAAGACGTCAATGAAAGGTGACGCTAAGGATAATATTCTGGTGACGATAAGCGCCTTGGTTTATGCTGGCGCTCCTTTCGGTATGGAATAGATAAACAGGACGTCGCGATGAAAAGACTTTTCAGACTATTAATTATTTTGCTTGCCATTTTGCTGCTGGCGGCAGTGCTGTGGTGGTTCTTCGGGCGCGGCAATCCGAATGCGCTGTGGCAAATCGTCAGCCAACAGTGCGTGCCTAATCAGCAGCAACACAACGATCCGGCACCCTGCTTAAAGGTTGATTTAACCGAGGGTTATGTGCTGTTCAAGGATAGCAAAGGCCCTTACCACGATCTGGTGATGCCGACTGAAAAGGTCAGCGGTATCGAGAGCCCGGCATTGCAGGCGGAGCACGCGCCGCCTTATTTCGCTCAGGCCTGGAATAACCGTGAACATATATCCGGCGAGCTGGGTAAACCGTTAAAAGATGCGTGGATGTCTCTGGCGGTCAATTCGAAATATGGTCGCTCTCAGGATCAGCTGCATATTCACGTTGCCTGTTTGCGCCAGGATGTCTATAACGCGTTGGGTGAGCAGGCGCAGCAATTAGATCAACAGTGGCGGCCGCTGGCGGTGAAATTGGTCGGCCATCAATACCTGGCCAGAAAATTGGCGGGCACCGATTTAACCCAGGAAGATCCTTTCCGTTTGCTGAACAACTATGTGGTCGAACAGGGTGACAGCATCGGTAACTATGGCCTGGCGCTGGCGGTCAGCCCACAGGGCGAGATGCTGCTGTTGGCGAACCGTTTGAAGCTGACCGACCTTAATCTGGGCTCGGCCGGTGAAATTCAGGACTACCACTGCGCGGTGGCGGGGAACTGAGTTTTTCTTATCGCTCCCCGTTGTCGGGGAGTGAATCCGTTAAAATACGTTATATCGATCTGTATTAATTACATTTTATTTTATTCTGCGACATCTGCTTGATCCCATCAGAACGTTCGATCTACTATTTGTTTGCACAAGCAAATAAATAATCGAGAGCCATCCGATATGTCTCAACCACGTAAACTTCCTGCTGCATTGGGCATCCATCTGGATGTCACCAACCGTCTATGGCGCACGGCGATGGACCAGTCGGTGAAAATGACCAATCTGACGCGCCCGCATTGGCTGGCGCTGAGTGCGATTGCCGATCTGGGTGATGGCTGCACGTTGAAAGACGTTTCGCAGCATTTGAACGCCGAAGTCTCGACGATGTCGCGCGCGCTGCTGTTTCTGGAAAAAAACCGGCTTATCGCTCGCGATGCCCTGTCCGAAGATAAACGCGCCAAAGGGGTGAGAATGACCGAGGCCGGGCAGGAGATGCTGGCGCAGTTGGATCATTCCAGCCAACAAGCGCGCCAAAAATTGCTTAACGGCATTTCGGCCGGCGATCTGGAGGCTTTTTACCGCGTATTGTTTGGCATCAAGCATAACGCGGTCGCGATGCTCGAACAGGAAAATCTGTTGCCGGACGAGTTTGCGCTGCTTGCGGAGGAACGAGCGGATGCGATGAAACCGGAGGGTGAAGCGTGAACGGCCGCTGGCGGAGAGCACGACAGCTGTGCGTTATCGTGTTGGGGATCTTTTCCTGCCCGGTCTTCGCCAGCCACAATGACCAACAGCTCATCGCACGCGGAAAATATCTGGCTATCGCCGCAGATTGCGCGGCTTGTCACCGCGGCAGCGCCCAACAGGACGCCCCCTATGTCGGCGGTTATGCCATCGCTTCGCCGATGGGCGATATCATCGCCAGCAATATCACGCCCGCCAAGGGGACCGGCATTGGCGACTACAGTGAGCAAGAGTTTCGCCGCGCGTTGACGCAGGGTATCCGGCGGGACGGCCAACCCTTGTATCCCGCCATGCCCTATACCGCTTATCGGGGATTGAGCGATGACGATCTGCACGCGCTGTATCGCTATTTTATGGCCGGGGTTGCCCCGGTCGATCGTGCGGTGCCTGAGAGCCAACTGGCGTTCCCTTTTTCCTGGCGTTATGCGATTCACGGCTGGAACTGGCTGTTTCTGGAAAAAACGCCCATCGATGAAGAGCAGAAGAAGGCGCGTGGTCGCTATCTGGTAGATGTTTTGGGGCATTGCTCGGCGTGTCACAGCCCGCGTAACGGGCTGATGGCGGAACGCCGCGATCGCTATCTGGCTGGGGGGGAGGCCGGCGGTTGGATCGCGCCGAATATCACCTCGGATCCCGTCAGCGGCATCGGCGGCTGGAGCCAGAAAGAATTGGTGCAGTATCTGCGCACCGGGCGCAATGACAAAGCCCAGGCGGCCGGCGGCATGGCGGAAGCGGTGGAGCATAGTCTGCGTTTCCTGAGTGACGACGATCTCGACGCCATCGCCGACTGGCTTAAACAGACGCCGCCGATCGTCACCGTGCAAGGAACGAAAGCGGCCTATGACTATCAGGGAGGCGGTGAAGGCCGCGCAGCCGGGCAGGCGTTGTATGCCGCTGCCTGCGCCAGCTGCCATCGCCTGGGCGGCGAAGGCGCCTACGACGGCCATTTTCCTTCTTTGACTCACAACTCCACCGTAGGCAACGAACAGGCCAATAACCTGATCATGGTGATGCTGCATGGCGTGCAGCGTCAGGGGGAGACGCTGAAAACCTGGATGCCGGGATTCGCCGATAGCCTGGATGACCGGCAACTGGCCGAGGTGGGTAATTACGTATTGCAGCAATTCGGCAATCCGGCGGTCAAGATAACGCCGGAGCAAGTGGCTCGGCAGCGGGCGGGCGGTGAAAAACCGTGGTTGATCGCGTCATTGCCTTATTTGTTCTGGGGCGGTGTGTTGCTGGTATTGATCGGCATCGGGACGTGGGTGAAGCGTCGGATGAAGCATTGATTGGGGAGAGGATGGCATGAAGTTCAATCTGAACGGCCAGGCGGTCGAATTTAACGGCGAGCCGGATACGCCGCTGCTGTGGGTGATTCGGGAACATTTTAAGTTAACCGGCACCAAGTTCGGCTGCGGTATCGGCGCCTGTGGCGCCTGTACGGTACATGTCGACGGTAAGGCAGTGCGTTCATGTTGCTATCCGCTGCAATTGGTGCGCGATCGGCAGGTGACCACCATCGAAGGGTTGTCCACCGATCGCAGTCATCCGGTGCAGCAGGCCTGGATTGCGGAGGATGTGCCGCAGTGCGGCTACTGCCAATCGGGCATGATCATGGCGGTCAGCGCGCTGCTGGCGGAGCACCCGAGGCCGGACGACCGGCTGATAGATACGGGCCTGACCAATCTGTGCCGCTGCGCCACCTACCACCGTATCCGCGCGGCGGTGCATCGCGCCGCCGACAAGGGAGAACCCTAAGCATGGCGATCACCCGCAGAACCTTGATTAAAGGCAGCGCGTTGGCGGTGGCCGCCATGCTGTTGCCGATATCGACGCGCAGCGTGGCGGCCGTGGTTTCGCAGGACGCGGCGCCTCCGGACAACCAGTATGAATTGAACGATTGGATCTGGATCGATCGTGAAGGGCGCATCGTCATCGGCGTGTCGCAATGCGAGGTCGGGCAGGGGATCTATACCGGCCTGGCCGAGGTGGTGGCGGCGGAGATGGATGCCGATTGGGCGCAGGTGACGGTGAAATTCGTCACCGGTCGTGACGCCTACCGTCAGGTTGCCGGGGGCGAGGCTTTTGCACAGTTTGTCGCCGCCTCAACCTCAATGACCAAATTTTATCAGCGCGCCCGGTTGGCCGGCGCACAGGCGAGAGATTTCTTTCTGCGTGCCGGCGCAAAACATTTTGCGCTCTCACCGCAGCAGTGCCGCACGGAGAAAGGCTGGGTGATTGAAGAGGGCGGGCAACGCAAGATCGCCTATGGCAATCTGGTGGGCTATGCCGCCGAGCTGCCGTTGGATCCGCAGCCGGGATTGAAGAGCGAGGCGCAAGAGCGGGATGGCTTTATTGGTCAGCCGCTATTGCGGGTCGATACGCCGGAAAAAGTGGACGGCAGCGCGATTTACGGTATTGATATCGACCTGCCTGAGATGCTGATCGGCGTTCCCTGGATGGTGCCCGACCTCAGCGGAAAGCTGGTTGCCGTGCGTAATGAACGACAGGTTCGGGCCATGCCGGGTGTGGTGGATCTGGTGCTGACCCGGCAGTGGTCGATGAACAATATGGTCGGTTTGGATCACGATATGTCGCTCAATACGGTGGTCGTGGTGGCGGCGAGCTACTGGCAGGCCAAAAAGGCGGCGGATTTGCTGGAGGTCGACTGGTTGCCGGGGGCAGGACAAGCGCTGACCGACAATGTGATTGCGGCGGAAAATCTGACGATGCTGGACGGCGATACCTTGGTGTCGGCGGTCGATCGCGGTGAGGCGTTGGCGTTGATCCACGACGCTGAGCGGGGGGCGTGCCTGCATGAGGCTCGTTACAGCGCGCCTTATGTGGCGCATGCCACTATGGAGCCTTGCAACGCCACCAGTCATTACGGCGAGGGCCGTATCGAAACCTGGGGCCCTTTCCAGGGACAGGATATGGTGCGCAACGTTCTGGCGAAAATGTTTGGGCTGACGCCCTCGGATGTGGTGGTGAATACGACCTACCTGGGTGGCAGCTTTGGGCGCAAATATCTGCCGGATGCCGTGATGCATGCTACCGCCGCCTCACGGGCGGTAGGAAAACCGGTCAAAGTGATCTATCCGCGCGAGATCGACATGCGGCATGAATACTATCGTCCGGCCTGCATCAGCCATTATCGGGCGCTGTTGGATGAAAACGGCTACCCGCAGGCATTGTGGGCGCGCTATGCCGGGCAGTCGCTTTTCTGGCAAATGCGGCGCGAAACGGTAAAAGAGGCCGGTGGATGGGATGAAAGTATGGTGGAGTGCGTTTACAGCACGCCATATCGCATCCCTCACCTGAAGGTAGAGGCCGGCATCGTCGAACAGCCGATCTCCCTGAGCTATCTGCGCGGCGTCGGCAGCGTCGCCAGCCTGTTTTTTTTGGAAAGCTTCATCAGCGAACTCAGCCATAAGGCCAACCGGGATGAGTACCAATATCGGCGGCATCTGTTGCAGGACAACCCGGAAGCGTTGCGTGTACTGGACGCTACCGCGGCGGCGGCAGGTTGGCAGCACGAACCGCCGCCGGGCGTTTATCGCGGTATGTCGTGCAATATTTGGGTCGGCCGCAATAACGCTTTCACCACCTACGTCGGTTTGGTGATTGAAATCGCCATTCAGGAAGGGCGACTGCGGGTGCTCCGTGCGATATGTGCGATTGACTGCGGCAAAGTGATAAACCCGAATCTGGTGCGCGCCAACGTAGAGGGGGGCATCGGTTTCGCGTTGACCACCTGTCTGCACAGCGAACTGCATTTCGAACGGGGCGGCGTGGTGGAAGGGAATTTCGATCGTTATCCGCTGCTTGCGCTCGCTGAAATGCCGAGGGTGGAAGTGGTCGTGCTCGACAGCGCGCGTGCGCCGCAGGGATGCGGGGAAGTGTCGACTGCGGTGGTCGCCCCGGCGATGGCCAGCGCGCTGCATAAGGCTACAGGCAAAACCTATCGTACTATGCCGTTCCCGCGCCGGTTTTCATCCGTTTAACGGCCCGCCGGCCTGGTCAGCCGGCGGCTGCCGTGCGGTCAGAGCTTTTTCAGCAATGCCAGCAGTTGCGCTTCGCTTTTTTCTGCCAACCCGTCGATCGCCAGCTTGATGATGTCTGAGCGGGTGATGCGCACGATGCCGCTGCGCGCCGCCTGCACGATCACCTCATCGATAGCTTCGATGTGGTTGTCCGTCAGGCTGACGGAAATCGCTTTGTAGGTGCGTTTGCGGCCGGCCGGCTTGGTTTCCGGCGCGGGCGCCGCGACCGGCAACGTGTGCGAGGTGGCGCTGTTGATGAATTCGTCTTCCGACATGCGGTGGGTGGGGGTGCGCTTCTTCACAGGATCACCTCTTTCACCAGGCATTCGATCTCGGCCTGCGCCTTTTCGTTGTTCGCCTCATGCACGGTGATGGCTTCGCCCCAGGCGTCACGATAAATTTTGCGGTCGCACAGGCGGTTGCCCACCAGGGTGAATTCCGGGTATTCGCTCAGTACCTGCGCCGCTTCGTTGGCTTCATTAATGAAGATATTGGTCGGGCACATGTTCAGCACGATATAACCTTTAACCTTCTCGTTATATTCCTGCGCGGTGGAGAACATCTCCGACAGATAGCCGATGGTGTCGAGATCCATCTGCGAAGGGCGCAGCGGCGAGAGGAACAGGTCGGCGGCCAGCAGGCCGGAGCGCAGTTCGGCGCTGTCGCGGCCGGCGGTGTCGACGATCACGTAGTCGTAATGGCGATCGAGCTCCAGCAGCGTTTCCTTGATTTTGCCCGATGCGGCCACCACCGGAATATGCGGCAATCCCTCGACGTTCTGACGGTCGTTGTACCAGGTCATGATCGATTTCTGGTCGTCGGCATCGACGATGATCGCCGTCTTGCCTTGCTTAAGAATCAGATACCCGGCGATATTCACCGCTTTCGTCGACTTGCCGACGCCGCCTTTTTGCGAGCCAATCAGAACAATCATGCTGCCATCTCTCAAGTTATTAAGCTGATAACTTATTAAGTTAATGCGCTTATTAGGTTGATAATCAAACAGGTTAACAAGAACAACTCGCGAACAATATGCACCAACTGCGGCGGCTTGCCAAGCCAGTATGTCGTTAACTGCGCAGCTTATTTTGCGGTGAATTGCCCGGGTGGGTAAGTAGGAATTTTCTGGGAAGTCGCGGAGCGGATAAGAGGATGTTAATTTAACAGCTTAATAAGTTATTTTCTTATTAAGCTGTTTTCGGCATTACTTCTTCATCATCGCCTTCAGATTGGCGAACGGATTGTGGGTGGCGACGCCGATATCTTTCTGGGCGTCTTCACCCGCCACTACCGTGGAACCGTATTGATCGGCCTCGGTGTATTTCGAGTGTTCATGGTCGTGACAATACAGGCACAGCATCTCCCAGTTGCTGCCGTCTTCCGGGTTGTTGCTGTGATCGTGATCGATATGGTGCACCGTCAGTTCGCGCAGGTTGGAATACACGAACTCGCGCGAGCAGCGCCCGCACACCCAGGGGAACAGTTTCAGCGCTTTTTCGCGGTAGCCGGTTTCCAGCTTCGCATAGTTTTTGGGGATGTAGGCCATGGTGGTTGTCCGTCGGGAATCAATATGCGGTAAATAATACCACACTGCATGCGGCTACAACGTGCGGCTCATCACCGTGACGGTTTCACCGGCGACCCGGCGCTGCTCCAGAGGGCGCCAGCCGAGCTTTTGATACAGCGCCTGCTGGTCGGGCGTGTACAGATAGAGCTCGTCGATGCCTTGGCTTCGGCCGTGCTCAATGCAGCGCGCGATCAGACTGCGGGCGATGCCTTGACCGCGGTGCTGCGGGTGGGTGAAGACTTCGCTCAGCCAGTATTGGCGCTCCGGTTTATCCGCCAGCTCATAAAGCGTCAAACTGGCGGTGCCGAGGATCTGCCGTTGCGGCGACAGCGCCAGCAGCACGATGCCCCGATGATGTCCGGGCTCGCTGCGCTCAGCCAGACGCCGGCTGATGGCGTCGCGGTTGCTCCACTGTGCAAAGGCGCCCCATTCCTGATGCAGTAATTCGGCCAGTTCGTCAATGCGCTGACGATGTGCGAGCAGCGGTTCGATATGCATGGTTTGCCCGTTTTTATTGTCCGTAAGAGAAGCCACTATAGCCGGGGCGATCGGTTAATGAAACGTCTCCATCGCCCAGTCGATAAACGCCCGCAGTTTGCCGCTGAGGTGGCGATTGGACGGATAGACGACATACATCTGTTCCGGCGGCGGTTGCCAGTCGTGCAGCAGGCTGACCAGCTCGCCGGCATCGAGGTGCGGCTGCGCCATAAAACGATAGGTCTGGATGATGCCCAGGCCGGCCAGGCTCGCCGCCAGCAGCGCGTTGCCTTCATTGATGCTGACCGGGTAGCGTTGTTGGATGGCGATCTCTTTGCCGCGTTCGACGTAGCGCTGCGGATGGATGCGGTCGTTGAGCGGGTGGCGATAGTGCACCATCGGAAAACCCTGTTCCAGATCGCACGGGTGGCGGGGCGTGCCGTGGCGCGCCAGGTAGTCTGGGGTGGCGCAGCTGACCCAGTCCAGATCGAACAGGCGCCGCGCGATCAGGCTGGAGTCGGCCAGCGGGCCGCTGCGGATCACGCAGTCGGCGCTGTCGCTGATAAGATCGATAACGCGATCGCCGACGCTCAGATCGATCTGTATCTGCGGGTAGCGCGCCAGAAAGTCGGGAAGGGCGGGCAGCAGCAGCCGGCGGGCGGTGCCGCCGCCGGTATCGATGCGCAGCACGCCCTGTGGAGAACTTTGCGATTCGGTCAGGCAGCCTTCCATCTGCTCCAGATCCGCCAGCCATTTCACCGTGCGCTGGTAATAGCATTCGCCCTCACGGGTGACCGAAACGCTGCGGGTGGTGCGCTGGAACAGCTTGGTCTGCAGGTGATCTTCCAGGCTCTGGATCAGCTTGGTGACCGTGGCTTTCGGCATGCCCAGCGACTCGGCGGCGCGGGTAAAGCCGCCGGTTTCCACCACGCGGTTGAACACCCGTATGGCGAGTAAATGATGGTCCATAGGCTCTCAGCGTAGTGCGCCGGCTGCCGCCGGCGCGTGTTTATGCGGGTAAATAATGATTAACACTGTTTAGCGCCAATCACGCCGGCGCGCAAGCTGAGACCGAACACCAGCGCGGCGGAGAGGATCAGCGCGCCGCCGAACAGCATGGCGCTGCTGACGCCCTGCCAGTCCACCACCTCGCCGCCCAGCAATGCGCCGGAGGCCAGCGCGATTTGGACGACGCACACCAGCAGCGCCTGGCCGGCCTCCGGCGCCTGCGGCACCGCGGCGAACATCCAGTTGGTGGCGCACACCGGCACGGCGCCAAAGGCCAGTCCCCAGACCATCACCATCAGCGTGGCGCCGCCGAGGCCGCTGAGCAGCGGTGAGACGATCAGGATGCCCGCCAACATGGCGGCGATCAGGATAAAGGTGGCGCGCAGGCTGTATTCCCCCAGGCGTTCGCCGAGGAACGTGCCCAGCAGGCCGACGGCGCCATAGGCCAACAGCTGCAGCGAGATGGCCGACGGGCTGAGCACGAACACCTGCTGCAGCAGGGGGCGCAGATAGGTATAGGCGGCGAAGTGGCCGATGAACAGCAGCACGATGGCGATAAGGCCGATGCGCGCCATCGGCAGGCGCAGCGGCAGCACCAGATCGCGCGGCGTGACCGGCCGGGACGGCGGCACCGACGTCAGTAAGCGCAGTTGCGCCAACAGTACGCCGACCGCCAGCGCCGCGCCGCCGAAGAAGGCGGCGCGCCAGCCGAACAGATCGCCGACCAGTGCGCCGATCGGCACGCCGCACACCGCGCCGACCGAAACGCCGCTGAGGATCAGCGCGGTGGCTCGCCCCTGGCTGGCTTCCGGCACCAGATGGCGGCCATAGTTGGCGGCGAACGACCAGAAGCCGCCGACGCAGACGCCCAGCAGCACGCGGCCGAGCAACATCATCGGAAAGTTGACGGCCAGCGCCGCCACCAGATTGGATACCACCAGCAGCAACGACAGCCCCAGCATCAATAAACGCCGATCCAGGCGGCCGGACATCAGGCTCAATGCGGGGGCGGCCACCGCCGCCACGATGCCGGGCATGGTGACCATCAGCCCGGCGCTGCCGGTACTGACGCCGAGCGAGGGGGCGATGTTGGTCAGCAGACCGATCGGCAGAAACTCGGTGGTGACCATGACAAAACAGGCAACCGTCAGCGAGAAGATCGCCAACCACGGGGATGATGCAGGGTTATCTTTATGATTCAGCATAATGCCGCTCTTCTCAGGTGAATGCGCAGGCCGCGCGAGGGGCGCAGCGTGACCGAAATCACAATTTACGGCAGGCGAGAGCGGCGGATAAATCCATTCACGGTGGTTACACTGTTTCTGAGGGGGAATAATCGTGTTCGGCTCAGGCCGTCATCGAGATGAGCGGACGGGACAACAATGGCGGATCCCGCCCGCACCGGTTTTATCGCCGGTCAGTTCACATTGCTTCCTCGATAACCGATCGACTGTCGCAAATAGCGCGCCAGCACTTCACGGGTAAATTGCGCTTCCTGAATCGCACTGCCTTGCAAAAATTTCTTCACGTTGCGTTTGTCCCACTGGTAGGTGTTTTGATACAGCTCCGCCGTCGATTGCCCCCCGGTGGCATTGTCCTTCATCAGGCTCAACAAAGGATAAAGCGGTGATTCGGGGTCAGCTTCCCAATGTTCAAACCACTCGGCCAGTGGTTGGCGTTGGAAGCTGAAGCCAAAATGCTGCTCCAGCAGGCCGAAAAACGCATCCATCGTCAGGCTGTCTTCGGGCTCGGGGGTCAGATGGAATTTATGCCCTAACGCCTGAGGATTCCGGCTGATATGGGCAATCACGCTGGTGATGTAATCGACGGTGGTCAATCCTTCGCGAAACTCGTGCAGCGTGGGGACGATGCCGCAATCCAGGCAGGTCTTAACCAGGTTTCCCCACCACTGATAGTCTGCGCTGACGCCCGTTCCGCTGTGGTTGGTCGCATAGCCCAGCCGGAAAGTCATCATCGGCAGGCCGCGGGCGGCCGCCAGATTGGCGACTTTCTCCATGACCCATTTGCTGCGCACGTAGCCAATATCGGTCAGCACCTCCGGCAGATTCAAATCGATATCGTCATCTTCATGCATGATCCACCGTTCGGAATGCGGCGGCTTCCAGCTGTAGACGGCAATGGAGGAGAGCAGCATCAGCGGTTTGGTGCGCCCCTGCGCCGCAAAGCGAATAATCTCCCGCACCCCCTGCACGTTAATATGCTTCAGGTAAGAGTAAGGCTGGATAAAGTTTACCGCACCGGCAGAGTGATAAACGATGTCGGTCTCCTGACTTAACCGTTGATATTCCGCCGTCGTGAGGCCTAACTGCGGTTGCGCAATATCGCCGCAGAGCGGCAAGGTTCGCGCGAGCTGATCCTCTGTCAGCGCAATGCGGTAGTGCGCGAGTGCCTGCAGCAGCCGCTGCCGCGCAGTATGCGCATCTGGGCCGCGGATCAAGCAATAAATCTTCGCTTCGGTGCTGCGTAGCAGGTCGGCCATAAGGTGGCTACCGACAAAACCGGTGGTACCCGTCAGCAGAATGCAACGTGGCGCGGTAATTTGGCGTTCGTCGAAACGGGGATCGATGTGAAGATCGTCCGGCAAGAAAATATCGTCTTGCAGAATGCGCAGCGGTTCGGCCGCGCTGCTCGGCGAAATAGTCTGGCTGCGCTGCTCAAGCGCTTCGGCTAATAGGCGAATGGTCGGGTGATCGTAGATATCGTGCACATAGGTGCGAACACCTGTTCTCTCTGAAATCGCGACCGCCATTTTTGCCGCCGTCAGAGAGTGGCCGCCTGAATGAACGAAGTTGTCGTTCGGCCCAGGTAAAACGCCCAGAAGTGCCTGCCAGATTTCGGCCAGAGGCGCTTCACGAGGGGTAAAGGACGATTTATGCAAGGCGGATTCGGTGCATTGTCGCTGGTGGTGGGCCAGCAGGGCATGCTTATCCACCTTATTGTTTATCGTCAGCGGCAGACGCGGCAACACGATCATCGCCGAAGGCATGAAGTAAGCCGGCAGTGCGTCGCCGAGATGTCGCCGCAGCGATTCCTGGAACTCATAAGAATCAGCGGCGTGCGAACTGACAAACGCCAGTATGCGTTTTTCTAGCTCGGGCTCGTCTTGCACCAGCGCAACGGCGCTTTTCACCTGCGGGTGTCGCAGCAGGACGCTTTCAATTTCCCCCAGCTCTATGCGGTTGCCGCGAATTTTAACCTGGTCGTCGAGTCGGCCCAGATATTGTATCCGCCCGTCCGGCAGTCGACAGGCGCGATCGCCGCTGCGGTAAAGGCGTGTACCCGGCGTAAACGGTGAAGGGATGAAGCGTTGGTTCGTCATTTCAGCATCGCCTAAATAGCCGACGGCCAAACCGGGACCGCCGATAAACAGCTCACCGGGTTCGCCATCCTTGAGCGGCTGCAGGTTGTCATCCAAAATAAACGCTTCTGCACCCGCGATCGGCATGCCGATGCTGGCCACAGGGTTGGTGCTGGCGCAGGCGACTGGGTTGCAGGTGGTGAAAATGGTCGCCTCGGTAGGGCCGTAATAATCTACCAGCGGGTAATCGATCTGCGACAGGCTGACGGGGTTCAGCTTTTCGCCGGCGGTAAACAGATAACGCAGCGAGAGTTCGGGCGGCTGCGGGGCGCTGACAATCTCCGGCACGAGTACCGTCGGAACAAAAGCATGAGTCAGGCGGCGGCGAGCAAAAAAATCGAGCAGCGCTGTGGGGCTCAGGCGTGTTTCTTCGCTATCCGGCAGCACCAGCGTGGCGCCGCAGATCAGTGGAGACCACACTTCCCACTGGGCGACATCGAATCCTATGCCGGCGATCAGCGTGCTGCGGCAGTGTTGATCCACGGCGAAATTCGCGTTGTGCCAGTTCACCAGGTTGTGCAACGCAGCGTGAGTGATCATGACGCCTTTCGGCATGCCCGTCGTGCCGGAGGTAAAGATCACATAGGCAATGTTGCTTGGCTCAGGCAGGGAAGAGGGGGGCGGTGCGGAGATAGGCTCTTGACTTGGCTTATCAATGGCAATCACCTGCAGCCCCGTTGTTTCAGCAAGATAAGAAAATGCGCTGCTTCCTATCAGTACCGCCGGCGAATGGCTTTGCCCAACAATTTGTGCAATGCGCTTTTCCGGGTTGTGAACATCGATGGGGATATAAGCGGCTCCCGCTTTAGCTATGCCCAGCATGCCGATAATAAACTCCGGCGTGCGTTGGACAATTAAAGGAATACAATGGCCTGGCCCTATTTCCGCCTGCTTCAGTCGGCTGCATAATCGATCGCTTTCTCGGTTCAATTGCTGATAGGTCATTTGCATGTCGCCATAAGCTATCGCGATATTATTTGGAGATTTAATGGACTGATTAATAAACTGTTCTATGACATTGTTAAACGTTTTAGACATTTTGCACTCCAGTTTTTATATCATGTGAGTAATCAATGATTGGACTTAGGCCGGAAAACATCTGTAAAAAGTAAACGTTAAGAGTCCCATTGTTATTAACAGGTGGTTTGCGTTGATGGGAACATACGGATTATGTCGGAGGTTTGCTAAAAATGTATTTTATTTTTACAAAGTGCCGTTAAAGGAATGGTATGAAAATGATTAAACTTTAAATTATTTTATGGTTAATGTTAATTGTGTTGAGGCTTGTCGCAAACTTGACGAGGTAAAGTTCCTTGCGTATATAAAATGTACGCAGTTCTCGACCAACCTACCTGGAGAAATGCAATATGAAGAGAAAAGAGGTTCCTAATTTCTTAAGTAAAAGAATTCATGAGCGTTTTCAACATAGATTCAATACCGAATGGGGTGGGGTTAATTTATTTAAAGTTAATCCGAAAGATGATAATGATGTGATACTTTGCTCCAATGATTATCTGGGGCTTTGTGACGAAGAAAAGCTTCACCTCAGCAACAAAAGAGACAGGACGGGGGAGAAAATCATGTCGTCCGTGTTGCTCAATGAAACCAGCTATCAGGCGGAAGTTGAACGGGCGTTCACCGAGTTTTTCGGCACGGAAGACAGCATCATGTGCCAATCCGGCTATGCCGCCAATACCGGGCTGATCCAGGCTATCGCCAACGAGGATACGCCGGTCTATATCGATATTCTGGCGCATATGTCACTGCATGACGGCGTGCGCCTGGCCGGCGCGACATCCCATCCTTTCGCTCATAACAGCGCCGAAAGCGCCAGAAAAAAAATCGCTCGCCATGGCCCCGGCATCGTTGTCGTGGATACGGTATACAGCTCCAATGGGAGCATGTGCCCCATCGCGGATTTTGTCGCATTGGCGGAGGAAACCGGCTGTGTGCTGGTCGTCGATGAATCTCACTCTGCGGGCACGCACGGCCCGCAAGGACGCGGTGTCGTTTATGAGCAAGGGTTGACGGATAAAGTCGATTTTATCACGGCCAGTCTGGCTAAAACCTTTGCCGGCCGGGGCGGATTAATCACATGCCCGACCATTTTCAAAGACTATTTCCAGCTTGAATCGCACCCGTCATTGTTCAGTTCCTCCGTCATGAACTATGATTTGAAATGGTTTATGGATGCCATTGAATATATTAAAGCGGCGGACAAGAAAAGAGAGAAGTTGCATGCCCATTCGAAATATCTTCGCTCCACATTGGACGATTTGGGATATGACGTCTCCGGCGGCAGCGAGCAAATCATTTCATTGGAGATCGGTTCAGAGAAAGAAGTGATGTCGCTGAAAAACCATCTGGAGAGCAACGGAATATTGGCGACAATCTTTTGCTATCCGGCGACAACGAAAAATAAAGGGAAAGTAAGATTGACGGCAAATGCCAATCTCAGCAATCATGCTCTCGAACGAATTGTGGATGCATTTAGAGAATACAAGAAAATGACTTGCCAATCAGCATAATACTTCCGTCAGATTAAATGGCGTGCTTTGATTTTCTATGATTCGCAACGTTGATTTTTACATTTCATTGTCAGTGCTATATAAAATCTCACCTCTTACAAATTTGTTATTGGGTTTTATTTGGAGGCATTATGTCGATGTCAATTAAAGAGAGAAGTCTTTTCTTATTAAAGCACGCTCAATTTTTCACGCTTGCCAGCCGTTCTTTAGATGGTTCTGTTTGGGCTGCGACGCTCAGCTATGTGGTAAACCGCATACCGCTGAAAATAATCTGGTGTTCGGAGCGACATGCCAGGCATTCTGAAAACCTGCGCCATGATAACAGAGTCAGCGGCGCTCTTTATCTCGCTGACTTGCCCGTAGAGTCTCCATTAGGGATCGATGGCGCGCAGTTTATTGGCGTGTCGAGGGAAGTGTCTGAAAATGAAACGGACGAGGTTTATCGTTATTTTTCATGTCAAAAATTCCCGGACGAGTCTATTCGAACGCAATGGATGCCGCCTTTGTCTGAGTTCGCCCGGCAGGGATCGCGGCGTTTTTATGAGCTGGATATTACCGAACTTTGGCTGCTGGATACCGATCGCTGGTTGGAAAGCAAAAAAGATAAAAGAATCGCCGTCGATCTGAGTAACGGCCTATGAAGCGGCCGCATAAACGCGCAGTTCCCGTCACCGTTGCACAAAACGCGCTGATCAATCGGGCACAATACGAACAATACTACCGGCGTTCAATCCAGGAGCCGGAGGCCTTCTGGAGGGAGCATGGCAAAATTCTGGATTGGATCAGGCCCTATACTCAGGTAAAAAACACCTCGTTTGAACCAGGGCGCGTCAGCATCCGTTGGTTTGAGGACGGCACGCTGAATGTGTCAGCCAACTGCCTGGATCGCCATCTGGCGAAGCGCGGCGATCGGCCCGCTCTCATCTGGGAGGGCGACGATCCGGCGCAATCCCGGACATTCACTTACCGGCAGTTGCATCACGACGTTTGCCGCTTCGCCAACGTGCTGAAAACACTCGGGGTTAACAAAGGCGACGTGGTGGCCATCTACATGCCGACGGTGCCGGAAACGGCAATTGCGATGCTGGCCTGCGCGCGCATCGGTGCCGTGCATTCGGTGATCTTCGGCGGCTTCTCGCCGGAGGCGGTAGCCGGGCGCATTATCGGTTCCAGCGCGAAACTGGTGATCACCGCCGATGAAGGGGTGCGCGCCGGTCGCCGCGTGCCGCTGAAGCAAAACGTCGATGAGGCGTTGAAAAAACCGGGGGTGAGCAGCGTGAGCAAGGTGGTGGTGCTGCAACGCATCGGCGCGTTGATCGGCTGGCAGGAAGGCCGCGACTGCTGGTGGCATGAGCTGATGCAAGACGCCGCCGCCGAGTGCGCGCCGGAAGAGATGAACGCCGAAGATCCGCTGTTTATCATGTATACCTCCGGCTCGACCGGCAAACCCAAAGGGGTGTTGCACACGACCGGCGGCTATCTGGTGTACGCCGCCCTGAGCTTTAAATATGTGTTCGACTATCATGATGGCGATGTTTTCTGGTGCACCGCCGATATGGGGTGGGCGATCACCCACAGCTATTTGCTGTATGGCCCGTTGGCCTGCGGCGCCATCACGGTGATGTTTGAGGGCGTGCCCGGCTATCCAGGCGCCAATCGCCTGGCGCAGGTGATCGATAAGCACCGGGTCAACATTTTGTACACCGCGCCGACCGCCATTCGCGCGCTGATGGCTGAAGGCGACAGGGCGACCGAGGGCACCCGCCGCGATTCGCTGCGCATCATGGGCACGGCCGGCGAGCCTATCAACCCGGAAGCCTGGGCCTGGTATCACCGCGCCATCGGCAATGGCAAATGCCCGATTGTCGATACCTGGTGGCAAACTGAAACCGGCGGCGCCATGCTGACGCCGCTGCCGGGCGTAACGGAGCTGAAGGCCGGCTCCGCCACGCGGCCATTTTTCGGCGTGCGGCCGGCGCTGGTCGATGGCAGCGGCAGGCTATTGGAGGGGGAATGTGAGGGCAACCTGGTGATCCTCGACTCCTGGCCGGGCCAGGCGCGTACGTTGATTGGCGAGCATGAACGTTTCGAACAGGCCTATTTCTCGACGTTTAAAGGCATGTACTTCAGCGGCGACGGCGCTCGTCGCGATGAGGACGGCGATTACTGGATAACCGGCCGCATCGACGATGTGCTGAACGTTTCCGGCCACCGCATGGGGACCGCCGAAATCGAGTCCGCGCTGGTATCGCACCCGAAGATCGCCGAAGCGGCGGTGGTCGGCATTCCTCATCACATCAAGGGGCAGTCGATTTACGCCTATGTCATGTTGAACCGCGGCGAGGCGCCGACGCCTGAGCTGTATGCCGAGGTACGCAACTGGGTGCGCCAGGAGATCGGCGCTATCGCCGTGCCTGACGTGCTGCACTGGACGGATGCGTTACCCAAGACGCGTTCCGGCAAAATCATGCGTCGCATCCTGCGTAATATCGCCATTGGCGATACCGATAATCATGGCGATACCTCTACGCTGGCGGAACCGGATGTGATCGACAAGTTGCTGGAAGAAAAGCGGTCAATGAACCTGTCTTTATAAAGCGGGCATGGCGCTCTCCTTTCATTGGCATTCAATCGATGTCAATAATTTGCCGAGTAATATAAATAATTGTAATTATTACTTATTTTTTTGCTGCATTTTTGACTTCTCGGCTATTCGACTCTAGGGTTAATTGCTTTTTCATTTTATCAACGATGAATGAGGTTGTTTTTAATGGAGGGAAACATGGCAGGCAGAAAGGTGTTGGTGACCGGCGGGAGCGGCGGCATCGGGTTGGGCATTGCGCTTTATTTCGCCAAAAAAGGCGCTCAGGTGGGGATTGTGGGGCGCGGTGAAGAGAGAATCGCCGCTGCGCAAGACAAGGCGCAGGGCATGGGACTGACGCTGCAAGGGTACGCCTGCGATGTCCGCGACGCCAACAAACTCAACGCGACCGTAGAGCGCTTCGCGGCACATAATGGCGGCCTGGATGTGTTGTGCTGCAATGCCGGCGTTTTTCCTTCCGTACCGCTCAATCAGATGACGGAGCAGCAATGGGACGACGTTCACGCCATTAACAGCAAAGGCACCTTCTTCAGCGTGCAGGCGGCGTATCCTTGGCTGAAACAATCCGCCTGCGGGCGGATTGTGCTGACTTCGTCGATCACCGGCCCTTTAACGGGCTATCCCGGCTGGGCGCATTATGCGTCAAGTAAAGCGGCGCAGCTGGGCTTTATGCGCTCTGCGGCGCTTGAGTTTGCCGCTGACCAGATCACCGTCAACGCCGTATTGCCGGGCAACGTCCTGACGGAAGGACTGAGTGAAATGGGGGAGGAGTATATCGCGGATATAGAAAGAACCATTCCACTGAAACGGCTGGGCTCCGTGGATGATATTGCGGCGGCGGTCTGTTTCCTGGCGTCTGAAGACGCCGGTTACATTACCGGGCAGACGATCGTCGTTGACGGCGGGTTGGTGTTGCCGGAAACGCTGGCTTAAGCCGGACTCTCGGGCAAACGGGCGCCTGGCGGCGCCCGTTTGCGTTTTAAAGCCCCGGCGCTTTCCACATGGAGGTGGTCAGGCCGTTATCCACCAGCGTCAGCTGATCGGCGTAAACCTGCCGCCAGTTTTCCTTCTGCTCCTGATACAAGGCGTGGTTGATCATGTCCGGCTGATGTTCGCGCTCCCAGCGCACCAGGCGCTCGCCGGTTTCGGCCAGCGATTCGTACAGCCCGGCGCCGACGCCGGCGGCGATGGCGCAGCCCAGCGCGGTGGCCTCTTTCACCACCGGTACCCGTACCGTCAGCCCGGTGACGTCGCTGAGGATCTGACTCCACAGTTTGCCCTTCGCACCGCCGCCGGCGAACACCAGCGAGCGGGCCTGCACGCCGGAGAAGGCGGCGATCTGCTCCAGATTGCAGGCGGAGACGATGGCGGCGTTCTCTTCCAGCGCGCGGAACAGCGTTTGTTTGTTGCAGCGTTCCGGATCGATCGATAGGTTGATGAACGACGGCGCGGCGTGATACCAGGTTTTGAAATGCATAGCGTCGGAAAAGATTGGCATTACGCCGTAGGCGCCCGGCGGCACTCTGGCCGCCATCTCTTCCAGCAGGCTGTAGGCATCGACGCCCAACCGCTCCGCCAGCAGTTTCTCTTCGGCGCAGAACGCGTCGCGGAACCAACGCATGGTCAGGCCGGTAAAGAAGCTGATGGATTCCGCCTGCGCCATGCCGGGAATGACGTGAGGATTGATGCGGATATTCATCTCCGGATCGATGGCCGGCTCCGGCAGGTTAACGATTTGCTGCCAGAAGGTGCCGCCGAGCACCGCTGTTTGCCCGGCTCGCACGATGCCAAGCCCCAGACTGCCGAGTTGCACGTCGCCGCCGCCCATCACCACCGGGGTGCCGCGCAGCAGCCCGCTCTCCTGCGCCGCCTGTTCGGTGACGCGCCCCAGCACGCTGCCGGTCTCTTTCACCGGCGACAGAATATCTGCGCGCAGGCCGGCCATATCGAGCAGCGCCGGCCGCCAGTCGCGGCTGGTCAGATCCAGCATGCCGGTGGTGCCGGCGTTGGAAGGATCGACCGCCAGCTCGCCGCTCAGCATGTTGGCCAACCAGTCGCTGATCATGGTCAGCGTCGCCGCCTGGCGGTAGATGTCCGGCCGATGGTGCGCCAGCCACAGCAGGCGCGGCATGGCGCTCAACGCCAGCGTCTGGCCGGAATAGTGATACACCTCGCGTTCGAAACCGTGGTTGTGCAGCTCTTTCAGCTCGCTGACTTCGTGGCTGGCGCGCGCATCGACGTTGGCGCAGGCCCAGATCGGCACGCCGTTGCGATCGTACAGAACGATGCCTTCACGCATCGAGCAGCAGGCCACCGCGCGGATCGCCTGAGCGCTCAATCCTGCGCGTTGCATCGCCTGGCGGATGCACTGACAGGCCAGCTGCCAGTTGCGGCTGAGGTCGAACTCCATCGAGCCGGGCACGCCCGGCACCGCCAGATGCTGCCACTCCGCTTGGCCGTGCGCGATCTGATTGCCCGCCAAATCGAAGATCACCGCGCGAATACTGCCTGTTCCTGCGTCCAGCGCCATCAAGTAGTTATCCATAGCCTATGCTCTCAGGGGGAGGAGTGTTAACTATAGATGCCGCCGCCTTGCCCTGCCGGGGAAGGTATGGGCACCGCCGGTGCGATTTGTGAGCCAGGCGGCAAAATTGCCGTTGCGGCAGGGCAATCGACGGGAATGAACCTATGGTTGGAAAGCGCCATGTTACGGCGCGCCGTTTAAACAAGGAGCTGTCATGCACGTCACATTGGTTGAGATCAACGTTAAACAGGACAAAATCGACGAATTTATCGAGGTTTTCCGCGCCAATCACCTGGGGGCGATCGAAGAGCCGGGCAATCTGCGCTTCGACGTGCTGCAGGATGAGCATATTCCAACGCGGTTTTACATCTACGAAGCCTATCGCGACGAGCAGGCGGTGGCGGCGCACAAGCAGACTCCGCACTATCTGCAGTGCGTGGAGAAGCTGGAAGCGCTGATGACCGGTCCGCGCAAGAAAACCACCTTTATCGGCCTGATGCCGGAATAATCGACGGATTTTGCCGGTGTCCATACGCCCGGTTTGGCTGTAACCTGCAAGCTAAAGCGAATTTTCAATGGGATAAGCGGGGCGAGGATGACATTGCGCGATCGGCTGTTGGCGCTGTTGGTGGTGGTGATCTGGGGCGTGAATTTCGTCGTGATCAAGTTCGGTTTACAGGGCATGCCGCCGTTTCTGCTGGCCGGAATGCGTTTTTTGCTGGTGGCGTTGCCGGCGATCTTCTTTATCCCGCGCCCGACCATTCCGTGGAAATGGCTGTTGCTGTACGGCATGACCATGAGCTTCGCGCAGTTCGCTTTTCTGTTCGTCGCCATCAAGGTGGGCATGCCAGCGGGATTGGCTTCGCTGGTGCTGCAGGCGCAGGTGTTCTTCACCCTGCTGCTGGGGGTCGTGCTGATGGGCGACAAGCTGCGCGTCAATCATTTCGTCGGCATCGCTATCGCCAGCGGCGGCATGCTGGTGCTGGCGCAGGCCAGCCTGCATAAGCCGGGCAGCGGCGCGGTGCCTCTGGCGGGCCTGTTGCTGACCCTGGCGGCGGCGTTTTCCTGGGCGCTGGGCAACCTGACCAACAAGAAGATCCTGGCCGGTTTCCCGCAGCGTAATATCTTATCGCTGGTGGTGTGGAGCGCGCCGATCCCGGTGGTGCCGTTCCTGGCCTGCAGCTGGCTGTTCGACGGCCCGCAGGCGGTGCTGAGCAGCCTGAGCCATGTGCAGCTCGGCACCTGGCTGGCGGTTGCCTACCTGGCGTTCGCCGCCACGCTGTTCGGTTATTCGGTGTGGGGCAGCCTGCTGGGGCGCTACGAGACCTGGCGCGTTGCACCGCTGACGCTGCTGGTGCCGCTGGTCGGGCTGTTCGCCGCCTGGTTGCTGCTGAACGAAGCGCTGTCGCCGGCTCAGTTCGGCGGCGCATTGCTGGTGCTGGCCGGCATGGCGGTCAATACCTTCGGGCTACCGCGCCGCCGGGCGGCGATCGCGCGTTAAACCGAACAGGGCAATTCTGTTCAATACCGGGTCGGCGCGGCCCGGCACTCTGGTGCCTGTGAATATTTTCTCAGGTGCCTATCATGAACATTTACCTCTCTATGGCCGCGTTTGCGCTGGCGGCCTCCATCACCCCCGGCCCGGTCAACATCGTCGCATTGAGCGCCGGGGCGCAATTCGGCTTTGGCGCGACCCAGCGTCACGTGTTCGGCGCCACGCTGGGGTTTACCCTGTTGTTGGTGCTGCTGGGATTGGGCATGCACCAGCTGCTGATCCTGTGGCCGGCGTTGACCCGCTTGATCCAGTGGGCCGGTGTGGCCTTCCTGCTGTTTATGGCTTATCGCCTGGCGTTTGATGATGGCAATTTGGGCCGCGGCGCGGCACGGCCGCCTTCCTGGCGCTACGGTGCGCTGATGCAATGGCTGAACCCCAAGGCGTGGCTGGCGTCGGTGGCCAGCCTCGGCGCCTTTGTCGGCGACGGCGATTGGCTGCTGCTGTGGCAGTTCGCCGGGCTCTATTTTGTGATTTGCTATGCTTCGGTGGCCTGCTGGGCCTATGTCGGCGCGATGCTGCGCGGCCTGCTCAGGCAGGCGCGCAACGTGCAGCGTTTCAACCGCGCGATGGCGCTGCTGTTGGCGGCCAGCGCCTGCTATCTGCTGGCTGAGGGTTTTTGATACTGGCCCGGCGTGGCGGCCAACAGCTGTTTGAAGGTGCGCTGAAAGTGCGCCTGATCGGCAAAACCGCTTTCGCTGGCGGCGGCGGCGATCGGCAGGCCGCTTTTCAACAGGCGGTGGCCGTGCTGCACGCGGCGATTGACCAGATAGGCGTGCGGCGTCATGCCGTAACGCTGGCGGAAGGCGCGGATCAGGTAAGAGGGCGACAGGGCGGCGGCGCGGCAAATGTCTTCCAGCGTCAGTGCCTGGGTGCAGTGCGCGTCGATGAACGCCGCCGCCGCTTCCAGCCGGGGATGCGGCGTTGCTTCGGGATGGCGGATGTCACCCAGCGCGCGCAGCAGGGCGCTGAAATACTCCACCATGGCGATCTGCTTTTCCAGCGCGCCGCACTGCGGAGCCGTCAGTAGCGCGTACAGCCGGTTCAGGCCGCTGAACAGCTCTGGATCGCGGCTAAGCGGTTGGCTAAAGGGGACAAAACGGTCGCCGTCGCCGCCGAGCAGTTCCTGCTGCAGTGCGCCGATCCAGGCGAGATCGAGATAGAACATGATGTACGACCAACGGCGGTCGGCTATCGGGTTGCAGGCATGCGCCTGCTGCGGGTTGATGATCACCAGATCGCCGGCGCCGACCTGCATGCGCCGCTCGCCGTTGACATAGGTGCTGATGCCGCCGGTGATGGCGCCGATGGAAAAGAATTCGTGGCTGTGCAGGCTGTAGCACACCTGGCGGCCATCCTCGATGGCGCGTGCTTCGACAAACGGCAACTGCGGATCGCGCCAGAACTGCGGCGTTTTTTCACTCATACGCTTTCCTTTTCACTGCGGCGGCATCACAGTGTTATAGCCTGAAAGCGACGAGAGGGGGAATGGCGGATGATGATTTTTAACGTGTTCGGCCGCCTGGTGGGCGTGAAGCGCATCGGGGACGAATGGCGGTTGTTCCGCGTGACGCTGCCGGAGCGCAAGTATTCCCCCAACTACGATATCGTGCTGCCGGCCGAACTGCGCGAAGAGGAGATCGCCGGCTATCTGGGGGATATCTATCACGAGGCGGCGACGCCGCAGCGGCCTGACGTGTTTCGCGTCGAATAGCGCGGCGCGTTACTCTTCCGTATTGCGCGCCATCATCCGGCGTTGGTGCTCCTCGCTGGCGGCCTGGATCTCTTCCAGCACCGAGCCGACGTCGGCGCGCTTCTGGATTTCGCTGAACCGGCCGCTGAGCACGCTGTCCGGCGTCAGGTTGCCTTCCTGATACAGCGCCCAGATCTCTTTGGCGTATTGGCTGTCGCGCAGCTCCGGTGCGAACTGGCCGTAATACTCCGCCAGATTGCCGATATCGCGTTCGAACATGCTTTTGGCGTGGTTGTTGGCGGCGGCGTCCACCACCTGCGGCAGATCGATGATCACCGGCCCGTCTTTATCCATCAGCACGTTGAATTCCGACAGGTCGCCGTGCACCAGCCCGGCGCACAGCATGCGCACCGCGTAGTTCATCATCAGGGCGTGATCGGCGCGCGCCTGTTCCGGCGTCAGGGTAACATCGCTCAGGCGCGGCGCCACCAGGCCTTCTTCGTCGGTGATCAGCTCCATCAGCAGCACGCCGTCCAGGCAGATATCCGGCTGCGGCACCCGCACTCCGGCCTTGGCCAGCAGATACAGCGCGTCCACTTCGGTGTTTTGCCAAGCTTCCTCTTGCTGCTGGCGGCCGAATTTGGAGCCTTTGCTCATGGCGCGCGCGTCGCGGCTGTTGCGGACCTTGCGCCCTTCCTGATAGTGAACGGCCTGCTTGAAGTTGCGCTTCTCGGCCTCTTTGTACACTTTGGCGCAGCGGATCTCATCGCCGCAGCGCACGATAAACACGTCGGCTTCTTTGCCGCTTTTCAACCGGCGGATGACTTCGTCGATTAACCCGTCATCAACCAGCGGCTGGAGTCGTTTTGGAATTTTCATGCAGCCTTGTACCCTATTTAGGCTCCGGTGTGAATGGCTTGCGCAGTTGATAGCGTAAGTTAGACCCGAAAGGCAAACATTAGTTTTGCCGCCGCGTCATCATTACGCGGCGGCAGGCGCTCACAGGCTGGCGGCCGGCACCCAAACGCTGACGCTGCCGGCATTGACCGGGAAATGGGCGCTGCCCTGATCGTCGGTAGTGATTTCTTCCTGGCGGTTGCCGAGGAAATCGCGCCAGGCGGTGTGCGCCAGATCGGCGCCGAGCGCGACCGTCTTGCCGCTCTCGCCGCCGTTGGTCAGCACCACCACGCAGCCGGGGGCCTCGGCGGTGCCGGCGCGGCTGAAGGCCACGCAGTGGCTGTCGTCGAAGTAGTCGGTTTGTGGGCCGTTGGCGAAGCGCTGGCGAGCGGCGATCAGTTTCTCCAGCTCCGGGATCGCCGGCATGTCTATTTGGTATTCGCCGCCGTCGCGCCCTTTGTCGCGGTAGCTGGCGCCATACAGGTCTGGGTAAAACACGCAGGGCACGCCCTGTTCGCGCAACAGGATCAGCGCGTAGGCCAGCGGTTTGAACCAGGGTTCCACCGGCGCTTCCAGCGACTGCAGTGGCTGGGTGTCATGGTTGGCGACCAGCGTCACCGCATGGGCCGGATCGGCGGCGGTCAGGGTATCGGTGAAGATCTGTGCCATGTCGAAGCCGTCGCCCTGTTTCGACGCCTGATGAAACTTCAGGTGCAGCGCCACGTCGAACAGCATCACCTTACCGTCCACCAACTCGATGTATTGTTGCAGCGCGCTGAGATCGTGCGACCAGTATTCGGCAACGATAAACAGGTCGCGTTGCGCACTGCCGCGCACGTGATCCGCCCACTCTTTGAAAAACCAGGCGGGAATGTGTTTGGCGGCGTCGAGGCGGAAGCCGTCGCACGGCAGGCTGTCCAGCAGCCAGCGCGCCCAGTATTTGAGCTCCTCCGTCACGGCGGCGTTGCGGAACTCGACGTCGGCGCCCATCAGATAGTCGTAGTTGCCTTTCTCGTCGTCGACCTGATCGTTCCAACCGTCGTCGCCATAGTCGTTGGCGATTTTGAATACCCCTTTGTCGTCCGGTTGCTCAACGTAGTCGACGCCGCCGAAGCATTTGTAATCCCAGATGAATTCGGAGTGCATGCCCTGGCGGCCGGGGAAGGTGAAGCGGGTATAGGCCAGCGCGTCGAAGCCCTGGTCGTCGATGTCATTGCGGTTGTTGGCATCCACTTTGAACACGTGTACCCGTTCTTTTTCGTCCGCGCCGAGCTTGTGGTTGAACACCACGTCGTAGATCACCCCCACGCCGTGTTCGCGCAGGGTAGTGGCGGCATGTTCGAGCGCCGCCCTGTCGCCGTATTTGGTGGCCACGCTGCCTTTCTGGTCAAATTCGCCCAGGTCGAACAGATCGTAAGTATCGTAGCCGACGGAGTAGCCGCCGGAAGCGCCCTTATAGGCGGGCGGCAGCCACAGGGCGGTGATGCCCAGTTCGGCGAGGTGCGGGGCGCGTTCGGCGGCCTCCCGCCACAGTTTGCCGCCGTCGGGGTAATACCAGTGGAAAAATTGCAGCAGGGTGGTTTTTTGCGTCATGAGCCAGCGTCCCGGTTAGCCAGAAGGAGAGGAGCAGTTAAAAGCATGGGCTACTTTTGGCAAAAGGGTAAATGACGCAGAGAGAAGAGCGGGGGCGGAAGGAAATATGTAACCGATCTTAACGAGATAGCGGTGAGGTTGTCGCTATCAATCTTTTTGATTATTCATTTTTATTATTATTTTTCAATTGGATGTGTTTTGTTTTCTTTATTGTCTCTATTCTTGTTGTTTTTGCGCCCTTTTTTATTTGGTTTTTATTTCAATTTTAATTGATTATTTAATATTTAAATTCAATTTATCGTTATTTATAAGTTTAAAATTCTGTTTAATGAAATGTTTTGACATATCCGCTTACGCCGTTGGTTATTCATTCGCAATTATTTATGCGTTATCGTTATGTTCTAAATTAGGTAACACTATCAACCAATAATCTGTCGCAACGCAGAGCGAACGAGAGAGCACAGAGGAGCATAACGCCGTGAACATCAGGGATTTCAGAGCATTGGCGCGCAGTTTGGTCAGAGAATTCGGCATGTTGAACAAGCAGAGCAACGGCTCGCGCTTTTCGCCGCTGCAGATCCATCTGATGATCGAAGTCAGCGAGCAGCCGCTCGGCGTCACGGAGTTGGCGGCCCGATTGTGCATTGACAAGGCCAGCGCCAGCCGGGCGTTGCGCAGCCTGGTCGCCGCCGGCGTGATAGAGACGGTGGATCATCCGGATGACAAGCGGCACAGCCTCCATCGGTTGAGTAAACCGGGCGGCAAGACGCTGGCCAGCATCGAGAACGACGCCGACGGTTTTATGCAGGCGGCGCTGGCGCAGTTGGACGACGATGAGCTGGCGAGCACCACTGCGGCGATGAAAAAGATGACCGCGGCGCTGCGCAGCGCGCGCAAACAGCGCGACGCCAACCTGCGGGTACGGCCGATCGCCGCGCGCGACGATGCGGCGATGGCGGCGATCATTCGCGGCGTGTTTCGCGAGTACGGCATGGACAAGATGGAGGGGGTCAGCCTGCACGATCCGGATCTCGATCGGTTGACCGGCCTGTATCGCGACAACGGCGGCCGCTATTGGGTGCTGGAGCGGGACGGGCAGGTGGTGGGCGGCGTCGGCATGGCGCCGCTGGCCGGCGAAGAGCCCGGCTATTGCGAACTGCAGAAACTGTTCTTCAAACCCGGCGCGCGCGGATTGGGCATGGCGCGCCATATGGTGGTGCAGGCGCTGAAGGCGGCGCGGGCGGCGGGTTATCGCTACTGTTACCTGGAAACCACCGAGCAGTTGAAAGAGGCGATCGGGTTGTACTACGCGCTCGGTTTCACGCTGCTGACGGAGCGGCGCGGCAATACCGGCCACCACGGCTGCAACGTGTGCATGCTGAAAAATCTGCAGAACGACGATATGTGAGCGGTTTCAAGGTTAGCGCCCGCGCCTTGTGTCACCCTGTTAACCGTTTGATAACAATCATAACGTTTTATCAGGGAGGAGAAGGATGTTGGGGGATCCGATGGCGCTGTCTGCGCTGGTTACGCTGGTGGTCATTGTGCTCTGGGCCAGCGCCCGTTTACCGGAGTATGTGGTCGCGCTGCTGTTCTTCGCGGCGGTGATGGTGTTGCAGCTGGCGCCCGCCGCGGTGACCTTTTCCGGTTTTGCGTCTTCCGCATTCTGGCTGGTGCTCAGCGGCTTCGTACTGGGCACCGCCATCCGCAGCACCGGGCTGGCGGATCGCCTGGCCAACCGACTCTTGCCGCATCTGTCCGGTTCCTGGCTCCGCCTGGTGGGCGGCGTAGTGGCGATAAGCTATGCGTTGGCGTTTGTCATGCCTTCCAATATGGGGCGCATCACGCTGCTGATGCCGATCGTCATGGCGTTGGCCGAGCGCGCCGGGCTGGCGGAAGGGTCACGCGGCCGTATCGGTTTGGCGCTGGCGGTGGGGTTCGGCACCTTCCAGCTCTCCGCCAGCATTCTGCCGGCCAACGTGCCCAACCTGGTGATGAGCGGCGCGGCGGAAAATGCCTACGGCAGCCACTTCGCTTATCTCACTTATCTGCTGCTGCACGCCCCGGTTCTCGGGGTAGCCAAAGGCGCGCTGCTGACGCTGTGCATTTGCGGCCTGTTTCGCGCCCGGCCGCAGCCGGTGGCGGCCATGGCGGCGCAACCTCCGCTCAGCGCCGCCGAATGGCGGCTGATCGCGCTGTTGGGCGTCACGGTGCTGCTGTGGATGACCGACAGCTGGCACGGCATCGCTCCCGCCTGGGTGGGGTTGGCGGCGGCGTGTTGCTGCCTGCTGCCGCGCATCGGTTTTCTCAACGGCGAGCAGTTCGCCGTCGGGGTCAACGTGCGCACCTGCATCTATGTCGCGGGGATCTTGGGCCTGACCGCGCTGGTCAGCCATTCGGGTCTTGGCGATCGACTGGGCGGCGTGCTGTTGACGGCGATACCGGATCTGCACGGCAAGCCGTTCACCGCGTTCGGCGCGTTGGTGGGGATCACCGCATTGCTCAATTTCGTGGTGACCGCCAATGGCGTGCCGGCGCTGTTTACCCCGTTGGCGGAGGCGCTGTCGGCGGGCAGCGGTTTACCGCTGCTGACGGTGCTGATGACCCAGGTGATCGGTTACGCCACGCCGCTGCTGCCGTATCAGGCTGCGCCGATCGTGGTGGCGATGGGGATGGGCAAAGTGCCGGCGCGCGAGGGGCTGAAGCTGTGCCTGTTGCTGGCGCTGCTCAGCTTCGCGCTGCTGGTGCCGTTGGACTATTTGTGGTTCAGGCTGCTGGGGTGGATCCCGTAAACAACCCCGCGCCGCCGGCAAAACAATCTTCGTCCAGCGTCAGAGTGGCGATTTTATGCACCGGCCCGCGCATGCTGACCTGAAAGTCGCCGCTGAAGGCGATCTGCAGCTCGCCGCCCGGCATCCGTACGCTGACCCGATCGTCGACTCGTCCCAGCTTGCGCATCACACTGGCGGCGGCGCAGCTGCTGCTGCCGGAGGCCAGGGTGAAACCGGCGCCGCGCTCCCAGATGCCGATGCGCAGCGTCTGGCGATCGACCACTTCCACCAGTTGTACATTGGTGCGTTTCGGGAACAGCGGATGGCGTTCAATCTGCGGCCCCAGCCGGCGCACCTGTGCCAGATCCAGTTTTTCAACCGGCACCACGCAGTGCGGGTTGCCCATCGACACCAGCGACACCCTCAAGGTCTCTTCCTCCAGCGGCAACGGGTAGTTCAGCGCCTCCGGCAGATCGATCAACGCCGGCAGGGCCGCCGGGCTGAAATTGGCGCGCCCCATCTCCACGGTGATCTGATGCGGGTCTTCCGCTACCTGGCAGCGCACGTCGCCGCCGGCGGTGTGCACCAGAAACGGTTGATGCCCTATGCGGCCGATGTCGAACAAATAGCGCGCGTAGATACGCAGACCGTTGCCGCTTTTCTCCGCTTCGGATCCGTCCGGGTTGATGATGCGCAGGGTGGGATTGACGGCGTCGCCGCTGTCGATCAGCAGGCCGTCGGAACCGACGCCGTAATGCGGATGGCACAGCAGACGAATTTGCTCCTGATTCAAGCGGTCGGCGACCGCACGGTGACACACCAGGTAGTCGTTGCCCAGCCCGTGATATTTGTGGAACAGCAGGGGAGTCATGGCGTTGCTCGGCTCAGCAAGAAAAGGTGGCTACAGCTTACAACAGAATGTTGGCGTCAAAACCAACAAAAGGCGGCCTAAGCCGCCCTTTTGCACGATTGCCGGTCTGGCAATTAATTGTAGATGATCGCGGTGCCGTGCAGCTTGTTGTCACCGGTGGTCGCGATGATCTGGAAGGATTTTGCGCCCGCCGCGTCGGCTTTGGCCGCCAGTTTGTTCTCCAGGCTGCTCAGGTCGGATGCCCCGCTGACGGTGACGACGCCGGCTTTTTGCAGATCGGCCGGTTGAGCGTTGACCAGTTCGGCGGCGAAGCTGCCGAAGGAGACGGAGGCCAGTGCGATGGCGGCGATGGTCATTTTCAGGTTTTTCATGGTCTTATTTCCTATCTGTGTTCTTTACAATGTTTGTTTGGTAAGGTCGTTAAATTAATTAACGATCGATAATTTAATGTTAGATGCCGGTTTGACGGATTGCAAGTATTTTTTAACGTTCGTTAATTAATTTTTTTCTTACGCCCTGGCGCGGTGAGCAGAAAGTCGTGCAGTCCGTGAGTGTAATGCTTTGTTATTGATAGATTTCAGCAGTGCCGTGCAGCTGGTTGTTACCACCGGCGCCGATGATGCGGAAGGATTTTGCACCGGCCTGATCGGCTTTCGCAGCCAGGCTGCTTTCCAGTGAGGTCAGATCGGATGCGCCGCTGACGGTGATGACGCCCACTTTCTGCTGGTCGGCCGGTTGGCTGCTGACTAAATCAGCGGCGAAGCTGCCGAAGGAAACGCTGGCCAGAGCGAGGGCTGCTAGAGTTAATTTTAAGTTTTTCATGATGTTAATTCCTTTCCGATAACGGTGAATAGAGGGTGTTAATCCGGTTCGCTAATTTTTCTTAACGATCGATAACTAAATGCTAATCGGTTCTCGACGCGGGCGCAATATTTTTTTATAATGATCGTTAAGTTATTTGTGCTAACCCTGCCGTGGAGCGGGATAGGAGAGGAGCGATGAGCATCAATGAAGCGGTTTGCGGCAAGAAAAGCCGTGGCAGACCGAAACAATTTGATCGCGACCGGGCGCTGGAAAGCGCGCTCGATCTGTTCTGGCGGCACGGTTATGAAGCCACTTCGCTGGCCGATCTGGTGGAAGTGACCGGCGCCAAAGCACCGACGCTGTATGCGGAGTTCGGCAACAAGGAAGGGATGTTCCGCGCGGCGGTGGAGCGCTATCTGCAAAAATATACCGCCTGCACCAACCAACTGTTGGAACAGGCGTTGCCGGTGGCCGAGATCGTCGAGGCCTACGTGCGTTCTTCCGTCGAAGTGTTTACCGACCCCGATACGCCGTCAGGCTGCTTTATGGTGTGTGCCTCCGCCGCGCTATCGTCCGCTTCCGACGACGTCGCCCAGATGCTGCGCAAGAAACATCATGCGCAGGAAGCGGCGCTGAAAGCCTGCTTCGATCGCAAGGTGCAACAAGGCGAACTGCTGGCGAAAACCGACACCGCGCTGCTGGCGAAATACGTGATTTGCACCATTGAAGGCATGTCGGTGCAGGCGCGCGAAGGGGCAAACCGGGGCGATCTGTTGCGGTTGCTCGAGGCGCTGATGCTGGTGTGGCCGCGGCTCAGCCAGATAGGCAATAAGGTGTAATAACGGGCCCGGTTTTCACCGGGCACCGTAAAGCATTACTGATTGACCGGGATCACCGCGCCCTGGTACTTCTCGCGAATAAAGTCCTGAATCGGCTTGGAGTGCAGCACCTTCACCAGTGCCACGATCTCCGGTTTGTTCACGTCGGCTTTATGCACGGTGATGATGTTGGCGTACGGGTTGTTTTCGCCGCTTTCGACCGCGATCGGGTCTTTGGTGGGATTCAACCCGGCGTCGATGGCGTAGTTGGCGTTGATCACCACCGCGTCGCCTTCGTCGTTGTTGTACATCTGCGGCAGCAGCGCGCCCTCAACGTTGGCCTGGAACTTCAGGTGTTTCGGGTTTTCCACCACGTCGGCGATGCGCGCATCCACCTTGCTCACCCCCGGTTTCAGCTTGATCACGCCTTGCTGTTCAAAGATTGACAGGATACGGCCTTCTTCCGCCACCGCGTCGCGCATGATGATTTTGCCGCTGTCCGGCAGATCTTTCAGGCTTTTGTACTTTTTCGAGTAGATGCCGATAGGCTCGATATGGATCGCGCCGGCGCTGACGAAGTCGTAGCTCTTGTCATCGGCATGGTCTTTCAGCACCGAGTTCAGGTAAGGCACGTGCTGGAAGTAGTTGGCGTCGATGTCGTGGCTGGCCAGGGCGGTGTTCGGCAGAATGTAATCCTGAAAGCGCTTGATCTGCAGATCGATGCCTTCCTTCGCCAGTATCGGTTTGGCCTGTTCGAGGATTTCGGCGTGCGGCACGTTGGAGGCGCCGACCACCAGCTTGGTCGCCGCGGCGGCGCCATAGGAGGCGAGGGTGGCGACGGAGGCGAAAGCCAACATCAGTAGGTGCTTTTTCATCATCGTTTTCCTTGGTTAATTAACGTTTGTCGAGCGTTCTTGTCAGGGTGTCGCCAATGAACTGAATGACGAAAACGATCAGCAGAATCGTCAGCGTCGCCACCAGCGTCACGTCACTGTGGTTGCGTTGGAATCCTTCCAGATAGGCCAGGTTGCCCAGGCCGCCGGCACCGATCACCCCGGCCATCGCGGTGTAGCTCACCAGCGCGATCAGAGTGACGGTGATGCCGGAAACCAGCGCCGGCGAGCTCTCCGGCAGCAAGACGCGGAAAATCAGGGTGCGGTTTTTGGCACCCATCGAGCGCGCCGCCTCGATCACCCCTTTGTCGACCTCGCGCAGCGCAATCTCCACCAGCCGGGCGTAGAACGGCGCCGCACCGACGATCAGCGCCGGCAGGGCGGCGTCGGCGCCGAGAATGGTGCCGATCAGCGACTTGGTGAACGGAATCAGCAGTACGATCAGAATGATGAACGGAATGGAACGGAAGACGTTGACCAGCACGGAGATCAGCGAGTAGACCGCTCGGTTCTGCAACAGCTGCCCTTTCGAGGTTAAAAACAGCAGCACGCCGAGCACCATACCCAGCACCAGCGTGGCCAAACCGGCGAGACCGGTCATGTACAGCGTTTCCCAGGTGGCGTCCCACAGTTGATCCAGACGCAGGTGGGGGAACAGGGATTCAATCATGTTGGATAACCTCGACGGCGATGTTTCTTTCGTTCAGCAACTTGAGCATGTCGGCGACCTGTTGTTCGTTGCCTTCGGCGTGGATGTACAGTTCGCCGTACGAACCGTTGAGGGTGTGGCTGATCTTGCCGTGCAGAATGTTGACGGTCAGGGCGTAGCGTCGGATCACCTCGGAAATCACCGCCTGATGGGTTTGCACGCCGACGAAGGTCAGCTTGAAGATCGCGCCCGGCAGGTGGGCGGTGAGCCGTGGGTTGAAGCTCTCTTCGGCGTCCGCATATTGCGACACCTGTTTGACGAACTGCCGGGTGATCGGCTGCTGCGGTCGGGTGAAGACGTCGAGCACCGGGCCTTCTTCGACGATGCGGCCGTTCTCCATCACCGCCACGCGGTGACAGATCTTGCGCACCACATGCATCTCGTGGGTGATCAGCACGATGGTCAGTTTCAGCTGGCGATTGATGTCCAGCAGCAGATCGAGAATGGCGTCGGTGGTCTGCGGATCGAGGGCCGAGGTGGCCTCGTCGCACAGCAGCACGCTCGGCTTATTGGCCAGCGCGCGGGCGATGCCGACGCGCTGTTTTTGGCCGCCGCTGAGCTGCGACGGGTAGGCGTCTTCGCGCCCCTGCAGGCCGACCAGCGCGATCAACTCCGCCACGCGCGGCGCAATCCGCGCCTTGGGCACGCCGGCGATCTGCATGGAAAACGCGATGTTCTGGCTGACGGTGCGCGACCACAGCAGGTTGAAGTGCTGAAACACCATGCTGATTTTCAGCCGCGCCTGGCGCAGATGGCTGCCTTTGGCGCGGGCGATGTCGAAACCGCCCACCTCAATGCGGCCGCGGGTCGGTGTTTCCAACCCGTTGAGCAGGCGGATCAGCGTGCTTTTACCGGCGCCGCTGTAGCCGATGATGCCGTAAATTTGCCCGGCGTCTACCGCCAGACTGACGTCGTCTACCGCCACGACGGGGCCCTGAGTGCTGTCAAAAGTTTTGCAAACGTTCGAAAGAACGATCATAGCGAAGCGAATCCTTATCGATACATCACAGCATTCCGTCCGGAACGCGTTGCGCCGGACAGGGATCGTTCGGCTTATCGGCGGGGCACAGCCCGGCGGGAAGTGGCGGACGGAACCGCTGTTGCGAGTGAATACCGGGCAATCCTACCGAGGGTTTATAGTGACAGGAAGAATGTAAAATCTATTACTTATTCTTGTTTGATATATATAACGGCGGGCGAAACGTGGAGGGGAAAAACCGGCCGCAGGGCGGCCGGCGATGGCGGGCTAGCGTTTGTCCAGCTTCATGTGCAGCAGCGGGAACGGGTTGCCCTGGCCGTCGAGCGGCGAGCGGCCGGTGATGACAAACCCATAGTGGCGGTAAAAGCCGCTGGCCTGCGGATTTTGCTCGTTCACGTCCAGCTGCAGCTCATCGTGCAGCGTTTCCGCGTGGGTCAACAGCGCTTTGCCCACGCCTTGGCCGCGCTGATCGGCATCGATAAACAGCATCTCCACCTTGTTGCCGTTCAGGCCGATAAAGCCGCAGGGATGCCCCGGTTGGTCTTCGGCCACCCAGACGTTGACCGCGGGCAGGTAGTCATTCAACACCAGCGGGAACAACTGCGCGATGTTGTCTTCGGTTAAAAAATGGTGGGTGGCGCGCACCGAACGCAGCCAGATATCTGCCAATTGCGCGTTGTCTTCCGCCGCGCGTGCTCTGATGGTAATCATCGAACTCTCTGCTATCTAAGTTGAAGGAAAAGAAACTAGATAGAGGTTTTGTGGGGTTAGTGCCGAATTAACGTGGGTTAACGCCCTGCAAAGCGCCTCTGCAGTGGATCGAATAGGCCCGCCTTCTTGCAAGCGGTATAACAACTGTAATTCAGCAAGTTAATGCTTTCAACCGCCCATGGCGCAATGAGGCGTTCGCCGCATGATACACTGGCCGCTGAACCAGCAAGAGGGCGACAGGATGGAAGCGGTACGCGCAGCGATAGAAAAACAGGTGCTCAGCCTGACCGGGCTGGCGCTCGGCGGCGTCGACTTCGAGAACCCGCCGGGCGATCCGGGGTTGTTCGGCCCGCAGTCGGTCATCTGGCAGGTACACCGCGATTTCACCCCGATGCTGTGCGGCGGCGTCAGCGCCTTGCTGCTGCAAATGCTGCACCCGCTGGCGCTGGCCGGGGTGTGGGATCACTCCAACTTCCGCGAAGATATGATTGGCCGCCTGCGCCGCACCAGCCAGTTCGTGTCGGTCACCACCTTTGGCCCGACCGCCGAGGCGGAGCGGCTGATCGCCAAAGTCAAAGCCATCCATCTGCGGGTGACCGGCGTCGGCAGCGACGGCACGCCTTATGCCGCCAGCGATCCAGCGCTGCTCACCTGGGTTCACGTGGCGGAGAGCAGCCGTTTTCTGGCCAGCCACCTGCGCTACCGCAATCCCCATCTTTCCCGCGATTTACAGGATCAATACTATCGCGAAGCGGCGCGGATAGCCGCTGCGTTGGGGGCGACCGCCATCCCCCAGTCCTGCGCGGAGGTCGAAGAGTACCTGCAGACGATGCGGCCGCAGTTGGTGTGCGACGAACGGACTCAAGAGGTGGCACGCATTCTGCTGAAGGCGCCGGCGCCGAGCGCATTGGCGCGCCCGCTCGGCAGGGTGGTGATGCAGGCGGGCATCGATCTGTTGCCCGATTGGGCGCAGCGGCAGTTCGGTTTTCAGCCGGGCGCGCTGCGGCGGCGGCTGGTGCGAACGGGCGCCGCAGGCCTCGGCAAGGTGCTGGGCGCGTCGATGCGCAACGGCTCCTATCAGCGCGCGGTGCGGCGCATTACTCAGCCGTCATAAGCCACAGCCGCTATAATTAGTCTTTGTTTATCTTCGTTTACGGCCGCTTTTGAGACTTTTACGGGTGATCCGGCCAGTAATGCGTTTTACACTTGGGGGCAAAGCCACATTCCATTTTTGGCGCGCAGCCGATTCTGCCGCGCCCTGACCCTATTGAGGTGATATGAACGAATCATACGTACTTGCTGAAGTCAGCAATGAGAACCAGACGCTGGTCGCGGTGGTTCAGCAAGATCACCGGGCAGCCTATTTTTACATCTATCCCGCCGAAGCCTACAGCGATCGCTATCAGGTGCGTGCCTGCTGGCTGCGCAATCTGGCCGCCGCGCCGCTGCAGGAAGATCGCGCCGCGCTGGAGCAAGGGCAGCCGCCGATGTTGGCGGCGGAGTTTTGCCGCAACCTGGAAGGGGAAGCGCCGCTGAACCCGGAAGGGTTGATGGTGGTGTGGAGCGAAAGCGACGACGGCGCAGCCCTGTGGTATTACGGCCAACTGCTGGCGGTGATCCCCGGCTGGAGCCTGTATATCGACCATTCGGTGTGCTATTCCGCCAGCTGCATCAAGGAGAGCCCGTTGGCCTATCCGCTCGGTTCGGCCTCGACCAACACGCAATATGCGCAGGCGGAGAGCACCCGCCAATTCTGGCGCAGCTGGCAGCGTGAAGAGGGCAATCCGTGGCCGAAGATGCAGCGCGATTTTCAGGCGCGCTATGAGCAGCATTTCGGCCCCTCGGTAAAATACTACGCCATCGATCAGGGCAAGTGGCCGCCGATGGCCATCACCCAGCACGAGCGCGACGGCATTTATTACTTTCTCACCATGGGGGTCAGCATCCGGCCGATGCCGTGGGTGGAGATCCTGTTCAACGACGAGGCTTCGCGCTATCGCCGCATGGAGATGGCGATCGCCATCGACAGTCAATACATGACCGAAGACAACGCGGTGCAGATGGCCAGCGCGCTGGCCGGTTTCGCGCACGCGCCTTGGGCGCGGCTAACCTGGATCGGCGAAGGGCATACGTTGGAGTCGGACGTGGCGCCGCTGGGCTACGAGGGCTATATTTTATCGTCGTCCTTCTACCCATATAACGCGCACCTGGCTTTGCCGCAGCAGTACGGCGACCCGGTGAACCTGTTCTGGGCCAGCCCGGTGTTTACCGCCGAACGCCAACTGGCGCACGCCACGCCGAACGGCGGGCACGATCTGGTGAACCGGCTGCGCGAGCAGGGCGTCGACCATATTTTCCGCCCGCGCCAGCCGGTGTGCTGATGCGATTGACTCTTCAGGAGCTGCCATGACCGCCGCGCTGTTGATTATCGATGTGCAGGAAGGGTTGTTTACGCCGCCGCCGGCGGATGCCACGGGCACCGTTGCGCGCATCAATCTGCTGAGCGAGCGCGCCCGTCGGGCCGGCGCGCCGGTTGTCGTGATTCAGCACCACACGCCGGACGACGAACTGCCGCACGGCAGCGCCGCCTGGCAAGTGCTTGCGGCGTTGACGGTGGCGCCGGGCGACCACCGGGTGGAGAAAACCACGCCGGACTCCTTCCTGCGCACCTCGCTGGGCGCATTGCTGATCGCCAACGGCGTTTCGCAGCTGGTGGTGTGCGGCTACTCCACGCCGTTTTGCATCGATACCACGGTGCGTAGCGCGGCGGCGCGCGGTTATCCGGTGACGCTGGCGGCGGATGCTCATACCTGCCACGACAAATCCTATGCCGACGGCCTGCTGATCCGCACCCACCATAACGAGACGCTGTCGAATATCGACAGCTTCGGCGTGTCGATCCGCGCCGTGCCTGCGGTGGACATCGTGTTCTGATTACGGAAAAACGGGGGCCTCGGCCTCCGTTCGTTATTTCAGGCCCGCCCGCCGCGCCGCCACCTTGGCCAGCGCCGCCCAATCCAGATCCGCATCCCCCTGCGCCATCGCGTCGAGGAAGTTGTCTTTCAGCACCCCGGCGAACGGCATCGGCGTATGGCTGTCGGCGCCGGCGGCCAGCGCCAGCCCGACGTCCTTCAGCCCCAGCGCCAGCCGGAATCCGGCGGGTGAATACTTCTCGGCGGCGATCAGCGCGCCATAGCCCTGATAGGCCGGGGCAGCGAAGACGGTGCTGCTCAGCATCTGCAGGTAGTCGGCGCCGGACACGCCGTAGTTGCGCACCAGCGCGCTGCCTTCCGCCATCGCTTCAATGGCGCTGGCCAAGGTAAAGTTGGTGGCGATCTTGACCACGTTGGCCTGCGCCGGATCGGCGCCGAAGTGCCAGGTTTTCTGGCCGAGGGCATCGAACAGCGGCTGCGCTTGCTTCAGCCGCTCGCTATCGCCGGCCGCCAGAATATTCAGCTTGCCGGCGGCGGCCACGTCGACCCGGCCCAGCACCGGCGCGGCGAGATAGCCGATGCCGTGTTCCTCATGCAGCGCCGTCAGGCGTTTGGCGAGTTCGACCGAGATGGTCGCCATATTGATATGCAGCGCGCCCGGTTTCATCTGTTGCAGCAATCCGCTGTCCACCACCACCTGTTGCGTGGCGGCATCGTCAGCCAGCATGGTGATCAGCACGTCGGCATCGGCCAACTGTTCCGGCCGCTCGGCCTGCCGCGCGCCGGCGCTCACCAGCGGCTGCGCCGCCTGCGGCGAGCGGTTCCATACCGTTAAGGCGAAGCCCGCCTGCAACAGGTTGGCCGCCATGGCGCTGCCCATCCCACCCAGTCCGGCAAATCCGATCTTCATCATGCGCTCCTTTTTCAGGTTGAAGGTTTTACCCTAGCGCGCCGGGCCAGGAACGCAAATGCCGGAATGTAACGTCGTCTTACGCATCGGCGGCGGGTTATTGACGCGCTGCCGCAGCGGGTATACCTTGATGCCATGAATATATCAATGCACTCCACCCACAATCAGTCATGGTGGCGCCTCTTCTGAGGCGGCACGAGTATTCACATCTCTTTTTAATGCCGCCGGTTTGGCGGCATTATTCTTTGTGGCGTTGATCCGGCGGTCTACAGACCTTCAGGAGCACTGTCATGAGCTACACCATTCTTACCGGCGATCGCGCCACCGGCCCACTGCATTTAGGCCACTTCGTCGGCTCGCTGCGCCAGCGCGTGGAACTGCAGCACCAGCATAACCAAACGGTGATGGTGGCGGATCTGCAGGGCCTGACCGATAACGGCAACAATCCGCAAAAAATCAGCGCCAACGTGCTCAACGTGGTGGCCGATTATCTGGCGGTGGGCATCGATCCGCACAAGACCACCATTTGCCTGCAGTCGGCGCTGCCGGCGTTGGCCGAGCTGACGATGTACTACCTCAATCTGGTCAGCGTGGCGCGGCTGGAACGCAACCCGACGGTGAAAAACGAAATCGCCGAGAAGGATTTCGCCCGCAGCCTGCCGGCCGGCTTTTTGATCTATCCTGTCAGCCAGGCGGCGGACATCACCGCCTTCGGCGCCACCCACGTGCCGGTTGGCGAGGATCAGCTGCCGATGCTGGAGCAAACCAACGAGATCGTGCGGCGCTTCAACCACATCGTCGGCCAACCGATATTAACGGAGTGCCAGCCGCTGTTGAGCAACGTCGGGCGTCTGCCGGGGCTGGACGGGCAGGGCAAGATGTCGAAATCGCGCGGCAACGCCATCCCGCTTGGCGCCGGCGCCGACGAGGTGCACAAGGCGGTGATGAGCATGTTCACCGATCCCGGCCATCTCAACGTCAGCGATCCCGGCCGGGTGGAGGGCAACATGGTGTTCACCTACCTGGACGCCTTCTGCGAAGACGCCGCGCTGGTGGCGGATCTGAAGGCGCATTACCGCTGCGGCGGGTTGGGGGACGTGAAAATCAAACGGCTGCTGGAGGATTGCCTGCAAAGCCTGCTCGAGCCGATCCGCACCCGCCGCGCCGAATTCATCGCCGATAAAGGCGAGCTGACGCGCATCCTGCAGCACGGCACCCGCCGCGCGCATCAGGTCAGCCAGCAGACGCTGCAGCAGGTCAAGGCGGCGCTGGGGCTGGACTTCTTTAGCCTGGAATGATGCGCACGCCGGGGCGTCACGCGTCACGCCCCGGCCATAAAACCATCATCCCACTGTCATAAACTTATTCGTTAATAGGTGCCCATAATGATTAGCCACTGAAACCAGAGAAATCATATGGCTCAGGCACTGTTAAAATTGGCACAGCACGACTTCCCAGGGCAGCACGCCGCCGCATCCCGCAAAGTGTTATCGGTAAAGGGACTCGGCAAGGCCTACAAAGCGCAGCAGCGCGTGCTGGATGACATCAACTTCGATCTGCACGCCGGCGAGTTCGTGGCGGTGATCGGCCGTTCCGGCGCGGGCAAGTCCACGCTGCTGCACACCCTGAACGGCACCATCCCTTCCAGCTGCGGCGAGATGCTGCACTTCGAAGACGATGGCGTGGCGCAGGATATCGCCCAGCTTGCCGGCCGCCAGATGCGCCAGTGGCGCGCGCGCTGCGGCATGATCTTCCAGGACTTCTGCCTGGTGCCGCGGCTGGATGTGATGACCAACGTGCTGCTGGGTCGTCTGAGCCACACGTCTACCCTGAAATCCTTCTTCAAACTGTTCGATGACGCCGACCGCGCTCGCGCCATCGAGCTGTTGCAGTGGCTCAACATGCTGCCGCATGCGCTGCAGCGCGCCGAGCACCTCTCCGGCGGCCAGATGCAGCGCGTCGCCATCTGCCGTGCGCTGATGCAAAACCCGCAAATCCTGCTGGCCGATGAGCCGGTGGCGTCGCTCGATCCGAAAAACACCCGCCGCATCATGGACGCGCTGCAGAAAATCAGCGAAGACGGCATCGCGGTGATGGTGAACCTGCACTCGGTCGAACTGGTGAAAGAGTATTGCTCGCGGGTGATCGGCATCGCCCACGGGAAGATCGTGTTTGACGGGCATCCTTCGCAACTGAACGAACGGATCCTGCACCAGCTGTATGGCGAAGAAGCCAATCAGATCCATTGAAGCACTTTTGACCTTTACCCTTTACACACAAGGCACACCTAATGAAAAAAGTATTGAGTCTGACCACCCTGATGGCCGGCGCGATGATGGTCTTTAATGCTGCCGCAGCGGATGCGCCGAAAGAGCTGAACCTGGGCATTCTCGGCGGCCAGAACGCCACCCAGCAGATCGGCGATAACCAGTGCGTGAAGCAGTTCCTGGATAAAGAGCTGAACGTCGATACCAAGCTGCGCAACTCGTCCGACTATTCCGGCGTGATCCAGGGCCTGCTGGGCGGCAAGATTGATCTGGTGCTGAGCATGTCGCCGTCCTCGTTCGCTTCGGTCTATATCAAGGATCCGAAAGCGGTGGACATCGTCGGCATCGCGGTCGACGACGTCGACCAGTCGCGCGGCTACCACTCGGTCGTGGTGGTGAAGGCCGGTAGCCCGTACCAGAAGCTGGAAGACCTGAAGGGCAAGGCCATCGGCTTCGCCGATCCGGACTCCACCTCCGGCTTCCTGATCCCGAACCAGGCGTTTAAAAAGCTGTTCGGCGGCACGGTCGACAACAAATACAACAACACCTTCTCCAGCGTCACCTTCTCCGGCGGCCACGAGCAGGACATCCTCGGCGTGCTGAACGGCCAGTTCGAAGGTGCGGTAACCTGGGCGTCGATGATCGGCGATTACAACACCGGCTACACCAGCGGCGCGTTCACCCGCATGATCCGCATGGATCACCCGGACCTGATGAAACAGATCCGCATCATCTGGCAGTCGCCGCTGATCCCGAACGGCCCGATCCTGGTGAGCAACTCGCTGCCGGCCGACTTCAAGGCCAAAGTGGTCACCGCCATCAAGAAGCTGGATAAAGACGATCACCAGTGCTTTATCAAAGCGATGGGCGGCAAGCAGCACATCGGCGACACCACCCTGGCGGAATACCAGAACATCATCGATATGAAGCGCGAGCTGACCAAAGGCGACCGTTAATTCCCGGCTGCCTCGGCCGTCCGAATGAAGGGGTTCAGCGTGCTGAACCCCTTGTTCCATAAAGATGGAAGACCTGTTTTGAATACCGATTTCGCACACTATTACCAACGGATCCGCAGCAAGCAAAAGCGCGAAGCGCTGTTGTGGTCGCTCGGGCTGGTGGTGTTGTACCTGGGCGCCGGCAACCTCGCCGAGTTCAACCTGCACACTGTCTGGGTGTCTATTCCGCACTTCTTCGACTACCTGGCCGAAACCATTCCGACGCTGCACTGGCACCTGCTGTTCGCCGACGGGCGCACCGAAGGCTCGCTAGCCTATTGGGGTTACCGCCTGAACATTCAGCTGCCGCTGATCTGGGAGACCCTGCAGCTGGCACTGGCGGCGACCATTTTCTCGGTGCTGGTGGCGACCGTACTGGCGTTCCTGGCGGCCGGCAACACCTACACTCCGGCCTCGGTGCGGCTGGCGATCCGCACGCTGGTGGCGTTTCTGCGCACCATGCCGGAACTGGCGTGGGCGGTGATGTTCGTGATGGCGTTCGGCATCGGCGCCATTCCCGGCTTCCTGGCGCTGGCGCTGCACACCATCGGCAGCCTGACCAAACTGTTCTACGAATCGATCGAAACCGCCTCCAACAAGCCGGTGCGCGGGCTGGCGGCCTGCGGCGCGACGCCGCTGCAGCGCATGCGCTTCGGCCTGTGGCCGCAGGTGAAACCGGTGTTTCTCTCCTACAGCTTCATGCGGCTGGAGATCAACTTCCGCCAGTCGACCATTTTGGGACTGGTGGGGGCGGGTGGCATCGGCCAGGAGCTGATGACCAACATTAAACTCGACCGCTACGATCAGGTCAGCATGACGCTGCTGCTGATCATCGTGGTGGTTTCCGTGCTCGACTATGTGTCGGGCGAACTGCGCAAGCGCGTGGTGGAGGGGGCAAAATGACAGCGGGCACTCCGGCGTCGGCGGAAACGCTGCGCCAGCTAAAACAGCAGCATCCGGCGATCTTCGCGCAGCAGGGGCGTTACCTGCGCACCGTCGGCCTGATCGCGCTGGCGATCGTGCTGTACTACGTGTTCTTCTTCCTGGTCTTCGGCATTAGCTGGCCGCAATTTATCAACGGCTGCCAGCAGCTGGGGCGCTATTTTCTGCGCATGTTCGTCTGGCATGACTTCGTCAACTGGCCGTTCATGTACTACTTTCAGCAGATTGGCATCACCATCGCCATCGTGTTCGCCGGGACGATCACCGCGTCGCTGATCGCGCTGCCGTTGTCGTTCTTCGCCGCGCGCAACGTGATGTCGACGCCGCTGCTGCGGCCGATTTCGGTGCTGGTACGCCGCTTGCTCGACGTGCTGCGCGGCATCGACATGGCTATCTGGGGGCTGATCTTCGTGCGCGCCGTCGGCATGGGGCCGCTGGCCGGGGTGTTGGCTATCGTGATGCAGGACGTCGGGCTGCTGGGCAAACTGTATGCGGAAGGGCACGAGGCAGTGGACAAGTCCCCGAGCCGCGGCCTGACGGCGGTGGGCGCCAACGGGTTGCAGAAGCACCGCTACGGCATCTTCACCCAATCGTTCCCCACCTTCCTGGCGCTCAGCCTGTACCAGATCGAATCCAACACCCGCTCTGCGGCGGTGCTGGGCTTCGTCGGCGCCGGCGGCATCGGCCTGGTGTATGCGGAGAACATGCGGCTGTGGAACTGGGACGTGGTGATGTTCATCACCCTGATCCTGGTGGTGGTGGTGATGATCATGGATAAGGTCTCTTCGCTGCTGCGCAACAAGTACATCATCGGCGAAGATATCCCGCTGTATCAGCAAAAAAGCCAAATCGATTGAGAAACCCCTTGCCGATCCCTATACTGCCGCACATTCAAGGTGTGCGGCCATACCCGTCATACTTGGAGCTGCCTCTTTGTTGGCTGCATTTGCGCGCCCCGGTCACATAGTTAACTATGCTCCGGGGGCTTACAAATTTGCCGCCGCGATGCAACTCCAACTATTTTGGGTATGGGGCATTTTTTTACAATGCGCACGTCCCCGTTAGACAAGTAAAGGCAATGCAATCCCATGATGAACAACGACGTGCTGCGCAGCGTGCGCTATATGCTGAGCATTAACAACGCCAAAATGGTCGAGATTATCAAACTGGACGATTTCGAGGTGGCGGTGTCGGCGATGGACGCTTACGTGATCAAAGAAGGCGAGCCGGGCTACGAGAAGTGCCCGGACGAAGTGATGGCGCACTTCCTCAACGGCCTGGTGTTCTTCAAACGCGGCAAGGACGACAAGTTCCCGGCGCCGGCGGTAGAACTGCCGATCACCAATAACCTGGTGCTGAAAAAGCTGCGCGTGGCGTTCGAGCTGAAAGACACCGATATGCACCAGATCTTCACCGCGGTGGATTTCCGCATCTCCAAGCCGGAACTGAGCGCGCTGTTCCGCAAAGAGGGCACCAAGAACTACCGCCCATGCGGCGATCAGATGCTGCGCTACTTCCTCAAAGGGCTGGCGCAGCGCGTTCGCGGCGAGTAACGCGCAGCGTTCACCGAGCATCAGGCGCAATCACAAGGTTGCGCCTTTTTTATTATCTCTCTCCCGCCTGCCGTTGTTGTACAGGCCCTCAGCCATCCGTCATCGATGGAGGGCGCGCCGCCTATCCGGTTACTTTTTCATGGTCAATTCAATCCCCCAACCATGAGGAAAGCAGGATGCCAACCATCACGAAAACCCAATCACTCTACACATTGACCCGGCCGGTCTGGCTGGATGCGGCAGGCATGAGCAAGGGCATCGACCACGATCGCCAGCACCTGGGCATCATTCTCGCCGCCGGGCAGGTGCTGCGCGTGCGGCAGACCAACGCGGCGTTTACCGGCAAGCTAACGCTGCGCTTGCTGAATGACGACAGCAAAACGGAGGCTGAATTCAGCGTCGGCGCGAGCTGGGTCGAGGCCCAGGTCAATGCCGTCTCGGTACCCTTTATCGATACGCCGTACGGGCAGGGCGAACCGGTACTGGAGTTCGACTATCCGGACACGGCGAAAGCGCTGCCGGTTTATCGCCGTGGCGAAAACGAAGCCGCATTCTTTGCCCGTTGGGACGATCGGGATGCCGAGTTTGCCCTGATCGATGCGGAATACGCCGTGTTGCTGGTGCCGAAAATCAGTAAACCGGCGCTGAAGTCGCTGGGTGAAGCGAAAAACATCGACGGGCTGATCGCTTACTACGACCGCATTTTCACTTTCTACAATGCGCTTACCGGCGTCTCGTTCGAGGCTGAACACGAATCCGATCGCAATATTCACAACCGCTATTTTATGAAGGCCGATAAACACGGCGCCGGCGCCGCGTATTACGGTGGCCGTTGGACGGCGGAAACCAGCGACTCGGTCAGCAGCTTCTGGCTGACACCGCAAGACAGCAACTGGGGCAGCCTGCATGAGATCGCGCACGGCTATCAGGGGCACTTTATGGGCGATAAATATTTCTCCACCGGTGAGATGTGGAACAATATTTATGCCGCTTGCTATCAGGACGTGATGCTGGGGGAACGCAAGTACCGGGAGGGGTGGCTGTATAACTACGGCAACGCGGCCGGCGTCGAGAAGAAAATCGTCGATCTGATCGCTCAAGGCACGCCGCTCAACCAGTGGGATCTGCGCTCCAAGCTGTTCTTCGCGATGCTGATGGTCGACAAGGCTGGCAAGAACGCCTTCACGCACTTTAATCAGCAGTATCGCCAAAGCTGCAATACGCCGGGCTTCGTGCCGTCAGAACATGCCTTGCTGGATCTGCTGTCGGCAAGCTTCGCCGCGGCTGGCGAGCAGATCGACGTGACGCCGTTCGTCGAGTTGACCGGTGGCGTGATCACGCAAACGCAGCGCGATCTCAACGCGTTCAGCCACGCCAAGGCGGTATATCCGCTGTATCAACTGGTGGATGCGCAGAGTTTGCCGGCGGTGCAGGCGCAGCTGAAGCTGGATTCCTCCCTGCGCCTGGTCGATTCTTATCAGCTCAAGGCGAGCGGCCTGAAAGGCGATGTCACCCTGAGTCTGGATATCGATGATTTTGCGCAGATCTACGGTGAGGATTTGATCCTGATGGAAGGGGCGCGCTATGCCCACAAGGTCCGTATCGACGCGCCGACCCTGACCCTGGCTGCGTTGCCGATCGGCGTGTACACCCTGCGATTGCCGACCGGCAAAGATCGCAAATACCGGCCAACGGCGGGTTACCTGACGGTGAAGCAGGGGAAAAACGTGGCGACGCTTCGCTTCGTGCGTAAAGCGGCTTCGCCGATCGTTTCACAGGAGATCAATCTGTTGGGCCTGAGCGATGCGGTCTTCGCCACCGTGGTCGTCGATCGCGCCAAAGGGGCGGTGGTGGTTGACGTGACCAGCACCACGCCGCACGCCTACTTCCCGGGTGAAACCTATGCCCGGGTGACGCTGCGCGATCGACAGGGCGCGGTGCGCTTCAGCAAGGAGATTCAGGGCACTCAGGCTACCTTAAGTCATGACGAGCTGCCGTTTGCCGAGGGTGATGATATCGAAATTTACCATGTGGAGCCGAGCCGGGTGCGCCTGAATCCGGCGGCGACCGGAGTTATCGATAACAAAAACAAAACCAACGTGCTGCGTATCGAAAAAAGCGGGCTGAAAAACCCGGCGCTGTCCGGCGATCCTGAACAAGCGCTGCTGACGCGTCTGGAACAGGCTGCGCAGCGTTTGCGCCGCCTGTTGCCGGCCTATTATGCGCCGTCGTCGTTCAAGGACGATATTTATCTGGCGATCGGCGCCTTCACCGAGCCGCAGCGCGAGTCACTGTTGGCGACCTATCGGGATTGCCTGCCTGCCGACAATACGCCGCCGGGCGCCAACGTCGGCAATGCGTTTACCGTGGCTGCCAAAGGGATCGGCGATCGCCAGTTTCTGACCTGTGCCGTCGATCTGGTGAAGAAAACCGTGACCGTCACGTTGGCGGCGGGGATTGCTCACCACTACTTTGCCGACAGCTACGCCTTCCTCAGCGTGACGGATGCGGACGGTAGTACCTTGCTCAGCTACGACATCATCGGCAGCCAGAATCAACCGGCCAAAACCTGGGTGCTGCCGCTGTCGGGCTATGGCGGCGAGGTGATCCATCTGCGGCATGAAGAGCCGGACAACCGTCTGGCGATCGTCAACGAGATGCAGCACGTGCGGTTGGCGGAGAAGGGCAAGCAACAGACCTACTGCATTACGCCGGTCGGTTTGAAACGCATCAACGACTGATTCCACATAGTCCTTCCGGGGCGGTGAGTTTCGCCGCCCCGGTTTTCCTCTGCACATTGCCTTATTGCACTCTTTTTGTTCTCCCGTTGCGCGCCGCTGGTGCAGCCCGTTCGCCGGGGCTGTCATAAGTTTTAATTATAATTTATTGAAATCATGAGATTAAAAACTGGCACGCCGGTTGCTCTGTTGAATCCCATCTTGTGTACCAGATGGAATTCAGCCGATGAGCGAACCTGTTGAAGCGTGCGGTTTTACCCTCAGTGAATGGCAGCACCATTATCAAACCCGTCCGGCGGGCGAGCGCCTTGCCTGCGTCAGTGCGACGATCGAAACGCTGGTCGCCGGCCTGAACCCGGACGATAACGCCTGGCTGTATCTCGCCACGTCGGCGCAGCGCGAGCAGCAGTATCGGCAGCTGGCGCAGAGGCTCGAAGCGGTCGCCGGCGATCTCAGCCGCCTGCCGCTGTTCGGCGTGCCCTTCGCCATCAAAGACAATATCGACGTCGGCGGCTGGCCGACCAGCGCCGCCTGCCCGGCGTTCACCTATCAGGCCGCGGCGGACGCCACCGTGGTCGCCCACCTGCGCGCCGCCGGGGCGATCGCCCTCGGTAAAACCAACCTCGACCAGTTCGCTACCGGGTTGGTGGGCACCCGCTCACCTTATGGCGCGGTGGTCAACAGCTTCGACAGCCGCTACGTCAGCGGCGGTTCCAGTTCCGGCTCCGCCTCGGTGGTGGCGCGCGGCCTGGTGCCGTTCGCGCTCGGCACCGATACCGCCGGTTCGGGGCGCGTGCCCGCCGGGTTCAACAACATCGTCGGGCTGAAGCCGACCAAGGGGCGGTTATCCAATCGCGGCGTGGTGCCGGCCTGCCGGTTGAACGATACGGTGTCGGTCTTCGCGCTGACGGTGGCCGATGCCGCGCAGGTGGCGGAACTGGCGAGCGGCTTTGACGAAGCAGATCCGTATTCCCGCCCCGATCCGCATACCGCGCCGGCGGATATCCCCGCCGCGCCGTGTTTCGCCGTTCCCGCCCAGCTGGAGTTTTTCGGCGACGTGCAGGCCGAGCGGGCGTTTCATCGTGCGCTGGCGCAGCTGCAGGCGGGCGGCGCCACGCTGGAACCCCTCGATTTCGCGCCGTTTCGCACTCTGGCGGAACAGCTGTATTACGGCCCCTGGGTAGCGGAGCGCACGGTGGCCATTGAGCAGGTGCTGGAAGCGAGCCCGCAGGCCATCGATCCGGTGGTGCGCGGCATCGTTGGTAACGGCCTGGGCTACAGCGCCTGCGACGCCTACAAGGCGGAATACCTGCGCGCCGAATTGGCGCGGCAAATCGCCCAGCGGCTGGCGCCGTTCGACGCGCTGGTGGTGCCGACCGCGCCCACTATCCGCACCCTGGCGGAGATGGCGCAGGAACCGGTGCTGTTCAATTCGCAGTTCGGCACTTACACCAATTTCACCAATCTGGCCGATCTGAGCGCGCTGGCGCTGCCGGGGCCGCTGCGCGAAGACGGTCTGCCGGCGGGCATCACCCTGATTGCGCCCGCCTGGCATGACCGGGCGCTGGCGGCGTTTGGCCTGCGCTGGCAACGGCAATGCGCCTTGCCGCTCGGCGCTATCGGCCGGGCATTGCCGCCGCAGCCTGCGCCGGCGCCGTCCACAGGGCACGTGCGTCTGGCGGTAGTGGGCGCTCACCTTAGCGGCATGCCGCTCAACGTCCAGCTGACGCAGCGCGACGCGGTGCGGGTGGAGCAAACCGTCACCGCCCCCTGTTATCGCCTCTACGCGCTGGCCGATACCGAGCCGCCCAAGCCGGGGCTGGCGCGCGTGGCGCAGGGCGCGGCGATCCGTCTTGAGCTGTGGGACATCCCGCTGGCGCGTTTCGGCGAGTTTGTGGCGGAAATTCCGGCGCCATTGGGCATCGGCACGCTGCTGCTGGCGGACGGCCGGCGGGTGAAGGGGTTTATCTGCGAAGCCTGGGCGCTGGAAGACGCGACGGATATCACTGAGTTTGGCGGCTGGCGCGACTATCTCGCCAGCGTTAAGGGGGCATGAACATGTTTACTACCGTACTGATCGCTAACCGCGGCGAAATCGCCTGCCGCGCCATTCGCACCCTGAAACGCCTGGGCATAACCAGCGTGGCGGTCTATTCAGACGCCGACCGCAATGCGCCGCATGTCACCGAAGCCGACAGGGCGATGGCGCTCGGCGGCGACAAGGCCGCCGACAGCTACCTGCGCATCGACAAGATCCTTGCGGCGGCCACCGCTACCGGCGCGCAGGCGATCTATCCCGGCTACGGCTTTTTGTCCGAGAGCGCCGAGTTTGCCGACGCCTGCGAGGCGGCGGGCATCGCCTTTATCGGCCCGACGGCGGCGCAGATCCGCGAGTTCGGCCTCAAGCACCGGGCGCGCGAGCTGGCGGCGTTGGCCGGGGTGCCGATGACGCCGGGCACCGGCTTGCTGGAGAACGTTGAGCAGGCGGTCGTCGCCGCTGCGCGCATCGGCTACCCGGTGATGCTGAAAAGCACCGCCGGCGGTGGCGGCATCGGCCTGACGCGCTGTGACGACGAGGCGGCGCTGCGCGACGCGTACGATAGCGTCAAACGGCTGGGGGAGCAGTTCTTCCGCGACGCCGGCGCCTTTATCGAACGCTTCGTCGATCGGGCGCGCCACGTCGAGGTGCAGATTTTCGGCGACGGCCAGGGGCGGGTGGTGGCGCTCGGCGAGCGCGACTGCTCGCTGCAGCGCCGCAACCAAAAGGTGGTGGAAGAAACCCCGGCGCCGCACCTGCCGGCGGCGACCCGCCAGGCGCTGCATCGGGCGGCGGTGGCGCTGGGCGAGTCGGTGAATTACCGCAGCGCCGGCACGGTGGAATTCATTTACGACGCCGCACGCGACGAGTTTTATTTCCTGGAAGTGAACACCCGCTTACAGGTAGAGCACCCGGTTACCGAGATGGTCACCGGTCTGGATCTGATCGAATGCATGTTGCAGGTGGCGGCGGGCGACGCGCTGAATTGGGCGGCATTGCACCGCGCGCCGCAGGGCGCGGCGATCGAGGTGCGCCTCTATGCCGAAGATCCGCTGAAAAACTTCCAGCCCAGCCCCGGCGTGTTGACCGAGGTGCATTTCCCGACCGACGTGCGCCTCGACGGCTGGGTGGCGACCGGCAGCGAAGTCTCTGCGTTTTACGACCCGATGATCGCCAAGCTGATCGTCCACGGCGCCGATCGGTCGCACGCGCTGGAAAAACTGCGCGTGGCGCTGGCGGCGACCCGTCTGCACGGCATCGCCACCAACCTCGACTATCTGCGGCAGGTAATCGCCATGCCGCAATTTCAGCGCGGCGACGTCTGGACGCGCTTGCTGGACGATGTGCGTTTCCAGCCGCACTGCCTCGAAGTGCTGCAACCCGGCACCTACAGCAGCGTGCAGGACTATCCCGGCCGCCTCGGCTATTGGGATATCGGCGTGCCGCCGTCCGGCCCGATGGACGACTTCGCGTTTCGGCTGGCCAACCGCATCGTCGGCAACCATCCGGCGGCCGCCGGGCTGGAATTTACCCTGCAGGGGCCGACGCTGCATTTTCACTGCGACGCCACCATCGCGCTGACGGGCGCCAGCTGCCCGGCCGATCTCGACGGCGAAGCGGTCGCTTACTGGCGGCCGATTACGGTGCGGGCCGGGCAGGTGCTGACGCTGGGGCGCGCTACGCACGGCTGCCGCACCTATCTGGCAGTGCGTAACGGCTTCGACGTGCCGGTATATCTCGGCAGCCGCTCTACCTTCGCGCTCGGGCAGTTCGGCGGCCACGCCGGGCGCACCTTGCGCGTGGCGGACATGCTGGCGATCGCTCAACCGGCGCTGGCGGCCAGCACCACCCCGGCGCCGATCGCCGCGCCGCAGGCGATGGACGACAGCCTGATCCCGCACTACGGCGATCAATGGCACATCGGCGTGCTGTATGGGCCGCACGGCGCGCCGGACTTTTTCACCACCGAATCGATAGAGGCCTTCTTCGCCACCGACTGGCAGGTGCATTACAACTCCAACCGCCTCGGCGTGCGCCTGGCGGGGCCGAAGCCCGAGTGGGCGCGGGAGGACGGCGGCGAAGCCGGTTTGCATCCTTCCAACGTGCACGACTGCGAGTACGCCATCGGCGCGATCAACTTCACCGGCGACTTCCCGGTGATCCTGACCCGCGACGGGCCCAGCCTCGGTGGCTTCGTTTGCCCGGTGACCATCGCCAAGGCCGAACTGTGGAAAGTGGGGCAGGTGAAGCCGGGCGACCGCATCCGTTTCCATCCGATCGGCTTCCGGCAGGCGCAGTCGCTGGAGCAGGCGCAGCTTGGCAGCATCGAAGCGCTGGCGGCGGTGAAGGCCATCACCCTGCCGCCGCCGGATCTGGCCCCGGCGGATACCGTTTCCGCCGCGGTGCTGGCGGCGCTGCCGGCGGCGGAGGGGCGCCCAGCGGTGGCGTATCGTCAGGCGGGGGACGGCTACATCCTGATGGAGTACGGCGACAACGTGCTCGATCTGGCGCTGCGCCTGCGCATTCATCTGCTGATGCAGTCGCTGCGCCAGGAGGCGATCCCGGGCGTGGCGGAGCTGGCGCCGGGCGTGCGTTCGCTGCAGATCCGCTACGACAGCCGGCAGATAAGCCAGGCCGACCTGTTGCAGCGCCTGCTGGCGCGCGAACGGGCGCTGGGGGACGTCAGCCGGCTGAAGGTGCCGACGCGCACCGTCTGGCTGCCGATGGCGTTCGAGGATTCGGCCACGCTGGGGGCGGTGGATCGCTATCAGCAGACGGTGCGCGCCTCGGCGCCCTGGCTGCCGAACAACGTCGATTTCATTCAGCGCATCAACGGCCTGAGCCGACGCGAGCAGGTACGCGACATTCTGTTCGACGCCAGCTACCTGATCCTCGGGCTGGGGGATGTGTACCTCGGTGCGCCCTGCGCGGTGCCGCTCGATCCGCGCCATCGCCTGCTGAGTTCCAAATACAACCCGGCGCGCACCCACACCGCCGAAGGGACGGTCGGAATCGGCGGCATGTACATGTGCATCTACGGCATGGATTCGCCGGGCGGTTACCAGTTGGTCGGGCGCACGCTGCCGATCTGGAACAAATTCCTCAAAAACTCGCAGTTCACCGCCGGTGAACCCTGGCTGCTGCGCTTCTTCGATCAGGTGCGCTTCTACCCGGTCAGCGAGCAAGAGTTGGACGAGCAGCGCGAAGCGTTCCGCGAAGGGCGCATGCAGGTGCGCATCGAAGAGAGCGAGTTCGACTTCGCCGCATACACCCATTTCCTGGCCGACAACGCCGGGGCGATTGCCGATTTCCAGCATCGTCAGCAACAGGCGTTCAGCGCCGAAGTGGCGCGCTGGCGCAGCGATGACGACGAGGCCGAGGCGCAGCTGTTGCCGCCGGTGGAAGAAGACGCCATCGACGGCGATCTGGTCAGCGCCGATCTGAACGGCAGCGTGTGGAAGATCCTGGTGGAGCCGGGGCAGGCGGTGGCGGCCGGGCAGCCGCTGATCGTGGTCGAGGCGATGAAGATGGAGCTGGCGGTCACCGCGCCGCGCGCCGGGATCGTTAAGCGCATCAGCTGCCGGCAGGGGCGGCCGGTCGGGCCGGGCGACGCCCTGCTGTGGCTGGAAAAGGCGGTTTGAACGGAGGGGAGATGATGCAAATCACCAACGGAGAGCACAAGGCGCGCCCGGAGGGGCTGGCGGAGCGCATTTATCTGCAGCTCAAGGCCGACATCTTCGAGTTTCGTCTGCTGCCGGGCGATCGCTTCAGCGAAAGCGAGGTGGCGCAGCGCATGGCGGCCAGCCGCACGCCGGTGCGCCAGGCGCTGTTTCGGCTGGAGCGTGAAGGCTATGTCGAGGTGCTGTTTCGCAGCGGCTGGCAGGTGCGGCCGTTCGACTTCGCCTACTTCGAAGAGCTGTACGATCTGCGCATCGTGCTGGAACAAGAGGCGGTGAAACGGCTGTGCGAACGCCCGGCCGGGGAAACGCAGGGCGCGCTGGCGGCGCTGAGCCATTTTTGGGCCGAAGCGCCGCGACTGGCGGACGGCAAGGCGGTGTCGCAGCACGATGAGCAGTTTCATCAGGCGTTGGTGGCCGCGGCGGGCAACGGCGAAATGGCGCGCATTCACCGCGAACTGACCGAAAAGATCCGCATCATTCGCCGGCTGGATTTCACCCAGCAGGCGCGGGTGGACGCCACCTACCGCGAACACGCCGCCATTTTGCAGGCGATCCTGCAGCGGCGAAGCAGGGAGGCGCAAACGCTGCTCGGCGAGCATATCGCCGTCAGCAAGGCAGAGGTACGAAAAATAACGCTGCACATGTTGCACCAGGCGCGGGCTCAGCAGCCTGCGCGCTCGGCGTAACGATTTTGATTTCACACACATCAGGAGTTTGAACTATGCAACGTCGTCGTTTTATCAAAGCTTTTGCGCTGTCCGCCGCCGCGATCGGCCTGGGCCTGGCCTGGAGCGCACAGGCCGCCGACACCATCAAGGTCGGCATTCTGAGTTCGCTCTCCGGCACCATGGCGATTTCCGAGACGCCGCTGAAGGATGTGGCGCTGATGACCATCGACGAGATCAACGCCAAAGGCGGGGTGCTCGGCAAAAAGCTGGAGCCGGTGGTGGTGGATCCGGCTTCTAACTGGCCGCTGTTCGCCGAAAAGGCGCGCCAGCTGCTGAGCCAGGACAAGGTGGCGGCGGTGTTCGGCTGCTGGACTTCGGTGTCGCGCAAGTCGGTGCTGCCGGTGTTTGAGGAGCTGAATGGGCTGCTGTTCTACCCGGTGCAGTACGAAGGTGAAGAGATGTCGCCGAACGTGTTCTACACCGGCGCGGCGCCCAATCAGCAGGCGATCCCGGCGGTGGAATACCTGCTGAGCGAGGACGGCGGCGGCGCCAAACGCTTCTTCCTGTTGGGCACTGATTACGTCTATCCGCGCACCACCAACAAGATCCTGCGCGCTTTCCTGCACAGCAAGGGGGTGCAGGACAAGGATATCGAAGAGGTCTACACGCCGTTCGGCTACAGCGATTATCAGACCATCGTCGCCAACATCAAGAAATTCGCCGCCGGCGGCAACACCGCGGTGATCTCCACCATCAACGGCGATTCCAACGTGCCGTTCTACAAAGAGCTGGCCAACCAGGGCGTCAAGGCCACCGACGTGCCGGTGATCGCCTTCTCGGTCGGCGAGGAAGAGCTTCGTGGTATCGACACCAAACCGTTGGTGGGCAACCTGGCGGCCTGGAACTACTTCGAATCGCTGGATAACGCGACCAATAAACAGTTTGTCAGCCAGTGGAAAGCCTACGCCAAGGCGCACAATCTGCCGAATTACGCCACTGCGGTGACCAACGACCCGATGGAGGCCACCTACGTCGGCCTGCACATGTGGGCGCAGGCGGTGCAAAAGGCCGGCACCACCGACGTCGATAAGGTGCGCGCGGCGATGGCCGGGCAAACCTTCGCCGCGCCGTCGGGATTCACGCTGACCATGGACAAAACCAACCATCACCTGCACAAGCCGGTGATGATCGGCGAGATCGAGGGCAACGGCCAGTTCAACGTGGTGTGGCAGACCGAGGCACCGGTGCGCGCGCAGCCGTGGAGCCCGTATATCGCCGGCAACGACAAAAAACCGGATTACCCGGTGAAAGGCGGCAAGTAACGTCACTCAGCGCCGGCGCAGCCCAACGCCCGCCGGCCCAACAGAAGAGGCAGCTGATGCAATCTCCGTTTTTATCCTCTCTGCGCGCCGGGCTGTGGCTGCTGTGCGCCTGGCCCCTGCTGGCGCAGGCCGGGCCGGCCGATGAGTTCGCGGCGGCCAACCGTGCACAGCAGGCCAAACTGCTGCAGGCGTGGGCGGCCGAGCCGGACGCCGCGCACCTGCCGTTGCTGCAGGGGCTGCAGCAGGAAACCGTGGCGATCGACGGGGCGAAGCGCGCCTTTATCCGCCAGGGCGACCGCTATCTGCCGCTCGAAGGTGCGGCGGCTCCGGTTGGCGAACCGAAGAAGGTATGGCTGAACAACCGGCTGCGCATTCTGATCGCCAACGCGTTGTCGGCGCAGCGATTGGTCAGCGCGGATGCGGCGGTGCGGCTGCAGGCGGCGACCGCGCTGCAGCGTGAGGCGCAGGGCGAGCAGTTGCCGCTGTTGACCCGGCGGCTGGCGCAGGAGAAAGATCCGCAGGTGCACGACGCGCTGAGCATTGCGCTGGCTAACCTGCAATTGACCGACGCCAGCCCGCAGGTGCGTTTCAATGCGGTGCGGCTGCTGGGCGAATCGGGCGAGCCGGAAACCCGCGTGCGGCTGCAAGCGTTGACCGATGCCGCGCACGAGCCGGACGCCGCGGTGCGCGCCGAGGCGCAACGCAGCCTGCAGCGCGTGCAGCACCGTCTGATGATCGGCGATCTGCTCGGCCAGGCGTTCAGCGGCCTGTCGCTCGGTTCGATCCTGCTGCTGGCGGCGCTCGGCCTGGCGATCACCTACGGCCTGCTCGGCGTCATCAATATGGCGCACGGCGAAATGCTGATGCTCGGCGCCTATTCCGCTTACCTGGTGCAGGGGCTGTTTCAGCAGTGGGCGCCGCAGTGGCTGGCGCTCTATCCGCTGGCGGCGCTGCCGGTGGCGTTCGCCATCACCGCCGGGATCGGCATGCTGCTGGAGCGCACGGTGATCCGCCACCTGTACGGCCGGCCGCTGGAAACCCTGCTGGCTACCTGGGGCATCAGCCTGGTGCTGATCCAGCTGGTGCGAGTGCTGTTCGGCGCGCAGAACGTCGAGGTCGCCAACCCGGCGTGGCTGTCGGGCGGCGTGCAGCTGTTGCCGAACCTGGTGCTGCCGTGGAACCGCATCGCGGTGATCGCGTTCGTGCTCTTGGTGCTGGCGTTGACCTGGCTGCTCTTGAACAAGACCCGCCTCGGCATGAACGTGCGCGCGGTGACGCAAAACCGCGCGATGGCCGCCTGCTGCGGTGTGCCCACCGGGCGGGTGGACATGCTGGCTTTCGGGTTGGGATCCGGCATCGCCGGGCTCGGCGGGGTGGCGCTGTCGCAGCTGGGCAACGTCGGGCCGGAGCTGGGGCAAGGCTACATCATCGATTCGTTCCTGGTGGTGGTGCTCGGCGGCGTCGGCCAGCTGGCGGGGACGGTAGCGGCGGCCTTTGGCCTCGGCATCGTCAACAAGATCCTCGAGCCGCAGATCGGCGCCGTGCTGGGCAAGATCCTGATCCTGGTGCTGATCGTTCTGTTTATTCAAAAGCGTCCGCAGGGGCTGTTCGCCCTTAAGGGCAGGGTGATTGACTGATGAGCCAACCATTGACCGTAACCGGCGTGCAGAAAGCGCCCCGGCTGGCGTTGAGCATCGGCGCGCTGGCGTTGCTGGCGCTGCTGGTCATGCCGTTCATGACGCTGTTGCCGGCGGATCATCCGCTGGCAGTGTCCACCTATACCCTGACGCTGACGGGCAAGATCCTGTGCTACGCGGTGGTGGCGGTGGCACTCGATCTGGTGTGGGGCTATGCCGGGCTGTTATCGCTCGGCCACGGGCTGTTCTTCGCGCTCGGCGGCTACGCCATGGGCATGTACCTGATGCGGCAGGCGGCGGGCGACGGGCTGCCGGCGTTTATGGCGTTCCTTTCCTGGGCTGAGCTGCCGTGGTTCTGGAGCGGCACCCAGCATTTCGCCTGGGCGCTGTGCCTGATCGTGCTGGTGCCGGGCCTGCTGGCCTTTCTGTTCGGCTACTTCGCCTTCCGCTCGAAAATCAAAGGGGTGTATTTCTCGATCATGACCCAGGCGCTGACCTATGCCGGCATGCTGCTGTTCTTTCGCAATGAGACCGGTTTCGGCGGCAATAACGGCTTTACCGGTTTCACCACGCTGCTCGGCTTTCCCATCACCGCCGCCGGCACGCGGGTGGCGCTGTTTCTGGCGACGGTGCTGCTGCTGGTCGCCAGCCTGGCCATCGGCTTTGCGCTGGCGCGCAGCAAGTTCGGCCGGGTGCTGACTGCGGTGCGCGATGCGGAAAACCGCCTGACTTTCTGCGGCTACGATCCGAAGGGCTTCAAGCTGTTCGTCTGGACGCTGTCGGCGGTGCTGTGCGGGCTGGCCGGCGCGCTCTATGTGCCGCAGGTCGGCATCATCAACCCTGGCGAAATGTCGCCGACCAACTCGATCGAGGCCGCCATCTGGGTGGCGCTTGGCGGGCGCGGCACGCTGGTGGGGCCGCTGCTCGGCGCCGGCATCGTCAACGGCGCCAAGAGCTGGTTCACCATGGCCATTCCCGAATACTGGCAGCTGTTCCTCGGCCTGATGTTTATTGTCGTTACGCTGTTTCTGCCCAAAGGGGTGATCGGCCTGCTGCGGCGGAGGAAAAGCTCATGAAGGCGATGCAAGTGACCGACGAGCTATTTACCCATCCGCTGCCGGCGGATAAATATCGGCAGCAAACCGATCCGGTGCTGCAGCTCGACAACATCAACGTCAGCTTCGACGGTTTTCGCGCGCTGACCGATCTGTCGCTGCGCATTGGCGTCGGCGAACTGCGCTGCGTGATCGGCCCCAACGGCGCCGGCAAGACTACGCTGATGGATGTGATCACCGGCAAGACTCGGCCGGACAGCGGCAGGGTGTTTTACGACCAGACCGTCGATCTGACCCGGCTGGCACCGATGCAGATCGCCCACGCCGGCATCGGCCGCAAGTTTCAAAAACCGACGGTGTTCGAGGCGCTGACGGTATTTGAAAACCTGGAGATCGCGCAGAAAACCCGCAAGTCGGTGTGGGCCTGCCTGCGCGCTCGCCTGAGCAGCGAACAGCGCGATCGCATCGATGAGATGCTGAAAACCCTGCGGCTGGGGCATGAGCGCCACCGGCCCGCCGGGTTGCTGTCCCACGGGCAGAAACAGTTTCTCGAGATCGGCATGCTGCTGGTACAGGAGCCGCACCTGCTGCTGCTCGACGAACCGGCGGCCGGCATGACCGACGCCGAAACCGACTACACCGCCGAACTGTTCCGCGAGCTGGCGGGCAAGCATTCGCTGATGGTGGTGGAGCACGACATGGGGTTTGTGGAGACCATCGCCGATCGCGTGACGGTGCTGCATCAGGGACAGGTGCTGGCGGAAGGATCGCTGGCGCAGGTGCAGGCCGATGAACGGGTGATTGAGGTATATCTGGGGCGCTGAGGAGGCGTAATCATGCTGCAGGTAGAGGAATTGAATCAGTATTACGGCGGCAGCCACATTCTGCGCGGCCTGTCGTTTGAGGCGCGCATCGGCGAAGTGACCTGCCTGTTGGGGCGCAACGGCGTGGGCAAGACCACGCTGCTGAAATGCCTGATGGGGCTGATCCCGGCGCGCAGCGGCAGCGTCCGTTGGCAGGGCGAAACCATCACCGGTAAAAAGCCGCACCAGCGGGTGCAGGCGGGCATCGCCTATGTGCCGCAGGGGCGGGAAATCTTCCCGCGTCTGACGGTGGAAGAAAATCTGCTGATGGGGCTGGCGCGCTTCTCCGGCGGCGCCGCGCGCACGGTGCCGGATCCGATCTATGACCTGTTTCCGGTACTGAGGCAGATGAAGGATCGGCGCGGCGGCGATCTCTCCGGCGGGCAGCAACAGCAGCTGGCGATCGGCCGGGCGCTGGCCTGCCGGCCGCAGCTGTTGATCCTCGACGAGCCGACGGAAGGGATCCAGCCGTCGGTGATCAAGGAGATCGGCGCGGTGATCAAGCAGCTGGCGGCGCGCGGCGATATGGCGATCCTGTTGGTGGAGCAGTTCTATGATTTTGCCGCCGATCTGGCGGACAGCTATCTGGTGATGTCGCGCGGCAGCATCGTGCAGCGCGGTGCCGGCAGCAATATGGAACAGGACGGCGTACGCGGGCTGGTGGCGATTTAACGTTGGGTCAGCTGAAAAAGGATTGGCTGAGCGGATCGCGGGAATGATGCAGCACTCTGATGATATTCACCTCCCGCCTGTGCTGTCGAAAATAAATCAGGTGGTTGGCGACGGGCAATACCCATAGGCCGGGGCCGATTTCATCGAGGTTTCTGCCGAGTTGGTGGTGGCTAAGGTTATCGAAAGCCTGATGCAGGCGGCGCAGATAATCTTCGGCCACCTGTAAGCCAAAGCGCGCCAACCCGTAAAAATAGATCTCTTCCATATCGTCCAAGGCTTTTGGACGAACGGTTATTCTCCTGCGCATCCTTTTGCTTTGCTCCGTATTCTTTCCATGAACACATCACGATCCCATTCGACGGCTTCGCCGCTGTTCTCTCCTTCAGCGATCAAGCGCCTAAGCTCTTCCAGCTTTGAGGCGGCGGTACGTTCGCGCAAAGTGCGCACGGATTCTCGGATGACTTCGCTGGGCGTGCGGTAATCGCCGCTGGCCACCAGGTCTTCGACGAAGCTACGCAGTTCGTCACCCAGATCTACCGTTAGTGTTCTGCCCATTGTTCCTCCTCACTTTCGGCTATGCTGCGTCATTGTAAGATTAGTTCTTACATTGTGCACGTCAAACTATCAGGATCTCAATAGCGGTCCCGTCATGAGGGCGGGAGCCACCCGTTTATTCATTAAGGATTACCATGAACGAAATCACTGTGTCACGCCTCGCTTGCATCGTCCTGTCCCTGTTTCCGGCCCTGTGGGGGCTGTTCAGCCTGTTGAACAATACGGCGGACTTCGCCGGCACCGCGCGCAATGCGGTGGGGCCGCTGCTCGCCATGCAGGATACCTATCAGACGCCGGGGCTGATGTGGCGCGCCGTCACCGCCGACTGGGCCTGCATGTTGGGGCTGGCGGTCATCACCGCGCTGGAAACGCTGGCCGGGTTGCTGGCGACGGCCGGCGTGGTGCTGATGGTCGGGCGATTGAAAGGCCCTTACGCCGCCTTCGCCAAGGGTAAAGCCTGGGCGATGCTGGGGGCGCTTTGCGCGATCGCGGTGTGGGGCGTCGGCTTTATGGTGGTCGCCGGCGACTGGTTTATGGCCTGGCAGGCCAAAGAGAACCCGCTGGCGGTGCAACTGGGGGCGCTGATCTACCTGGCGCCCAATGCGTTTGCCTTGCTGTTCCTGATGCTGCAGCGGGAGCCGCGCTAAACGGCGGCGGAGCGGGGCGCGGTTACAGCGCCTTGCTCATATACCAGATGCCTATCGAGCCTTGGGCGCTGGTGTAGCAGGTCTCGCCACAAATGCTCAATCCCTGACGCTGATAAAAACGTTGGGCGCCGGTGTTGCGTTGCAGCACCTCCAGCCACAGCGTTTTTTGCCGGCGCTCGATGGCCCGCCGCTGCACCTGTTCGAACAGGCGCTGGCCATAGCCGTTGCCGGCGTGGCCCGGCAGGAAATAGATTTTCTGCAGCTCTGCGCCGATTTGTTCGGTTGGTGCCAGCAGGCTGTCGAAGTTCACCCGCGCATAGCCGACGAGGGCATCATTCTCATAGGCCAACAGCCAGCACACGTCGGGATCGCGCAGCGTCCGTTCCAGCGCGGAGACGGAAAAATCCTCGGCCAGAAAGGCCTCCAGCTCGTGCGGGTAGTGCCACAGCTCACCGAAGTGCGAACGATAGGTGCTGATGCCGATATCGCGCACCTGGGTTAAATCTTCTACCAATGCCTGACGGACGGTGAACATGAGTGAACCTCATCGAAGCGAGAACCGATGAGTATAGCGGCTTAATTTTCAAGATGCCGCGGCGTTTCGCGGCGAAAGCCCAGGCCGATGATGCGGCCGAACAGGCGTGGCAGCCAACGGCTGTTGCCGACGCGAGCGATCAGGCGCGAACCGCCGGCGGCGCGGCGCTGACCCGGCTTGCGCTGGCTCATTTTGATCTGCAAAAACTGGATCGCCCGGGTGGGGAACTCGCGCCGGCGCTGCACGCTCAGCAAATGTTTCAGCTGCAGCCGATGTTGGCGCAGCGGCGGTATCAGGGCGTTGGCGGCGGCTACCGCGTCCTGAATCGCCAGATTGACGCCCACGCCACCGATCGGTGACATGGCGTGCGCGGCGTCGCCGATGCACAGCACGCCCGGTTTGGCCCAGCGATCCAGACGATCGATGCGGATGCTCAGCAGTTTCAGCTGATCCCACTCGACGATCTCCTGCAGGCGATCGTCCTGGAATGGCGCCACCTCGGCGAGGTGCAGCAAAAATTTCTCCAGCCCGTTGCGGCGGATCGCGTCGAAGCTGCCTTTGTCGATCGAGTAGCCGCACTGCCAGTAGTCGCCGCGATCGATCATGATGAAGTTCTGCTTTGGCCCGGTGTGGCCCATCGACCAGGCCGGATCGCCCGGCTGCTTGCTGAGCTTCATCCACAAGACGTCGCGCGGGGCGCCGAAGGATCGGCTGCTGAGCGCCGCCTGCTCACGCACCACCGAGTTGCGGCCGTCGGTACCGATCACCAACTGGCTGCGCACGCGGATCGGGCCTTCCGGCGTGTCGGCCAGTACGCCGCATACCTGGCCGCGGTCATACAGCAGCTCATGAACCTGCGTTGAGGTCAACAATCTGAAATTGGGAAAAGCGGCGGCCTGCTGGGCCAAAAAGTTGAGGAACTCCCACTGCGGCATAAAGGCGATAAATTTGCAGCGCGTCGGCAGGCGGGTGAAATCCGCCAGCTTGATGTTGCGCCCGGCGACTTCGGCGTGCAGGGATTCCGCGCGCTGGTGCGGCAGCGTCAGCAGTTCATCGAGCAGGCCCAGCTGATGCATGACTTCCAGCGTCGAGGGATGAATGGTGTCACCGCGAAAATCGCGCAGGAAGTCGGCGTGCTTCTCCAGCACCGTCACGTCGATCCCCGCCCGCGCCAGCAGATAGCCGAGCATCAGCCCGGCGGGGCCGCCTCCCACGATGCAGCAGGCGGTGGCGTAAGGTGTGATCGGTGATGACGACATGGCGGTTGACCCCGGAGAGCGGCCCGCATCCCGCGAACCGCAAATGAGTGTTTAGTATTGATAATGATTATCAATATCACATTTAACTGTCAACCCGCGGCGCAGTGTGGTCAAAGGGAGCGGACAGATGGCCGACGCGGAACAGCTGGCTGTTTTGCGGCCGCGCCTGCGGCGCTTCACGCCAGATATCCAGCCGTACTAACCGCCACTCGGCGGGATCGAACGCCACGATGGAGGCCAGCGCGCCGGAGGCCGCCTGCTGTTGGCGACGCAATGCAGGCAGATCGCTGTAGGGGGCGATGGCCTGTTCCTGACGGGTCGCCCAAGCGGCCTCGGCCAGATGAAGGCGATCGAAATGCGTCAGCCACGGCAGCCAGTGGCTGACGCGCGGCCAGCCGAACGCCTGGCTGAGGCCCCTGAAGCCTTCGCCGGCCAGGAAGTCGCTCATGCCGGCGCTGCTGTTCCACAGGTAAAAAGGAGCGTAGAGATTCTCGGCGCTGCCTTCGCTGCGCTGCGCGTACAGATAGGCTTTGACGATCAGCTGCGGGCAGGCGTCGAGCAGGTGGCCGAAATCGGCAATGCGGCGGCGAACGATCGCCATATCGTAGTCGGCGGGCAGGGTGAAACGGTATTGCATCGCGAGCATAAGGATTCTCCTGAAAGACATTGACCCGGAGAGCGTGACACGCCATCTTTATCAGTAAAATCGGTATTATTTTGATTGATGGTTCAGAAAATCAGGATGGTCAGCATGGGACGAATTACCTTCGATCTCGAGGATTTACGCAGCTTCGTCACCGGCGTCGAGCTGGGCAGCTTCGCCAAGGCGGCGGAACGGCTGGGGCGTTCGACGTCGGCGGTCAGCGCCCACCTGAAAAAGCTGGAGCAGCAGGTCGGCGCGCCGATCCTGCGCAAGGCCGGACGCGGCATGGTGATGACTGAGGCGGGGGAGACCCTGCTCGGTTACGCGCGCCGTCTGCTGGAGCTCAATGATGAGGCCGCCGCCGCGGTGCGAGGATTGGATCTGCAGGGCACGGTGCGGCTGGGGCTGCAGGAAGATTTCGGCGAGACGTTTCTGCCGCAGGTGTTGGGCAGCTTCGCGCGCGCCAATCCGAAGGTGCGTATCGAGGCGCGCATCGCCCGCAATGCCGAGTTGATCGACTGGGTGCTGAAAGGCCAACTGGATCTGTCGCTGGCGTGGGATGGCGGTTTGAGCACGCCGTTTCATCAGGCGCTGGGGCAGCGGCAACTGCACTGGATCGCCTCGCCCGGCTTCGCGCTGGCGCCCTGGCGAGAAGGGGATGAGCCGCTGCCGCTGGTGATGTTCGACGCGCCCTGCCTGATGCGCAGCGCGGCGACGCAGGCGCTGGATCGCGCCGGCATCCCCTGGCGCATCGCCTTTACCAGCCGCAGCCTGAACGGCGTGTGGGCGGCGGTGAACGCCGGGTTGGGCGTCACGGTGCGGGCGGCTGCCGGTTTGCCGCCCGGCCTGACGCCGCTGGCGCCCGATTTGCTGCCCGCTCTGGGCCAGCTCGGCGTGGTGCTGCACCGCGCCGAGGATCAGCCTTCTGCCGCCGTGCAGCGGCTGGCGCAGATCGTGGTCGAGCGGATCGAATCTTAATCTTTGGCGATCGGCTGCTTGCCGCTCAGTTGGCCCCATTCGCTCCAGGCGCCGTCATACAGTTTGACCTGCGGAGCGCCGAGCGACAGCAGGCCGAACGCCAGCACCGCCGCCGTTACGCCGGAGCCGCAGCTGGTGATGATCGGGCCGTTGATGTCCACGCCCTTGTCGCTGAAGGTTTGGCGCAGCGCTGCCAGCGATTTGAAACGGCCGTTCTCCAGCAGCTCGCCGTACGGAATATTGATGCTGCCGGGAATGTGGCCGCGATGCAGGCCGGGGCGCGGCTCTGGCGCTTCGGCATAAAAGCGCGGCGCGGCGCGCGCGTCGAGAATTTGCACCGGCGTGCCTAACGCCTGCTCCACTTGCCGCATATCCACTACCGCTTCGGCGTTGAAGCGGGCGTTGAAGGTCTGCGGCTCAGGCTGCGCCGGGCCGGTTTCCAGCGCTTGCCCCAGCGCGGTCCAGCCGTTCAGCCCTTCGTCCAGCACGTAAACGCGCTGGGCGCCGAAATTGCGGAAAGTCCACCAGCCGCGCGGCGCGGAGAACTGGTTGCCTTCGTCGTAAATCACCAGGGTGTCGCGCTCGCTGATGCCCAGCTTGCCCGCCGCTGCGCCGAATTCCGCCGCCGTTGGCAACATGTGCGGCAGCGTGGTGTTCTTGTCCGCCACCTCGTCGATATCGAAGTAGACCGCGCCGGGGATATGGCCGCGTTCGAACTCGGCAAGCATGTCTTTTTTCGGCGTCAGCCCGACCGGCGACATTCGCACGTCGAGAACGACCAGATTTTCATCGTTGATATGTTGCGCAAGCCATTGGGGAGTCACCAGAAACGGAGAGTTCATCGTCATTGTTCGCCTGTTGTGAAAACGGGTTTTCACTATACACCAGGCCGCGCGGGGATGAAGTATGATGTTCAGTGACAGGGGATGGACGGGGTGAGGAGAAAATATGACGGAACGGGCGTTTGGCGGAGCCAAGATCGCGCTGCTGTGCGACGGTTTCCTGCTGGTTTACCAACGGGACGATAAGCCGGGCATTCCGTGGCCCGGCCTGTGGGATCTGCCCGGCGGCGGGCGGGAAAACGGCGAAACGCCGCTGCAGTGCGTGCAGCGGGAGACGCGGGAAGAGTTCGGCGTATCGATCGCCGAACGGCAGATCGTCTGGCGGCGGCGCTACGACGGCATTTCGCCCGGCGGTTCGCCGACCTGGTTTATGGCCGGGATGATCACTCCGGCGCAGATCGCCGCGATTCGCTTTGGCGACGAGGGGCAGCGTTGGCGGATGATGCCGGTGGAGCAGTTTATTCACCATCCGCAGGGTATCGAACATCTGCGCCGCCGGGTGGCGGAGTATTGGCGGCAGGGCGGTTAACCCCGTTGTTTCAGGACGCCGCCACTCGGTTGATCTGCGCCGGCTCCAGGATGCGTAAGTCGGTTTCCCGGCGCGCCACCGCCAGCATCGCCAGCCCAACCCGCTCGGTGGTGGTCACCTGAGCGGGAAGCAGCCGCAAAGCGCTAAGCCACAGCGGTTTGAACAGCCGATAGGCCAGATCGTAGAGGCGGGTTTTGGAGCGAATGCCGTGCAGCGGCACAATGGCGCCAGGGCGGAACATCACCGCGTGGAACGGCAGCGTCAGCAAGGCGTTTTCGGTAGCGCCCTTGACCCTGGCCCACATGCTGCGGCCGCGTTCGCTACTGTCGGTGCCGAGGCCGGAGACGTAAATAAAGACCATCGTCGGGTTCAGCATCGCCAACGGGCGGGCGGCGGCCAGCGTCAGATCGTAAGTCACCGCGCGATACTCGGCCTCGCTCAGGCCGGCGGACGACGTTCCCAGGCAGAAGAAACAGGCGTCGTAGCCGGCGAGCTGCGGCTCCAGCGCAGACAGGTCGCGCAGGTCGGGCAGGGTGAGCTGACGCAGTTTGGCGTGGCTCTGGGCCAACGGGCTTCGGCCGATGCTGAGCACTTCGCTGACCTGCGGATCGCGCAGGCATTCCCGCAGTGCGCCCTGGCCCACCATGCCGCTGGCGCCGAAAATAATCACTTTCATGTTCTGTTCTCCCATTGGCCGACGGCGCGCTGCGTGCGCCAGCGGCTGGGCGTCAGCGCTTCCCACTGCATGAACGCGCGGCTGAACGAATTCAGTTCTTCAAATCCCAGCACAAAGGCGATTTCTCCCGGCTCGAGATCGGTGTCCGCCAACAGCCGACAGGCGGTGCGGTGGCGGGTTTTGTCCAACAGCTGCTGGTAGCTGTAGCCGTGCTGTTGCAAGCGGCGCTGCAGCGTGCGCGGGCTGAGATAGAGCTCAGCGGCCACGCTGTTGACGCTGGGGCGTTGGCCGCGCATGCTGCGCCCGAGGATCGCCATCACCTGCGTCGGCAGATCGTGTTCCGCCAAAGAGCGGGCCAGCTCCGCCTCCAGCCCCGGCAGCAGCACCGCCAGCATGTCCTGGTTATAGGTGACGAAGGGTTGACGCATCAACGCGCGATCGAACACCAGCACGTCCAGCGGGGCGTTGAATGTCACCGGGCAACCGAAATAGCGCGCCAGCGGGGAGGCGGCATCCGCTCGCCGGGTCAACTCGATCGCCAGCGGCTGCAGGGGCAGGCCGGTGCCGCGTCGACACAGGGTGGTGATGGCGGCGAACATGGCGTCGATCAGCATCGCCGGCGCATGGCCTTCGCTCATGGTCCAGCGAGTGTGCAGGCGCATGCTGTCGCCGTCTTCCACCAGCATCAGCTCCTCCGGGCAGACCAGCCGTTTGTAGCGCGCGATCTTTTGCAGCGCTTCGCCCAGCGTCGCGGAATGCAGCGCGGCGACCGAAGCGATGTCATAGTGTTCCGGCGCCACATCGCCGCCGAGGCGCAGACCGAAACCCGGGTCGTCGCTCAGCTGCGGCAGGGTGCGCCAGACGGAGAAAAATTGCTGCGTGGTGAGTTTCACCTTGTCGCGCCGTTCGCCGAACAGCCCGGCGGGCAACCCGGCCAATCGGCCGAGCTGCTCGATATCGACGCCCAGCGCCGCCAGGCGTACCGCCAGTGCGCTGGAGACCGGAATTTGATCGCTGCTCAATGCGGGCTCCTTAGGGTTTTCCCGTCACCACCGCCGCCATCGCGGCGTGATCCGGTGAGCTGTCGTCGTGGTCGGTGCTCAGGCTGAGAGCGCGGAATGCCGTGTCTTCCGCCTGACGTTCGGCCAGGATCTGCGCCGCCATATGCACCGCGTCGCTGCCGAGCAGCAGGCGCAGCGGAGGGGCTTCCAGCGCCGCCAACTGCAGGATCGCCTGCGCCGCCTTGGCCGGATCGCCGGTTTGGCTGCCGTTATGCTGCTGCAGGAAGGCCAGCATCGGACCCAGCGTCGGCTGATAGGCTTCGCCGATCGGCGCAATGGTCATTGAAGAACCGGCCCAATCGGTGCGGAAGCCGCCGGGCTCGACCATCGTCACCTTAACGCCGAACGGCGCGATCTCTTTGGCCAGCGATTCGGAGAAACCTTCGACCGCCCACTTGGCGGTATGGTAGGCGCTGAGACCGGCAATGCCGAGGCGAGCGCCGATGGTGGCGATCTGGATGATATGGCCGCTGCCCTGCCGGCGCAATATCGGCAACGCCGCGCGGGTGACGTTGAACACGCCGAAAAAGTTGGTCTCGAGCTGCGCGCGGAAGTCCGCCTCATCGGCTTCTTCTATCGGCGCGATATTGCCGTAGCCGGCGTTGTTGACCAGCACGTCCAGCCGGCCGAAGCGTTCGATCGCCGTGCGCACCGCGCGTTCGGCGGCCCTGGCGTCGGTGACGTCGAGCGCGACCGTGGCGACCCGATCGCCGTAGCGTTCCACCAGCGGCTGCAGCTGTTGCGCCTGACGGGCGGTGGCGACCAGACGGTGTCCGGCGGCCAGCACCGCCTGCGCCAGCTGTTGGCCCAGGCCGCGGGAGCTGCCGGTGATTAACCATACCTGTGACTGAGACATCATGACCTTCCTGATTGCGAGTGGGTGTGATGCCACTTTAGAGCGCCGGGCCGCGCAGCGATAATCCGATCGCGTCAAGATTTAATCCGATTGCGCCAAACTGTCGGCCGGCATCAGCGCCTGGATGGTGGCGCCGACCTTCTGCACCGCTTGCTCTATCTCCGGCGTCAGCGCCGGCGCATAGTTGATGCGCAGGCAGTTGCGGTATTTGCCGGCGGCGGAAAAGATGCTGCCGACGGCGATCTGCACGCCCTGCTGCTCGAGATGACGGTTGAGGCGCAGGGTGTCGAACGCCTCATCCAGCTCGATCCACAGCATAAAGCCGCCGCGCGGGCGGCTGACGCGGGTGCCTGCCGGGAAGTATTTCAGGATCAGATCGGTCATCCGATCGCGGTTCTGCCGGTAACGGGCGCGCATGCGCCGCAGGTGCTGCAGATAGTGCCCGCCGCGAATAAACTCGGCGATCGCCAGCTGCGGCTGGGTGGCGGTGGCGCCGGAGCCGATGAATTTCATATGCAGCACCCGCTCCAGGTAGCGGCCGGGCGCGATCCAGCCCACGCGCAGCCCCGGCGCCAGCGTTTTGGAAAACGAGCTGCACAGCAGCACGCGGCCATCTTCGTCGAACGACTTGATGGTGCGCGGCCGTGGGTAGTGATAGGCGATGTCGCCGTAAACGTCATCCTCGATGATCGCTGCGTCGTGGCGCTGCGCCAGCGTCAGCAACCGCTGTTTGTGGGCGTCGGGCATGATGTAGCCCAGCGGGTTGTTGCAGTTGGGCGTCAGCAGGATAGCCTTGACCGGCCACTGCTCCAGCGCCATTTCCAGCGCTGCCAGGCTGACGCCGCTGAGCGGATCGGTGGGGATTTCCAGCGCCTTGATGCCCAGGCCTTTGAGTGTCTGCATGGTGCCGTGGAAACAGGGCGAGTCGACCGCCACGATGTCGCCGGGTTGGCAAACGGCGCGCAGCCCGGCGGAGATCGCTTCCTGGCAGCCGGTGGTGATCAGCAGCTGATCGGGGCCGATTTGGCAGCCCGAATCCAGCAGCAGGCGAGCGACCTGTTCGCGCAGCGCGGCCACGCCCTGAATGCTGTCGTAATACAGGCTGCGCAAATCGCCGTGGCGGGCGGCGTTGCGCAGGGCGACGATCAGCGGTTTCATCGTCGGTTCGGCGATATCCGGCATGCCGCGGCCTAGCTGAATCAGGCCTTCGCGCGGCCGGCTGCGCACCAGTTCCAGCACCTGTTCCCATTGTGAAATATCCACCGGCCGCTGCACCGGCGCCGTCATGGCAGGCAGCTCGGCCTGCGCGCGGCGCGCGTGCACGAAGTAACCCGACTTCGGCCGCGCTTCCACCAGGCGCTGTTCCTCCAGCAGCCGATAGGCTTGTTGCACCGTACTGATGCTGACGCCGTGCTCCTGGCTCAGCGTGCGCACCGAAGGCAGGCGGTCGCCGGCCGGATACAGTCCTTGCTGGATGCGCTGGCTAAGAATGGCGGCCAGGGTGGCATAGCGTGTCATACAGATGCCTCTCGTTGAGTTGAATGCCGTAAAAACCGGTACAGATACTTTCAAAGTAAAGCATTCAGCCTGTTTTTGGGTATGGCTGTATGAAAAAAATAACGCTGACGTGAATCTGTATTGTTTTTTGCTCGCACAGCATCATGACGGCAGAGTCAGTTGCCCAGGAGAACATGATGACCGTCTTGTCTATCGTAAAAGCCGCCATGCCGCGGCGAACATGGCTATCCCGCTGGCGTTTGTATCAACTGCGCCAGCGGACGCGAAGAGAGTTGCTGCTGCTGAACGACAGGCAACTGGCGGATATCGGCCTGACGCGAGCGGATGCGCGCCGCGAAGGGGATAAGCCTTTCTGGAGAGGGTGAGGAAAGCGGATGCTGAAATTATTGGGTAAGGCTTCATCGATCAACGTGCGCAAGGTGTTGTGGACCTGTCATGAGCTGGCGCTGCCGCTGGAACGGGAGGAGTGGGGCAGCGGCTTTCGCTCCACGCAGGAACCCGAGTTTTTGGCGCTCAATCCCAACGGCCTGGTGCCGGTGCTGATCGACGGCGCCCGAGTGCTGTGGGAGTCGAACACCATTTGCCGCTATCTGGCGGGGCGGGAAGGACGGCAAGATCTGCTGCCGCAGGCACCCGGCGCGCGGGCGGCGGTAGAGATGTGGATGGATTGGCAGGCCACCGATCTAAACGGTGCCTGGCGCTATGTGTTCATGTCGCGGGTGCGCGGGCATGCGGATTATCAGGATGCCGCCAGCCTGGCCGCCGCCGAGTGCGAATGGAACCGGCTGATGGGCTTGTTGGACGCACATCTGGCGCAGCGCGGCCCTTACGTCGCCGGCGCCGTTTTTACGTTGGCGGACGTGGTGCTGGGGTTGTCGCTGAACCGTTGGTTGATGACGCCGTTCGAGCGGCCGCATTATGCGGCGCTGGCGGACTATCAGCAGCGCCTGCTGCAACGTCCCGGCTACGTGCGGCACGGCGCCAACGGTTTACCGTGATATGAAATAAATGGTTCATTTTATCTCGTCCGGATACGACCTGCCGTGTCCGGACTTTCTCCGTTGCATCATCCCGTCAAGGTTTCATGAACGTCATCACGAATATGAACTTTATTTTCCCGTGTGCTTGTTATTGAAATTTATATTCCATATAAACCCGTTATCAACCGGCGCGTTTCATTGAGCGGCGCCTGGTTCTACGCAGGATTTCTGTCACGGGAGAGAATGATGAAACAGGTACGCGTTGGGTTAATCGGCACCGGCTATATCGGGCGTTGTCACGCTATCGCCTATGCGCAGGCCGCCACGGTATTCCCCCTCAAGGGGGAACTGGTGCTGGAGATGCTGGCGGAGGTGACGCCCGAGCTGGCGGCGCAGCGCGCCGCCGAATTCGGTTTTGCGCGCTCGACCGGCGACTGGCGGCAGCTGGTGGCCGATCCGGCGATCGACGTGGTGGACATCTGCGCGCCCAATTTCTTGCACAAAGAGATGGCGCTGGAGGCGATACGTCACGGCAAGCACGTGTATTCGGAAAAGCCGCTGGCGCTGGACGCCGCCGACGCGGCGGAGATGGTGCAGGCCGCTCGCGCCGAGGGTGTGAAAACGCTGGTCGGTTTTAACTACATGAAAAACCCCACCAGCCAACTGGCGCGCGAAATTATCGCCAACGGCGAAATTGGTGAAGTGGTGCATTTTTACGGCACCCACAATGAGGATTATCTGGCCGACCCGCGCACGCCGATCGACTGGCACTGCCGCCGCGCCAGCGCCGGGCTGGGCGCGCTCGGGGATCTGGCGGCGCACATCGTCAATATGGCGCACTACCTGGTGGGCGATATCGTGGCGGTTTCCGGCGATATGCAGACCGTGATCAAACAGCGCCCGGATCCGCAAGACCCGACGCGCCTGCACCCGGTGGAAAACGAAGACCAGGCCAGTGCGCTGCTGCGTTTCGCCGGCGGCGCGATGGGCACTATCGAAACTTCGCGCATCGCCTGCGGGCGCAAGATGGGGTTGACCTATGTGGTCACCGGCACCAAAGGCACGCTGAGCTATACCCAGGAGCGGATGGCGGAGCTGAAGCTGTATCGGCACGATGAACCGGCGGAGCGGCAGGGGTTCAAGACGCTGCTGGTGGGGCCAAAGCACCCGGACTACGCGGCGTTTTGCATCAGCGCCGGGCACGGCATCGGTTTTAACGATCAGAAGACGGTGGAGATCCGCGATCTGGTCAACGGCATCGCCGCAGGCGACCGCATGTGGCCCGACTTTGAAGAGGGGTGGAAGGTGTCCTGCGTGCTGGATGCGATAGCTGCCTCCGCCGAACAGCGGCGCTGGCTGGAGATCAACCGCGATTGAAAATGAAATGGCGCTCTCCCGTGGACAGCGCCATTAATTTATTATGCTGTTAGCTTAATACCTTATTAAGTTAATTTTATAATAAGTTATTGGCTTGATAGCTTAGAACGAGAAACACGAACAGCCGAACGCGCCCCAGAAGGCATTCTCATCCGACACCGGGATGCTGGAGCGGCGCGCGATGTCATGCTGGTGTGCGTGCACGCCGCACGGGCCGCAGCATTGATGCGCCTGGCTCAATACCCCGACGCGGGCCGCCGCCGACGGCGGTGCGGAGCGGTAATGGCCCGGCACCTGGATGACCGGCGACCAGTCCGGCAACACCGGCAGCGGTGGCGGCGCCAGTGGCGAGAAGCTGCCGGCGGCGTAGACCACTTTGCCGTCCACCACCGTCATGACCGACTCGATGCCTTTGATCTGCTCTTCCGGCACGCTGAAGTAGTCCTGCGACAGCACCGCCAAATCCGCCAACTGACCGACCTTGATCTGGCCTTTCTTGCCCTGTTCGGTGGAGAACCAGGCGCTGCCCTGCGTCCACAGCATCAGCGCCGTTTCGCGATCCAGCCGGGCGCTGTCGTCGTACATCGCCATGCCGCCGACGGTGCGGCCGGAAACCAGCCAATACAGCGCCGTCCACGGGTTGTAGCTGGCGACGCGGGTGGCGTCGGTGCCCAGCCCGACCGGCAGCTCGGCCGCCAGCATTTTCGCCACCGGCGGCGTATGTTTGGTGGCTTCGATGCCGTAGCGGTCGGCGAAATACTCACCCTGGAACGCCATGCGGTGCTGCACCGCAATGCCGCCGCCCAGCGCCTTGACCCGCTCGATGTTGCGTTCGGTAATGGTCTCGGCGTGATCGAACAGCCAGTGCAGGCCGTTGAACGGAATGTCGCGGTTCACCTTCTCGAACACGTCCAGCATGCGGCTGATGGATTCGTCATAGGTGGCGTGCAGGCGGAACGGCCAGCGGTGCTCGACCAGATGGCGCACCACCCGCTCCAGCTCGTCTTCGGTGCCCGGCGGCAGATCCGGGCGCGGCTGCAGGAAGTCTTCGAAGTCGGCGGCGGAAAACACCAGCATCTCGCCGGCGCCGTTATGGCGGTAAAAGTCGGTGCCCTGACCCGGTTTGAGCATATCGGTCCACAGCTCGAAGTCTTCCAGCTCCTGCTTCGGCCGCTGGGTGAACAGGTTATAGGCGATGCGGATGGTCAGCTGCTTTTTCTCGTGCAGCTCGGCGATCACCTGATAGTCCTCCGGGTAGTTCTGGAAGCCGCCGCCGGCGTCGATGGCGCTGGTGAGGCCGAGACGGTTCAGCTCGCGCATAAACTGGCGGGTGGAGTTGACCTGCTGCTCCAGCGGCAGCTTCGGCCCTTTCGCCAGCGTAGCGTACAGGATCATGGCGTTGGGTTTGGCGATCAGCATGCCGGTCGGGTTGCCGTTGGCGTCGCGTTGGATCTCGCCGCCTGGCGGGTTCGGCGTGTCTTTGGTGTAGCCGACCACCTTCAGCGCCGCGCGGTTGAGCAGCGCGCGATCGTAGAGGTGCAGAATGAACACCGGCGTGTCCGGCGCCGCCTGGTTGATCTCGTCCAGCGTCGGCATGCGGCGTTCGGCGAACTGGAATTCGGTCCAGCCGCCGACCACCCGCACCCACTGCGGGCTCGGCGTGCGCAGCGCCTGCTCTTTCAACATGCGCAGGGCGTCGGCCAGCGAAGGCACGCCTTCCCAGCGCAGCTCAAGGTTGTAGTTCAGGCCGCCGCGGATCAGGTGCAGGTGCGAGTCGTTCAGGCCTGGAATGGCGGTGTGGCCGTGCAGGTCGATCACCTGGGTTTCCGGCCCGGCGTGTTGCATGACTTCGCCTTCGCTGCCGACCGCCAGAAACTTGCCGTCGCGGATGGCGGCCGCCTGTGCGGTAGGATTTTGGCGATCGACGGTGTGAAACTTGCCGTTGGTGATGATCAATGAAGCGTGGTGGTTCATAACATTCTCCCGGCGAACCGCCTAGCGGCGGGTCAGCCATTGATGAAAAACGCGAGTCACGATAGGCATCCACAGGTACACCACTAGGGCGACCACGGTGGCGTCATTGAGAAAATGGCCGAGCAGCGTGCCGTCCAGCTGCGGCAGCACCAGCCCCCAAAACCAGGGCACCAGATTGGTGGATGGAAAGATCACCAGCAGGGTGATGATGAATTGCTTCCACTGAGGCGGCTGGCGCACGCTGGGGTTGGGCGGGGTAAACCAGAACTCCGCGCCGGGGCGGATCTCGATATGGTCGTTCTCCAGCAGCAGCGGGGCGACCTCTTCGATGTATTGCTTGCGCAGCGGCGAGTGGATCCAGCGGTACAGGTTGTCGAGATTGTCGAAGCGCACCAACACCGTATAGGCCTGTTCATCGCCGGAAGGGCGGATAACGTTGACGCCCAGATGGCCGGTGAAGCTTGCGGCATCCGGCATGATGCGGTTCAGCCAGGCCTCATAGGCTTGCTCGTTCCCCGGCGCCAAACGGTGGGTGATCACCAGCGTGACATGCTGCGGATGGGCCATAAAACCAACTCCTGAAAATACCCCGGCACAGGGCCGGGGCAAGGGGGGATTATTTCACCGTGCGCGCCGGTGCGTGGTGCACCATGGTGTAAGCGTAGTCGACGCCCATGCCGTACGCGCCGCTGTGTTCGCGCACCAGCGCCATCACCGCGTCGTAGGTGTCTTTGCGCGCCCAGTCGCGTTGGTATTCCAGCAGCACCTGCTGCCAGGTGACCGGTACGGCGCCGGCCTGCACCATGCGGTCAATCGAACGTTCGTGCGCATCGACGGACGTGCCGCCGGAGGTGTCGGTCACCACATACACTTCATAGCCGGCTTCCAACGCCATCAGCGCCGGGAAGGTCAGGCACACTTCGGTCCACAGCGCGGAGATCACCAGCTTTTTGCGGCCGGTGGCTTCCACGGCTTTGACGAAGGCCGCGTCTTCCCAGGAGTTCATCGAGGTGCGTTCAATCGGGGTGATTTCAGGGTGTACCGCCAGCAATTCCGGCCAGATGTAGCCGCTGAAGCTTTCGGTTTCGACCGAGGTGAAAAGGGTGGGGACGTTGAAAATCTTGCCTGCCTTCGCCAAACCAACAACGTTGTTTTTCAGTTGCTGACGATCAATATTAGCCACGCCGAAGGCCATTTGTGGTTGATGGTCGATAAAAATCAGTGCGGAATTGTCTTTATCAAGCAGTTGAAACTTGGACATAATTTACCTTCCCAGTGATATTTCGGTTGAACATCTGATGAGTGTAACGCCGATAAAACCCATGGTAGGCAGAGGGCGATTTCAAAGATACCGCAGAATTTTTGCCGACTTGTTGAGTTTTTTTATACACGGGAGAAAGCATGAGATTAAACCTGGAAGCGCTGCTGATTTTGGACGCGCTGGACCGGCACGGATCTTTCGCCGCCGCGGCCGCCGCACTGTTTAAAACCCCTTCGGCACTGAGCTATATGGTGCAAAAGCTGGAGAACGATCTCGACATCACCCTGCTCGATCGCTCCGGGCATCGGGCGAAGTTCACCGATACCGGCAAGCTGATGCTGGAAAAGGGGCGGGTGCTGCTGCGGGCGGCGCAGGATCTGGAACAACAGGCGCGCTATGTCGAAAACGGCTGGGAAAGCGAGATCACGCTCGGGATTGACGCCTCTTTCCCGTTTGCCCGCCTGTTGCCGCTGATCGACGAGTTCTACCAACAGCATCACCATACCCGGCTGCGCTTCAGCCACGAGGTGCTGGCCGGCTCCTGGGAGTCGCTGGTCTACGGTTGCGCCGACATTATCATCGGCGCCATCTGCGAGCCGCCGTCGCGGGTGGGCTATGCGTTCAGCAGGCTGGGGCAGCTGGATTACGTGTTCGCCGTCGCGCCGCTGCATCCGCTGGCGGCATTGCCGGAACCCTTGCCGAAGGACGAAATCCGTCAGCACCGGGCGGTGGTGGTGCGCGACACTTCGCGGGTCAACGCGCCGCAGAGCCTGAATCTGCTGGAAGAGCAGGATACGCTGACGGTGTTCGGCTTCGACGCCAAGCTGCAGGCGCAGCTGGCCGGGCTGGGCTGCGGCTATCTGCCGCGTTCCTTGGCGGAACCTTACCTGAACAGCGGCGAACTGGTGGCGAAACGCGTCGAGTCTGAACGCTGCAGCGACGTCGCCTATTTCGGTTGGCGGGAAAGCGCCAGCGGCCTGGCGGCCAAATGGTGGCGCGAACGGCTGCAGCGCTACGCGGATGACGGCGAGGCCTACCCTTCGGGGCAGTAAGCGCCGTCATATAGGGATCAACAACCCGATAAGGACATAGGGAATGAAAAAGAGACTGAGTCTGTTGGCGCTGCTGCTGTTGAGCGGTTGCGGTACGAGCGCCGGGCGTCAGGCCGGCATACCGTTACCGGCGCCGCAGGCTGAAGCGTTGGCCACGACGCCGCTCAGCTATCCGGTGCGGGTGCATAATGCGGTGAGTCGCGAACTGCGTTTGCCGGAGCACGCGCGCGGGCAACGATGCACCATCGGCATTCGTCTGCTGCCGAACGGCAAGCTGGCGAGCAGCAAGATCGTAAGAGGCGATGCGCCCCTGTGCGCGGCGGCCAGCGCGGCGGTGCAGCAGGCGCAGTTTCCGCCGATGGCCAGCGCGACCGAATACGCGCTGTTCAACGCCGTGGTGCTCGATTTTGTTCCCTGAAAACCTATGACCGACGGGCCGCTTGCGCGGCCCGTTTTTTCTCGTTTCGCCGTTTGCATCTTCGCGCTTTTCCGCCAATAGTGTTCTCCGGACATGCAGCAAGGCGATTTTTCATTGGCCGGTCAACGGGAGAAAAAGGCATGAAAGGCGAGCATCATTATCAGGTGGCGGTCACCTGGCAGGGGAATTTGGGCGCAGGCACCGAAGATTACCGCGCCTATGGGCGCGATCACCTGATCGGCGCCGTGGGCAAGGCAGATATCGCCGGTTCAGCCGATCCGGCCTTTCGCGGTGACGCGACGCGCTGGAATCCGGAGGATTTGCTGGTGGCTTCGCTCAGCGCCTGTCACAAATTATGGTATCTGCATCTGTGCGCTACCTCGGGCATTTCCGTACTGGCCTATCAGGACAACGCCGTTGGGGTGATGCGTGAAGATGCGGCGCGCGGCGGCTTTTTCACCTCGGTGACGCTGCGGCCGCAGGTCACGGTGCGCGACGGCGACGATCTGCGGCTGGCGCAACAGCTGCACGAGAAGGCGCATCACCTGTGCTTTATCGCCAACTCGGTGAATTTCCCGGTGGCGTGCGAGCCGCAGGCCGAGTACGCAACCCGCTGAATTTTCACTTAGCTTTGCCATTTTCGTTATTTTGAACGCCGTTACGGCTCACGGATACTGGAGGAAAATCCTCAACCGCGAGCCGCAGCATGTCCTACGCCCACTATTTGCATCCCGAACAGCGCGAACGCATCCGGCGGCTTCATCGGCGCTGGTATTGGCGGCTGGAGCTGCCCACCTGGGGAATGATGGCGGCAGTGTATGGCGGCTGGTTCGGCGTGGCGCACTATTGGCAGGCGTTGGGCCCGTGGCTCGGCGCACCGGCGCTTGTCCTGCTGACCACCTGGTACCTGTCCTTGCAGCATGAGCTGATCCACGGCCATCCGACGCGCTGGCCGCGCGTCAATCAGCTGTTCGGCCTGTTGCCGCTGGCGGTGTGGTATCCCTATGGGCTGTATCGCGATTCGCATCTGCGCCATCACCGCAACGATCACCTGACCGACCCGCACGAAGATCCCGAGAGCTACTATTTCAGCGCCGCGCAGTGGCGGCGCTATCCTCGCCTGTTGCCGCGGCTGGCCGCCGTGCGCAATACGCTGATTGGCCGAGTGTTGTTCGGCCCGGCGCTGGATATCGTCGCCACGCTGTTCGGCGCCGTGAAGACGCTTGCGGCGGGCGATCTGCGCGCCTGGGCGATGTGGCTGACGCATCTGTCGCTGTTGGCGGTGCTGCTGCACTGGCTGCAGACGCAGGGCATCGGCGCGGCGTTTTATCTGTTGGCCATCAGCTACCCGGCGCTGGCGCTGACCAAGGTAAGATCGTTTTTTGAGCATCGCGCCGTGGACGCACCGCAGGCACGTTCTATTATTAATGAGGCGGGCTGGCCGTGGCGGCTGCTGTTTCTCAATCTGAACTACCATTTAGTGCATCACGATTTGCCCGGCTTGCCCTGGTATGGCCTGCGCGAAGTCTATCTGGCGGAACGCGAGGCGTATCAGCGCCGCAGCCAGGGATTCGTCGCGCAGGGTTATGGTGAGTGGCTGCGCGATTACGCGCTGACGCCGATCGACGTCGGCGTGCATCCGCTGAGCGCCGGTGAACGGCGTGAGGAACGCGATGCCCTGCCGAAGAAAAAATTTATTGCGCGCTGGAAGCGCGTTTCTCAGGATTTTCCAACCGAACTGGCCCATGAGCCGGAAAACGTATAACCAGAGGAAAAGTATGGCAATCACCTTATCACGCGGACGTTCCTTTGCCGTCGCACTGACGCTGCTGGCCACCAGCGGTCTGGCGCAGGCGGCTGACTCGGTGCGCGTCGGCTCCAAGATCGATACCGAAGGTTCGCTGCTCGGCAACATCATCGTGCAGGTGCTGGAAGCCAATGGCATCAAAACCACCAACAAGCTGCAGCTCGGCACCACCAAGGTGCTGCGTGGCGCCATCACCTCCGGCGAGATCGACATCTACCCGGAATACACCGGCAACGGCGCGTTTTTCTTCTCTGATGAGAAAGATCCGGCGTGGAAGAACGCCCAGGCCGGTTTCGAGAAGGTGAAACAGCTCGACTACGACAAAAACAAAATCGTCTGGCTCGATGCGGCGCCGGCCAACAACACCTGGACCATCGCCATTCGTCAGGACGTGGCGGACGCCAACCATCTCAAAACGCTGGCGGATCTCGGCAAGTGGATCAACGACGGCGGCAAGTTCAAGCTGGCGGCCTCGGCGGAGTTTATCGAGCGGCCGGATGCGCTGCCGGCATTCCAAAGCGCCTACGGCTTCAAGCTGAATCAGGATCAGCTGCTGTCATTGGCCGGCGGCGACACGGCGGTGACCATCAAGGCGGCGGCCGAGCAGACCTCCGGCGTCAACGCGGCGATGGCCTACGGCACCGATGGCCCGGTAGCGGCGTTGGGGCTGCAGACGCTGGCGGACCCGAAAGGCGTACAGCCTATCTACGCGCCGGCGCCGATCGTGCGCGAGGCGGCGTTGAAAGAACACGCCAACCTGCCCGAGTTGCTGAAACCGGTGTTCGCCTCGCTGGACGGGCCGACGCTGCAAAAGCTCAATGCACAGATCGCCGTGGAAGGGCAGGACGCCAAACAGGTGGCGGCCGCTTACCTGAAAGAGAAAGGGTTTGTTAAGGGATAACGCCGAGGTGCCCCCTCTGTCGCCGGGAGAGGGGGTGAACCGATGGAGCCGGAGAGTTTCTTTGATTATCGCCGTAAAACATCGCGTCTTGTTGACGCTGTTCATGCTGTTGCTGCTGGCCGCCTTCGGCCTGCCGTTCCTCAGTTACGCCCCCAATCGTCTGTTGTCGGGTAAAAGCCTTTCCTTGTACTCCCTGCTGCACGGCCCGGCGCTGTGGCTGCTGTTGCCGCTGGCGACATTGGCGATCCTCAGCCTGCTGCCGCCGACGCGGGGGCGTGCGCTGCTGGCGGCGTTGGCCGCCTGTGGTGTACTAACGCTGGCGTTCTGGATCAGCGGCCAGGCCGCCGGGCGTCTGGCGCAGGAGGGATCGCGGCTGGCTCGCACCTCCTGGGGCAGCGGCTGCTGGTTGACGATGGCGCTGAGCCTGCTGATCGCCGCCGACGCCATGGCGCGTCTCACGTCATCGCACCTGCGGCGGATGCTCGGCAATGCGCTGGTGCTGGTGCCGCCGGCGCTGCTGCTGTTCGGCCATCAGCTCGATCAGCTGTCGCTGCTGAAGGAGTACCATAATCGGCAGGAGGTGTTTGACGCCGCGCTGTTGCAGCACCTGACCATTCTGCTGGCGACGATGGCGCCTGCGCTGGCGATCGGTGTGCCGCTCGGGGTGCTGTGCTTTCGTTCCGAGCGCTGGCAGCGGCCGATCTTCTCCGTGTTGAACATTATCCAGACCGTGCCGTCGATCGCGCTGTTCGGCCTGCTGATCGCACCGCTGGCGGGGCTGGCGGTGGCGGTGCCCTGGCTGGCGGAACACGGCGTCAGCGGTATCGGCATGGCGCCGGCGATCGTGGCGCTGGTGCTGTACGCGCTGTTGCCGCTGGTGCGCAGCGTGGTGGCGGGGCTGCAAAGCGTACCGGCCGGCGTGATTGAGTCCGCTACCGGCATGGGGTTGACGCGCGGGCAGATCTTCCTGCGCGTGCAGCTGCCGTTGGCGCTGCCGCTGTTCCTGACCGGCGTGCGTATTCTGGCGGTGCAGACCGTCGGCATGGCGGTGGTGGCGGCGCTGATCGGTGCCGGCGGCTTTGGCGCCATCGTATTTCAGGGGCTGCTCAGCAGCGCGCTGGATCTGGTTCTGCTGGGGGTGATCCCGGTGGTCATGATGGCGGTCATCGTCGATTCGCTGTTTAAATTTTGGGTTTCAATCCTGGACGTATCGCGCCGATGATTCACTTTGAGCAAGTCAGCAAAATTTTTCAGGGCAAGCCGGCGGTGGACGATCTCACGCTGCACATCGCCGAGGGCGAATTCACCGTGTTGATCGGCACCTCGGGCTCCGGCAAGTCCACCACGTTAAAAATGATCAACCGCCTGATCGAACACGATCGGGGCAAGATTTTCTTTGCCGGCGAAGAGATCCAGTCGTTTAAACCGCAGGATCTGCGGCGGCGCATGGGCTACGCGATCCAATCGATCGGCCTGTTTCCGCACTGGACGGTGGAGGAGAACATTGCCACCGTGCCGCAGTTGCTGAAATGGCCGCGCGCGCGCATTCGCGATCGGGTTAGCGAACTGCTGGAGCTGTTGCATCTGGAGCCGGATCTGTTTCGCCGCCGCTATCCGCATCAGCTTTCCGGCGGGCAGCAGCAGCGGGTGGGTGTGGCGCGCGCGCTGGCGGCCGATCCCGAGGTGCTGCTGATGGATGAACCGTTCGGCGCGCTGGATCCGGTCACCCGTGCGGCGTTGCAGGCGGAGATCGCCCGCATTCATCAGCTCTCCGGCCGCACCATCGTGCTGGTGACGCACGACATCGACGAAGCGCTGGGCCTGGCGGATCGTCTGGTGCTGCTCGACCAGGGGCGGGTGGTACAACAGGGCACGCCGCTGGAATTGCTGACCGCGCCGGCCAACGACTTCGTGCGTGACTTTTTCGGGCGCAGCGATCGCGGCATCAAACTGCTGTCGCTGGGGACGGTGGCGGAGCGGGTGCGGCCCGGCGTCGCCGCGGGCGAACCTATCGCCGCCGCCCTGAGCCTGCGCGAGGCGCTGTCGGTCTTTGTGGCGCGCGGCAGCGACTGCTTGCCGGTGGTGGATGAACAGGGCGAAGCGTTGGGGGTCTTGCATTTCAACGATCTGATCGCCGGGCAGGCGCTGTCATGAGCGGGCGCATCGGGCGCCTGCTGCGCGATCCGCTGCTCTGGACGCTGGCGCTGCTGTTGGTGCTGGTATTTGGCATGGATCATTTACGCGGTCTGTTCGCCGCCTGGTTCCCCGACCTGGATCGGCCAATTTACCAGCAAGACAGCTTCATCGCGTTGGTGGCAGCGCACCTGCTGCTGGTGGCGATCTCCAGCCTGATCGCGGTGGCGATCGGCGTGGCGGCCGGTGTCGCCGTGACCCGGCGCAGCGGCCGGGAGTTTCGTTCGCTGGTGGAAACGGTGGTGGCGGTGGGGCAGACCTTTCCGCCGGTGGCGGTGCTGGCGGTAGCGGTGCCGGTGATGGGCTTCAGCGAACAGCCGGCGATCATCGCGCTGGTGCTGTACGGCCTGCTGCCGATCCTGCAGGGCACGCTGGCGGGTATCGAATCGGTGCCGCCCGCCACGCGAGAGATCGCCCGCGGCGTAGGGATGAGCGCCTGGCAAATTCTGTGGCGGGTGGAACTGCCGCTGGCGGCGCCGGTGATCGTCGCCGGGATCCGCACCTCGGTGATCATCAATATCGGCACGGCGGCCATCGCTTCCACCGTCGGCACCAAGACGCTCGGTTCGCCGATCATCATCGGCCTGAGCGGGTTTAACACCGCCTATGTGATCCAGGGCGCGGCGGTAGTGGCGCTGTTGGCTATTATCACCGATATGCTGTTTGAACGTTGGGTGCGTTATCTCACCGCCTGGCGTCAGCAGACGCTGGCGACCACTCCGGCGGGGTAAGGGGGAAATGATGCAGGTGTCTCTACCGATGTACGGCGTTGGCCGGGAGCAGGCCGAATCCTTCTGGCAGGTTCTGCGCGACAAACTGCTGCGGCTGGGGTTGCCGGCCGCGCCGGAGCAGCTCAGTTGGCCGGACGATCTGGCGCAACACTGGCGGCGCGAGGATCTGCTGCTCAGCCAGACCTGCGGTTATCCGTTGGTCAGCAGCCTGCCGCAGGTGCAGCTGATCGGCACTTACCATTACCGGGTTGAAGGGTGCGACGGGCCGAATTATCGCAGTTGGCTGGTGGTGCGCGCCGACGATCCCGGCGAGCGGCTGGCGGATTTTCGCGGCCGGACGGCGGCCTATAACAGCACCGATTCCCAGTCCGGCTACAACGGCCTGCGCGCGCTGATCGCGCCGCTGGCGCAGGACGGGAAATTCTTCGGCGCGGCTATCGCCTCCGGCGCGCATTATCAGTCGCTGAAGCTGATCCGCAGCGGGCAGGCCGATATCGCCGCCATCGATTCCATCAGCATGGAACTGCTGCGCCGCGCACAGCCGCAGGCGCTGGAGGGGCTGAAAATCATCGGCCGCACGGCGGCGGTGCCGGGTTTGCCGCTGATCACCGCCGCGGGCACGCCGCCGGAGCAGCTGGAAATTCTGCGCGCCGGCGCCCGAGCGATGCTGGATGAGGCGGTCAGCGATCGCCTGCTGATCGGCGATTTCAGCCTGGTGCCGCGTTCGGCCTACCAGATTATCACCGTGCTGGAACAGCAGGCTGCCGCGCAGGGCGTGACGGCGCTCTAGCCGCCGTTACAACAGGCCGCCGCCGTCGATGTCGATCACGCTGCCGGTGACGAAGCCGTTCTCCATCGCCAGCAGGTAACCCGCCGCGACGTCGGCCGGCTGGCCGATGCGACCGACCGGCAGACTGCCGCCAACCCGTTCGAACAGCGCCTGACGCTGTGCGGCGCTCATGCCGTCGTAGGCTTCGGTGGCGGTGATGCCGGGGCTGACCACGTTCACCCGCCGCGGCGCCAGCTCCTTCGCCAGCTGCTTGCCGGCCGCTTCCAGCGCGGCGTTGATGGCGGTTTTGATCAGCTGGCCGCCGAGGTATTTGCGCGACAGCTGGCCGGAGGTCAGGGTGATGGAACCCTGCGGCGCCAGCGTCGGCAGCGCGGCCTGCACCGCGCGCAAACTGCCCCAGAATTTGACGTTGAAGTCGGCCTGCGCCTGTTCAAGGGCGGTCTCCGCCAGCGGTTTCGCCTGCACCAGCGGCCCGGCGGTGATCACCAGATGGTCGAAAGCGCCGACGGCGGCAAACAGCGCCTGCAGCGACGTTTCATCGGCCAGATCGGCCTGCATCAGGCGCAGCGCACCGTTTTTCTCCCCGGCCTGAGGAAGGCGGCGCGAAGCCAACACCACTTCAGCGCCGCGCGCCGCCGCCGCGTAGGCCACCGCGGCGCCAATGCCGCTGGTACCGCCCAGGATCACCAGCTTTTGTCGTTTCAGGGGGGAATCGGGAATCGTCATGTTAAGGCCTCTTTTAGGGTAAGTTTCAACGGGATCTATCTTTCCTGATTGAAAATCACCTAACAATCGGCCTTACTGACAAACACTTGTTAATGAATTTTAAAGATCATGCCGCGCTAAAGCGGGCGTTTAACTTCTGATCCACGATAATTTCGAAATCGGTAAACAGCGCGCGGGGTTTCACCGAACGCCCCTGTTTTTCCAGCGCCACCAGGCCGTGCCCGCTCAGCGTTTTCAGCGTGGTTGACAGGTTGCTGACCTGGCGGCCCGACAGTTCGGCCAACTGACTGATGGTCTCTGGGCGGGCTGTGTCGATCAGACGCAGCAGGGCGATATTCTCGTTGCTGAGCACCTGGGCCAGCGCAATCATCGACGTGAACCACACGTTGGGCTCACGCTCCTGCGGCTGATATTCCCCTTTTGCGATCGCCAGTATGCGTTTGCGAATCAGTTCTTCAGGCATCACGCCAATCAGTGCTTTCATCATCAACCTCGATTTTCTCTCTTGCGTATGACTTCATCTATCCGGGTAAAAAAATCCTCCACCAACTGATAAGCGGAATAAAACTCGTAGGGTGAGCCTTCGTCCGTTGGGGAGTCGTGTTGGTGATCGTAAACGACGCGGCCAGAAAACTTTCCTTTGCGGGGCGTTTTAGTGGCATGCGCGTTATCTATGCCAAAAATCCGGGTATTGTGGTTATCATGCAGGGGCAAATTGTAACGGATGCCATGAGGGATAAAGGCCGTTTGGGTCACCGTCCAGGCTTCTATTTTCCACCAATAGCCATCCTCACGATTAACCCGCGTGCCATGCAGGCTAAGGATGTAGTCCAGTCCATTGCGTTCATCCATTGCTCAAAACTTCGTTTGTTATGATCTAATCATAATCATTGGGCGTTTTATCGTCAACCCGCCATGCCGCGAAGTCGGCTTTCTAAGAAGGGAAATGCATGACCTCATTTGTCGATCTCGAGGTGTTTGTCCGCACGGTGGATGGCGGCAGTTTTTCCGCTGCCGCGCGCGCGCTGGATATGACGCCGGCGGCGGCCAGCATTGCGGTGAAAAGGCTGGAGCAGCAGCTGGGCGCGCGGCTGTTGGTGCGTTCAACGCGCAGCCTGAGGCTGACGGAGGAGGGGGCGCGCTATCTCGACAGCGCGCGCCTGGCGTTGGGGGCGTTGGCCGAAGGAGAGCAGGCGATCCGCGAGAAGCATCAGGGGCTGTCCGGGGTGCTGCAGATTTCCGCGCCGTCGGATTTCGGTCGCAATCTGCTGCTCGGCTGGCTGGATGAGTTTCGGCTTCAGCACCCGCATATTCAACTGCAGCTCCTGATCAACGATCGGCAGGCCGATCTGTTTCGCGAGCCGGTGGACGTGGCGTTGCGTTTCGGATCGCTGGCCGACTCTTCGCTGGTGGCGCTGCCGATCTTGCCACAGCATCGGCGGTTGATCTGCGCCAGCCCGGATTACCTGCGGCGGCACGGCGAGCCGCAAACGCCGGCCGATTTGGCCAGGCACAGCATTCTGGTGTATCAACCCAGCGGCAAACGGCAGGTGGAATGGCGGCTGTGGCGCGGTGAGGAGCTGGTCGAAGTGCCGCTGAACGGCAGCTATTTTACCGATGACGGCGAGGTGGCGCGGCGCTGGGCACTGGCCGGGCACGGCGTGGTGCGCAAGTCGGCGATCGACGTGGCGGCCGACATTCGCGCCGGGCGGCTGGTGCAACTGTTGCCGGAATGGCGCAGCGACGCGGTGCCGATCAATCTGGTCTGCCCGCATCGCTCGCAGATCTCGGAGCGCGTCAGGCAGCTGCAGCGCTTCTTACAGCAGCGCTGCCAGCGTTGGATGGACGATCACTTGGCCTGAAGGGTTTCGGTTTGCGCCGGTGTGGCGGCGGCGTCCCCGGCAGGCGCGCTTTCTTCGTGCGGGGTGGTGGAACGGGTGTAGATGTTCAGCCCGGCGAGGAACACGCCGCCCAGAGAACCGAAGGCGCACAGGGCGATGACGATGACGAACGCTTTTTTCAGCATAGGAATAATTTCGCAGGTTGCTTGGAACAGCGGGAATTATAGCCCCTTCGCCGGGTGAAACAAGAATCGTTTTTAACGGCGGCCCGCAGACCGCCCTTTGTGATCGCTACCGTTCGCTGTCGATGGCCTGCACGCGGGCCGGGCGGGCGAACAGGTATTTTCCCAGCGTCACCAGCACCACCGCCGCCACGATGATCACCAGCGCCAGCCACTCGCGCGGCGCCAGCGATTCGCCGGCAAAACCGATGCCGAGCAGCACCGCCACCACCGGGTTGACGTAGGCATAGCTGGTGGCGACCGCCGGGCGCACGTTCTTCAACAAGAACATATAGGCGCTGATCGCCAGCATCGAGCCGAAGACGATCAGATACCCCAGCGCCAGGAAGCCGCTGGCGCTCGGCATCTGAGTCAGGTGCTCGCCGCTCAGTTGGCTGGCGGCCAATAACACTACGCCGGCCACCAGCATCTCCGCCGCACCGGCCATCGGCCCGGCCGGCAGCGAGATACGCGATCCCAATACCGACCCAAAGGCCCAGCTGGCCGACGCCAGCAAGATCAGCAGCGCACCGGTCGGGTTGCCCACCAGGTTGTTGCCGGTGTTAAGCAGCACGATGCCCACTAACCCGAGCGCGATGCCGGCCCATTCCAGTTTGGTGTTGCGCATGCCCCACAGCAAGCTGAAGCAGAGGGTGAACAGCGGTACCGTCGCCACCATCACCGCCGCGATGCCGGAGGGCACGTGTTGGTGTTCCGCCACCGTCACCAGGCCGTTGCCCACCGCCAGCAGCAGAATGCCGATGACGCCGGCGGCCAGCCACTGCTTCGGCGTCGGCAGCGCGTGACCGCGCCAGGCCAGGAAACCGAACAGCACGATGCCGGCTGTCAGAAAGCGAATGCCGGCCATCATCAGCGGCGGCCACTGCGCGACGCCGAGACGAATGACGAAATAGGTGGAACCCCAAACGATATATAACGTGAACAACGCCCCGATCAACGGCAGGACGCTACGGCTTTGTTGGCTAAGCATAGGATTGTATTTTGCAGGGATGATTATTATTAGAACGCTCAGTAAACCCGATCGGGCAACCGATAAGCAATGGCCTTCGGCATTATTTTTCCGGCTGCCGAAAGCCGTTCAATGGTCCTGCTGTTTCCACCGCAGCCAGCTGACTGCCGGCAGGTAAATCGACCAGCCGATGGCCAACAGCAGCAGCATGAACTCCGGCGGCACGCCGGGCAGCAAGGCGTCCAGCTTCCAGGACACGGCGTAGGCGAAGGGGCCGACGGCGGCGCCCAACACCGCCAGCGGCCAGGGCGCCGCTCTGACCACGTCCAGCAGCCAATACCACCAGCAGCCGAAGCCGATCCACAGCGCGATGGTCCAGAGCGGCAGGCCGTGTTGCCCGCTGTAGTGCAGCACGCCGCTGTAGCTCCACAGCCCATCCATGCCGATACCGCCCAAGGCGGTCAGGGCCGCGCCTTTGCGGCGGGCTGCGGGGGTAAAGATCAATGCCAGCGCCGCGCCGGCGAGCAGTATGCCGTTGAGCCGATCGCGAGTCAGCAGCGCCAGCAGCCAGCAGACGCCCAGTCCCAGCGTCGCCAGCCAGAATCCGGCATGCGGCTTCTTCATCGTTCAACTCCCGTGGGGTTACTCTGCCGCTGCGCGCTAAACGCGCCGACGGATTTGCCAGAGCGGGCGCGAGGCCCGCCGTTTGCCTGAATGTTCGTTAATTAAACCTTAGAAGGGAAGGTGCAGGGTGCACAAGCAGAATAATCTGTACCGGTTGAAAACCGGGGCAAAAATAGTCGTTACAGGAGAGAAATCCGGTAGGCGCAGCGGCGCGAGCCGGCCAGAATATGCTCGGCGCGTTCCACCTGGGCCTGCAGCACTTCGGTGAAGATGCTCAGTTCCGCCCGGCAGAAGCCCTGGCAGACGGTGGCGGCGGCGCAGATCGGGCAGTGGTTCTCCACCAGCAAGTAGGAACCGTCCTCTTCGCGGCCCCATTCGGCCATATAGCCTTCGCGGCAGCGGATTTCGGTCAGGCGCGCCACGCGCTCTTCCAGGTCAGCGGCGCCGATCATCGCCTGCTTGTAGTTGATGCGGTTTTCCTGCTCGCGCGTCTCGATCAGCACGTCGATCGCCTGTTCGCCCAGCTTGTCGCGCACGGTGCGCAGCAGCTGCACCGTCAGGTCCGCATGGGTATCGGGAAAGCGCGCGTTGCCGGCCGAGGTCAAATGCCACAGCTGCACCGGGCGGCCCACGCCGCGCGTTTCCGCCACCGCTTCGACCAGTCCCTCTTTCGCCAGCTTGACGAACTGCTGGCGGGCCGCCTCACCGGTGGTGCCGAGCACCTTTCCTGCATCAGAAGCTTGCTGCGGGCCGCGGGTTTTCAATAGCGTCAGCAATCGGTCACTGACCGATTGTGCGGTGCCTCCGCCATTTTCCAAGTTTATTCTTGACATATTTCTCCGCCTCGCCCTAACTTATTCCAAGATAACTCTTGTTAAATTTAACGCAATCTCATGACCAACTCAATGCCATTCCTCTGAAAACAGGACGACAACCGTGATAACCCATGACGATAGCCGCTGGAGCGACCTTTTCTCCGGCAAAAATGCGGCCAGTGCGATCGCGCTTTCGCTCGGCGTAGCGCTGCATGCCATCAATATTCTGGTCGCCACCACCATTCTGCCCTCGGTGGTGCAGGATATCGGCGGGCTGGATCTCTATGCCTGGAACACTACGCTGTTCGTGGTGGCGTCGATCCTCGGCTCCGCGTTGTCGGCCCGCTTGCTCAGCGGTTACGGCGCGCGCAGCGCCTATCTGGTGGCTTCGCTGTTCTTCCTCGCCGGGGCGGCCCTGTGTGCGCTGGCGCCGAGCATGCCAGTGATGCTGATCGGCCGCACGGTGCAGGGCTTCGGCGGCGGGCTGATCTTTGCGCTCTCTTACGCGATGATCAACCTGGTGTTCGAGCAGCGGCTGTGGCCGCGCATCATGGCGCTCATCTCGGCGATGTGGGGCATCGCCACCCTGGTGGGGCCGGCGGTGGGCGGCATTTTCGCCGAGCTGCACGCCTGGCGCTGGGCCTTCGGCATTCTGCTGCCGATCATGGTGCTGTACGCCGCGTTTACCTTTGTGATCCTGCCCAAGGGCAAGGCGCAGCAGGCGGCCGCGCCATTGCCGACCGCACAGCTGCTGTTGCTGACCGTGGCGGTGCTGGTGGTGTCCGCCGGCAGCCTGGCGCACAGCGCCTGGATCAACCTGGCGGGCATCGCGCTCTCGTTAGCGCTGATGGCCTGGCTGCTGAAACGCGAAGCGCACTCGCGCGCCCGCCTGTTGCCGCACGGCGCGCTGCGGCGCGGTTCATCGCTGGCGGCGCTCTACATCACGATCACGTTGTTGACGATCGGCATGACCAGCGAAATCTTCGTGCCGTATTTCCTGCAGCTGCTGCACGGCCAGTCGCCGCTGATCTCCGGTTATATCGCCGCCACCATGGCCGCCGGCTGGACGCTGTCCGAGATCCTCAGCTCCGGCTGGCGCGGGGCGGGCATTCGCCGGGCGATCGTCAGCGGGCCGCTGTTCGTGCTGGTGGGGCTGTTGGCGCTGGCGCTGCTGATGCCGGTGCCGTCCGGCGGCCACTGGCAGGCGCTGACGGCGCTCGTCATTGCGCTGTCGCTGGTGGGGTTCGGTATCGGCTTAGGCTGGCCGCACCTGCTGACGCGCATTTTGCAGGTGGCGCCCGAAGCGGACAAAGATATCGCTGGCGCTTCGATAACCACGGTGCAGCTGTTCGCCACCGCATTCGGCGCGGCGCTGGCCGGGATGATAGCCAACCTGGCGGGGTTGAACGATCCGGGGGGCGCGGCGGGGGCGGCGTCGGCGGCGCGTTGGCTGTTCCTGGCATTTGCGCTGGCGCCGCTGCTGGCGGTATTCAGCGCCTGGCGCTGCGCGGCGATTGCACCACCGAGCGCCGAGACGGGCAATTTTGTACAAAACCCGTCCTCGCGCGAGTGCTAGAATGCCTCTCATTCAGCGGAGGTAGGCAAGATGAAGGCGGAAGGCGCAGCACGCAAAGCATCCCGGGAACAGGCCCATTTCATGCACGTCGACGATCTCGGCGGGCTGGAAGTGCTGCAGGCCACCTACCGCCGCCAGAGCTTCTCGCGCCATAGCCATGAAGGCTTTTGCGTGGGCGTCATCGACGACGGCGCCCAGCGCTTCTACCGTACCGGCGGTGAACACGTGGCGCCGCTGGGCAGCATTATTCTGGTCAACGCCGACGACATCCACACCGGCAGTTCCGCCACCGAAGAGGGCTGGTCATATCAGGCGATGTATCCGACGCCGGAGCTGCTGGCCTTTTTGTCGCGCGATCTGAAAACCGGCGCCGGCGCGACGCCTTATTTCCCCAACCCGGTGGTGCATGACATCGGCCTGGCCGGTCAGCTGCGGATGGCGTTCAGCCTGCTGCGCAGCGATGAGAACCGGCTGATGAAGGAGACCATGGTATTCTCGGCGCTGACCTGGCTGATGCTGCGGCACGGCAAAAGCCGTATCGACCCTGCGCCGCAGAGCCGGGCGCAAAGCCAGGTGGCGCGGGTGAAAGCCTTTCTCGACGATTTTCCCGAGGCGGACATTTCGCTGCTGGAGCTGGCGGAGCGCGTGGCGCTCAGCCCTTATTACCTGCTGCGACAGTTTCAGCAGGCCACCGGTCTGCCGCCGCATGCCTATCAAATTCAGGCGCGGTTGCGCAAGGCGCGCGGCATGCTGAAGGCCGGCAGCAGCGTGCTGGACAGCGCGCTGAGCTGCGGTTTTCACGATCAAAGCCATTTCCACCGCCATTTCCGCAAATCGATGGGCGTTACGCCGGGCGACTACGTCAAATCGCTGAAATAGCCGGGCAATCGGGTGCAATACCCGTGTGCACGCGCGCCGTAAGCTGGCTTCTTCAACCCAAGGAGAAGCGCATGACTGATTCAATCCCCCTCATCACACCGCCGTCCGCCCGCCTGCGTCCTGCGCTGCAGGGCGGGGCGGCGATCTTGCCGCTGTGCCTGGCGGTGGTGCCGTGGGGCGTACTGGCCGGATCGATGGCGATGCAAAGCGGCCTGACGCCGGCGCAGGGGCTGGGCATGTCGGCCATCGTGTTCGCCGGCGCGTCGCAGCTGGTGGCGATGGGCATGATCAAGGGCGGCGCCGGGCTGCTGGCGATCTTGTTATCGACCTTTTTCGTCACCGCCCAGCATTTTCTTTACGCGCTGCGGTTGCGCGAGCGCATCGCGCCGCTGCCGCTGCGCTGGCGGCTGGCGCTGGGGTTCTTGCTCACCGATGAGCTGTTCGCGCTGACCGGCGAACAGACGCCGGCGAGTTTTAACCGCTGGTATGTGCTGGGTGCCGGGCTGACCTTCTATTTGTGCTGGTTCCTCTCCACGCTGCTCGGCATTGTGGCCGCCGGCAGCGCCGGGGATCTGGACGGTTACGGGCTGGACTTTTCCATCGCCGCCACCTTTATCGCCATCGTGGTGCCGCTGGTGCGCAGCCTGCCGGTGTTGGCCTGCGTGCTGACCGCGCTGCTGCTTTCCATCGTGCTGCACCATTTTCAGACGCCGGGCGCATTGGTGATCGCCACCGTGGCGGCGATGCTGGTCGGGTTGCTGTGCAGCGGGGGGCGCGGATGATCTGGCTGACGATCGCCTTGATGGGGCTGGTGGTGTTCTTCAACCGCTACTGTTTTCTGGCGCCGGGGTTGCCGCTGCGCCTGTCGCCGCGCGTTAAGACCCTGTTGAGTTTTTCCGTACCGGCGGTGCTGACGGCGATTTGCGGGCCGATTGTCGCCTTCAGCGGCGACCAGCTGCGAGCCGCGCCGGACAATCCTTACCTGTGGGGCGCGGTGTTTGCGGTGATACTGGCATTTTTCCTGCGCAACATGCTGGCGGTGGTGTTGCTGAGCATGCTGATTTTCATCGCGCTGCGCGGCGTTTTTTAAAATCCGCTTGCCATATCTCTAATTTGAGATTATTTCTCTTATATGGGATTTTGACGCGGAGTATGAACGGTGGATAACGGTCTGGATCATGCCGACCTGAGGTTGGCGCAACGGCTGGCGGATTTGCGTCAGCAACGAGGGTGGTCGCTGGAGGCGCTGGCGCAGCGCACCGATCTTAGCCGGGCGACCCTCTCGCGGGTAGAGCGCGCAGAAACCAGCCCGACGGCGTCGTTGCTGAACCGGCTGTGCGCCGCCTACGGGCTGACCATGTCGCGCCTGCTGAGTGAAATCGAAGACGAACCGCCGGAGCTGCTGCGGCTGCAGCAACAGCCGGTGTGGGTCGATCGCGCCAGCGGTTTTCAGCGCCGCGCCGTTTCTCCTCCCGCCGCGCTGTATAAGGCCGAGTTTATCGAAGCCCGGCTCGATGCCGGCACGCAGATCGATTACGACCTGCCGTCGATTCCGGCGCTGGAGCATCACCTCTGGCTGCTGTCCGGGCAGCTGGAACTGACGCTGGAAGGGCGCGTTTTCCGGCTGTCGCCCGGCGACTGTCTGCGCTATCGCCTGTTCGGCGCCTCCCGTTTCCATGTCCCCGGCGCTGAGCCGGCCCATTACACGCTCGTTATCTGCAGGCCCTAATCATGATTGAACTGCAACAGTGGGACGCCGGCGCGGCGCAAAGCGCCATTGCCGACTTGGCCGAGATGCTGTACGCCAGCGTAGCGCACGGCGCAAGCATCGGTTTCGTCATGCCCTTTACGCTAGAACAGGCGCAGGCGTTTTGGCAGGGGCTGCTGCCGGCCCTGGCGCGGGGAGAACGCGCGATGCTGGTGGCGCTCGCGCACGGCCGGCCGGTCGGCACCGTGCAGCTGCTGCTGGCGATGCCGGACAACGGCCGCCACCGGGCGGAAGTGGTCAAGCTGATGGTGCACCCGCAGGCGCGGCGGCAGGGCGTCGCGCGGCTGCTGATGCAGGAAGTGCAGGCGCTGGCGGCGCGCCATCAACGCAGCCTGTTGGTGCTGGACACCCTGAGCGGCAGCGCGGCGCAGGGGTTATACCGCCAATTGGGATTCGAGGCGGCGGGCGACATTCCGCAATACGCCCGCGCCAGCGACGGCGGGGCGTTGGAGGCCACCTGCTATATGTACAAACTGCTGTGAGGGTTAGCGCCCGCTCCAGGCGTTGATCGCCTGCTGGCGCACCTGCAATTTTTGCTGCGGCGTCAGCTTGTTGTAGTCGCGGGCCAGGCCGCTTTCCCAATCGCCGTACATCGGGTTGGGCAGCACGATGAATTCGGTGCCGAACTTACTCTGGTTCTCGCTGACGAACGCCCGGCGCTGCGCGTTATCCTGGTGGTAAGTCGCGGCGCCGAAGTCGTTCAGGTTGTCGCCCGCGTACACCACGATGTCATAACCGGCTTGTTTGATGGCGTCGAAGCGCGCCTGCTTATTGGAGGTGTCGGTGCTGAGCAGCACGGTTTTTTCCGACATGCCGGTGAAACCGAGTTTCTGCATGTTGGCCACCGTGGCGGCATATTCGCTCTGTTTGCGGTTCGAGACGTAGAACATCGTCCCCTGATGGCCGTTGACGTAGCGGGCGAACGACACCGCGCCCGGCACCGCGCGGGCCTGTTCGGCTCGCGTCCATTGGGCCCAGGTGGCGCCGTCGTACGGCTGGCCCTGCTGCGCTTGCCAGCCGGAGTAGGCGCTGTTGTCCAGCATGGTTTCATCCAGATCGACCACCACCGCCTTTTTGCGGCCCGGTGCGGCCCTGGCCTGATCGAAGGCGCGCTGCGCGCTGTTGAACGCCTGATGCGCCAGCGCCTGGTATTCGCCGGACTGCTGGAACCAGTTCACCGCCAGCACCGATTGATCCGCCAGCCGCTGCTGGACCTGCGCATCGGTGCGCGGCGGCTGCGCGCAACCGGCCAATGTCAGCAGCGCGACGCCAATCGCCGCGCCGAGGGTGAGTTTTCGTACCTGTTTTCCTGCCATCGTTATCTCTCGCTTTTTATTGTGGACTGTCCAGCAGCATATCCATCTCGAACTGACGCAGAGGATCCTGCCGCCAGCCAAGATGCGTAAAGAAGGGGGCGGCCACCTCCGGCACAAAGACGTTGGCGGTCAGCGGCAAAGGGGCGAACTGCGCCTGCAGCGCGGCCAGCAAGGTGCGGGCATGCCCCTGGCCGCGGTGCTGCGGCGGCACGTAGATCAGGCGCAGCCAGCAGTGCTCGGCGCCGGGCATCACCACGGCGTAAGCCTGACGATTGAGCGTATAGGCTCGCGGTTTGCCCGGCAGTTTGAACAGCGATTCGGGGGCGATCAGCCAGGGCAGGTCGGTGGCGCCTTCCGCCGTCAGGCGATGGCTGACGGTCAATGGATCGACCGCCTGCAGAGTCGCCGTGCCTGGCGGCATTTCCGCCGGCGCCTGGTGGCCGGTCAGGGTGCGCACGATGCGCAGCCCGGCGCCATGATACAGCGCCAGCGCGGCGTCGTTGCCTTCGATCACCTCCAGCGACAGCCGCCGATCGCCGCGCTGGCGGGCATCCGCCACCAGCCGCCGCATCAGCGCCTTGCCCAACCCCTGGCCGCGCATCTCCGGGCGCACGGAAAAGGCCGCCACCCGGCTGTGCTGGCCGCGGCGGGCGATCAGCGCCACCGCCACCGGTTCATGGCGATGGGTGACGATCAGGCTGTCGTTGAGGCTGAGGTCTTCGGCGCCGAAGCGGGCGGCGAAGGTCGGCCCGTCGACAACGAAGCGCACGATGTAGTTTTCAAAACAGTGGTTGAGGATGTTGGCCAGTTCGTCGCTGCTGTAGCGCAAGGCGTTGTGGTAATCGAAGCGTCCGTCGTTATGCATGGCTGATTCCGCTCGGGGGGAAAGCTATACATGTAGACCCGTTTGTTTGGCAAGGCAAGCCGGGGGATTCGTTGGCGGGAAAATAAAAACAAAAAAGCCGGACGCAGCCGCCCGGCGAAATAAAACTCTGGGTATCAAGTGACGCTAAAGTTTGCAGTGGTGGTTATTCATTCATCACATCAGAACTGGTAGGTCAGGGCGACGGCAATCACGTTGTCGTCTTTCAGACCCAGCTTGTTATTGCTGTCGAGCTGGTTGATTTTATAATCGACATAGGTCGACATGTTCTTGTTGAAATAGTAATACGCGCCCACGTCGATATATTTCACCAGGTCGGTATCGCCGATGCCTTCAATATCTTTACCCTTCTGCTGAACGTAACCCAGCGATGGACGCAGACCGAAATCGAACTGATATTGTGCAACCAGTTCCAGGCCTTCGGCTTTATTGGCGAAGCCGCTGACGGAGGTGGAACGGTTATTGATGGTGGCGGTGCCGGAAATAGGCGCGATGTTGCGGCTTTCCGAGTAGGTCGCGGCCAGATAGACATCGTTATTGTCGTATTTCAGACCGGCGGCCCAGATATCGGCCTTGTCGCCTTTACCGAAGGTGCCCGCTTTCTGGCTGGCGGTACGGTTGGAAGAGGCATAGGCGGCGCCCACGCTCAGACCGTCGATGATTTCATAGCTGGAGGAAAGGCCCCAGCCGTCGCCGTTCGCCTTGCTGGTGGAGCGGCTGTCGTTTTCGTTTTTGCCCTGGTACTGCACGGCGAATTTCAGACCGTCGACCAGGCCGAAGAAGTTGTTATTACGGTAGGTGGCGACGCCGTTGGTGCGGCCGTTCATGAAGTTGTCGGTTTTGACGTAAGCGTCGTCACCGAATTCAGGCAGCATATCCGTCCAGGCGCCGACGTCGTAAATAATGCCGTAGTTGCGACCGTAGTCGAAAGAACCGAAGTCTTTATATTTCAGACCGGCGAAGCCCAGGCGCGTTTTAGTGTCTTTGGTGCCGTCGGATTCAGAATGGTTGGCGGCGATCTGATATTCCCACTGGCCGTAACCGGTCAGCATGTCATTAATCTGGGTGGCACCTTTAAAGCCGATACGAACGTAGGTTTTATCACCGTCGTTGCCGGCATCATCGGAGAAATAATGCAGGGCTTTCACACGACCGTAAAAATCGAGTTTGTTGCCGTCTTTATTGTAGATTTCTGCTGCCTGTGCCGCTTGCGCAAGTAAAAGTGCCGGAATAATAACGGCCAGAAGATTACGTTTCATGGGTTACCCTGCTTTATTCGATTAAAAGACGCTTATCATCAGTTGCATTGCTGTTTTACTGTGCCGCCTGACTGTTGGCGGCGGAGAATTTTTACCGTAGTAATGTGATCTATTTATGACAAAAAATTCATTTTCATGTCGAACGATTAAAAAAGTCGCGCAAAGGGTGAATTTTTTCTTCAGCCGACGGTCAGCGGCTGGTCTACAGTTACCGATACCTTGTTTCGCTGCCGGAGGAATCATGCACGATACTTATACGTTGTTCGGTACGCAGGGCTGTGGCTCGACGATCGTGGCCGCCGCGTTGGTGTTGACCGCTTTCCCGTGGGGCTATGAGGAAGTGGATTACACGCAGGACGGCCCGGAGCGGGAGCGTCTGTTCGCCCTGAACCCGCTCGGCCAGGTGCCCACCTTAGTGTTGCCCAATGACGAAGTGATGACGGAGAGCGCGGCGATTATTCTGCTGTTGCACGATCGCGCGCCGCACGCCGAGCTGGCACCCCCTGGCGGTTCGCCGCTGTTGCCGCGTTTTCTGCGCTGGCTGTTGTTCATCAACGCGGAGATTTACCCCACCTTCACCTATGCCGACCATCCGCAGCGCTGGCAGCCGCAGCCGGCGGGGGCGGAACAGCTGAAAAACGCGGTGATGGGCTACCGCGAGCGTCTATTGCAGCAGCTGAACGCCGCCGCCGGCGCCACGGGCCCGTGGTTTCTCGGCAAAAGCTTCAGTGCGTTAGATCTGTACGTGGCGGTGATGTGCAACTGGCGGCCGGGCCGTGCGTGGTTCCGGCAACACTGCCCGCGGCTGTACGCCATCGCCGAGCGGGTGGAGCAGCGGCCGGAGCTGAACGCGCTGCTGAGCGCCCATTTCGACGGCGTTGCCCCGCTGGCGTCGTAAAATCCTCCCCGCCGCCGGCGGGGAACCCTCCCGTTTTTCTGAACCGAGCCTGCCGAAAATCCCGATTTTCACTCGCTGCGGCGGCGGGTAGCGTAAGGCTATCCGCAACTGACAGGAGAGTGTGATGCCATCAAAATCCCAGGCCGGGCAACAGGCGTTCGGCGATATCGCCCCCAAGCTGGCGCAGCTCAGCGACAGCGTCTTGTTTGACGATGTTTGGCAGCGGCCGGCGCTGAGCCCGCGCGAACGCAGCCTGATCACCGTCGCCGCGCTGGTGGCGCTTAACCGGGTGGAACAGCTGCCGTTTCACCTGCAACTGGCGCAGCGCAACGGCGTGGCGCATCAGCAGCTGGCCGAGCTCATCACCCATCTGGCGTTCTACGCCGGCTGGCCCGCGGCGGCGTCGGCCGTGGCGCGCCTGCGCGAGCTGGAACAGGAGGACAACCATGCCGTTTAGCCGCATCGCCCTGCATCAGGGCAAGTCCGCCGACTATCTGCAAACCTTGTCCGACAGCCTGCATCAGGCGCTGGTGGAGGCCTTCGAGGTGCCGCCGGCGGACAGGTTTCAGGTTATCGATCAATACCGCCCCGGCGAACTTATCTACGATCGCGATTATCTCGGTGGGCCGCGCAGCGCGGATTTCGTACTGTTTTACATCACCGCCGGGCGGCCGCGCGACACCGACACCAAGCGGCGCTTCTACGGGCGGCTGGCGGCGCTGCTGGCGGAAAACCTGCGGCTGAATCCTGAGGATGTGATGGTGGTGATCACCACCACCCAGCGGGACGAGTGGTCGTTCGGCGCCGGGCGCGCTTCGATGATCGATCCGCAGGCGTAACTCGGGCTGACGTCGCCGGCGGTCTGTGGGACAATAGCGCCATCATTTCGTTTAGATAAGAGTTGAATGGCGCTCTCCTCCGCAGTTAAAGATCAGATTGGCCAGTGGTACAAAGCCCTGCAGCAGCAAATACCGGATTTTATTTCCCGCGCGCCCCAGCGCCAGATGATCGCCGAGGTGGCGAAGACGCTGGCCGGCGACTACCCGCGCCATCTGGCGATCGAGGCGCCGACCGGCGTCGGCAAAACGCTGTCTTACCTGATCCCGGGCATCGCCGTCGGGCGGGCGGAGAGCAAGCCGCTGGTGGTGAGCACCGCTAACGTGGCGTTGCAGGACCAGATCTACAGCAAAGATTTGCCGCTGCTGAAGAAGATTATCCCCGATCTGAAATTTACCGGTGCCTTTGGCCGTGGGCGCTACGTGTGCCCGCGCAACCTGGCGGCGATGAGCACCGACGTCAGCCAACAGGGCGATCTGACGCTATTTCTCGACGACGAGCTGGCGCCGTCCAGCGGTGAAGAGCAGGCGCTGTGCCAGAAGTTGACCAAGGCGTTGGCCCGCTTCGAGTGGGACGGGCTGCGCGATCACTATCAGCAGAGCATCGACGATCCGCTGTGGGCCAAGCTGAGCACCGACAAGGCCAACTGTCTGGGGCGCAACTGCCACTACATCCGCGAATGCCCGTTCTATATCGCCCGCAAAGAGATCGAAAGCGCCGACGTGGTGGTGGCCAACCACGCCCTGGTGATGGCGGCGCTGGAGACGGAATCGGTGCTGCCAAACCCGAAAGAACTGCTGCTGGTGCTGGACGAAGGCCACCATTTGCCGGAGGTGGCGCGCGACGCGCTGGAGATCGACGGGGAAATCACCGCGCTGTCGACCAACCTGCAGCTGGACATGATCGTGCGCCAGGTCGAGCAGTGCATGACGCAGTACCGGCCGAAGAACCCGCCGGGGCTGAGCAACAGCGAGCGGCTGAAGAACCATTGCGAAGAGCTGCGCGAACGGGTGCAGATCTTCGAGCATCAGGTCAGCGCCTACCTGCCCGGCGACAGCGTGGCGGCCGAGCACCGTTTTGAAATGGGCGAGCTGCCGGCGGAGATGGTGGAGAGCTGCGCTCGGCTGTTCAAACTGACCGATGCATTGCGTGGGCTGGCGGAGTTCGTGCTTAACGATCTCACTGAGCAGACCGGCAAGCACGACATCATGCGCCTGCATCGCGCCATCCTGCAGATGAGCCGCACGCTGGGCTATCTGGAGGCGATGAGCAAGCTGTGGCGGCTGGCGGCGCTCGACAAGTCGTCGAACGCGCCGATCTCCAAATGGGTCACGCGCGAGCTGCGCGATAACGTCACCCATCTGTATCTGCACTGCGTCGGCATTCGCGTCAGCGATCAGCTGGAGAAGCTGCTGTGGCGCAAGGTGCCGCACGTGGTGGTCACCTCGGCCACGCTGCGTTCGCTGAACAGCTTCGCGCGTTTGCAGGAGATGAGCGGGCTGAGCGAGAAGGCCGGCGATCGCTTCGAAACGCTCGCTTCGCCGTTCAATCACGTCGAGCAGGGCAAGATTGTCATTCCGCAGATGCGTTATGAACCGGCGCTCGCCAACGAAGCGGAGCACCTCGAGGAGATGGCGCGATTTTTCCGCGCCGAGCAGGCGAGCGGCAAGCACAAAGGCATGCTGATCCTGTTCAGTAGCCACCGGGCGATGCAGACCTTCCTCAGCTACGTGACCGATCTGCGGCTGATGCTGCTGGTGCAGGGCGACCAGCCGCGCTACCGGCTGGTGGAAGAGCACCGCAAGCGGGTGGAGAAGGGCGTCGCCAGCGTGCTGGTGGGGCTGCAATCGTTCGCCGAAGGGCTGGATTTGAAAGGCGAGCTGCTGACCCAGGTGCATATTCACAAAATCGCGTTCCCGCCGATCGACAGCCCGGTGATCATCACCGAGGGCGAGTGGCTGAAATCGCTGAAGCGTTATCCGTTCGAGGTACAGAGCCTGCCGAGCGCCTCGTTCAACCTGATCCAACAGGTCGGCCGTCTGATCCGCAGCAACCAATGCTACGGCGAGATCGTAATCTACGATCGCCGGCTGCTGACCAAAAATTACGGTTCGCGGCTGCTGGCGTCGCTGCCGGTATTCCCGATCGAACAGCGCGCGGTGCCGGAGGCCGACAAGGCGCATCTGGCGGCGCTGAAATCCGCCGCCGACGCGGCCAAAAAAGAGAAGAAGCGCGGCAACCCGTTCGCCCGCAAGCGTCGGCGTTAATCAGAGCAGCGGCGGCAGGCGGCGTTTAACCGGCGTGGTTTTCACGATTGAGGTGTTGCTCTGCGCATGCTCGGCCAGCCGATCGAGGGTGTGGTCGAGCTGCTCCATCGAGTGCGCCACCAGCCGCACGATAAAGCAGTCTTCGCCGGTTACCTTGTCGCATTCGACCACTTCCGGGATCGCCTGAATCAGCTGTTCGACCTTCTTCAGCATGCCCGGCAGCGGCTTGATGCGCACCAGTGACTCGAAGGCGTAGCCCACCGCCTGCAGATTGACGTTCAGGGTATAGCCCTGGATCACGCCGCTTTCCTCCAGCCGCCGCAGCCTTTCCGAGGTGCTTGGCGACGACAGCCCCACCTGTGCGCTCAGCGTCTTCAACGACGCGCGCGCGTCCTGCGCCAAAAGAGTCAGGATCTGGCGATCGATATCATCCATAACGCCTCCGTTAGGTATTTTCTTGATTATAGCTACGAGAAAAAGGCAGTTAAGCATAACTGCCTTTTTTATGCCATGGAAAGCCGCCCCGCAAAGCCGCAAGCTATGTCTCTGGACCGATTTGGAGAAACGCACCATGAATGCAGAGATAAAACGCGGATCGCTGGAGATGACGGCGGCGATGTTGATTTCCGGCTCCATCGGCTGGTTTGTGCTGATGTCCGGCCAGCCGGTGGTCAACGTGGTGTTTTGGCGCTGCGCGGTAGGGGCGCTGGTGCTGCTGGCGGTGTGCGGCGTATTGGGGCAGCTGCGACGCGATGCGCTGACGCGCGCCACGCTGCTGCTGGCGATCGCCGGCGGCGTCGCGCTGGTGATCAACTGGCTGCTGCTGTTCGCCGCCTATGCCTATGCGTCTATCTCCATCGCCACCGCGGTGTACAACACCCAGCCGTTTATGCTGGTGGGGCTGGGGGCGCTGTTTCTAGGGGAACGGCTGACCGCCCGCAAGCTGTTATGGCTGGGGCTGGCGTTTGGCGGCATGATGCTGGTGGTGCTGGCGCAGCCACGGCAGGCGGGGGGACAGAGCCATTATCTGGCGGGCATTGTGCTGGCGCTCGGCGCGGCGTTTTTCTACGCCCTGATGGCGCTGGCGGCCAAGCGGCTGAAAGGCACGCCGCCGCACCTTATTGCGTTGATTCAGGTGGCGGTGGGAGCGGTGATGTTGCTGCCGTGGGTGGATTTTCATACCTCGGTAAGCGCTGGGCAGTGGGGAATGCTGGCGACGCTCGGCGTGCTGCACACCGGCCTGATGTACGTGTTGATGTACGGCGCCCTGCAGAAGCTGCCGACCAACCTGATCGGCTCGCTGTCGTTCATCTATCCGATCGCCGCCATGCTGGTGGATCGGCTGGCCTTTGGCCACCGGCTGGCGGTGTGGCAGCTGCTGGGCGCGGCGATTATCCTGCTGGCGGCGGCGGGCATGAACCTGCTGGGTGAATGGCGGCCGCGATTGACGCCGCTGCCGGCCAGCCGGCGTGGCAGCTGATGCTCAGTTCGGTTTTTTCAGCCGACGCCATAAAGTGGTGCGGCTGATCCCGAGCAATCGGGCGGCGGCGGCGTGGTCGCCGCCGCATTGCGCCAGCGCTGCTTGGGCGGAAAGGGGCGGCTCTGGCGCCTCGGGCGAGGTTGGCGCCGCCAGTTCCGGCAGCAGCCACTGCAGCGTTTCACCGCTTGGCGCGGCGCCGGTGCTCAGCATCAGCGCCAACCGTTCCATCATGTTGCGCAGCTCGCGCAGGTTGCCGGGCCAGGCGTAGTGACTGAGCGCGGCGTAACAGCCGGCCATGGCGGTGCGCAGCGGCTCGCTCAGCGGCACGTCGAGCGCCGCCAGCGACTGTTTCAGAAAGTGTTCCGCCAGCATCGCGATATCGTCGCCGCGCGTCCGCAGTGGCGGCAACTGCAGCCGCAGGGCGCTCAGGCGGTAGAACAGGTCGGCACGAAATTCGCCCAGCTGAATCGCCTGTTCCAGCCGGTTGTGAGTGGCGCTGATGACGCGAAAATCGACCGCCACCGGCTGTTGCCCACCGACCCGGGTGACGGTTTTCTCTTCCAGCGCGCGCAGCAGCCGGGTCTGCAGATGCAGCGGCATTTCGCCGATCTCATCCAGAAACAGGGTACCGCCGTTGGCGGTCTCCAGCAGCCCGCGCCGGCCGCCGCGCCGTGAGCCGGTAAAGGCGCCTTCCTCATAGCCGAACAGTTCCGCCTCCAGCAGCGATTCGGCGATGGCGCCGCAGTTGATGGCGACGAACGGCGGTGTTGCGCCTCTGGACGGCGCACCGCGCCGGGAAAAGTATTCCCGGTGGATCGCCTGCGCCGCCAGCTCTTTGCCGGTGCCGGTTTCTCCTTCGATCAACACCGCCGCCGGCGAGCGGGCGTACAGCATGATTGTGCGCCGCGCCTGCTCCATCTGCGGGGAGTCGCCCTGCAAATCGCCCAGCCCATAGCGCGGCTGCAGGGTATTGCGCGCGGCGTAGTCGCCGCGTTTGGCGTTGCCCAGCATCAGGCGCGTCACGTCCAGCGCATCGCTGAAGGCGGCGCGCAGGGTGGCGGCGGAATAGAGAAAAATGGCGGTGAGCCCGGCTTCTTCCGCCAGATCGCTGATGAGGCCCGCGCCGACCACGGCCTGAATGCCGGCGGCTTTCAGCTCGGCGATCTGGCCGCGGGCGTCCTCTTCGGTCACGTAGCTGCGCTGCTCCAGCGGCAGATCGAAGGTTTGCTGGAACTCCATCAGCGCGGGCAGCGGCGTTTTGTAGGTGATGACGCCGATCCGATCGGCGGTTCTGCGCGCCTTGCTCAGCGCCTGCAGCAGATCGAAGCCGCCGGGTTTGACCAAAATGACCGGCACCGACAGGCGGCTTTTCAGGTAGGCACCGTTGGAGCCGGCGGCGATGATGGCGTCGCAAGGCTCGGTCGCCAGGCGAGCGCGAATATGCTGCACCGCCTCCTCAAAGCCGAGGCGGATCGGGGTGATGGTCGCCAGGTGGTCGAACTCGAGGCTGATATCCCTGAACAGGTCGAACAGACGGGTGATGGAAACGGTCCAGATCACCGGTTTGTCCGGCGTCCGGGGTGGCGTGATGTGATCGCTCATAGTCTGTTACCGAATGAAAGTGGCTGCAGTAGGTGTAGCCTTGTTTCAGTCATGTTTCAAATATGACGCGTGAAACAGCGATTGAAACGTTAACTGAAACGTTTTTTATCGCTTGGCCTGCCTAATGGCGACGCGGATTTTATAACTTACTTATTTTTATCGTTTTTAATTTTTTCCCTCACCGAAGTGCAACCTGGCCCGCCCCTTGCTCTGTCTGTTTCATCTAGCTAATCGGAGAGAACGTCATGACGCTGCGCTCACCCGGGCTCGCCTTTCGTCAGGCCCTGAGTAACGAAAAACCCCTGCAAATCGCCGGCGCGATCAACGCCAACCATGCCCTGCTGGCCCAGCGGGCCGGATTCCAGGCCATCTACCTTTCCGGCGGCGGCGTGGCGGCCGGTTCGTTGGGGTTGCCGGACCTGGGCATTTCGACGCTGGACGATGTGCTGACCGACATTCGCCGCATCACCGACGTCTGCCCGCTGCCGCTGTTGGTGGATGTCGACAGCGGCTTCGGCGCTTCGGCGTTCAACGTCGCCCGCACGGTGCGCTCGGTGAGCAAGGCCGGGGCGGCGGCGCTGCATATTGAAGATCAGGTCGGCGCCAAACGCTGCGGCCATCGGCCCAATAAGGCCATCGTTTCCACCGAAGAGATGGTGGATCGCATCAAAGCGGCGGTGGATGCGCGCAGCGATCCGGACTTCGTGATCATGGCGCGCACCGACGCGCTGGCGGTAGAGGGGCTGGAGGCGGCCATCGAGCGTGCTCAGGCCTACGTGGCGGCCGGGGCCGACATGTTGTTCCCGGAGGCGATTACCGAACTGGGCATGTACCGCCGTTTCGCCGAAGCGACCGGGGTGCCGATCCTCGCCAACATCACCGAGTTCGGCGCGACGCCGCTGTTCACCACCGATGAGCTGCGCAGCGCGCAGGTGGATATGGCGCTGTATCCGCTGTCGGCTTTCCGGGCGATGAATCGGGCGGCGGAGCGGGTGTACCGCGCCCTGCGCGAGGAGGGCACGCAGAAAAACGTCATCGACACCATGCAGACCCGCAACGAGCTGTATGAAAGCATCAACTACTATTTGTTCGAAGAGAAACTCGACGCTCTGTTCGCGCGCCAGCGCGACGAATAAGCGCCATTCACGCAATAGCCAAATGAGGACAGTATGAGCCAAGCGATCCCTCCGCAAAGCCCGACTGGCGATAAGCCGAAAAAATCCGTGGCGTTATCCGGCGTGCCCGCCGGGAATACCGCGCTGTGCTCCGTAGGGCGCAGCGGCAACGATCTGCACTATCGCGGTTACGACATTCTCGATCTCGCGCGCCACTGCGAGTTTGAAGAGGTGGCTCACCTGCTGATCCACGGCAAGCTGCCCAACCGCGACGAACTTCATGCCTATAAACATCGCTTGAAAGCGCTGCGCGGCCTGCCGGCCAGCGTGCGCACGGTGCTGGAGGCCCTGCCGGCGGCGTCTCACCCGATGGACGTGATGCGCACCGGCGTCTCGGCCCTTGGCTGCACCCTGCCGGAAAAAGAGCAGCACGGCGCGGCCGGCGCGCGCGACATCGCCGACCGGCTGCTGGCGTCGCTGGGATCGATGCTGCTCTACTGGTATCACTACAGCCACAACGGCGAACGCATTCAGCCGGAGACCGACGATGACTCCATCGGCGGCCACTTCCTGCACCTGCTGCACGGCGAAGCGCCTTCCGCCAGCTGGGAGCAGGCGATGCACGCCTCATTGATCCTCTACGCCGAGCATGAGTTCAACGCCTCGACCTTCGCCGGCCGGGTGATCGCCGGCACCGGATCCGATATCTATTCGGCGATCGTCGGCGCCATTGGCGCGCTGCGCGGGCCGAAGCACGGCGGCGCCAACGAGGTGTCGCTGGAGATCCAGCAGCGCTATGAAACGCCGGACGAAGCGGAAAGCGACATTCGCCGTCGCATCGATAACAAAGAGGTGGTGATCGGTTTCGGGCATCCGGTGTACACCGTCTCCGATCCGCGCCATCAGGTGATCAAAGAGATCGCGCTGCGCCTGTCGCAGGAAGCGGGCGCGATGAAGCTGTATGACATCGCCGACCGGCTGGAGAGCGTGATGCGCGACACCAAAAAGATGTTCCCCAACCTCGACTGGTTCTCGGCGGTGTCTTATTACCAGCTGGGCGTGCCCACCGAAATGTTTACGCCGCTGTTTGTCATGGCGCGCGTCAGCGGCTGGTCGGCGCACATCATCGAGCAACGGCAGGACAACAAAATCATTCGTCCGTCCGCCAACTATACCGGGCCGGAAGCGCGGGCGTTCGTACCGCTGGATCAGCGCTGAGCGCCGATCGTTATCGTGTCATTTTCACTATGGAGCCTTTGGGAATCATGATGCTTGAGTCTGCCAATACCCGCCGCCCGCCGTTCGATCGCGAAATGGTCGATATCGTCGATTATGTGATGAAAGAGGCCGTCGATACCCCGGCGGCGTACCGCACCGCCCACTATTGCCTGCTCGATACCCTCGGCTGCGGGCTGGAGGCGCTGAGCTACCCGGCCTGCAAGAAACTGATGGGGCCGGTGGTGCCGGGCGCCGAGGTGTTGAACGGCAGTCGGGTGCCGGGCACCCGCTTCCAGCTGGATCCGGTGCAGGCTGCGTTCAATATCGGCGCCATGATCCGCTGGCTCGATTTCAACGACACCTGGCTGGCGGCGGAATGGGGCCACCCGTCAGATAACCTGGGTGGGATCCTGGCGGTGGCCGACTGGCTCTCTCGCCAGGCGGTGGCGGCGGGCAAAGCGCCGCTGACCATGCGGCAGGTACTGATCGCCATGATCAAGGCGCACGAGATCCAGGGCTGCCTGGCGTTGGAAAACGCCTTCAACCGGGTGGGGCTGGATCACGTGCTGCTGGTGAAAGTGGCGTCCACCGCGGTGGTGGCGCAGATGCTCGGCCTGAGCCGCGCGGAGATCCTGAACGCGGTGTCGCTGGCGTGGGTGGACGGGCAGTCGCTGCGCACCTATCGCCACGCGCCGAACGCCGGCACCCGTAAATCCTGGGCGGCGGGGGATGCGACCTCCCGCGCGGTGCGGTTGGCGCTGATGGCCGCCACCGGCGAGATGGGTTATCCCTCGGCGCTGACGGCGCCGACCTGGGGGTTCTACGACGTTTCTTTCAACGGCAAACCCTTCCGCTTCCAGCGGCCGTACGGCGCGTACGTGATGGAGAACGTGCTGTTTAAAATTTCGTTCCCGGCGGAGTTCCATGCCCAGACCGCCGTGGAGGCGGCGATGACGCTGCATCGCCAGATGCAGGCCGCCGGCAAAACCGCCGCCGACATCGCCAGAGTGAGCATCCGCACCCACGAGGCCTGCCTGCGCATTATCGACAAACAAGGGCCGCTGGATAATCCGGCGGATCGCGATCACTGCATTCAGTATATGGTGGCGATCCCGCTGCTGTTCGGGCGGCTGACGGCGGCCGATTACGAGGATCGGGTGGCCGAGGATCCGCGTATCGACGCGTTGCGCGGCAAGATCCACTGCCATGAAGATCCCGCCTTCACCCGCGATTATCACGATCCGGAAAAACGCTCGATCGCCAATGCGCTGACGATAGAGTTCACCGACGGCAGCCGTCTGGATGAAGTGGCGGTGGAGTACCCCATCGGCCATGCGCGGCGGCGCGAAGAGGGCATCCCGCTGCTGATCGAGAAGTTCAAAATCAACCTGGCGCGCCAGTTCCCGGCTCTGCAGCAGCAGCGCATTCTCGAGGTGTCACTGGATCGGCAGCGGCTGGCGCAGATGCCGGTCAACGAGTACCTGGATTTGTGGGTGATCTGACGCGAGCGGCGCTGACAAGCCATGTCGGCGCCGCTATGATGAATGCTCCATTCCCGTTCGTTTTCTTATCGGGTGATTCATGATTGATGCCGCAACGCTGCTGTTGTTTTCCGGCGCCTGCGTGGCGCTGGCGCTCACCCCCGGTCCGGATATGCTGCTGATCGCTTCGCGCAGCGTCAGCCAGGGGCGGCGCGCCGGTTTCGCTTCGCTGGCGGGCATCCAGCTCGGTACGTACTGCCACGCGCTGGCGGCGGCGCTGGGGTTGTCGCAACTGTTCGTCGCCGTGCCGCTGGCCTACGACGCGGTGAGGATGCTGGGTGCCGCCTATCTGCTCTATCTGGCGTGGAAAACGCTGCGATCCGGCAGCAGTCTGCAGGCTTCTTCCGGGTTGCAGGCGGTGCCGACGGCGCGCATTTTCCGTCAGGGATTGTTCACCAACATTCTCAACCCGAAAATGGCGCTGTTCGTGCTGGCGTTGTTCCCGCAGTTTATCGATCCGCGCGCCGGCTCGGTGGTGGGGCAGATGCTGGCGCTGGCGACGGTGTTGAATCTGGTGGGCTTGCTGATTAACGGCGGGGTTATCCTGGCGGTCAGCGGCATGAAAAGCCGCTTTGCCGGCCGCCGTTTCAGCGCCCGTTGGCCGAACTACCTGCTGAGCGGGGTATTCGCCGGGCTGGCCTGCAAACTCATTTTCGACAGTCGTCGTTAACCCTCGCGCAGCAGCGCTTCAAACGCCGCGCTGGCCGGTTCGTCCGGCAGCGCGCTGTACATCACCAGCCGCAGGTGATTCTCTTCGTCGACGATGAAAGAGGCATGGTCAAAGGTGACCGGGCCGATTTCCGGGAGGGTGAAGCTGCGCCGCCCCTGGCAACGCCCGTGAATGTCATGCTGCCGCCAAAGCTGGCGGAACTGCGGCGATACCCGCTCCAGCGCCTGCACCCGTTGACGCATCACCTCATCCTCCGGCGCACGGGCATAGTCGCGCCGGAAACTGGCCAGGATCTGCGGCGCCTGCGCCCGCCACTCCAGCAGGCGCGCATTGAGCTGCGGATCGGCAAACAGCATCCACAACATGTTGCGCTCTTGCGCCGGGTGCTCGTCGATGGCGAACAGCCGCTGCGCCGCCGGGTTCCAGGCGATGATGTCCCAACTGAGGTTCATGACGTAGGCCGGCCGCAGCGCCAGATCGTCCAACAGCCGCCGCACCAACGGCGAAACCTGGCACCACTGATGTCCGACCGGCACCGGTGGCCGCTGATGCGCCAATAAGAACAGGTGGTAGCGGCCGGCGGCATCGAGCTGCAGCACCCGCGCCAGATTTTCCAAAAACGCCACCGAGGCATTGATTTCCCTGCCTTGCTCCAGCCAGGTGTACCAGGTGAGGCCGACGCCGGCCAGCGCCGCGACCTCCTCACGCCGCAATCCCGGCGTGCGGCGGCGGCTGCCGCTCGGCAAACCGACCGCCTGCGGCGACAGCTGTTCTCGTTTTTGACGCAGAAAATCCGCCAGTTCGTGGCGGGTGCGTTCCAGGGTGCGTGGGGGCATGGCGGCCGTCCTGTTGCTGTTAGTAATAGTATAACTGGCTATATAGTAACAGTTTAAACCCTGTTCCATACTGCGGCCATCATAATCTCTGGAGGTGGTATGGAACATTCATTATCTGGTGAACGGCGGGGATTGCCCGGCCTGCCGGTACTGCTGTTGGGCGGTTTTGTCACGGTGTTCGATCTGTTTGTGGTCAATGTGGCGGCGCCGGTGATCCAGCAACAGTTCGCCGCCGATTTCGCCGCTATCGGTTTGATCGTCGCCGGTTATGAGCTGGCGTTTGGGGTACTGCTGATCGCCGGCGGACGCCTGGGGGATCGCTTCGGGCGTCGGCGTCTGTTCAGCCTCGGCATGCTGGGATTCACGCTGAGTTCCCTGTTGTGCGGGCTGGCGGGGTCGCTCAGCCTGCTGATCGCCGCCCGTGTTCTGCAAGGCGCGGCGGCGGCGCTGCTGTTCCCGCAGATCTACGCCCTGATGCGGGTGCTGTACCCGCCGCAACAGCGGCGGCGCGCTTTCGCCTGGCTGGGGATGACGCTGGGATTGGCGGCGATCTTCGGCCAGATCCTCGGGGGTTTCATTATCGAGGCCAATCTGTTCGGCAGCGGCTGGCGCATGATCTTCCTGATCAATCTGCCGATCGGCGCGCTGGCGCTGTGGGCGACGCGCCGCATTCCCGAATCGCGGGTGGCACAGGCGCAGCGGTTAGACGGCGTTGGCCTGCTGCTGGCGGCGGCCGGCCTGTCGCTGTTGCTGCTGCCATTGCTGGAAGGGCCGGCGCGCGGTTGGCCGTGGTGGATCGCGCCGATGCTGGCATTGGCGCTGCTGACGCTGTGGGGTTTCCTGCGTTGGGAACGCCGCCTGGCAAAGCGCGGTGGCGATGCGGTGCTCGATCCGGCGCTGTTCCGCCAGGCGGGCTTCGCACCGGGCATGGCGGTGGTGTTGGCGATTTATGCCACCGCCTCCTCGTTTTTCTTGTGCTTCGCGCTGCTGCTGCAGGCGGGGGCGGGGCTGACGCCTTTTCAGGCGGGCAGCCTGTTCGCCCCGGCCAGCGCGGCCTTTATGCTGGCCTCGATGCTGGCGCCCCGGCTGGCGCTGCGTTGGGGTAACGATGTGCTGAGCGCGGGCGTGGCGATTTACGCCGTCGGGTTGGCACTATTGATGACGCAGGCGCTGTGGGGGGCGGCGCTGGCACATCCCCTGCGGTTGCTGCCGGGGTTGGTGGTACTGGGATTCGGCCAGGCGCTGAGCATGACGCCGCTGCTGAATCTGGTGCTCGGTTTGGCGCAGGAGCGGCAGGCGGGCATGGCGGCGGGTCTGGTTGCCACCGTGCAGCAGGTGGGGGGCGCGCTGGGCATCGTGGTCAGCGGCGTCGGCTTCGTGCCGCTGTTGGCGAGCGGCGGCGCGGCGGAGCGCTACGCCCAGGCATTCGCCGGCGCCATGGTGTTTAATCTGTTGGCGATGGGCGTCGCCCTGCTGTTATTAAACCGGATCAACCGAAATAGCCGGAAAGCGGATCTTAAGTAGGCCGCCGGCGGGTGCTTTACTGTCGTCATCATGAGAGAGCGATAAGGAGCCACACTGATGTTTCAACCCGCCGCATTTCGCGAAGACGATCTCGATACCCAACTGGCGCTGGTGCGCGCCCATCCGCTCGGGCTGCTGGTCAGCCACGGCGAACAGGGATTGACGGCCGATCCGCTGCCGTTTGTGGCCGATGTCGAGCAAGGGCAGCTCCGGCTGCGGGGGCACCTGTCGCGCGCCAACGAACACTGGCGGCGGTTGCAACAGGTGGCCGAATGTCTGGTGATCTTTCAGGGCGTGGAGGGCTATGTGTCGCCCGGCTGGTACCCGAGCAAGCGCCAGAGCGGCAAGGTGGTGCCGACCTGGAACTACAGCGTCGTGCAGCTGTATGGCGTGCCGACGGTGACGGACGACCCGGCCTGGCTGCGCCGGCAGCTGATCGATCTGACCGCGCAGCAGGAAGGGCGGCGTCCTGAACCCTGGCGGCTCGACGATGCGCCGGCCAACTACATCGCCGCACAGCTTAAAGGCATCGTCGGTATTGAGATCGCCGTCACCCGGCGCGAAGGCAAATGGAAGATGAGTCAAAACCGCAGCGCCGACGATGCCGACGGGGTGATCGCCGGGCTGCGCGACGGCGATGAAGCGCAGCGGCGGCTGGCGGCGGAGGTTGAGCGGCGGCGCGGATAGGGTATGCTAACCGAAGAGTGAGCTGAGGGAACCTTCGGATGGATTACACCAAAATTATCAAAGAAATAGGCCGCGGCAAAAACCATGCGCGCGACCTGGACCGGCAGACCGCTTTTCAGCTGTATCAGGCGATGCTGGCCGGGGAGGTCCCCGAGCTGGAGCTGGGCGGCATTCTGATCGCGCTGCGCATCAAGGGCGAAGCCGAAGAGGAGATGCTGGGCTTCTACCAGGCGATGCAGCAGCAGGTGCTGCCGCTGCAGGCGCCGCAGGGGCGGCCATTGCCGGTGGTGTTGCCGAGCTACAACGGCGCGCGTAAGCAGGCCAATCTGACGCCGTTGCTGGCGCTGCTGCTCGCTAAGGTGGGCCTGCCGGTGGTGGTGCACGGCGTGCTGGACGACAGCACCCGCGTGACTAGCGCCGAGATTTTCCGCGCGCTTGGGCTGCCGTGGTCAGAACAGGCCGATCACGCCCAGCGGCGTCTCGATAGCGGCGAGGCGGTATTCATGCCGGTTTCCACGCTGTCGGCGCCGCTGACGCGGCAGCTCGGGTTGCGTTGGCGCATGGGGGTGCGCAACAGCGCCCATACGTTGGCCAAGCTGGCGACGCCGTTCGGCGAACAGGATGCGCTGCGCCTCGCCAGCGTTTCACACCCGGAGTATGTCGGCCGGGTGGCGTCGTTTTTCCGCCAGATCGGCGCCCGCGGGCTGCTGATGCACGGCACGGAAGGCGAAGCTTACGCCAACCCGCTGCGCTGCCCGCAAATTCACCATATCGTCGGCGGCGAACAGCGCATCTTGCTGGAACGCACCTTGCAGGATGAAACGCCGCTCTTGCCGGCGGCGAAAGACGCGGAAACCACCGCGCGCTGGACCGAGCGCTGCCTGGCCGGCGAGGTGGCGATCCCGCTGGCCATTCAGCGGCAGATCGCCTGTTGCCTGGTGGCCACCGGCGAAAGCGAGACGCTGGAGCAGGGGCTGCGGCGCCTGCATCAGGCCTAGGCGAGACTATACTGGGATATTTCCTCATCGGCTGAGAAGGACGGTTATGCAACAGGCTCTCGATTACTTCAATCAATTGAACCAGGATTACCTCGACGTTCACCGCGCCAAAGAAGAGCTATTCTGGCAAAACTACATGGGCACCGGTGGCGAAGACGTCTCGGCGCGCTTTTCCGCCGCCGAAAGCGCCTATAAGCGCTTTATCGCCGAACCGCGTCGGCTCGGGGAGATCCGCAGCCTGCTGGCCGGGCTGGAGGCGCTGCCGCAGGAGGCGCAGCGCGATGCGCTGATCCACGGCCTGCAAGGTTGGCTGCGCTTTTTCGACTGCAACGCCATCGAAGATCCTCAGGCGCAGGCGCTGTTGGATCAGATCATCCACGCCGAGTCCGATCTCTACTCGCGCCGCAAGGGCTATCAGGTCACCCATCTGAACGCCGACGGCCAGCGCGTGGCGGCTTCGCTCGGCGAGCTGCTGACCAATCAGGCGACCAACCCGAACGAAGAGTATCGCCGCAGCTCGCAGCAGGCGCTGCGCGATCTGGAGCAATGGCTGCTGCATAACGGTTTGCCGGCGCTGATTGGCCTGCGCAACCGCTTTGCGCGCCAGATGGGCTATCGCAACTATTTCGACTACAAGGTGAACAAAACCGAGCGCATGACGCCGGAGCAGCTGTTCGCCATTCTGGATCGCTTCGAGCGGGAAACCCGCGAGGCCAACGCGCGCAGCCTGCAGCAGCTGGCGGCCGAGAAGGGCAGCCAGGCGCTGGAACCGTGGAACGTGCGCTTCGCCAGCGCCGGCGACGTCACCCGCCAACTGGATCCTTATTTCCCGTTTTCCCGTTCGTTGGAACGCTGGGTCGACAGCTTCAAACGCCTGCACATCGGTTTTGGCGGCGCGGAGATGAACCTCGATCTGCTGGTGCGCAAAGGCAAGTATGAGAATGGCTTTATGCATGGCCCGGTGCCGCCGTTTGTGCGCCAGGGGGAATGGGTGCCGGCGCGCATCAACTTCACCAGCCTGGCGCAGCCGGGGCAGGTAGGCAGCGGTGCCTACGGGCTCAACACCCTGTTCCACGAGGGCGGCCATGCGGCGCACTTCGCCAATATTCGCCAGAACGCGCCGTGCTTCTCGCAGGAGTTCCCGCCGACCTCGATGGCCTATGCCGAAACCCAGTCGATGTTCTGCGACAGCCTGCTCGACGACGCCGACTGGCTGAAACGCTATGCGAAAAACGCTGCCGGCGAAGCGGTGCCCGATGCGTTGATCGAGGCCGGCATTGCGGCGCGTCAGCCGATGCGCGCGTTCAATGAACGCCATATTCTGTTGGTGCCGTACTTCGAATGGGCGCTGTATCAATGGGATGACGCGCAGCGCACGCCGGAAGCCATCACCGCGCTGGCGCGCGAGATCGAGCAAAAAATCCTCGGCATCAGCGGCAGCCCGCGCCCGACGCTGGCGATCCCGCATCTGCTGTCGCTGGAGTCAGCCTGTTCTTACCAGGGCTATCTGTTGGCGATGATGGCGGTGGAACAAACTCGCCAGTTCTTCCTGCAGCGCGACGGTTACCTGACGGACAACCCGGCCATCGGCCCGGATCTGGCGCGGCACTATTGGTTGCCGGGCAACAGCGTCAGCCATGACGACACGCTGCGCAGCCTGACCGGCGAAGGGTTCAACCCGGACTCTCTGGCGCAGGCCTGCAATCAGACGGTAGCGCAGGCGTGGCGGGAAGCGCAGCAGACGATGGCCGCCGCCGCCGCGCGCCCGCAACCGCCGGCGGATTTCGATTTGCAGGCGCATATTCGGGTGGTGGACGGCGAGACGGTATTGGCGGATAACGCCGACGGTGACGAACGAATGTGCCGCGACTTCGCTGCGGCGATAGAGGCGCGCTTGGCTTAAGGCGGATAATAAAATCCACGCCGCGGCGTGGATTTTATTTAATGGCTAAACCGGACGCTATGTTATTCGAAATAGACGTCGGGATTATCCGCCAGAGACACGAAGCTCTTGGTGTTTCTATCCAGCGTGCGAATTTCGCCGCTTTCGATGTCATAGACCCAGCCGTGCAGGCGCAGCCCGCTGTTGCGCAGACCCACAGCCACAGAAGGATGGGTTTTGATATTATTTAGCTGAGCTATAACGTTCTCTTCAACCATAGCGTTAACTTTGTCTGTTTCGCTATTCCAGGTTTTCTTCTCGACCACCGCTTTTGCCGCATCGGCATAGTGCAGCCAGTGGGCCACGGCCGGCATCGGATCGAGGCACTGACAGGAAGCGATGGCTTTCATGGCGCCACAGTTTGAGTGGCCGCAGATAACGATATCAGTCACGCCCAGCGCCACAACGGCATACTCGATGGTCGCGGATACCCCGCCCGGCTCCGGGCCAAAGGAAGGGACGATGTTGCCTGCGTTGCGGATAACGAAAAGTTGCCCCGGTTCTTGCTGGGTCACCAGCTCGGGCACCAGACGGCTGTCAGAACAGGAGATGAAAAGCGCTTTAGGATTCTGGCTGGAGGCAAGGCTGCGAAACAGTTCCTTACGCTGCGGGAAAATCTCTTTCTGGAAACTGAGGAAACCTTCAATGATATGTTGCATACAACGCTCTCTGCATCTGTAGTCTGCGTAACATGATTAATCATCCTTTCCCGTTAGTCCAGCAATGGCTAGGTAAAAAAATGTGTGCTCAAGCCACCCTGCAAACCCCATTGAATACAGGGTTTCTGCCGATTTTCGGCAACATGACCCGGCTCGTTTGCGCGTGGGTTGCCGATAGCGTGGACGGCCAGGAGCGCGCTGTCGTACCCATTCAGCGCCGACGCACACGAACATAAAAAAAGCCCGCCGGAGTCATATCCGACGGGCTTTCTGACGACTGGGGCAAGGATTATTTGTAGATAACCGCGGTCGCGTGCATCAGGTTATTGCCGCTGGTAGAGGTGATGGTGAAAGCCTTGGCGCCTGCGGCATCGGCTTTGGCGGCCAGCTGAGAGGTCAGGCTGCTCAGGTCGGTCGCGCCGCTGGCGACGATCACGCCGGCTTTTTCGAATTGGGCGGCATCCTGGGCGCTGAGGTGTTCAGCGGCGAAAGTGGTGAAAGAAACGGTAGCCAGGGCGATAGCAGCAGCAAAAGTTTTGATGGTTTTCATGTTGGTCATTCCTGTCAAAGTGAATTAGGGAGAAAGGGGTTTGCCTTTCGATGGGAAGATTATTGCGCAGTGACAGGCGGGATGAAATCGGAGAGTGTTGACGGTTTTATTCAGATTTTTTGATTGTTAATTCCCCCGTTCATCTTCTGCATAAACGGGGGAGACGATCAGCGCGTCGGGCGCGTCAGGTCGAACCGGTGCTGTTCCGAAATGCCGTAGTAGGCGGTCGGGCCGCCGGCGCGCAGGATAGGTTCGGCGGCGGCGGTCTGATACACGCCGTGTTCGTCCAGCAGCGCCGGGTCGAGATGCACCGCCACCACTTCGCCCAACACCAGCCAGGTTTCCACCTGTGCGCCATCGGCGGTTTGCAGCTGAATGCACTGGGTCAACTGGCATTCGAAGTTCACCGGGCTTTCCGCCACGCGTTCGGCTTTGACCCGCCGCCCGGGCAGCGGCGTAACGCCGGCGAAGGCGAATTCGTCCTCGCCGCGCGGCAGGTTGATGGCACTGTTGTTCATCGCTTCCGCCAGCGGGCGTGTCGCCAGGTTCCAGACGAACTCGCCGGTTTCCACGATATTCGCTACGCTGTCTTTCCAGCCGGTGCTGGCGAAACCGATGATCGGCGGACGGTAGTTGAAGCAGTTGAAAAAGCTGTAGGGCGCCAGATTGCGCTGGCCGGCGGCGCTGCGGGAAGATATCCAGCCGATCGGACGCGGGCCGACGATAGCGTTCAGCGGATCGTGCGGCAGGCCGTGGCCGGCGGCGGGTTCATAATAATAACGAGATTCACGGCTCATGGGGGACCCTGTGGCAATCGATGAAGCTTTCATTGTGCCGGGTTTCCCGCCGCTGCGCCATTGCGGGCCGGATGTGTTATCTTACGCGCCGGAAATACCTTCAAGAGAGCCCGTCACGGTGGAAAAAAAGAAAACCTTCCCGCAGCAGAAAAGCGGCCTGCATCCGCGCAACCGTCATCGTTCGCGCTACGACTTCCCGGCGCTGATCGCCAGCTGCCCGGCGCTGGCACCGTTCGTAAAACCGAACGCCTGGGGCGATGTCTCGGTGGACTTCGCCGATCCGGCGGCGGTGAAAATGCTCAACCGTGCGTTGCTGCAACACTTTTACGGCATCGAACACTGGGATATTCCGGCTGATTACCTGTGCCCGCCGATCCCCGGCCGCGCCGACTATCTGCATCACCTGGCGGACCTGTTGGCGACCAGCAACGGCGGTGAGATCCCACGCGGCAAGGGCGTGGCGATCCTCGACGTCGGCGTCGGCGCCAACTGCATCTACCCGATCGTCGGCCTGCGCGAATACGGTTGGCGTTTCACCGGATCCGAAATCGATCCGGTGTCGCTCAACTCGGCCAAAATGATCGTCGAGATGAACCCGACGCTGCGCAACAGCGTGCGTCTGCGGCTGCAGAAACAGCCGGAGCTTATTTTTACCGGCATTATCGGCGCGGCCGAGAAATTCGACGCCACCCTGTGCAACCCGCCGTTCCATGCCTCTGAACAGGAAGCGCGCGCCAGCACCCGCCGCAAGCTGCATAAGTTGGGCAAAGGGGAAGTGGCCGACAAGCCGGTACAAAACTTCGGCGGCAAGAACAACGAGCTGTGGTGCGAAGGCGGCGAAGAGGCCTTTGTGCGCAAGATGGTGGAAGAGAGCGTCGGCAAGGCCAACAACTGCCTGTGGTTCACCTCGCTTATCTCAAAGAACACTACGCTGCCGGCCATCTACCATGCGCTGAAGGTGGCGGGCGCGGCCGAGGTGCGCACCATCGAGATGGCGCAAGGGCAGAAGATCAGCCGCTTCGTCGCCTGGACCTTCCATGACGCCGAGCAACAGGCCGCCTGGGCGGCCGAACGCTGGCGTTAATCCTTCCGGCGCCGGCTATCCTGTCGGCGCCGACAAAAATCCGCATTTTACCTTTCAATTTTCATGGCTTACGTTATTCTCAATACGAGTTTAATAATAAAAATCTTAGTCTGTTGGTTTATTTAAAATCGAATAATTACTTTACTGAATAAATAAATTTAATCCGGTTAATAGCAATAACCAGAAGGATCGGCGTTGCCCGCTCCTTCCGCAATGGCACGTCTGCGTGTGGGCGCGGCATGTGGCCAGGAAAATAAGAAAAGCGCCATCATCTGCCACAAGGACTACACCTTATGCTGTTACGATTCAGTCAGTTAACTACCCACACCGGCGCCGAACTGAGCGCGATAGAACACGCCGTGCCAATGATCGTATTCTCGCCAGAGGGCAGGGTATTGCGCGCCAACGATCTTTTTCTCAGCACGCTGGGATTTCAGCGTGATGACGTGATAGGCCAGCATCACCGTATTTTCTGCGATCCGAACTATGTCGCCAGCCCGCTGTATCGCAAACATTGGGAGACGCTGAATCAGGGGCAACCCATCACGGACACCATAAAGCGCATCGCGAAAAACGGCGAGGCGGTATGGCTGCAGGGCACTTACGCGCCGGTACTGAATAAACAGGGTAAGGTGGTGGAAATCGTCAAGATCGCCAGCGAAGTGACCGAGCGAGTGACCCAGGCGCAGGAACATCGCAGCCTGCTGGCGGCGCTGAATCGATCGATGGCGATGATCTCTTTTACGCCGCAGGGCGCCATTGTCAGCGCCAACGACAATATGCTGGCGCTGATGGGTTATCGGCTGGACGAGGCGCGTGGGCAGTCGCATGCGGTGCTGTGCCTGCCGGAGTTCGTCGCTTCCGACGACTATCGGCGGCACTGGCAGCGTCTGGCGCGCGGCGAGTTTATCACCGGGCGTTTTGAACGCATCAATCGGCGCGGTGAGCGGGTATGGCTGGAGGCCAGCTATAACCCGATCCTCGACAACGAAGGTCAGGTGGTGAAGGTGGTGAAGATTGCTCAGGACATCACCCGGCTGATGCAACAGCAGCAGCATGAAGAAGAAATGGTGCGCAGCGCCCATCACCTGTCGCTCGATACCGATCGGCAGGCGGCGCAGGGCGCGGCGATCGTGCAGCAGGCGGTGCAGGGCATGCAGCAGGTTGAAGCGGCGGCGCGTGAAACGTCGGCGGTGATCACCGAACTGGGCCAATGCTCTCAGCAGATTGGCACCATCGTCGAAGCCATTCGTAAAATTGCCGCCCAAACCAACCTGCTGGCGATTAACGCCTCCATCGAAGCCGCCCACGCCGGTGAGCACGGGCGCGGCTTTGCGGTGGTGGCCAACGAGGTACGCACGCTGGCGGAACAGTCGCGCAAGGCGGCGACCGAGATCGAACGCATGACCAAGTCTATCCAGCAAGGCGTGGCGGCGGCGATCGCCGGCATGGCGACCTGCGTGGAACAGGCCGGCGGCGGTGTGGCATTGACCCATGACGCCGGAGAAGTGATTAACCAGGTCAACATCGGCATGCATGACGTCGTGAAGCTGATGCAGGCGTTTACTTCGGTGAAGCAGGGCGACGCGCTGCACTGAGTTTGCCGGACGCCGCCCCTGAAAACGGGGCGGCATTTGTCCCCTCCCTCCGATCTCTGCGCCGTTGAGCTGCGGTTCAACGTTGCCATCCTATGCTATGCTTAAAAGTGAACGAACGTTCGTTCATTAATTTATATTCATTTGTGGCGCCAGGCGCCCCTTTCACCGTTTCGGAGCTGCCGATGGGAAACCGAGAAAAGATTGTCGACGCCGCGCTGCACAGCTTTACCGATAAGGGATTTCACCAGACCAGCATGCGGGATATCGCACAGGCGGCGGGCGTCAGCGTCGGCAACCTCTATAACCACTTTACCGGCAAGGAAGCGCTGATCGGCGAAATTGCGCTGCTTGAGAACGACGTATTCACCGAACTCGCCGCCGGATTGCAGGGGGACAGAAAACGGCCGAAACAGGCGCTGTCGGCCTTTTTGACCGCCTATCACGCCTTTGTCTCCGCCCCCGGCAATGTACAGCTGTCGGCTGAGATCGTGGCCGAAGTGGGGCGCAACCCGGCGTTGGCCGAGCCGTTCAGCGCCAACCAGCGGCAGCTGATTGAGGCGCTGGCGACGACGATCGCCGAGGCTCAGCAAACCGGCGAGATCGCACCGGCGGTCGCGCCGTTAGCGCTCGCGCAACTGGTGCTGGATGTGATCGAAAGTCAGGCCTGGCGGCAGGCGATCTTTGCGTCGCCTTCCCCGGAGGAGACCACGCCGGTGCGGCTGTTGGAACAGCTGCTCTACCGGCATCCTTAGTCGAGGTTGATATGCTGCACATTGAGCCGTATCGCGACGCTGACCGCCTGCAAACGGCGGCGTTGATCTACGCCGCGTTCTGCGACAAGTTCCAGCGTGCGCGCCGTTTGAGCGCCCGCCGGCAGTGGCGTCTGTTTTATCGGTTGTGGAGCTGGAAGCAAAGCGGCAGCCGGGAGCGCAGCTTCGTGGTGAAACAGGATGAGCAGGTGGTGGCGGCCTTTGCCCTCAATGCGGCCGCGGCAGAGGGCGACGCCGGGCCGCGCCCGCGCGCATTGCCGATTTGGCGGCTATGCCGCCGCTACGGTTGGCTGAACGTGTGGCGCATGTATCTGCAAATTGCGGTATTGCAGCATACTCCGGCGGCCGATGAGCTGTATCTCTCTTACCTGGCGGTGGCGGAGAGTCAGCGCGGTAAAGGGGTAGGCAAGCGACTGCTGCAGTGGATGAACGACTATGCCGCCGGACCGGGCGCGGGCCGGCGTCTGAGTTTGCACGTCAGCCGGCGCAACGTCGATGCGCAGCGTTTGTATCAGCGCTGCGGTTTTCAGGTGCGGCGTGAAGAGCACTACGCTTCGCTGGGGCTGCTGTTCGGCCAGGCCGACTGGGTATTGATGGAGAGACGCTGCGGGGAGGCGAGGTGCGAAAAATAGGGCTGTTCATCGTGGCGCCGCTCCTGGCGGTGCTTGGCTGGATAATTTACGTCAATGATTTTCGCTTCGTCACCGAGCCTGTGGCGGTGACCGCCGGCGGCAATCGGTTGACCGGCACGCTGGTGCTGCCGCAGCATGCGCCGGTCAAACCCGGCGTCGTGGTGTTCGTGCACGGTGATGGGCCGGCCAACGCCAGCCGCGACGAAGGTTACTACGCCATTTGGGAGACGATGGCGCAGCAGGGCTACGCGGTTTTATCCTTCGATAAGCCGGGCGTTGGCGGTTCCGGCGGTAATTGGCTGCATCAGACCATGGCGGATCGCGCGCGGGAAACCGCCGATATCATCGATTGGGCCCGGCGGGACGGGCGTTTCGATGCGCGCTGTGTGGGGCTGTGGGGCGCCAGCCAGGCGGGTTGGGTGATGCCGGAGGTGGCGCGCTTGCGGCCTGACATTGCTTTCACGCTTGCGCTCTCGCCGGCGATCAACTGGCTGCGGCAGGGGCGTTATAACACCCGGGCGGCGATGGCGGCGGCAGGGGATGATGAGGCGCTGATCCAGGCGCGCGAGGCGCACTGGCGCCATATCCAAACGCTGCTCGAACAGCCGGACGGCTACGCGCAGTACCGCCGTGACCATGACGGCGGCGCCCCATTGAGCGCCGACCGCTGGCGCTTTATTCGTGCCAACATGGCCAGCGACGCGACGGCGGGACTGGGGTATTTCAACACGCCGGTGCACCTGATTCTGGGCGGCCGTGACGTCAACGTGGACGCGGACGAAACCGAGCGGGTGTACCGGCAGAGGATCCCCGCCTCGCTGCTGACGGTGACGCGCATCGACGAGGCCGATCACGTGATGGTCAAGCCGCTGTTCGCCCGCCATCCGTGGCTGATCAACGCGGTTGGCCTGTTTGCCCCGCGCTCGGTGCAATACGATGCCTACCGGCAGGACGTGGCGGCCTTCCTGGCCGCCCAGCCCTGCGGCAGAGGGCGCTAACCGCCGGGAGCCGCGGGCGGTGTCTGTTCTTCATGCGGCTGCGGCGCGCGAGAGATCTGCATCGCCTGTTGCGGCATGCCGATGCCGGCCCGATCGAAATGGATTTTCACCAGCCGATCGAGGGCGTATTGCACCACCCACTGTTTCAGCGCCTGCGTGCGCACCGTCACGCGGGTGGTGAACGAGCGATCGCCCAGCGCCACCACGCCGTTGAAGACCGGCTCGCCAATCAGGAAATGCTTCACCTGTTCATCCTGCTTCAGCGCCGCGATGGCCTGATGCAACACCTCGTTGACCCGATCGATGTCCTCGTCGCGGCTGACGGTGTAGTTGGCGCGGTATACCCCGAACTCACGGGCATAGTTGGCCAGCGTGGCGATCGACGAGTACGGCACGATGTGATAGACGCCGTAGTCGTCGCGCAGGCCGATCGAGCGGATGGTCATGCGCTCCACGGTGCCGGTGATGCCGCTGACGGTGACGTATTCGCCGGTGTTCATGCCGTTTTCGAACTGGATGAACACGCCGGTGATCACGTCTTTCACCAGCGTCTGGGCACCGAAGCTGATGGCCAGCCCCAGCGCGCCGGCGCCCGCCAGCAGCGGCGCGATATTGAGCCCTACCTGCGACAGCACGATCATCACGGTGATGGTGCTGATAACGATAGCCAGCACGTTGCGAAACAGCGTCAACAGCGTGCGTTCGCGCGCGCTCGGCCGCACGCCGTTGCTCAGCTCCAGCGCCAGGCGATGCTCGATCATGCTGGCCATCAGCGTCCAACTGAACACGGCGATCAGCAGGATCAGCAGGATATGCACCAGCCCGCCGAGCGCCCGCTGGCCATTTTCGCTGCCCGCCCACTGGTACAGGTTGATCAGGTGCCAGGCGTCGAGCAGGAACAGCGTCACCGCCAGCACTACCATCACCCGCAGTATCTTCAGCCCGTTGGGGATATAGGAATTGATGCGCCGCTCGAGCATCGGGTAGCGCAGATTGACGTCGCTCGGCAGCGAAATGCGGCGAAAAATCCAGCGGGTCAGCATGCCGGACAGCAGGGCGCCGACGCCGATTACCAGCAGGCTTTTCACCGTGGCGCTCATCATAAAGCGCAGGCTGTTGCCGATGTCGAACTGCGACAGCACGAACAACACCAGAAAATAGGCGATCGCCAGCAGGTGCCAGATATGCCCCAGGCCGCGCAGGATCACGCTGAAAAACGCCATCGACCGCTCGGCCAGCAGATTGATCTGTTGCTGTATCGGCTTGCGGTTATGCAGGATTAGCCAGATGGCGTACAGCGTCAGCGCCAGCATCACCACCAGGTTGACGGCGGCGGCGGCCGGGTAGCTGATCTGCACCGCCACCACCGGCACCATCACCATCAGGCCATAGCCGATCAGGCCGCTGAGCCAGGCGAGACGGGTGTTCCAGTAGCGCGCGCTCTGGTCGCTGAAAGGAAAGGGGCGCAGATAGTCGAAGCCGGGAGCGAAAATCAGCCGCAGCACCGCTTTGAAGAATTCAATCACCGCGAAAGCGCTGAGAAACAGGGTCTGCAGCCGCAAAATGGTGGCGCTGTCGGCGTGGACGTGGCGGGCGAACAGGTTGCCCGCCGCCAGCGCCAGCAGCAGCACCAGCAGATCGATGGCGAAAGCGCCGAGAATGGCGGCGGGGCGCTTATACCATGGGCCGCGCTGCAGCCGAGCGTTGTGTCCCCAACTGCCCATGCGTTTGTACAGCGGCGCGATCAGCCGCCGGATCAGATGGAACAGGGCAAAGGTGACCGCCACCGTCAGCAGAAAGTAGCCCAGCGCGCGGAAAAAGCCGGCGGGATTGAAAACGCGCTTCGGGCCGGAATCGATCAGCTTTTGCAGCGCGCCGAGCTTCTGGTTAAAGGTGCCGATGCCTTCCTGCGCCAGCGAGTTCAAGCTGTCGCTCAGCGTGGCCGGCGTCGATGCCTCCTGGGCGGCCGGCGCGGCGGCGGGGGCGTCACCGGCGGCCTGTTTCAGATGGTTGATGAGGGCCGCGCGCGCCTGGTCGTCTTGCAGCAGATCGGCCAGCGCGGCATAGGCGGCCTTCTGCTGCTCGCTCTTGTCGGCGGGGGCGGGCGGCGCATTTTGTGCCAGGGCCGGTGGAGCGAAGACGCTCAGGGTCAGCGACAGCAGCAGGAAAAGCAGATGTTCTCGCAGATGAGAACCTCGTCGGGAGTATGCGTTTGGCGGCATTGTTCCTCTCTTTGGCGTTCTGTGATCGGCGGATGTCAGAGCAATACGATGAAAACAATGAATATAGTAGGAAAGGAAGCGCGATGATGCGTGGGAGAGCGTGCGGAATGAAAGCGGCGGGCGCGCGGCGCGCCCGCCATTAATCCGCCGGGATCAGGATACGTGTTGCAGGAACTCCCGCAGGCGCGGGCTCGGCGGATGGTTGATAAGATCGTGCGGATTGCCGTCTTCGGCAATCCGGCCCTTGTCGATAAAGATCAGGCGCGACGCCACTTTTTCGGCAAAGCCGACTTCGTGGGTGACGATGACCATCGTCATGCCTTCCTCGGCCAGATCCTGCATCACCTTCAGCACTTCGTGGCGCAGCTCCGGATCGAGCGCGGAGGTCGGCTCGTCGAACAGCATCATTTTCGGCTTCACCGCCAGCGCGCGCGCGATCGCCACACGCTGCTGCTGGCCGCCCGACAATTCGGACGGGTAGTGATGGGCGCGTTCCGCCAGACCGACCTTGGCCAGCAGCTCGCGCGCCAGTTTTTCCGCATCGGACTTCTTCGCGCCACGCACGCGAATCGGGCCGAAGGCGACGTTTTCCAGCGCCGTCAGGTGCGGGAACAGGTAGAACTGCTGGAACACCATGCCGGCTTCCTGGCGGATCAGCCGGTCGTCCACTTTCGGATCGTTGGCTTTCAGGCCGTCGACGATCAGATCGCCGCTGGTGACCTCTTCCAGCTTGTTGATGCAGCGCAGCAGGGTGGATTTGCCGGAGCCGGACGGCCCGATGATCACCACCACTTCGCCTTTGTCGATCTTCAAATCGATGTTGTGCAGCACCTGGGTTTGGCCAAAATGCTTGGAGACGTTTTTAAATTCAATCACAGGATTTTCATCCTTCTTTCCAGACGACGCAGCACGAAGCTCAGCACCAGGGTAATAATCAGATAGATAACCGCCACGGCGCTCCAGATTTCCAGCGCGCGGAAGTTACCGGCAATAATTTCCTGACCCTGACGGGTCAGCTCCGCCACGCCGATCACGATGAACAGCGAGGTGTCTTTGATGCTGATGATCCACTGGTTGCCCAGCGGCGGCAGCATGCGGCGCAGCGCCAGCGGCATAATGACATAGCGGATGGTTTCGCGGCGCGACAGGCCGAGCGCCAGGCCGGCTTCGCGGAAACCGTTATGAATCGACAGCACCGCGCCGCGGGTGATTTCCGCGATGTAGGCGCCGGAGTTGATCATGATGGTCACCACCGCCGCAGTGAACGGGTCGATGCGCAAGTCGCTAAATGCCATCGGCAGGGCGAAGTAGATGAACATCACCTGCACCACGATCGGCGTGCCGCGGATCACTTCGATAAACACCAACGCGATGTGGTTGGCGATCCAACCGCCGTAGGTGCGGGCAAAGCCGGCGACGAGGCCGATGATCAGGCCGCCAATCAGACCGAGGACCGAAATCCACAGGGTCATTTTGGCGCCCTCTAACAAGATAGGAATGGCGGGCCAGATGGCGCTCCAGTCGAACTGCATGATATTTCTCCCGGTGATCCCAAACGTGGGCATCAGATACAACGAAGCGCAGGGGGTTAAGCGACCCCCTGTGCTTAAGTTAATAACTTGCGAAATTCACAGCTTACTTAGGTTCGGTGCCGAACCACTTCTTGTAGATCTCGTTATAGGTGCCGTTCTCGCGCAGGGTTTTCAGCGCGCCGTTCACCTTCTCGCGCAGCGCGTCGCTGCCTTTAGGGAAGGCGATGCCATACTGCTGTGCTTCCAGCGAATCGCCTACGGTTTTGAACTTGCCGGCGCCGGCCGTCTTAATGAAGTATAGGATGTTTGGCGTGTCGTGCAGCACCGCATCGGCACGCTTGGTGCCCAGCTCCATGTAGGCGTTGTCGATGTTAGGGAACTGACGCAGGTCCTTGGTTTTGATGTGCTGTTTGGCGTAGTCCACCGAGCCGGTGCCGCTCTTCACCGCCACCACTTTACCGTTGAGATCGTCGATGCTCTTCACGCTGTTGTTGTCGGCATTGACCATCACCAGCAGGCCGCTTTTGTAGTAGCCGTCGGAGAAGTCGATGGCTTTCTTGCGTTCATCGGTGATGGTGATGCCGGCCAACGCCAGATCGACGTTTTTGGTCTGCAGCGCCGGAATGATGCCGCCGAAGTCCATTGGCTTCAGGGTGTAGTCCAGCTTAAGCTCTTTGGCGACGGCGGCCCACAGATCGATGTCGAAGCCGACGTATTTGTCGCCTTGCTTGAACTCAAAAGGAACGAAAGCGGTGTCGGTGGCAACCACCAGTTTGTCTGCTGCGTGGGAACTTACGGCAAAGGCCAGAGAGAGTGCGGCCAGGGAGACTTTAAAAATCGACTTCATGAGAGGAATTCCTGTACAGGTTGCGGATTACCCATTTTTTATATTGCAGTTGGTGCCATGAAAAAATCGTGCCATGTTTTCAACTACTATAAAAACAAAGAGTTATTGCGTGATGTTGTGCCGGTCAGGCGAATTGTTATGGTTATGCACCACAATGAGGCACCGAAATGGTGCGTAAGAATTATCTTGGTGCACGGGGCTATCATTAACCAAATTTTGGCTGTGAAACAACCGATCTTTAACCTTTTTGCTTCAATATTGATAACTAACTCTAACTTTCATGAAGCACTGACGGCGCAAGCGGGGCCGCGAGAGGGGGAAAAGGGGAGCAGATAATGCTAGCGCAACTGGCTGTCTTTGCTGCCGCGCCGGTTGTACAGGCCGTTGGCCGCGTGTTTTTTGTCCTGCTCGGCCTGGCAGGCCAGGCAAAAACGCACGCCGGCTAGCGCCTTGCGGCGCGCTTCGGGGATCGCTTCCCCACACTCCTGACAATAGCGTTCGCTTTCGCCGTGCCCGAGCGCACCACGCGCGCGCTGCACCGCGTCGTCGACGGTGGAGTCGATCTGATCTTGTACGGCGCCGTCCGCCGCCCAACCGTTAGCCATCATGACCTCCTTACCAGGTTACCTTAAGGTTAATATGGGGCGTTTTTTGTACAATGCAACGGTCGTGTAAAAGAAAACAGGCCGGGCAAGAGCCCAGCCTGTTTTTCCCGCGATGAGAGGCGGTCTGTAACGCCTTATGGCGTTATTCGATGTTGGATTCGATGAACCACAGGAACTTGTCCAGATCGCGTGAGGCGGCGGTGAACATATCGGCGGTGTCTTCGTCTTCCACTTCGGTAATGGCTTTACGGATGTCGTTCGCTACCGCGCCATAGCGATCGGCCAGCGCTTTCAGGTGCTCTTGCACGCTGTGGATATTGGTCGGGTAGCTTTTCAGCGGCGTCCGATCGTTAACGACCTGTACCGTGCCCAGCGCCACGCCGCCTAGTTGCACTACGCGCTCGGCGAAGGTGTCCTGGTGCTCGATGATGGCGGTGCGGAAGCCGTCCAGCATTTCATGAACCGCGATGAAGTTTGCGCCGCGCATGTTCCAATGCGCCTGTTTGGTGATCAACGAGAGATCGATGAATTGCACGACCTGATGGTTCAGCGCCTTAATGGCGGCCAGTTTGATTTTTTCGTCCAGATCGTTACGTGTATACAGCAGATCAGAAGATTTCGTTTTCACCAGTTTAGCGGTACTCATATCAGATATCCTCTTGATTAGTTGTTGTCCTATTTCGTTACGGGATCCATTATAGCAGGAGGATTTATTTTTGCCGTACGGAAATGGCTATTGCACAAATAGGAATAGCCTGGTGTAAATATTTTAACTCGGCTTTTGTTTTTTATTAATGTGTTGAATTTTATTGTTATTTTATTTTTTCTTTGCCGTAATTATTATTTACATAGGTGACGGTTTTTCTGGGTTATCTTATTTGCATTGAGCACGCTGAGCTCAGGGGAATATCCGTCTTGTTATCGTGGTGTTAAATTTAAGCCGATTCAGATTGATAGCCGCCATTGATGCCGTTACAGTAGTGAGATTATCCCCATTCTTTATATTGGCGAGTGATGAAAATTAACGTCGTCGGCACCAGCGGCAGCGGTAAAAGCACCCTGGCGCGCCAACTGGCGGAACGGCTTGGCGTTCCCTATATCGAGATGGACAGGCTCTATTGGCGGCCCGAGTGGCAGGGAACGCCCGATGACGCGTTTCTGGCGCGGGTTGAGCAGACGCTGGCTGAAGCGGGGGAGGGTTGGGTGCTGGATGGCAACTACAGCCGTTCGCAGCCAATCAAGTGGCGCGAGGTCGACTATATCCTGTGGCTGGACTACGGTTTCTGCCGCACGCTGTGGCAAGCCGTGCGCCGCGCGTGCCGGCGTGCGGCCAGCAAAAGCGAGCTGTGGCCGGGCACCGGCAATCGGGAGAGCTTCCGCCGCTCTTTTTTCAGCCGCGAGTCGATTGTGCTCTGGACGATCCGCACCTATGCCAAAAACCGGCGAAAATACCTGGCGGAGATGGCCCGAGACGATGTCGGGCACCGTTTCGTGCGCTTGCGTTCACCCCGCCAGACCGCCGATTTTCTACGGGCGCTGAGGCAGACTCACAGCAGCAGTCGGTGATGGATTTTCACCACCGCTTTCTTAATTTGCTGCGGCTGCTGCCACAAGCAGCCGGCTTTGTATGGCTCCATCTGGAAAAAAATCGCGAACATGCCGTGTGTCATATGCAGCGTTTGCGGGTGGCGTTTGATGTCCAGCAGCAGCAGGTCGCCGTTTTCCGCGTGGGGATGTTCGCGATGTCCGTCGCCCGCCAGACCGTATTCGATGCGCTCTTCGCCGCTGATCAGCAGGTGCAGAGTAATGTACTCCTGCTGCATTTCGGCCTGTTTCTCCGCCGCCGCTACCGTGGTCAGGGTCATCACGTCCATAAAGATGCTGTCGCCGTCGATCGGGTGTCGTCCCGGTGCCAGTTCGGGCAGGTCGCATCGGCGCAACTCGGTCAGGGTTGAAACCAGCGCCGGCGCGAGTCCACGGCCGAAGCGGGGGTTGAACAGACTGTTGTGAATCACTGTTATTCTCCATGTGAGCGAAAGTCCAAATAGCCTGCGTGCAGGCCAAGAGGAAGTATGCCGGCTTGTCTCGCGGAAAACAGTTAACCCGCCTGCATTCCCGGCGTTGCGGTATGCAGGCGAGCAGGCGCTCAGGAAAGGCTTTCGAGGCGTGGTTTGGGACGGATGGTCAGGGTGGAGCCCATGGAGGCGGCGATGATGGCCGCCAGCGCCAGCCATTGCACGCCACTCAGGTGTTCGCCGAGGAACAGCATGCCGGACAGCGCCGCCATCGCCGGTTCCAGGCTCATCAGGGTGCCGAAGGTGCGCGCCGGGATTTTGGGCAGGGCGATAATCTCCAGCGAGTAAGGCAGCGCGGTGGAGAGAACCGCCACCGCCAGCGCCACCGGCAGAATATCGATGTTGAACAGTGCGGCGCCGGTTTGCCACGCGCCGATCGGGCAGAACACCAGCGCGGCGATCAGCGAGCCGAGCGCCACCGTGCCGGGGCCGTGATCGCCACCGGCCTTCTGACCGAAGATAATATAGACCGCCCAGCAGGCGCCGGCCCCGAGCGCGCAGGCGGCGCCGAACGGATCGATCCCGGCCACGCCGTGGCCGAGCGGTAGCAGGAACCATAGCCCGGCGATCGCCAGTGCCACCCAGAGGAAGTCGATCGGTCGCCGCGACGAAAACATGGCCACCGCCAGCGGGCCGGTGAACTCCAGCGCCACGGCGATGCCGAGCGGCACCGTGCGCAACGACAGATAGAACAAGTAGTTCATCGCGCCGAGCGACAGGCCGTAGATCAGCAGCGGCAAGCGGCTGCCGGCGGTGATGCGCATGCGCCACGGGCGGAAGATAATGAACAAAATCAGGGTGCCGAGGAAAAGACGCAGCGTGGTGATGCCTTCCGCGCCCACGATCGGGAACAGGCTTTTGGCCAACGAGGCGCCGCTCTGGATCGACACCATGGCGATGATTAATAAACAGATAGGCAGCAGCGCGGAGGGCGCTCTGCCGGAAGTAGATAACGACATCCTTAACGGGCCTTTTATGCGCCGTTCCTCAGCCTTGAGAAAACGGTCGAAATGGGGATGTGAGCAGTGTAAATGAAATGACGAAAATCTGTCTGAGAAAAGCGCGTATCGCGGTGAAATCCGCCGATCCTCGGATGAGATGTGGCGAATTTGGTCAAAAAGTGCGCTTTTTCTTAAGAATTATCTGGATATTAAATAGGTGATTTTTGTCACAGAAAGCCGTAGAATACGGCCGAAAATAGAGCGAAAAGAAGAGGATACACTGTTCTTGAAATCTTCTGTTACACGATATAAAGCATTAGACACTCATTTCAAGGCAGAGTTTCACGCTAATTTTTGTTATATTTTCAAAGCATGAACAAATGGATGTACTTAATAATAAAACGCGTTTGAGGTGGTTATGAAAAAAATTGCATGTCTTTCCGCAGTAGCAGCTTGCGTATTAGCAGTTAGCGCAGGTACCGCATTCGCTGGTCAGAGCACCGTATCCGCTGGCTATGCGCAGGGTGATTTCCAAGGCGTTGCTAACAAGGCCGACGGTTTCAACCTGAAATACCGTTACGAGTTCGACAACAACCCACTGGGCGTAATCGGTTCCTTTACCCACCTGGAAAAGGACGGTTCTCAGGACGGTTTCTACAACAAAGCTCAGTACAACTCTATCTCTGCCGGTCCAGCATACCGCATCAATGACTGGGCGAGCATCTACGGTCTGGTTGGCCTGGGTTACGGTAAATTCACTACCAACGCTCAGAACGGCACTTCTCGTCACGACACCGCTGACTACGGCTTCACCTACGGTGCCGGTCTGCAGTTCAACCCAATCGAGAACGTTGCCCTGGATGTTGGTTACGAGCAGAACCGCATTCGCAGCGTTGACGTTGGCACCTGGAACGTTGGCGTAGGCTACCGCTTCTAAGTGTGTTCGTGCCTGCGGGCATGAACCTGCGGCAAGCTTTGCCGCACTCGATAAAAAATCCGCCTCCGGGCGGATTTTTTTTATCTGTTACTTGCCGCCGCGCTCCGTCGGTTGCGTCGAGAACCGTGCGCTGCGGGCATCGCGCTCGTAGCCCTGCGGCTCGGTCAATAATCCATACAGCTCGGGGCGTCGTCCGTAAATCCAGCGGCGACCGGTGCTGAGCGGGATCAACGTCAGATCGAGTTCTGCGCTGACCATCCGGTCTTCCGCCGCCCAGGTCTCTGCCACGATGCGGCCGTAAGGATCGAGGATCATGGCGTTGCCGGTGCGTATCTCATCATCATCGCGGCCCACGCCGTTGCTGAACAGCAAAAACACGCCATTGTCGTGAGCGCGCGCCGGTAGCCAGCGCATCAGCCAGCCGCGGCCGTGTTCGCCGCGAAAAGCGGCTTCGATCGCCTGCGGATCTTCCGCGCGCCGCTGCCACAGCGCCTGCGGGATCGGCTTCATGCCGTGCGGGCTACGCGAGTGGGTGCCGCCGGTCTGGTGCGGGGCGATCAGCACCTCCGCCCCCAGCAGCGCCGTTGCGCGCACATTCTCAACCAGATTATTGTCCCAGCAGATCAACACGCCCACGCGCACGCCCCAGGGCGTATCAAACACCGTATAGCGGTCGCCGCTGGCGATGGCCGGGTGCTCGAAGGCGTGCAGCTTGCGGTGCACGTGCAGTTCGCCGTCCGGCAGGCAAACGGCGTAGGCGTTGTAACAGCGGCCGTCGTCGCCCAGCTCGATCAGCCCGACGCCAATCGCCATGTTGTAACGCTCCGCCAGCGGGCGAATGCGCGCCAGCGAAGGGCTGTTCGCCATCGGTTCCGCCAGCGCCCGCACTTCGGCGTCGGACAGATGGCGCACGTGCCAATAGCCGGTGATGCACATTTCCGGGAAGGCCAGCAGCTGTATCTGCTGCTCGGCCGCCTGGGCGATAAAGCGCTCGATGATCGACAGGTTGTAATTCTTATCGTTGGCGCGATGCTGGAATTGCACCGTGGCGGCGCGTAATGAAGGGGTCATGGTCTCTCTCCGGTTGGGGTCTGCGTTGATTACAGCAGGCAGATTGATTACTGTATAATCAATTAAATTCCCTATTCGATAACTTGATGGAATGGATATAAAACAACTGCGCGCCCTGGTGGCACTGGCCGAACAGGGCAACTATCGCCAGGCGGCGAGCCAGCTGTGCATCAGCCAACCGGCGCTGAGCAAGCAAATTCAGGCGCTGGAAACCCAGCTCGACGTTCGGTTGTTCGAGCGTGGCCGGCAGGGGGCGGTGCTCACCGCCGGCGGGCAGCGGCTTTACCCGGAGGCACAGGCGCTGGTGGAGCAGTACCAGCAGTTTCAGCGGCGCGCGCGAAAGGTAGCGTCAGGAGAGGCGGGGCGGTTGGCGCTGGGGTTTGGCCTCTCCAGCTTTCATCTGGCGCCGCAGCTGGTGGCCGCTTTCCGCCAACGCTTTCCCGAGGTGGCCATCGGCCTGGAGGACATGCCGTCGGAGCGGCAGTATCAGCTGCTGCTGCAGGGGGCGTTGCAGGCGGGATTCGTGCGCTTGCCGGTCAATACGCCGCTGTGCGGCGTGGCGTTGCTCTGTGATCGGTTGGTGCTGGCCGCGCCGGGCGCGCTGGCGCTGCGAGCCGACGATCTGATGGCGCGTTTCAATCAGCTGCCGCTGTTGCAGTTGACCCCTAAACGCGGGCGCGGATTGAGCGATCAGTCGCTGCGGTTTATCGCCGCTCACCGCCTGACGCCGAACGTGGTACAGCAAGCAGGCGATATCCAGACGCTGCTGGCGTTGGTCGCCGCCGGCGTCGGCGTCGCGCTGCTGCCGCACAGCATCACGCATATCGCGCCGGCCGGCATCGATATTTTAGCGCTGAGCGGCGAGGAAACGGAGTGGCAGGTCGGTATCGCCTGGGATCCGCAGCGCACCGATGCGCTGCGGGACAACTTCGTGCAGACGGCGCTGGCGGTACAACGCGCTTAGGCATTCAAAGCGGACAATGCATCACCACGATCGGGCTTTGATGGTACTCGCTGCGGTGGCTTTCGCTGAAGCCGACCTTTCTCGCCAGCGCCAGCGAAGCCTGGTTGTCAGGCGAGATGATGCAGACGGTTTTCTCCCCCGGCAGGTGCGTTTTACCCCAGGCCAGCGCCGCCCGCAGCGCCTCGGTGGCGTAGCCTTTGCCGTGCGCCGAGCTCACCAGCGTCCAGCCCATCTCCGGCGCGTCGAGCGCCGGGGCGATGTCGCGCAGGAAGTTGGAGAAGCCGATGCTGCCGAGGTACTCGCCGCTCTGCTTATCGCGCACCGCCCAATATCCGTAGCCTAACAACGCCCAGTGGCCGACGTAGCGCATCAGACGTCCCCAGGAGTCTTCCCGGTCGCGCGGCGTGCCGCCGATATAGCGCACGACCTGCGGATCGGCCCACAGCGCGGCCAGCGAGTCGAAGTCGTCCAGCGTGTGCGCATCCAGCCTCAGGCGTTCGGTGACAAGCGTCGGCGCGGTGTTGATTACGGTCATGTTGCTGCTCCTGCACAGGGTGAAAGGCGATGAAAAACAACGGCGTTCAGTATGCCAGAGAAATCACGCCGCCAGCCACCACCGCCGGATGAACCGGAAGCCGCCCAGGCCGAGTTGGGGCGCTAGCGGCCAACGGCGCGCGACGAATCCAAACAACGGTGTCTCAGGCTCGCGTCGCTAATAATATGGCGGGCAGGCATTGCCGATATTCGTAAGTTTTCCCTTTCATTATTATTTGCCATCAACCCTGGCTGAACCTAAATTTTAACATTTACGTCGTGACGAGCGCGTCAATTCATCAGGCTAATGCGGGTGGCCTGCAGTATGTGATTATGCTCAACATTCACTTGTTATTATTTTTTTATTAAAATTTAGTTCGGCGGTCTTTTTTTGAGATGATTTTCCTTAAAATTGATAATTTGCGATACAAAAAACTAACTTTATGGTTTTTGGCGCGTCAATATATCAATGGATGTGGTGATTGGTTAACCTTTGGTTATGGTTTGCAAGAAAAATCCTATATAAACGATGGTGAGGTGAAAAAGCGTATTTCGTGGCGTTAATTGAGTGGTTTTTCTTGCCTGTACTTGGGTATTTTCGCGAATTACCTGATTAAATATTTATTTAATATTTCATTAACATTTGACGCCAAACTATAAATGATCGCTATAGTGAAAACATGTGAATAAAATGAAATATAGATTTAATGACCATATTCTCTTTGACGCAGACACCAGAACCCTTAGTCCAACAGATTTTTCTGACGATCCCATATCCATATCCAGTCCTTCCAAACGGTTGCTGCTGCTGTTGATTGCCCACCATGGCGAAGCCGTAGGGCGTGAACTGATATTCAAGAAGGTCTGGGACGATTACGGCATGGTTTCCAGCAATAATAATCTTAATCAATGCGTCAGCAAATTGCGGCGGGTGATTAAAAATCTTGGCGTTGAGGATGAGGTCATTGTTACGGTCCCTAAAGTGGGTTTTATGTTGCGTGATGAGATTACCATCGAGTCTTATGAAGATGCGGAAGATATTAACGACGCAGAGCCTGCCGCGATGTTGCCGGGATCTGCCCCCGAAGCGGCGGTAAATCCGCCGCCCGAAACCGTCATCAATGGGGCCGACTCTCAACCTGGTTATTCCCGCCGCTGGTGGCTGATGCTCAGCGCGTTGGTTCTGGGGGGGCTTTTCGTGGCTATTGCGATGACGACCTATTTCAGCGGTTCGGGGGCCCGGCAGGAGAGCTACCTGGGAAAGTCGGGCAATTGTAAGGTGTTCATGTCGCTGCCTGATGCCTCAAGCTCGGTCAGCGCCAGCCTGAATCGGGACATTCTGGCTTACGCCGCGCACCAAACGGGAGAATGCAGCGGCGATGAGTTTTTGCTGGTAGTGCGCAGCAATCAGGTCAGGGCTTACATTTCCGGCATATCCCGTTTATTCCTGCTGCGCTGCAAGATCTTGCGTGAACATAAGATGGAGATCTGTTCCGGTTTGGAAAGCGACAATGCCGAGTTTATTAATTGACCATTGAAGCCATTACTCAACGCGATTGAAAGGGCGACAAATATGACAAAAATATTACAGCGTTGAAATAGAACGTTTGATTTCATTTGGCGAGTCGCCGTGTGGCGTTTATCGAGAGGTATTTCCTTTTTTCTACCGCTTACTACCTAATTATGGTGATTATGTATGGTTAAAGCCGATTTCGGTGATGCGTTGCTATTCTTTGAACCCAGCTTTTTAGTGAGAAGAGGAATGAAAGCATTTCTCGTTACCCGATCAAGCGACAGGTATTTTATCGATACTTTGACGGCGCTGGAGAGGGCATTGAAAGAGGGAAAGCCTCATGCGCTAATTATGGAGTTATATCATCATAGCGAATATTTGTATGATGTATTACGGTTCGTTCTGACGGCAAAAAATGTCTGGCCGGAAATTCCCCTGGTGATTTTCACCGCTGTAGAACACCCCGGCATATTAGCGTTGTTGGCGACGGATGCGCGCATAGCTATCGTGGCAAAGGATGATCCTTTGCATTGTCTGAGTGACGCCATTGCGGCTGCCGGTGAGTTCTCCGGCTATCTTTCCCCACATATTCGCGCCCGGTTGACGCATTCGGCCACCGCATTATCTGACAGCGAATGGCGCGTTTTAGCCATGATGGCTGCCGGTGCTTCTCCAAGAAGCATCGCCAATGTGACCCGGCGAAGTTACAAAACCATAAGCTCCCATAAACTGAATATTATGCGAAAGTTGGGTCTCAATCAGGCCGGCTTTATGCGGCTAATTCTTACCTTGAGAACCCGATACCCTTCCTGAAACGTGGCGAAAAGCCACCTTTTCTCTACGGCGGCCGATCTTGATTGGCTGCTGCCCCCCCCTGTGTGAATCTCATCAATCTTCCCTCCCAACGAATAACGCCGGCGCTGAAATTCTGCGCGGGTATGGGAGTGAGGGACAGGGCTGCCAAATGGCTAAATAATCGCCGCCTGATGGGGTTAAACCACAATGTGATTGTGCTTTCATCAAATGCTTAACCCGCTTTTTAATGTGATTGACGGGGAGATAAAACATTAATTATGGAATTTAAATCTAAATATTTGAACTTTAATAGTTAATGATTCTTTTTTGATCGAATGGGGATATTCTTGTGGCGTCAAGCAGACTGGCTAAACGCAGTGATGCAAACGGCTGGCTGAGAATGGACGAAAGAAAGAAAACATATTCAACATTGAAGGGAGTTACACCATGAAGAAAATGACACTGGCTCTGGCGATCGTTTCCGCCTTTGCAGCGGTCAGCACTGCACAAGCCGCCGACGTTACCGCTCAGGCGCTGGCAACCTGGTCTGCAACCGCCAAGAAAGACACCACCAGCAAACTGGTCGTGACGCCGATTGGCAGCCTGGCCTTCAACTATGCAGAAGGCATTAAGGGTTTCAACAGCCAGAAAGGCCTGTTTGACGTCACCGTGGAAGGCGATACCACGGCAACCGCTTTCAAACTGACCTCAAAACTGGTCTCCAATACGCTGACTCAGCTGGATACTTCCGGTTCTACTTTGGAAGTCGGGGTGAACTATAACGGTGCGGTGGTCGGGAAAACGGCTGAAACCACCATGATCGACACCACCGCCGGTATTTTGGGCGGCAATCTGAGCGCCTTGTCCAACGCCTACAACCAGGCCGGCCGCACCAGCGCGCAGGATCAGTTCACCTTCAGCATCATCGGCGCGACGTCAAACGGCACCACCGCCGTCACGGATTTCAGCACGCTGCCGGAAGGTATCTGGAGCGGCGATGTCAGCGTCGAATTCAACGCGACCTGGACTTCCTAATCCCCTAACGATCTGCATCTGGCAGGGGGGAGACCTCCTGCTATTTATCGCCCATCAACGCCAGTGGAATACCGCAATGACACGCTTTTCTCTCGCCGTCACCCTGATGTTAATGCTGCTGCAGCCGGCTTTGGCTCTCGATGTGGGTGAGATCAGCTCCTTCATGCCGGGCGACAGCGCGCGTCTGAGTAAGGAAATCAAAAACACCACCGACAGCGGCCGGCTGGTCAACATCAGCATCGAACGCATTTCCAGCCCCCTGGCCTCCGGTACGGTGATCCCGATGAGCAGCCGGGATGAAATGCTGCTGTCGCCCGCCAGCCTGATCTTGCCGGCCAACGCCAGCGATGTGATCCGCTTTTACTACAAAGGGCCGAACGACGCGCAGGAGCGCTATTACCGCATCATCTGGTTTGATCAGGCGCTGAGCGAGGCGGGGCAAAATTCGGCTCGGCGCAATGCCGTGGCCACCACGTCGGCGCGCATCGGCACCATTTTGGTGGTGGCGCCCCGGCAGGATCGCTTCGCCTATCAGTTCGCCAATGGGCGGATCAAAAACACCGGCAATGCCACGTTCAAAGTGGTGGCCTACGGCAATTGCAGGAACAAGCAGGACGGCAGCGACTGCAAGGAAAACTATTTCGTGATGCCGGGGAAGGATCGCGCCTTCAGCAAGGTTGACGTCAACGATAAAAAAGGGCGTGTCGCGCTGTGGCACGGCGAACAGTTTATCCCGGTGAAGTAATGCGCGCGTTATCCACGATGGATGCAAAACAATCACGCAAGGAGTGGCATGTGAACGCTGTGCTGTTGAAAACGCTTTTGGCTGCCGGTGCGCTGGCGCTCCCGACGCTGTTGCCTGGCCGTATGGCGATGGCGGCCGGCTTGAAGCAGATTAACGGCGTGCTGATCCCGCAAACCTTCAGCCTGGCGTTGCGCGAGGGGGTGAGCATTCCGCTGTTGCTGCATTATGAAAAGAGCGATGGCGTCAAAGATGACAGCCGCATCGGCCACGCCTTTCTCTACCTGGATCAGGACAGCTTAAAGATTCGTCGGGTGACGCTGGAGGATAACGACGACGGCGCCCGGCTGACGGCGGCGATCGCCGCTCAGCTGCAGGCTTTGCAGGATGCGCCATTCGATCGCCGGCAGCATATCCGGGTCGCGGACGACGCCTGGTTGGCGCTGGATTTCCGGCAGCTCAACCTGCAGCTGGTGGTCAAGGAATCCGCCTTGGGAACGGTACTGCGCAGCCGCTCCAGCGATATCGGCGCGTCCAGCGTAGATGCCGTGAGCAGCACGCTGGATTATAACCTGGGGGTCTACGACAACCGCGCCCGCGCCAGTGAAGGCAATACCTCCAGCTATTTATCGCTCAACAGCGTCACTGCGCTGCGTGAACACCACGTGGAGTTGAACGGTTCAATCTACGGCATCGGCAGCGGCGATGAAAACGCCACGCTGTACAAAGCGATGTACGAGCGCGATTTCGCCGGCCGCCGTTTCGCCGCCGGCATGCTGGACAGTTGGAACCTGCAGTCGCTGGGGCCGGTCACGACGCTCAACTCGAGCAAGATTTATGGTCTGTCATACGGTAACCGCGCCAATTCGACGGTATTCGATAACACCCAATCGTTGACGCCGATCGTGGTGTTTTTCCCATCGGCCGGCGAAGTGCATCTGTCGCGCGACGGGCGGCTGCTCAGCGTGCAGAACTTCGCCATGGGCAACCATGAAGTGGACACCGGTAGCCTGCCCTACGGCATTTATGACGTCGAAGTGGAGGTGGTGGTCAACGGCAAAGTCGTGGATAAACGCATGCAGCGAGTGAATAAACTGTTCAGCCCCAACCGCGGCGTCAATGCGCCGCTGGCCTGGCAATTCTGGGGCGGGATGCTGCGCATGGACGACTGGCGTGGCGAGCGGGAACGCCACCGCCCGGCAAAGGATTCTTATTTGCTTGGCGCTTCGGCGACCGGCAATCTGCAAACGCTGAATTGGGCGCTGTCGGGGTACTCGTTTGACGGCAACGCCGTCGGCGAGAGCCGCATCAGCCTGCCGGTGACCGAGTCGATTCAGTTCAACCTGCAAAATATGGCGGCCTCCGATCGTTCCTGGAGCCTGATCAACAGCGTCAGCGCCGCGTTGCCCGGCGGTTTCAGCAGCCTGTGGGTCAACCAGGAGAAAATGCAGATTGGCGATCGTCTGTTGCAAAATGACGCCTATAACCGCGCCGTTGGCGGCAGCCTCAATCTGGGGGCGCTGTGGTCTCCGCTGGGCACCCTGAGCGTCAGCTACAACGACGATAAAAAGAACGACAGCCACTATTACAACGCCGACTATTACCAGAATATCTTTACCGGCCGTTTCGGCACGCTGGGCGTGCGTGCGGGCGTGCAGCGCTACAACAACGGCAGCAGCAACGCCAATACCGGCAAATACATCGCGCTCGATTTTTCACTGCCGATGGGCAACTGGCTCAGCGCGGGCGTCTCCAACCAGAACGGCTACACCACCGCCAACCTGGCGGCGCGCAAGGACATCAAGGACGGGCCGATTCGCACCCTGGGCGCCAACCTGTCGCGGGCGATTTCCGGTGATACCCGCGGCGACAATAGCTTTAACGGCGGCGGCTATGCGCGCTTCGACACCAAATATTCCACCGGCACGCTCAACGTCAGCAGCTCCGCCGACGGCTACGTCAACAGCAGCCTGACCGCGAGCGGCAGCGTAGGCTGGCAAGGGCGTGATATCGCCATCAGCGGCCGCAACGAAGGCAACGCCGGGATCATCTTCAACACCGGCATCGAAAATGACGGTCTGCTGACCGCGCGGGTTGACGGCCGGATGGTGAAACTGAGCGGCAATAAGAACTACCTGCCGTTGTCGCCTTACGGCCAGTACGACGTTGAGTTGATGAACAACAAAAACTCGGCGGAGAGTTTCGACATCGTGACCAAACGCAAGAGCAAGCTCACTTTGTATCCGGGCAACGTGGCGGTGATCTCGCCGGAGATCAAACAGATGGTGACGGTATTCGGCCGCATCAAGGCGGAGGACGGCACGCTGCTGGCCAACGCCTATATCAAGAACCATATCGGCCGCACCCGCACCGATGAGAAAGGCGAATTTATCATGGATGTCGACAAGAAATTCCCGGTTATCGATTTTACCCACAGCGGCAATCAGACATGCGAAGTGGATTTGGATCTGAGCAAGGCGCAAGGCGCAGTGTGGGTCGGCGACGTGATCTGCACCGGGCTGAAAACCTATGCGGGCAATGTTTCATCCGGGGAGTTTGACCATGAGAGCTAACGTTGCGCTGTTGTTATTGCTGGCGCTGATGGCCCCTGCGCTGCAGGCGGCGGTCAGCCAGACCAACTGGCCGGATGCGGCGGTCATGAAATTTGTCTTCGTGGAAAACAACGCCGACGACAACTTTTTCGTCACGCCCGCCGGCGGGCTGGATCCGCGCATGACCGGCGCCAATAAATGGACCGGGCTGAAATACGGCGGTTCAGGCACTATCTATCAGCAAAGCCTGGGGTATGTGGATAATGGCTACAACACCGGGCTGAATGCCAACTGGCGTTATGACATGTGGCTGGAAAATGCGCCGATCAAGAATCCGTTCCTCGGTTTGCGCTGCATCAACTGGTATGCCGGCTGTAATATGGATACCAGTTTGATCCTGCCGCAGACCACCGACGAAAAGGGGTTTTACGGCGCGGTGGTCACGACCGGCGGTGCAAAATGGATGCACGGCATGATGTCGCCGAGTTTCTATCAGTATCTGAAACAGATGGCGGCGGGCGAAGCTTTCAGCATGCAGATCAACGGCTGCCAAACGTCGGTGGCGTACGACGCCTCAGCCGGCGGCCGCTGTCGGGATCAGGCCAGCGGCAGCTGGTACAAGCGCACCGTCACGCACAGCAAGGCGGCGCACCTGCGTTTTATCAACACCAACGCCGTCTCGGAAGTGTTCGTCAACAGCGATGGGGTGCCGATCATCGGCGAGGGCAATGCCGATTGCAAGAACCAGACCATCGGCGCCCGCTCAGGCATCATGTGCAAAATGGTCAGCTACGATTTGCAGACCGACGGCAGCGTCAGCAACACCTCGATTCATATTTTTCCGGCGATTAACCATGCGGCGCTGTCTTCAGCGGTGAATGCCGCCGATCTGCAGTTCAGTCTGAACGGCAACACCTGGAAAAATACCTCGGGCACCGGCAGCTACTATACCTTTAACGAGCTGAAGAGCAGCAACGCGGTTTATGTGTTCTTCTCCAGCAACTTCTTCAAGCAGATGGTCGCGCTGGGGATATCCGACAGCGGCACCCGCGATCTGATCAATTTCCGCTTTCAGAACACCACTTCGCCGGAGTCGGGGTGGTATGAGTTTTCCACCTCAAACCAGCTGATTATCAAACCGCGCGATTTCAGCATCAGCATTATTTCCGATGACTACGACAACAGCCCACACCGTGAAGGGTATGTCGGCCCGGCGGAACCGGCGCTGGAGTTCGGCTATTTCGTGACCACCAGCGGCAAAACCGCCGCCGATCAGGTGAGGGTGATGGCGACCGGGCCTACTCAGGCGATCAACGGGGTGAACTATTGTCTTTTTTCCTCTGCGGATAACAGTACCCGGGTGCCGTTCCCCGCTACCCTCGGCATCACCACCAGCACCAACGGCCAGCAGAGCTTCGCCGCCGGCTGCGATGGCCAATGGCACGACATGACCAACGCGCTCTGGAGCAGCACCCCGTGGAATGATATTTCCGGCGAAGTGGGGGTGCTGAACAAGACCCGCGTGACGTTCAGCATTCCGATGAATAATCCGATCTCGCTGAGAACCGTCGACGGCAACGGTTGGTACGGCGACGTCAGCGCCGCCGGTGAAATTCATGTCGAAGCCACCTGGCGCAACATTAATTGAGGACAGCGTGTGAAACGGGTGCTGATAGGATTGCTGTGTCTGTCTTTTCCCTTTACCGCCGCCGCGATCAATGTCGGCACCCTGACGTTCGCCATGGATCAGGACCGTTCATTCACCGCCAAGCGAGTGTTGAATAACAACCGCAGCGCGCGCCTGTATCAGGTGAGCATTCGCGCCATCGATCGGCCGGGAGAGCGCGAGGCGCGCAGCCGGCCGGCGGATGGCGAACTGCTGTTCGCCCCACGTCAGCTGACGCTGCAGGCCGGGCAGGCGGAGTACTACAAGTTTTTCTATCACGGGCCGCAGGATAATCGCGAGCGTTATTACCGGGTCTCATTTCGCGAAGTGCCGACCCGATTGTTCGAGCCGGGGCCGCGTCAGGGCGCCGGCGTCAACCTGGAGCCGATCGTGGTGATGGACACCATACTGGTGGTGCGCCCGCGTCAGATAAACTTTGCCTATCGGCTCGATGCGCAACGCGGCACGCTCACCAACACCGGCAACACCTACTTCAAGTTCCTGCTCAAACCGGGCTGCAACAGCACGGATGAAGAGGGCGTCACAGAATACCTGCGCCCCGGCGATACGCTGACCCATCCCGGCATTCGGCTGAAGGGACAGAAATTCATTATCTATAACGACAAATTTATCAGCGTAGACCGCAGCTGCCTCGATTAACGCGGCGGAATGGCGAAGCGGAAGCAGGCACCGTTTGGCGCTTGTTCGATCAGCTGAATGTCGCTGTCGTGCAGCTGCAGAATGCGCCGCACGATCATCAACCCCAGCCCGCCGGCAGGGCGCCGGGCGCCGCTGATGATCGACGGGCGTACAAACAGATCGGCGCGCAACGCCTGCGGAATGCCGGGGCCGCTGTCGCTGACCTGCACCATCACCTGGTCTTCCTGCCGCCACAGCCGCACGCCGATATCGCCGCCGGGCGGCGTATGGCGAATGGCGTTGTCCAGCAGGTTGGTCAGCACCCGCTCAATCATGCTGAGATCGGCGAACACCGGCGGAATGCCGGGAGCGATGTCGGCGTGCAGCCGCTGGTTACGCGCCTCCGCCGCCAGCTCGAATTTCTGGAATACGTCCTGCAGCAGTTCGCTGAGGGAGAAGGGCTCTTTCTGCGGTTTCACCACGCCGTATTCCAGCCGCGCCAGCTCAAACAGCTCCTGCGCCAGCTTGCCTACCTTGCGGCTCTGCGCCAGCGCGATCTCCAGATAGCGCCGCCGATCGGCTTCGCTCAGGGTGGCGGCCTTGACCGACAGCGTTTCCAGATAACCGTGCAGCGAGGTGAGCGGGGTGCGCAGATCGTGCGAGACGTTGGCGATGAATTCACGACGCAGCCGATCCTGCTGCGCCAGCGTTTGCCACTGTTCGGCAAGGCGCTGCGCCATGCGGTGGAAGGCCTGTTGCAGCTGGCTGACCTCGTCACGCCCGGCCGGCGTCGCCGGCTGCGCCGCGTAGGCCTGCACCGCCTCAATGCCGCCGTTGTCCAGCGCATTGACCTGCCGGGTCAGGCGACGGATGGGGCGCGTGACCCAGTAGAAAGCGAAACCGCCGGCCAGCAGGCTGAACAGCACCATCACCCCGGAGGTCCACAGCGCCATCCTGACCGCCGAGTTGAACTGGGCGTTGCTGGCCAGCGAGGTATAGTCTTCCCCGAGCAAGACCACATACAGATAGCCTTCGATTCGGCCGTCGACCTTTAGCGGCGCGACGCTGAACACCTTGCGCCCGTCCGCGCTGCGCGGATCGTCGCCATACACCGGCATCTGCGCGCCATCGAGCAGCGCCTGCAGCGGCGGCAGCGCGACCCGCTGCCGTTTCAGGTGCCCGGCCGGCGCGGCATTGCCGATAATCGCCCCTTGCTTGTCGAGCAGGTATACCTCAACGCTGGGATTCACCGCCATCAGCTGATCGAACAGGGTGTGCACCGCCTGCGGATCCGGGCCGTTCGCCCCCAGCAGCGGGTTGCTGTCGGCGATGTGCTGCGCCAGGCTGCCGGACAGGCGTTGGATCACCGCCTGACTGTATTGGGTGCTGCTGCGCACCTGCATCCAGCCGGAAAAGGCGCAGCCGATGACGATCAGCAGTGCGAAGATCAGCGTAAGGCGTGGCGCTAACGTAAGGTTTTTCATGGCTCACTCTTGCGGCGTGGCCGCGAATTTATAGCCCATGCCCCACACCGTGAGGATGCGCTCGGGTTCCGCCGGGTTGCGCTCGATCTTGATGCGCAGCCGGTTGATATGGGTGTTGACGGTGTGCTCATACCCTTCGTGCTGATAGCCCCAGACCTGATTCAACAGGCTGAGGCGGGAGAACACCTGGCCCGGATGGCGGGCGAAAAAATACAGCAGGTCGAATTCGCGCGGCGTCAGTTCGATCGGCTGCTGCTGCAGGCGCACCTCGCGGGCGATAGGGTCGATGGTCAGATCGTTGAAGCTGAGCACGCCGGCGTCCATGCGCAGGTTGCGGCTCATCGCCTCCTGGCGGCGAAACAGCGCCTTGACCCGCGCCACCAGCTCCAGCATGGAAAAGGGTTTGGCCAGATAGTCGTCGGCGCCCAGCTCCAGCCCCAGCACGCGATGCACCTCGCTGGAGCGCGCGCTGGTGATGATGATCGGCGTGTAGCGCGTCATGGTGCGCGCCCGGCGGCAAATCTCCAATCCGTCTACGCCCGGCAGCATCAGATCGAGGATCAAAGCGTCCCAGCCGCCCTGTTCCAGCATCGCCATGCCCTGATTGCCGTCGGCGGCGTGGCTGATGGCGTAACCCTCGTCACGCAAATGCAGCTGCAGCAGTTCGGCGATGTCGCCATCGTCCTCGACGATCAAAATGCGTTTTGGCTTTTCCATTCTCATTACCGCTGATTGCCCGATTCTCTCTGAAGTCTACACAACCCCCACCGGTGGAGTTATCACATTTTATTTAACTTTGCGTGAGGTCTTGGGGAACAAATCCGGGGAATACTCGGTTCATCGCATCATTAGTCGGCAGGAATCGCCATGAATCTCACTCTCACCCCGGAACCACGCCAGACCGTGCATCCGCTGTGGCTGCGGTTGACGCATTGGCTCAATGCGCTGGCGATGCTGATCATGGTGACCAGTGGCTGGCGCATCTACAACGCTTCGCCGCTGTTCAACTTCAGCTTTCTCAACGAGCTGACGCTTGGCGGCTGGCTGGGCGGCGCGTTGCAGTGGCACTTCGCCGGCATGTGGCTGTTCGGCGTCAACGGGTTGTGCTACCTGCTGATCAACCTGGCCAGCGGGCGTTTCAAGCGTAAATATTGGCCGCTCAGCCCGAGGCAGTTTCTCGCCGATTTCGGCGCGGCGCTGCGCGGCCGGCTGCAGCACGCCGACTTGCGCCACTACAACATGGTGCAGCGCGTGGCCTATTTGTCGGTGATGGTCATCGGCGTGCTGAGCGCGTTGTCCGGATTGGTGTTGTGGAAGTCGGTGCAGTTTCCGCTGCTGCGCACGCTGCTCGGCGGCTATGAAGCGGCGCGCTATATCCACTTTTTCGCCATGTCGGCGCTGGTGGCCTTCGTGGCGACTCACCTGGTGATGGTGGCACTGGTGCCCCGTACGCTGCTGGCCATGCTGCGCGGACGTTAAGGAGTTCACGATGGAAAAGGATAAAACGATCATGACGATCGGCGAGGGACAGGCGATCGTCAAAGAAGCGCAGCGCTTGTTGACCGCGTCGTCTCGCCGCCGCTTTCTGCGCAATGGCCTGACGCTGGGCGGCATCGCCATGCTCACCGGCTGCGATCTCAGCGACAACGCCAACGTCGAACAGGCGCTGAGCCGCATTTCGCGTCTCAACGATCGGGTGCAGGGCTGGTTATTCAACGGCGAGCGTCTGGCGCCGGTCTACCCGGAATCGATGATCACCCAGCCGTTCCCGTTCAACGCCTTTTACGCCGAGGAGGAGGCGCCGGATATCAACGGCGACGACTATCGGCTGGAGGTGGCCGGGCTGGTGCGGGACAAGCGCGCCTGGAGCCTGCCGCAGCTGCACCAAATGGCGCAGGTCAGCCAGGTGACGCGGCATATCTGCGTCGAGGGTTGGAGCGCCATCGGCAAGTGGGGCGGCGTGCCGTTTGCCACCTTTCTCAAGGCGATCGGCGCGGATCTGAGCGCTCGCTACGTCAGCTTCAAATGCGCCGACGACTACTACACCAGCATCGACATGGCCACCGCGCTGCATCCGCAGACGATTATCGCGCTGACCTATGACGGCCAGATCTTGCCGCGCAAGTATGGCTACCCGATGAAGCTGCGCATGCCGACCAAGCTGGGCTACAAGAATCCGAAACACATTCAGGTGATCGAGGTCACCAACCGCTTCCCGGGCGGTTACTGGGAAGACCAGGGTTACAACTGGTTTGGCGGCAGCTGAGGCGGCCGCCGGCCATTCTCCGGCACTCCGGTGCCTTTGACATGACGGAAGGAAATACCATGAAAAAGTTATTCGCAATGATGATGTGCAGCGCGTTGATGTTGGGTGTGGCCGGCGCCAACGCCGCGGATGGCATGAGCAAAGACGCGATGAAAAAGGACGGCATGAGCCAGATGTCGCACGACGGCATGGCGAAAGACGGCATGGCGAAAGACGGCATGAAGAAAGATTGCATGGGCAAGGAGTGCATGAAGAAAGACAAGATGGCCAAAGACGCCATGAAAAAGGATGGCATGGCGAAAGACGGTATGGCCAAAGACGGCATGAAGAAAGACGAGATGAAAAAGGACGCGATGGGGCATTAAGCCGCCGCGATCCGCGGCCGGAAGCGGGCGTTCCGCTGCGGCCGCGGACAACATAAGGAGAGGGGATGATGCAGGCGACATGGCTGCGGCGCTTTCAGCGCTCGAACGGGGACGTTATCTTTATGCGCGCGGCGCTGGTGGTGATCTTCGCCGCCTTCGGCTACGCCAAGTGGTTTGATTACGAGGCGCAGGGGCTGGTGCCGCTGATCGGCAACAGCCCGCTGCTGAGCTGGATGCATCAGGCGTTCGGCATTCGCGGCGCCAGCTATGCGCTGGGCGTCGCCGAATGGAGCTTCGGTTTATTGCTGCTGGCGGGATTCTGGTCGCGGCGTCTGGGCCTGCTGGGGGCGATCGGTTCGACGGTGACCTACCTGACTACGCTGACGCTGATCTTTTCCACGCCGGGCGCTTGGGAGCCTTCCGCCGGCGGTTTCCCGGCCATGGCTGGGGCCACCAGTTTTTTAATCAAGGATCTGGTGTTGCTGGCCGGCTCCCTGGTGCTGCTGAAAGCCGATTTGCCGGCCGAGCAGGCATAAAAAAGGGCGTAGCCTGGCTACGCCCTCTCTCCATCGCCGGTTATCACATATCCGGGAAGGTCAGGGTGCCCCCCGGCGCTTCGCGATGAATGTGCAAGAAGTTCAGGTGCTTCTCGTACTGGTCGAGGATATCGCCAATCACCTGTTCCTTGCTGTAGTCCATCAGGTCGTTGCCCTGGGTGCCCTCCATCAGGAAGGTCTCCAGCCGGTAGTAGTGCGACTTGCCGGAGCGGGCACGGTAGGTGAAGCCCGGCACCGAGTAGCGCATCGGCCAGATCTGATAGATAAAGTTCTGTTCCTCGCCCAGGTGCACCAGCAGCTCCAGGTGATTCAGGCGTTCGTCTTCGGTCGGCGGCACTTCGCTGAACTCCACCTTCGCGCCGCGCAGCGCCAGCTCGCGCGCCACGTCCTGCATCGCCGGGCGGCAAACCTTATCCAACATTTTCTGCGTGTACTGCGTGCCCGGGTAGTTCATCACCCGCGACAGGCGCTGTTTCCAGTTGAGCACGTCGTGGCTGGAGACTGGCACCGGCGCCAGGGTGCTGAGCGCGCTGGCCTTGCGGTAGTCTTCCACCCGCAGCGATTTATACAGCCCGGCCATCACGAAGAAGATCACGAAGCTGAACGGCAGGCCCATGATCACCGTGGTTTTCTGCAGCGCCGGCACGCCGTCGGTCATCAGCATGCCGATGGTCAGCAGGCCGATGGCTACCGACCAGAAAATCCGCAGCCAGTTCGGCGCATCATTATTGATGTCGGCCAGCCGCGAAGTGAAGTTGCCCAACACCAACGAGCCGGAGTCCGCCGAGGTGACGTAGAACAGCAGGCCGGTGATGGTGGCCACCGAGGCGCTGAAGGTGAAGCCGGGATATTGCGCCAGCAGGCTGTAGAAGCCGCGCTCCGGGAACTGCATCACTTCCTGCGCGAATTCGGCGTTGCCGTGAATGATCTGATACAGCGCGCTGTTGCCGAAGATAGACAGCCACAGCAGGGTGAACACGAACGGAATAATCAGCGTGCCGACCACGAACTGGCGAATGGTGCGCCCACGCGAGATGCGCGCCAGGAACAGGCCGACGAACGGCGACCACGCCACCCACCAGGCCCAGAAGAACAGCGTCCAGTTGTTCATCCACTCCACCGGCCGATCGAAGGCGAAGCTGTTGAGCGTCATGCCCATAAAGCGGTTGACGTAATCGCCGACGTTGAGCACCAGCGCATTGAGCAGGAATTCGGTGTCGCCGAAGAACAGCACGAACAGGATCAGGCCCAGCGCCAGCAGCACGTTCAGCTCGGACAATATGCGGATGCCCTTGTTGACGCCCGAAGTGACCGAGATGGTGGCCATGATCACCGACAGCAGGATCAGCGAGCCCTGTACCGTCAGGTTTTCCGGGATCTCGAACAGCACCTTGAGGCCGTAGTTGAGCTGCACCACGCCGATACCCAGCGTGGTGGCGATGCCGAAGATGGTGCCGAGCACCGCGGCGATGTCCACGCTGTGGCCGATCGGGCCGTTGATGCGTTTACCGAAGATCGGGTACAGCGCCGAACGGATGGTCAGCGGCAGATTGTAGCGATAGCTGAAGTAGCCGAGGGCGATGCCCATCAGCGCATACATCGACCAGCCGGTCAGGCCGTAGTGGAACAGCGTCCAGACCATCGCCTGGCGCGCCGCCTCCAGCGTTTGCGCGTCGCCTTCCGGCGGCATCATGTACTGGGTCACCGGCTCGGCGACCGAGAAGAACATCAGATCGATGCCGATGCCGGCGGCGAACAGCATCGCCGCCCAGCTCATCAGGCTGAACTCCGGTTTGGACTGTTCCGGCCCGAGCTTGATCGAACCGAAGCGCGAGGCGGCGATAAACACCACGAACACGATGTACAGCGTCGCCGCCAGCAGGTAGTACCAACCGAAGGTGGTCGACACCCAATTCAGCGTGCGGGTGATCCACTGCCCGGAGAAGTCGGTGAAAAAGATGGTCATCAGCGAGAAGGCCAGGATCAGCCCCGCCGAGGTGAAGAAAACCACAGGGTTGAGGCGGTCCTGCTGCGGTTTGGAGGAGGTTTCGCGTGTTGTCATCGTCATCCTCTGAACTGAGTAAAATCGTGCCGCTCCGCATTCTGGGGCGCGTTGGCGCCGCCGGAAAACGGGCGAATGAAGGCGGCGGCCATCCCCACGGGGATGGCCTGAGTGATGCCGCTTTCGCCTGTTGCTGAAGCGCCGGAGCGCTTCGCGGCGGGAACCGCTTACAGCCACTGATTTTGGTCAGATTCGTTAATTACCTCACAAAAATCAGCCAGTTCCACAACCAGATAGTACAAATTTTTAACCAGGCGGCAATAAAATATATGCAATTTTTATTGAACGTTCAATCAAAAAAAAGTTTAATAGTCCGCATGATGACCTGAATCACGGGCGAAACGGCAGAGAAATTTGCCCGCTGAGATAAGGCCGAAGTCGGTTTTGTGAGAGTCGAAATATGCCAAAGGTAGGAATGCAGCCAATCAGAAGGCAGCAGTTGATTGATGCCACGCTCGCCGCGGTAAACGAAGTGGGAATGCATGACGCCACCATTGCGCAGATCGCGCGGCGGGCCGGCGTTTCCAACGGCATCATCAGCCATTATTTCAAGGATAAGAACGGCCTGCTGGAAGCCACGATGCGCTACCTGATCAGCCATCTGGGCGAGGCGGTGAAGCTGCGCTTGCAGGCGCTGACCGACCACAGCCCTGCGGCGCGGCTGCAGGCGATTGTCGCCGGCAACTTCGACGATAGCCAGATCAACAGCGCGGCGATGAAGACCTGGCTGGCCTTTTGGGCCAGCAGTTTGCATCAGCCGCAGCTCAATCGGCTGCAACAGGTGAACGGCCGCCGGCTCTATTCCAACCTGTGCGCCGAGTTTCGCCGCGTCATGCCGCAGCCGCAGGCACGCCTGGCGGCCAAGGGGCTGGCGGCGCTGATCGACGGACTGTGGCTGCGCAGCGCGCTGCGCGGTTCGGTGTTCAATCAGGCGCAGGCGTTGGCGCTCACGACCGAATACATCACGTTCCAACTCCGGGGGCAAACGCCGCCTGGAGGATAACCCAAGGAGATCCTATGTCCCGTTTTGGCTTGCAGAAGCTCTATATTCATGGCGCCTATGTAGACAGCACCGCTGGAAAAACCTTCAACGCCATTAACCCGGCGAATGGCGAAGTACTGGCCGAAGTCCAGTCCGCCGGCGCTGAAGACGTCGATCGTGCGGTGGCCAGCGCGGCCAGCGGGCAGAAAGTGTGGGCGGCGATGACGGCGATGGCGCGTTCGCGCATCCTGCGTCGCGCGGTGGATATTCTGCGCGAGCGCAACGATGAGCTGGCGGCGCTGGAAACGCTGGATACCGGCAAAGCGATGTCGGAAACCACCGCAGTGGACATCGTCACCGGCGCCGACGTGCTGGAGTACTACGCCGGCCTGATCCCGGCCATCGAAGGCGAACAGATCCCGCTGCGCGATACCTCGTTCGTTTACACTCGCCGCGAACCGTTGGGCGTGGTGGCCGGCATCGGCGCCTGGAACTACCCGATTCAAATCGCGCTGTGGAAGTCTGCGCCGGCGCTGGCGGCGGGCAACGCGATGATCTTCAAACCGAGCGAAGTCACGTCGCTGACGGCGCTGAAGCTGGCGGAAATTTACACCGAAGCTGGCCTGCCGGACGGCGTTTTCAACGTGGTGACCGGCAGCGGCGCGGAGGTGGGGCAGTACCTGACCGACCATCCGGGCATCGCCAAAGTGTCCTTCACCGGCGGGGTGAAAACCGGCAAGAAGGTGATGGCCAACGCGTCGGGGTCGACGCTGAAGGAAGTCACCATGGAGTTGGGCGGCAAGTCGCCGCTGATTATTTTCGACGACGCCGATCTGGATCGCGCCGCCGATATCGCCATGATGGCCAACTTCTACAGCTCCGGCCAGGTGTGCACCAACGGCACCCGCGTCTTCGTGCCGGCGGCGCTGCAGGCGCAGTTTGAGGCGAAGATCCTCGAGCGCGTGAAGCGCATTCGCCTCGGCGATCCGACCGATCCGCAGACCAACTTCGGGCCTCTGGTCAGCTTCGCGCACATGGAGTCGGTGCTGCGCTTTATCGAGAGCGGTAAAAACAGCGGCGCGCGCCTGCTGTGCGGCGGCGAACGCGTCACCCACGGCGAGTTCGGCAAGGGCGCTTACGTGGCGCCGACGGTGTTCAGCGACTGCCGCGACGACATGGAAATCGTGCGCGAGGAGATCTTCGGGCCGGTGATGAGCATCCTCAGTTACCAGAACGAAGAGGAAGTGGTGCGCCGTGCCAACGACACCACCTTCGGCCTGGCGGCGGGCGTGGTGACCAACGATCTGGCTCGCGCGCACCGCGTGATCCATCAGCTGGAAGCCGGCATTTGCTGGATCAACACCTGGGGCGAGTCGGCGGCGGAAATGCCGGTCGGCGGTTACAAGCAGTCCGGCGTCGGCCGCGAGAACGGTCTGACCACGCTGGAGCACTACACCCAGATCAAATCGGTGCAGGTTGAGCTGGGCGATTACGCCTCGGTATTCTGATTTTCCCGTCGTCTTTCGAGCCGCAGCCGCGTTGGCTGCGGCCGACAATTCCCAGAGAGCCAAATACACCGCCTGTTGCGGATCCGCGCTTCGCGTTTTCGTCTCATGCAGGCCTATAAAGTAAGGAGATAATGAATGGAATTTGACTACATCATTATCGGTGCCGGTTCCGCCGGCAACGTGTTAGCCACCCGATTGACCGAAGACGCCGACGTCAGCGTCCTGCTGCTGGAAGCCGGCGGCCCGGATTACCGGATGGATTTCCGTACCCAGATGCCGGCCGCGCTGGCGTTTCCGCTGCAGGGTCGCCGCTATAACTGGGCGTATGAAACCGACCCTGAGCCGCACATGAACAATCGCCGGATGGAATGCGGCCGCGGCAAAGGGCTGGGCGGTTCGTCCCTGATCAACGGCATGTGTTACATTCGCGGCAACGCGATGGACTTCGACAACTGGGCCAAGGCGCCTGGCCTGGAAGATTGGACCTATCTGGACTGCCTGCCGTATTTCCGCAAGGCGGAAACGCGCGATATCGGCCCGAACGATTACCACGGCGGCGAGGGCCCGGTGAGCGTCACCACGCCGAAAGCCGGCAACAACGAACTGTTCCACGCGATGGTGGAAGCCGGCGTGCAGGCGGGCTATCCGCGTACCGACGATCTGAACGGTTACCAGCAGGAAGGCTTCGGCCCGATGGATCGCACCGTGACGCCGAAAGGGCGCCGCGCCAGCACCGCTCGCGGTTATCTGGATCAGGCGCGTTCGCGGCCAAACCTGAAGATCGTCACCCATGCGCTGACCGATCACATCGTATTCGACGGCAAGCGCGCGGTGGGCGTCAACTATTTGCAGGGCGACAGCAATCAGCTGACCCACGCCAAAGCGCGCCGCGAAGTGCTGCTGTGCGCCGGCGCCATCGCCTCGCCGCAGATTCTGCAGCGTTCGGGCGTCGGCCCGGCGGCGCTGCTGAACAGTCTGGATATCAAGGTGGTGCACGATCTGCCGGGCGTGGGGGAAAACCTGCAGGATCACCTGGAGATGTATCTGCAGTACGCCTGTAAGAAACCGGTGTCGCTGTACCCGGCGTTGCAATGGTTCAACCAGCCTAAGATCGGCGCGGAGTGGCTGTTCAACGGCACCGGCATCGGCGCCAGCAACCAGTTCGAGGCCGGCGGCTTCATCCGCAGCCGCGAAGAGTTCGCCTGGCCGAACATTCAGTATCACTTCCTGCCGGTGGCGATTAACTACAACGGCAGCAACGCGGTGAAAGAGCACGGTTTCCAGGCGCACGTCGGCTCGATGCGTTCGCCGAGCCGCGGCCGGGTGCAGGTGAAGTCGAAAGATCCGCGTCAACACCCGAGCATTCTGTTCAACTACATGGCGACCGAGCAGGATTGGCAGGAGTTCCGCGACGCCATTCGCATCACGCGCGAGATCATGGCGCAGCCTGCCCTGGACGAATACCGCGGCCGCGAAATAAGCCCGGGGCCGGAGGTGCAGACCGACGAGCAGTTGGACGCCTTCGTGCGCGAGCATGCCGAAACCGCTTTCCACCCGTCCTGTTCGTGCAAAATGGGCGAGGATGAGATGGCAGTGGTCGACGGCCAGGGCCGGGTGCACGGCATGGAAGGATTGCGGGTGGTGGATGCGTCGATTATGCCGCTGATCATCACCGGTAACCTGAACGCCACCACCATTATGATCGCCGAGAAGTTAGCCGATCGCATTCGCCAGCGCGCGCCGCTGCCGCGCAGCACCGCCGACTATTACGTCGCCGGCGATGCGCCGGTGCGCAAGCAGTAACCGACACGCCCTCTCGCCGTTGAGGGGGAGGGCCGCCGTAGCAAGCAACCCCTCTCCATATGCTCTTCCCCAAGGCGAGGGGGCAACTCTCTTTTTTATCCCTTATCCCATCATGCCGCCGGCAGCGAGATCGCCTGATCGAAACTGGTGGGCGTCGCCATGCGCCACATGCGGGCGTAGAACTCGCTTTTGATCTCCGGCTGCAACAGCGCGCCCGGCTCCAGATAGTAATAGATATCGGCGTATACCTTGATCTCGGTCGGCGTGATGCGACGCAGCATATGGTGCGAGGTCAGCTGCTCCGGGCGGCTGACGCCGGCCGCCGCCAGCATGTCCGCCAGCGCTTTCACCGTATTTTGATGGAAGTGATAGACGCGCTCCGCCTTGTTCGGCACCACCAGCGCCTTTTGCCGCAGCGGATCTTGCGTCGCTACGCCGGTCGGGCAGTGGTTGGTGTGGCAGCTTTGCGACTGGATGCAGCCGACGGCGAACATAAAGCCGCGCGCCGAGTTCACCCAGTCTGCGCCGAGCACCAGCACGCTGGCGATGTCGAAGGCGCTGATGATCTTGCCGCTGGCGCCTATCTTGATTTGGTCGCGCAGGCCGCAACCCACCAGCGTGTTATGCACGAACAGCAGCCCTTCGCGCAGCGGCATGCCCATATAGTTGGAAAGCTCGAGCGGCGCGGCGCCGGTGCCGCCTTCCTTGCCGTCCACCACGATGAAGTCCGGCAGGATACGGGTGTGCAGCATCGCCTTGACGATGGCGACGAACTCCCACGGGTGGCCGATGCACAGCTTGAAACCGACCGGCTTGCCGCCAGACAGCTCGCGCAGCTGCTGGATGAACTGCATCATTTCCAGCGGGGTGGTGAAGGCGCTGTGCGAGGCCGGCGAGATGCAATCGACGCCTTGCGGCACGCCGCGGGTGGCGGCGATTTCCGCATCCACCTTTTTCGCCGGCAGAATGCCGCCGTGGCCCGGCTTGGCGCCCTGGCTGAGCTTGATTTCAATCATTTTCACCTGCGGGCTTTGCGCCTGTTCAGCAAAGCGGCGTGGATCGAAATGACCGTCGGCGGTGCGGCAGCCGAAATAGCCGCTGCCCAGTTCCCACACCAGATCGCCGTTGTTTTCGCGGTGATAGCGGCTGATGCTGCCCTCGCCGGTGTCGTGGTAGAAGTTGCCCTTGGCCGCGCCGAGATTGAGCGCGCGAATGGCGTTGGCGGAGAGCGCGCCGAAGCTCATCGCCGAAATGTTGAAGATTGACGCGGAATAGGGCTGGCGGCAGTCGGCGCCGCCGATAGTGATGCGGAAGCTGGTCGGGTCGGCGGCTTCCACCGGCCGCATGGAGTGACCGATGCACTCATAGCCGGTTTGGTACACGTCCAGCAGGGTGCCGAACGGCTTGTCGCCCATCTCGTTCTTCGCCCGGCGATACACCAGCGTGCGCTGGGTGCGCGAAAACGGGATCTCTTCATTATCCTGTTCAAGGAAATACTGGCGCAGCTCCGGGCGGATGAATTCAAAGAAGAAACGCAGGCGGCCGATGATCGGGTAGTTGCGGCAGATGGCGTGGCGCTGTTGCGTGAGATCGTAGATACCCAGCACCATCAGACAGCCGCAGGCCAGGGCCGGCAGCCAGAACCACGGATGGTTGTGCATCATGATCAAGAAAACCAGGGTGAGCAAGATGCTCAGCACAAAGCAGGTATAGCGGCTGAATAAGGACGACTTCATAACATCTCCTGATGTTTATTTTAATCCACACGACATGACTCACGGATAGTCCGTGTGCAAATCGTAGCCAACAGGAGATGATGTTGTGTGTCTGTTGCTGCTTTGTCGCCGGTTGTTACATTAATTTAACGCGGCGAGGGGGCGGGTTGCCGCGCGGCGCACCGCGCAACAAGCCAGGGCAGGTTATTTGCCGGCGACGAAGATGGTGCTCATGCTGCGCAGCCGCAGCTTTTTCATCGCGCTGTATTTCTGCGAAAAGATGGTTTTCGGGTGCGTACCGCGCTTTTCCGCAATGTGCAGCAGGCTGTCGCCGCGCAGCAGATTGAAGATCACGTCGCTTTCCGCCGGGCTGAGCTCGCGGGTTTTCTGCACCTTGATGCCGCCCGGTTCTGTGCTTTCCAGCAGCCGCTGGATTTTTTCCTGCAGCGAATAAAGCGGAATGCGGGTGGAGACCAACTCGACGGAAATCCCCAGGATCGACAGCAGTTTCACCACGCGTTCGTCGTCATAGAACACCAGCAGGCGCGTCTTGCTGTTGTACTGCTGGTGCAGGGACACCAGGCTTTCTATCACGTTGACGCTCTGTTCCAGATTTTGCGAGGTGAAAATCAGCGCAATGTCGTGCTTGGTGATCTTCTCTGCTTTGGCGCCGCCGTGCATGAAATCGGAAAACAGGCGGATATCGTAGGCGCCGTAATGTTTCTTCAGCAGCACCGACAGGCCAACATAGCTGTACTTACACTCACTAATCACAAGAACGTTGTTTTTAGACATAGGGCAAACACCAATACCGAGTTAAAAGTATTCAGCTGTAAGAAGCGAGTTCAAATCCTTGATGCTGGATTCCTTCCACAGCTTTCCCTGCAGTGCGTAATATGGCATTTCATCCAGCCATTTCTTGTGTTCGGGAGTTTCAACTCCTTCGATAATTACCTTGTAATGATTAAGGTAAAAGAAGCGCAGCAACGCGCGCATCAAGCCCTCGCCGCCGGACTTTTTCATAAAGTCCCAAAGCAGAAAACGATCGAGCTTAACGAAGCGGAACTGACTGTTGTACAACGCGGAAAAACCCGCATAGCCAGAACCAAAATCATCGAGCCAAAATGAATAACTATTCAATGACGGATCGCCGTGTACGCGATCTTTCACTAGCCGGGTTGAATTCTCACTGATCTCGAAATGAATACAGCGCAAAGCATTAATTCTTTCGGCAAAGTGACTATTCGCCAGCGATTGCAGGGAATAATCGTCAACATTCAAAGTGACTATCACTTGGTTTTCATGAAACCAGTGTTTGTATTTATCGATCAGATTGATCTGATCCATCAAAATCGCAATCCGGGTGGCGCTGTCGGCGTGGCGAAAGAACTGTTCAGGAGAAAAATGGGCATATTCGCTATTAAACGTAAAGCGAGACAGACATTCAACGGCCAGCAATTGTCCCGATTTTGCGAACATTGGCTGAAAAACATAATTAATGCCGTTATTTTTCTCTCTGAAAGAACCGCTCATTTCCCAATCCTTGGATTGATATTTAACCTGTTGATTTTAAATGATAAAAAAGAAAATTACTCCGGGGTTATTGGTAAATTTCTTATTTAAAGCGCCAGAATGGCCGAAGCGTGTCGACAGACCATTTAACGCGTAATTCGTGCCAAAGTCCAAACGTCGCAATCTGTTACTAAATGTAAATATTCGGGATAATATTCTGATTTTCAGGCCTTATCGCAAAATCTTGAACTCTGCAGCTTTCCCAAACACAGATTATTCCTATTCGTATGAATCGTCAACATCGATCGATAGGTATTCGCCGATAGTTTATTCCTATCAAGAGGGGCCTTATGAATGTTTTAAACGATTTAACATTAAGAATATGCTTAGTCTATATTTCGTCCGGCAATGAGTTCATCGAGGCAACGCTCCTTTTCAGCAAGGGAGTGCTATCGCTGAGTGTATGCTCAGTGGCGGCAATATATATATAAGCCCGCCACTGAATCGATTATTTTATTGTTCTATGGAGCTGGAAATGAAAAAAGTATTATTGCCTTTGGCTGCCCTGGTATTGTCTGCAACTGCTTCCAACGCAATGGCAGCAAGCGGCACTGTTAAATTCACCGGTGAAATCAAACAGTCTACCTGCCAGGTAACTAGCGATACTCAGAATAAAGAAGTTTACTTGGGTACTTACCCAACTTCTGCTTTCCCAACCGTGGGTTCTAAATCCGCTTCTAAAGCTTTCCAGATCTCTCTGGAAAAATGTGATGCCGGCGATTACAGCCTGCGCTTCGACGGTAACACCGTTGCTGGCAACCCAGACCTGCTGTCCGTAAGCAACGTTGGCGGCACTGGCGCAGCAGCTACCGGCGTGGGTATCGAAATCACCGATAACAATGGCAAGCCATTCGCTATCGGCGACGGTTCCAACATCAAAGACGACGTAGCGAAAGTCACCATCGCTGCTGACGGTAAAGCGACCTTCAACCTGCAGGCTCGTTACCGTTCATTCGATAGCAACGTAACTGCAGGTCTGGCTAACGCTACCAGCCCGTTCACTATCGAATACAAATAATCGTCTTTCAGGACACACACGGCCAAGGATGGCCCGTAGAGGAAACCGATGAAAAAGTTCTTTGCTGCTCTGCTGATGCTGGGCGCCTTTAACAGCTACGCCGGTATCCAGGTAGATGCCACTCGCGTGATCTATAAAGGCGATGACAAATCCGCCTCTCTGCCGATTCATAACGATGCTTCAGAAGCTTATATGGTGCAGACCTGGCTGGACACCGGTGACAGAAACCAAGTGCCGAAAAATCTGCCTGTCGTTGTCGTTCCACCGATTCTGAAATTGGACGCTGCTAAAACTGCAGTTCTGCGCTTTATCTATTCCGGTAATGGCTTACCTCAGGATAAAGAAACCCTGCTGTGGATTAACGTGCAGGAAATTCCACCGGCGCCGAAGCAAGAAAACGTGCTTCAGGTTGCGGTGCGTACCCGAATCAAACTTTTTTACCGGCCGGTGGCGTTGAAAACGACGCTGGACGAGCAAGTGCAAAACTTGCGTTGGCAGCGTGAAGGTTCACGTCTGCAAGTGGTTAACGATGGGCCGCTGCATATTACCTTTGGGGCGCTGCACTTGAAAAACAGCGCAGGCAAGACCGTGGATGTGGACGCCAACATGGTGAGCCCGAAAGATCGCTTATCGATCAACATTCCGGCGGGCGTCAGCGTCGGCAACAAGATTGCTTTCAGTTATATCAACGATTTTGGCGGTAGAACGGAAGTCAAGGACGTTCCAGTACAATAAGAGAGACAGGGAATGGCAAATCAACGAAAAGTAGCAGGCGGAACGACGCGGCTGACACAGCTGATCCGAATTGCAATCATTGCTGCCAGTGCGCCGATGTTATGGAGTGAAGCGGCGTTGGCAGAGTTTAACATGTCGTTTATTCACGGCGATGAAAACCTGAGCAACGCGGAAGCGGTCGCCCAGGGCGATGCTTTGCAACCGGGCGTTTACCCATTCGACATCTACGTCAACCTGACCCAGGTCGATCATAAGGATGTTACTTTTCGTCAGGTTAAAGGCCAGACCGCGTCTCAACCCTGCCTGAAAGTTGAAGACCTGCGCAACTACGGCATCAAACTGCCGGAAACGCTGCAGGCCGGCAGCTGTGTTGATGTGTCTGAGTTGATTAAAGACGCCACCGTCAGCTATGACGCGGCGGTGCAGCAGATCAACATTTCCGTGCCTCAGACCATGATGGATCTGAGCGCGATCGGGGCGATCCCGCCAAGCATGTACGATGAAGGCATCAACGCGCTGTTCGCCAACTATAACTTCAACTACAACAAGAACAGCTATCGCCGAGATGACGCCGACGACAGCGAGTACATGTTCCTCGCGCTGAACAGCGGCCTCAACCTGGGCAGATGGCGCCTGCGCAACAACTCCACCTGGGACAAGCAGAGTGGCAGTAGCAGCAACTGGACCAACGTCTCCTCCTGGGCCGAGACCGATATCGTGCCTTGGCGCAGCCGTTTGGTGATGGGCCAGGCGAGCACCAACAACAGCGTGTTCAACAGCTTCCAGTTCCGCGGGGTGCAACTCTCCAGCGTTGACGACATGCTGCCGGACAGCCTGCGCGGTTATGCGCCGGTAGTGCGCGGCGTGGCGGCGACTAACGCCCGCGTCGAGATCCGCCAGAACGGTTACGTCATCTATAGCACCAACGTCGCGCCGGGTCCTTTTGAGATCCACGACGTCTATCCGCATACTAACAACGGTGACCTGCAGGTCACCGTGAACGAGGCCGACGGTTCGCACAAAACGTTCAGCGTCGCCTACTCTTCCGTGGCCAACATGCTGCGCGAAGGCATTTGGAACTTCCAGCTGACCGCCGGTAAATACCACAACGGTAACGGCGGCTATCAGCCGAAACTGATTCAGGGTACTGCGGCATACGGCATGAACTATGGCCTGACGCCGTTCGGCGGCGCCATCATCGCCGAGCACTACCGTTCTGCTGCCGTGGGTATCGGTAAGAGCCTGGGATCATGGGGTGCCATCTCCGTGGACGGTTCTATCTCTGATACCGAGCTGGCGAATGGCGATCGCAAGCAGGGGCAGAGCTTCCGTTTCCTGTACTCCAAGTCGCTCAACCAGATGGGCACCAACTTCCAGTTGGCGGGTTATCGCTATGCGACTTCCGGTTACTACGATCTGAGCGATGCGGTCCAGGAGCGCAACAGCTGGCGCAACGGCATTTATGCCAACGATTACTGGGATCCGAACGATCTGCAGCCGGGCCAGCCTTCCTGGAGCAACAACCAAAAACGTACCCGATACACCGCGCGCTACGGCAACAAGCGTGAACGCGTCGAGCTGTCGCTCAGCCAGCAACTGTGGGCGGGCGCCAGCCTGTACGCCAACGTGAGCCACCAGAACTACTGGGGCGTGTCCGGCAACGATCGCACGATTCAACTGGGTTACAATGACGGCTTCAAGCGTATTTCCTACGGGGTTTATCTGCAGGATACGCGCGGCCAGTACGGCTATTCCGATCGCAGCGTGAACTTCACAATGTCGATTCCGCTGGATTGGGGCCAGAGCAACAACTCGACCACCGCCAACTTCAGCGCGGCGCACAGCAAACAGAGCGGCGACAGCTACTCGACCGGCATCAGCGGCACCATGCTGGACGACCGTCGCATGAACTACTCAGTTTCCACCGGGCATACGCAGTCCTCCGGTCAGAGCAGCAACCTGAACCTGGGCTACAGCAGCAGCATCGGTAACATCGACGGTAGCTATGCCTACAGCTCGAAATACCGCCAGGAAGGGCTGGGCGTCTCCGGCGGCCTGCTGGTGCACTCCGGCGGCGCGACCCTGACGCAGCCGTTGCAGAACACCATCTTGCTGGTGGAAGCGAAAGACGCCAAAGGCGTGCGTCTGGAAAACCAGCCGGGCGTGACCATCGATCGCTTCGGTTATGCGGTTGTGCCGTCGGCCAACCCGTACCGCTACAACTATGTGGCGCTGCGCACCGAAGATTTCGGCCCGGGCCTGGATGTGCCGGTGGCCAGTAAGCAAGTGGTGCCGACCGAGAAGTCGGTGGTGAAGGTGAGCTTCGATACCTTCAAGGGTGTCAGCCTGCTGATTCACGCTCGTCTGGGTGACAACGGTTATCCGGCCATCGGCGCCGGCGTGTTCAACGAGTCCGGCCGCAACAGCGGCACCGTGGGCCTGGAAGGCGCAACCTATGTTTCCGGCGTGAAAGCGGGTGAGAAACTGACGATCAAATGGGGTCCGAAAGCCGATCAGCAATGCGTACTGCCGATTCCGGCGGACGTGGGCGACAAACAAGCGGCCATGGGATATCAGGAACTGACCCTGCAATGCCAAAAACTGTAAGGTACACCATGAACTTGAGCAAATTAGCACGTAACACACTTCTGTCGGTGGTGGGGCTGGCGGGGTTGGCGATGGCGCAACAGGCGGCGGCGATGCAGTGCCGCTTCGGCAACTCGACGGGTTCAAAAAACCCGGTTGGCAGCGTAACGCAGGATATCGACGTCGGCCGCCCGATCGTGCTGGCCGCCAGCGACTTCGTCAAAGGCAACCTGATTTGGCGTTCGCAGAACTTTACCTCGACCTTTACCTGTTGGGATACGGATAACTACCCGCGCGGTGAGAACGCTTATATCTATTGGAACCCGCAGAACTCCTTTGGCGCCCTGGATAAGTCGTTGGAAATCGGGGTATCGATCAACGGGCGTGATTATGATGCCATCAACCTGAAGCAAAGCTCCAACCGGCCGACGGGCCCTGATTTGGGGCCGGGTACCAAACCGGGTAGTAACAGAAGAAAAGCCGATCCTCAGGCGGTGACTGCCACCTATTCGGTGTATATCAAAGCCACCGGGGTGAAACCGCCGGCGGGTAACTTCCCGCCATTGGCGCGCGCGTCGCTGTTCCAGATCGATGGTGAGTTGGGGCTGAACGCCACCAAAGACAGCAACTTTAACGCCTATATAAAAGGGTTGGACAAGATCCGCGTGATTCAGTGCAACCCGCAGATCACCGTATTGGCCAACAACGGCGCCAGCGTCGATTTCGGCGTGCTGACGACTTCCAGCGCCAAAACCGGCACTATCGCCAAACAGGTGCCGTTCGACATCAAGGCCAGCCTGAGCGGCGGCGAGTGCGCCGGCCAGTCTCTGCAAGCCAGTTTTAGCAGTACCAATGCCGATCCGTCAGACAACACGCAGATCCTGCCGACCACCCAACCGGGCGTGGCAATCTTCCTGACGCAGCAGCGCGACACCAGTAAAAAACCGATCCCACTGCAAACCAACGTGGATTTCGGCGGTGTGCTGCAGGATAAGCAGAACGAAGTGAAAGAGACCTTTATCGCGAACCTGAAGTGGTTGACCAATACGCCGAAGACCGGGGTGTTCAACGCCACTGCCAACGTCGACGTCACCTTCAAATAATCCGGTGTCGCTTCAATAAAAAGGGGTCAGTTCGCGCGAACTGACCCCTTTTTTGTACCTTATACCGTGCTGATTAACGCAGCCCCATCCAACTGGTGCAGACGCCTTCCGGCAGTTTGCCGGCAAACCAGCGCGGTAAGGCGGGGGCGTCGCGGTGTTGCTCAGCCTGCGGCTGCGCCGGCCATTCGGCGACGTCCCAGCGGGTAGTGCGGCGATACACCGCCGGGGTCTTGCCGAACTGTTTCTTGAAGGCACGCGAGAACGAAGGCTGAGAATCGAAGTGGTATTGCAGGGCGATATCCAGGATCGGGCGTGGAGTGGAGCGCAGCGCCTGTGCCGCCTGCGACAGGCGCCGCTCGCGGATATAGCTGCCGAGCGCGTGGCCGGTGGTGCTGCGGAACATGCGCTGCAGGTGCCATTTGGAGTAGCCCGACTTGGCGGCGACGTTGTCCAGCAGCAGCGGCTGATCCAGATGAGTTTCAATCCAGTCTAGTAAATCGTGAATGATATTGACGCGATCCATGGTTTTAGTTCTCCCGCAAAAACGACATTCAGGTCACAGTGACTTAGCTTAATTATCCAAGAATATACTTTGATAATAGGCGCGAGCACGCCGTTACGCAAGGGTGAAGCGGGGGTAAAAAGGTGACCAAAAATGCTCTTTGAGCGGCAGGGGTATAGAAAAAAGGCCGCATAAAGCGGCCTTTTCAGCAAGAAATGATGGGAAATCAGTTGGTTTCCGGTTTCACTTCAATGTAGTTCAGACCCAGCACGCTGCTGGTGTAGCCGCGGATCTTGTTGGTCATCTCGATATCGCCGTTCAGCTTGTGGCCGTAAGACGGGATGATCTCTTTCAGCTTGCTCTGCCATTCCGGCGTCGCCACTTTGTCTTTGAACACGGTTTCCATCAGATGCAGCATGATCGGTGCAGCGGTGGAAGCGCCCGGCGAAGCGCCCAGCAGAGCGGCGATGCTGCCGTCTTCGGAGCTGACGACTTCGGTGCCGAACTGCAGCACGCCGCCTTTATCCGCGTCTTTCTTGATGATCTGCACGCGTTGGCCTGCGGTCCACAGCTTCCAGTCTTCCTGCTTGGCGTCCGGGAAGTACTCTTTCAGCGCGGCGAAGCGATCGTCGTCGTTCATCATCAGCTGGCCGACCAGGTATTTCACCAGATCGAAGTTATCCAGACCGACGTGGGTCATCGGCATCAGGTTCGAGGTGCTCAGCGAGTGCAGCAGATCGAACAGCGAGCCGTTCTTCAGGAACTTGCTGGAGAAGGTGGCGAACGGCCCGAACAGCAGCACGCGCTTGCCGTCCAGCATGCGGGTATCCAGGTGCGGCACGGACATCGGCGGCGAACCTACGCTGGCCAGGCCGTACACTTTGGCCAGGTGCTGGTTGGCGATCTCCGGATTGGTGGTGACCAGGAACTGGCCGCCGACCGGGAAGCCGCCGTAGCCGTCGGCTTCAGGGATGCCGGATTTCTGCAGCAGGGTCAGGGATGCGCCGCCTGCGCCGATGAACACGAACTTGGCGTTAACGGTGGTTTCTTTACCGTCGCGGTTCAGATCGGCAACGGTCACGCTCCAGGTCTGGTCGGCGTTGCGCTTGATGTCGCGCACTTCGTGGCTCAGGTTCAGCTTGAACTTGTCGCTGGTGCTCAGTGCGTCAACCAGCTGGTGGGTGATCACGCCGAAGTTGACGTCGGTACCCAGCGGCATGCGGGTGGCGGCGATTTTCTGCGCCGGATCGCGGCCGTTCATCACCAGCGGTGCCCACTGCTTGATTTGCGCAGGATCTTCGGAGTATTCCATGCCGCGGAACAGGGTGCTGTGCTGCAGCGCCGCGTAGCGTTTACGCAGGAAGTTGACGTTGTCGTCGCCCCACACGAAGCTCATGTGCGGCACGCTGTTAATGAAGGATTTCGGATCTTTCAGGACATCGTTTTTCACCTGATAAGACCAGAACTGACGGGAGATTTCGAAAGACTCGTTGACCTTCACCGCCTTGCTGATGTCGATGGTGCCATCGGCTTTTTCCGGCGTGTAGTTCATTTCGCTGAAGGCGGAGTGGCCGGTACCGGCGTTGTTCCAGCCGTTGGAGCTCTCTTCCGCCACGCCGTTCATACGCTCGTACATGTCGATGGTCCAGGTCGGCTCCAGCTCATGCAGATAGGTACCCAAGGTGGCGCTCATGATGCCGCCGCCGATCAACACCACGTCGACGGTTTTATTCTTCTCTTCAGCCGCCGCCTGCTGCGTAACGCTAAACAGGCTGAGACTGAAAATCAGGACGAGTAATTTTCTCATTGAATTAAATCTCTTGTGTGTAAATTCTACTCATTGCAGGTGAAAGAATTTAGCGGGAGTTACCCTGGAAAATAATGAAGCCGATCGCCCGGCGTGAGCCGATAGGCAGCGATAATGCCTTTTTGTTAATAGGGTTTTTAACGAAAAGTGAACTATTGCAGGCCGTCCGGATGCAAATTGATCGGTTCACGTTACTGGCGGGGTATTATTGTTTGCGAGAATGTTAAAAACTACTTTTGTAACTAAAAAAAATGAATATAAGCAAAAAACGGCCGGTTGTTGTCGCAGGAATAAACAGAGAGGGCAGAAGGGCTATATAACCGCGTTATTTCCAAGGGTTAATTGTCGCGCAATTAAACGTTATTTCGTTATCACACAATAATTGCGGTTAAATTGCAAATACGCATCGGTAACCAATAATAAATGGCCGCCATTGCGGGCGGCCAGGATTCGCAAGGCGGTTACTTGATGCCCATCGCATCGCGCATGGTGAAGAACAGATCGGTCTGATCGGTCAGGCCCACCACGTTGGCGGCGTGCGGGCCATAGGCCGCAACGCGCAGCTGGGTGCCGGTGTGCCCCTGCGACTCCTCTTCCGAGTTGCCGTAACTCAGGGTCATCGGCGCGCCGTCTTTGGTGGTCAGCGTCTGGGTCAGGCCCGGCGCTTTGGCGTCGGCGGCGACGATCTGGCTGGAATGCGCGTGGTCGGCGGTGACGATCACCAGCGTGTTGCCGTCGGCGCGGGCGAAGGCCAGCGCTTTTTGCACCGCTTCATCCAAATCGACGGTTTCGCCAATCTGCCCGCATGGGTTGGCGGCGTGATCCTGCTTATCGATCGACGCGCCCTCTACCTGCAGGAAGAAGCCGTTCGGGTTGTCTTTCAGCAGCGCGATCGCTTTTTCGGTCATCGCCGCCAGCGTTGGCGTGGCGGCGGTGCGCGCCGGGTTGTTTTCGCAGGTTACCGCCGGTTTGTCGAGGTTGCCGTGGTAGCTGGCTTTCGGCCCCAGCCAGCGCACCGGCATGTTGCCGTCGGCGAACAGGCCCAGCAGCGGTTTTTGCTGGTTGGCCAGGGTGACGGCCTGCAGTTCATCCGCGTTGCTGACCCACTGATAGCCCTGCGCCGCCGCCTGGTCTTTCAGCGATTTCCCCTGCCATTCGCCGCTTTTCGCCAGCTGGTTGAAGGATTTCGCACCGCCCCCCAGTGTGACGTCGGCGCGGGTTTTCAGCAGCTGTTCGGTGATGGAGCCGCGGCCGCCGTTTTCCAGCGCGTTAGCGGCGCATTTCTCGCTGGTTTCCTCCGGGCCATAGCATTTGCGCGAGGTGACGTGCGACACCAGCGCCGCCGGCGTGGCGTCCTGCAGTTCGGCGGTGGAGACGTTGCCGGTGGCCTTGCCGGCCGCCTTGGCGATCTCCAGCAGCGTCGGCTGGTCTTTGCCGTTCACGTCTACGCCGAGCGCGCCGTTATAGGTTTTCACCCCGGTGGCCCAGGCGGTGGCCGAGGCGGCGGAGTCGGTCACGTAATCCGGCTTGTGGGTTTTCTTGTCCAGCGAGTAATGCGTGTATTGCCCGGTCAGCGGCAGGGCGTCGATGCCCTTGAAGTAACCGCCCGCGCCTTCAGCGTAGTTGCGCGCGGCGGTGATCTCGGAATCCCCCATGCCGTCGCCGATCAGCAGGATCACGTTTTTCGCCGGTTTGTCCGACAGCGACGCCTTCAGCGCGGCGGTCTGATCGCCGGCCAGACGACGGGCGCCACCCGGTTCGACGAGGTTGCCGCGCGCGGCGCGCTCGGTCAGGCCATCGGCATTGGCCGAGGTTTCTGCCGCGAGGGCGGAGGAACAGAGCAGGGCGGACAGCACGGCGCCGGCGATCAGGGATACAGCAGGTTGCATGGGGTAAGCTCCTTGTCGTAATACAACAATGTAAATAACATCAAATTGTTACGTAAGGAGAGTAGAGCAGAGGGATGACAATTTTATGACAGCGAAAATGGGACGACCCGACGGTCATCCCGTTTGGCATTCAGGCTGCGCGCGCCGGGATCGCGAGCCCGCGCTGCACTGCCGGCCGAGCCAGACCGCGCTCCAGCCACTGCGCGACGCGCGGGAAGCTGTTGAACTCTACCAGCTCGCGCGCCTCATAGAAGCCGATCAGATTGCGCACCCAGCCCAGCAGCGAGATATCTGCGATGCTGTAGTCCGCCCCCATGATCCAGTCGCGGCCTTCAAGGCGCGTTTCCAACACGCCGAGCAGGCGTTTCGATTCATTTTTGTAACGCTCCAGCGGCCGCTTGTCTTCATATTCGCGCCCGGCGAATTTGTGGAAGAAACCGAGCTGGCCGAACATCGGGCCGACCGCCGCCATCTGGAAGAATACCCACTGAATGGTTTCGTAACGCTGCGCCGGATCCTGTGGCAGAAAGCGGCCGCTCTTTTCCGCCAGGTAGAGCAGAATAGCGCCGGATTCGAACAGCGGCAGCGGCCGGCCATCGGGGCCGTCGGGATCGATGATAGCCGGGATCTTGCCGTTCGGGTTCAGCGCCAGGAATTCCGGCGTCCAGGTTTCGTTGTTGCCGATGTCGATCAGGTGCGCTTCATAGGGCAGGCCGATCTCTTCGAGCATGATGGACACTTTGACGCCGTTCGGCGTCGGCAGAGAGTAGAGCTGCAGCCGTTCCGGATGCTGAGCCGGCCAGCGTTTGACGATCGGGAATTGGGTGGAATCGAGCATGGAAACTCCTCGGGTTGGCGGGATCGTTTAAGCGTACCCCTTGAGTATTGCAGTAAAACTACCCCGACGCAGAGCTACAGCGTGAGTTCAAAATGTGCGGCCAGCGCTTTTTTACCGGCGTCGGTCAGCTGCAGCTCGCGGCTGTCGAGTTGGCGCAGCATCCAACCGCGTTTGATAAAGGCGTTCAGCAGCGCAGCGCCAAGCGCGCCGCCGAGGTGGACGCGGCGTTCGCTCCAGTCCAGGCAACCGCAGGCGAAACGGCGGCGGGTGGGGGCGGGGGAACAATCGACGCCCAGCCGCGCCAGCGCGGCCTGACCGGCGTCGCTTAAGCGGTAGTCTTCCTCGCCGCTCAACCAGTTCAGCGCATGCAGCCGATCGTGCAGCTTCACCGCTACCTCGCCCGCCATATGGTCGTAGCAGGTGCGGGCATATTGCAGCGAGGTCGGCGTGCTGCTCTTCACCGACGGGCGCGGCACGCCCGTCAGTGCCATCAGGCCTTCCAGCGCGGCGGCCACCGGTTGCCCGGCCAGCCGAAAATAGCGGTAACGCCCCTGTTTGAGGCAGGCGATCAGCCGCTGTTCCAGCAGTTTCGCCAGATGCGCGCTGGCGGTGGAGGGAGCAACCTCGACCGCCGCGCTGAGCTCGGTGGCGGTGTAGGCGCGCCCGTCCATCAACAGGCACAGCATGCGCGCCCGGGTGCGGTCGGCGATGGCGGCGCTGAGCGCCGCTAAACGATCTTCTATCTCGATGTTATGCATACTTCGAGGTTAGACGAAGTATGACGGCGCGTCCATCGCTAGCCTGTGGTTATCGCCATCTGGCTACGAGGGAGAAAGCCATGTCCGTGTGTCCTTATGCCGCCGCGCTCGCCGCCGAGCCGCAGGCCCATTATCGCGCTCTGCCGCCCCTGAGCTGGGATAGCGCGTGGCAATGTTGGGTGGCCGCGGCGCCGCAGCTAGTGAGGGAAGCGCTGCTCAATGCCGATCTCGGCGTGCGGCCGGCCGATGAGCCGGTGCCGGTGGCCTTGCTGGAGACGCCGATGGCGCCGCTGTTCGCCGGGCTGGTGCGGATGCGCGACGGCGAACAGCACCACGCGCTTAAAGCGGCGCTGCAGCGGGCGCTGGCCGTCTGTTCGGATGCCCTGATTCAGCAAACCGCTGCACAATGCGCTGAGTGGTTAGCGCCAAAGGTGCCCGATGCGGCGGCGATCACTCGCTTTAACTACGGATTGCCGCTCTGCAGCCTCGGCGCATTGTTGGGTGTGCCCAGGGCGCAATGGCCATGCCTGATCGACGACGGTCTGGACTTCGTCCGCTGTATCGCACCCGGCAGCACACCGCCGCAGCTGGCGCGGGGTATAGCGGCTGCGCAGCGGCTCAGCGCCCAACTGATGGCGGAGCATGGCGTGCTGCGCAAGGCTTTGGAGCGGGAGATTGGCGATGCCCGGCTTGAGTTGGCCAATGCGCTCGGCCTGCTGTTTCAGGCCTGTGAGGCGACGGCGGGCTGGATCGGACAGGCGTATTGGCTGGCTCGGCAGAACGGTGAAGTGGACATTGCGCTGGATCGGGTACGGGCGCTAACGCCGCCGATCCAAAACACGCGCCGTTTCGTCTTGCGCGAGACGCAGCTTGGCGGTTGCACGCTGCGCGTGGGGGAGACCGTCTTGCTGCTGCTCGGTGCCGACGGCGAACTGGCCTTCGGCGCGGGGGCGCACCGCTGCCCGGGCGAACGTTGGGCGAGGATTATCGCGCGCTGCGGCGTTGCGCATCTGTGTTCGCTGGATATTGATGAGCGGGCGTTGAAATCGGTGCAGTGGCGCCGTTCGCTGAATGCGCGCGTGCCGGAATTTTACCGTTGAGAGGAGACGAGGATGATTGCCGTGATTTTTGAACTGCAGGCCGCCGACGGGCAGCGCGATACCTACCTGGCGCTGGCGGCGGAGCTGAAGCCGCTGCTGGCGCAGATCGACGGATTCATCTCCATCGAGCGCTTCCAAAGCCTGGCGGATCCTGCGCGCCTGCTGTCGCTCTCTTTCTGGCGCGACGAGGCGGCGGTGCAGCAGTGGCGCAATCTCGAACAGCACCGGGCGGCGCAGGCGCGCGGCCGTGGCGAGGTGTTGGCGCAGTATCGGCTGCGGGTGGCGGAGGTGGTGCGGGATTACGGGCTGGACCAGCGCGAGCAGGCGCCGCCGGACAGCCGTTGCTATCACGCACCTGAGTAAAAGCCCACCGGCGGCGGGCTTTCATCCACTTATTTCGCCTCGCTGCCCACCTTCATCGCTCCGGCGTAGCTGGCACCCATTCCCCAGGCGGCGCCGTGGTCGCGGGCGATCTGCAATACGCCTCCCGCCGTGGCCTTGCGGCTCCAGTCTTGCTGCCATTCCAGCATCAGCGCCACCCAATTGATGGGGGTAGCGCCCGCTTGCACCAGACGCTGCATGGCGTTGTTTTGCGTGTCTGGCGTAATATCGCCGGTGACGTCCGACAGGATATAAACCTCATAACCCTCGCCCAGGGCGGACAGCGCCGGCAGCATCACGCAGCTGGCGGTCCATAGCCCGCCGATGATGATTTTCTTGCGGCCGGATTGCTTGATCAGATCCGCCACGCGCCGGTCCTGCCAGACATTGATGGAGGTGCGATCGTACACCTGCAGGTCTGGGCGCGCCTGCGTCACCTGCTGGAATACCGGTCCGGCGAAGCTTTTGGCGTTGGCCGATGCCAGAATGGTCGGCACATTGAATACCTTGGCGGCCTTGGCGATACCGGCGGCGTTATTCACCAGGTTGGTTTGATCGATAGAAGAAACGGTCATGCCGAACATGTCCTGCAGATCGACCAGCAGCAACAGGCTGTTGTCGGCGGTCAGCGGTTGCACATAACCCGCCTGACGGCTGTCGGCGACAGGGGATTGCGCCAGCGCGACGACGGGGGCGGTGGCGGCGCTCAGGCCGAACATCAGGGCGAATAGGGGCTTTTTCATTATTAACTCCATGATTATCAGTAAATTAAGTTCATTTACCACTCAGGGAAGCGGTTGGATAAAGTCTACTGATGTTGATGGGGTTAATAATCTGTGGTTTATTGAATTTATAATTAACCATTGGGACATAATATGGATGTGCTACTGACGATGCGCGCCTTTCGCCGCGTGGTCGAACGCAACAGTTTCTATAAGGCGGCGGAGGATCTGGCGATCACGCCGGCGGCGTTGAGCAAGCAGATTAAGCAGCTGGAAAATCGATTGGGTACGCTGTTAATCGTGCGCACCACTCGCAGCATGAGTCTGACCGAAGCCGGCCAGCTCTATTACCAGGAAGCCTGCCGGCTGCTCGGCGAATTCGACGCGCTGGAACAGACGGTGGCGGCCAGCACGCAGCAGGTTTCCGGCATGCTGCGGGTTAATGCGCCGCTCTCGTTTGGCCTGACGGTGCTGTCGCCGCTGTTGCCGCTGTTTATGCAGCGTTACCCGCAATTGCAGGTAGAACTGACGCTGGATGATCGCGTGTTGGACGTGGTGGCGGCCGGTTTCGATATCTCACTGCGCATTCGTCGGCGGTTGCCGGATTCATCGCTCAGCGCGCAGGCACTGGGGGAGATACAGCAACGGATTTGCGCCGCGCCCGGTTATCTGGCGCAGCACGGTGCGCCACAGGCGCCGGAGGAACTGCAGCGGCACAGTTGCCTGGCGTATTCTTTGGCGGAAAGGCCGGGACAATGGCAGTTTAGCGCCGGCAGCGACAGCCTGAGCGTGGCGTTAACGCCGCGCTTCACCGCCAACAACAGCCTGATGTTACGCGATATGCTGGTGGCGGGGTTGGGGATCGGTTCACTGCCGTCGTTCGTGGCCGATCCCGAGATCGCCGCCGGTCGGTTGGTGCCGCTGTTCCCCGCAATGGCCGCCGAAACGCACCAGGTGTTTGCGGTGTATCCGACGCGCCGGCATTTGCAGCGGAAGGTGAGGTTGTTCACCGAGTTTGTGCGTGAATGTGGGCTGAGAACGCCGGATTGACAACGGTATTGGATTGTCATATTCATTAGACATGAGCAAATCTTACCGCCCATTCGCGCAAATTATTATCACCTTTCTCCGAAGGGTGGGATAGCGCGTCTGTCGCAAATAAAAAACCCGCCGGCAAGGCGGTTTTTTTATCCCCTTCCGGCAAAGACCGGAGAACATTATGAAAACCCACCCTGCAGTTTTACACCTGATGTGCGGCAAGGCCGGCGCGGGCAAATCGACGCTGGCGCAACGTTTGGCGCAGCAGCCGCAAACGCTGCTGCTGGTTGAAGATGCGTGGCTGGCGACGCTGTATGAACAGGAGATGACCACCCTGCAAGACTATGCGCGCTGTTCCGCCCGATTGCGACGGGCGCTGGGCGGGCACATCGTTCAACTGCTGCGCGGCGGCTGGTCGGTGGCGCTCGATTTCCCGATGAATACGCCGGACCGGCGGCGCTGGGCCAAAGCTCTGGCGGAGGAGGCCGGCGTCGCGCACTGCCTGCACTATCTCGACGTCAGCCATGCGCAGTGCCTGAGCCGTATAGCGTTGAGGAATGCGCGCGGCGAGCATCCGTTTACCCTGAGCGAAGCGGAGTTTGAGCACCTGGCGCAGTACTTCGTTTCTCCGACGGAAGAGGAAGGAATGACGGTGGTACGCTATGGTGAACAGGACTGAAAACCGGCGCCGTAATGGCGCCGGTAACAGGGTTAGGCTTCGGCGTTAAACGCGGCGTGGAAAGCGACTTCAGCACGCGGCAGCCCACCCTGGAAGGCGACGGCGCGGAAGTACTCTTGCGGTACGCCCGGCAGGGTCAGGGCGGTCTGCGCCTGGAAGCCGAAACGGCCGTAATAGTTCGGATCGCCCAGCACCACGCAGCCTGCGGCGCGCTCTGCTTGCAGCTCGGCCAGCAGTTGGCGGATCAGGCGGCTGCCGATCCCCTGGCCTTGGTAAGCCGGCAGTACCGATACCGGCGCCAGCCCGTACCAATCGGCGGCGCCGTTGCTGAGTACGACCGGAGAGAGGGAGGCGTGCCCGATCGGTGTGCCATGTTGTTCGGCGATCAGCGACAGGGTGAGCGCGCCCGCTGCGCGCAGCGCGTTGACGATAAACTGCTCGGTGTGGCTGCTGTGTTCGGCGTGCAGGAACGCGGCGGCGGTCAGGGTGGTGATGGCGCTGACGTCGGCCGGCGTTTCGTGGCGTAAAATGATGCTCATAGTCTTTTCCTTATACGGATAAGGGGGTGCCGGCCGGGCAGCCTGCCCGACCGGCATCGATGATTAACGGTTATCCAGCTGCGCGCGCACGGCCTTGAGCCCGGCGACGGTGACGCGATAAGGGCGCCCCTGGCGAGAGAGGATCAGGCGTTTGGTTTTGAGCTTGGTGAAGACGGCCAGCGAGCAGTCGGCCAGGCCGAGCCCTTCGCGGGTGTAGCATTCGACGCGGGTGACGTGACCGGCGTCGCTGCGGGTGAAGGCGATATAGCCGCCTTTGGCCAACACGTGCAGCACGCGTTGTTCCGCTTTGGAAATGTTCATGTTGGGAGATCCTGTAATAACCCCAGATACGCGCATCCCCGCGCAAACGCGCGTCGGATACGTCAGAGTCCCTCGCCATACGGCAAGGAAGCGACTATCGGGTGGTTACAATCTCCAACATACAGGCCTCGGGCAGTGAAAAACGCCAGGGCGGCGTTTCAGCGCGGTTACTGTAGCCAATGACCGATTGGCTGTCAATCCGCCGGCGACGCGGGCCGCCGGCGAAAAGCCCATTAGAAAGGCTTGGTCGGCAGGTATTTGCCGTCCAGGGTGATCACCGCGCGTTCGCCGCCGTCCGGGTCGGCGACCTTCTTGATATCCAGCTTGAAGTTGATGGCGCTGATGATGCCGTCGCCAAACTGCTCGTGCACCAACGCTTTCAGCGTGGAGCCGTAAACCTGCAGCATTTCATAGAAGCGATAAATGGTCGGATCGGTCGGCACGCCGCCGGGGATGCTGCCGCGCAGCGGGATGGTTTGCAGCAGCCGCACCGCCTCTTCGTCCAGCCCCAGCTTGGCCGCTACCGCGCGCGCCGCCGGTTCCGGCAGCGCATGCTGCCCGAGCAGCGCGGCGGTGACGAATGCCAGACTGAGGCCGGTGCCTTCGGTCAGCGCTTCGAACGTCAGGTTCTGGCGGATTTTGGCAGCCATGATGGTGTCGGTAAGCGCTTCGCGCGGGGCGGCGTTATGCAGAGAGTGTGTCATATTGGCTCCTTGTTGGCTTAAAAACGGGCGATCGCCGGCGTGGCGGTCACCTCGGGATGGGTGGCGAGCGGCACGAAGCGGCGGGTTTCACCGTCCAGCGCCTCGATAGCGCCGCTGGCGATGTCATAGACCCAGCCGTGCAGCTTCAGGCGGCCCTGCTCCAGCGCCAGGGCGACGGAAGGGTGCGTTTTGATGTTGTTGAGCTGGGCGATGACGTTCTCGCGCACCATCGACATGACCCGCGCCTCATCGGTGGCGTGCGGATAAGCCTGATTGACCGCCCTGGCCGAATCGGCGTAGCGCAGCCAGCCGGCGACCGTCGGCAGGTGATCCAGACACTGGCAGGTGGCGATGGCGGTCATCGCGCCGCAGTCGGAATGGCCGCAGATCACGATATCCTCCACGCCCAGCGCGGCGACGGCGTACTCGACCGAGGCGGAGACCCCACCGGGTTCGGGGCCGAAGGAAGGCACGATGTTGCCGGCGTTGCGGATCACGAACAGATCGCCCGGCTCGCGCTGGGTGACCAGCTCTGGCACCAGACGGCTGTCGGAACACGAGATAAACAGGGTGCGCGGGTTTTGGCGGGTCGCCAGCCGCTGAAACAGCGCCGTGCGTTCAACAAAGGCTTCGCGCTGGAACTTCAGAAAGCCCTCAATCACCTCTTTCATCTTTTTCTCCCTGGGGTGTCGTTATGCGATGACGGCATGATGAACGCTTCTGGCTATAGGGTCTAAGACCCATTTATAATGATATCTATAGGTATTGCTAATAGCTGGGGCGCTATGCTGCTGCGACACATTCGATATTTTCTGGCCGTTGCCGAACAGGGCAATTTCACCCGCGCCGCTGAAGCGCTGCACGTCTCGCAACCGACGCTGTCGCAGCAGATCAAGCAGCTGGAGGAGGCGCTGGGGGCGCCGCTGTTCGATCGCAGCGGCAGAAGGGTGCAGCTGACCGATGCCGGGGAGGCCTGGATGCGCTATGCTCGGCTGGCGCTGCAGGATTTGGACGCCGGCGCGCGGGCGATCCATGACGTAGCGACGCTGGAGCGGGGCCATTTGCGGCTGGCGATGACCCCGACGTTCACCGCCTATCTGGTGGGGCCGGCGATCGATGCGTTCTACCGTCGCTATCCGGGAGTCACGTTGAGCATTGAGGAAATGGCGCAAGAGCGGATCGAAACGTTGCTGGCGCAGGATCGACTGGATCTGGGCATCGCTTTTGAGATGGCGCAGTCGGTGGAGGTGGAAGCCACGCCGTTGTTCAGCGAGACGCTGGAGCTGATGGTCGGCGCCGATCATCCCCTGGCGGCGCGGCGTCGGCCGCTGGCGCTGGCGGAGTGGCAACATCTGCCGCTGGCCTTGCTGAGCGGTGACTTCGCCACGCGGCAGTTTATCGATCGCTATTGCACGCAGCTCGGTTTTCGGCCGCAGGTGGCGGTGGAGGCCAATGCGCTGGGCGCCATCCTTGAGATCGTGCGGCGCGGGCAGCTCGCCACGCTGCTGCCGGCCGCCATTGCGCGCGAGAACCGGCAGTTGAAAAAGGTGGTGCTGGCCAACGCCATGCCGGCCCGGCAGGCGGTGTTGCTGCAGCGCAAAGGCGCTTACCGCAGCGCCGCCGCGCAGGCGTTTATCGCCGTATTGCAGCAACAGGGCGTTACGCCAACGCACTCCAGCGCTGCGTCATCCCGAGCAGATGCACCAGCCCGAAACCGAGGCAAATCAGCGAGCTGACGACGATGAAGCGTCGGCTGCGGCCGGTATCGCGCAGGGCGAAGGGGCCGGCGACGCCGCGCAGCAGGTAGATAAAGGTGATGATAAACAGCGCGGGCCGCAGCAGCGGCAGCGGCGCGATCAGGCCCGCGCCAGATAGCGCATACAGCGCCCAAATAAACAGCACCAGCGCGATACCGGCGGTGACGACGGCCGGGAACTTTTTACCCGCTTCCGCCGCCTTAATGAAGCGATCGCCGGCGCCGCATAGCCGATAGCCGCGCGGCCCGGCGGCGATCACCCAAATATGCAGCAGGGCGGCGATGGCGCTCAGCGCAGCGCCGATCAACAGCGCGGTGTTATAGAGGTGTGGCATGGTAGGGCTTCCCTGTCAGCAGAGTGGTTGGCATGAAGCGTAGACCAGAAAAGACGAATTAACCGAACGCAACAGGGAAGAGGAGCACGTGATGAGAGTGGCGACAGGCATGCTGAGCGTATTGGCGCTGTGGAGCGGGCTGGCGATAGCGCAATCTGCGGCGCTGACGCTGCCGCGGGAAGACAAATCGAGCATTCGTTACTATCTGGATGCCGCCGTGCCTGGGGAGACGTCGCCGGCGCTGCTGGTGATCCTGCAAGGCTCGGATTGCAACAGCGTGCGGCATATTCGTCTGGTCGCGCCAATGCGGCAGGTGTTACCGGCCGCAGACCTGCTGACGGTGGAGAAATACGGCATCGACGACCGGTTGCCGTACAGCGAAGACGTGCCGCGGTGGGATTGTCCGGACGCTTTCGTGCAGCGCGACACGCCGCAGCAGCGGGTGAGCGATGTCACCCAGGTGCTGCAGACGGTGATTAAGCAAAACGGCTATCGACAGGTTGCGGTGCTGGGGGGCAGCGAAGGGGCGGTGATCGCCAATCTGGTGACGGCCTCCTCGGGCCGGATTGACGCCACCCTGGCGTTCAGCGGCGGCGGACGATGGTTCATCGACGACGTGCGCCACAGCGCCGCCGGCGCGCCGGCGGAAGAGAAAGCCGGGCTGAACGCATTTTTACAGCAGGTGCTGGCGGCGCCGCCGTTCCCACTGAACGCCAGCGATCATGGCTATGGCTGGTGGCATGGCATGCTGAGCATCGATCAGCTCGCCACCCTGCGCAGCATCAAGACGCCGGTGCTGATCGTTCAGGGCGAGCGGGATCGCGCCGTTTCGCCGGGGGCGGTCGGGAAAATGATCGCCGAGCTGCGGGCCGCAGGCAAAACGAATATCACCTACCGGAATTATTCGGCATTGGACCATGTGATGCGGCGCGAGAACGGCGACAGCGAGATGACGCGGGTGGTGGCGGATATGCGCGCGTGGCTGGAGCAGCAGCTGCGTTGAGCGGCCATGCCACTCACAAATATTCTTGCTAATCAGGCGGTGCGCTCGTTGGGGCGTTTCGCTTGGGTATTTTCCGCTAAACCGCCTGCGGGCGGATGTGCCCGCAACCGCTCAAAATGTCACCGAAACTTCCCGCGATCTCTGCACCCCGTTGTGGCATAATGCGCGCCAAATCACATTCCCTATGTATAAAGAGCGAGCGCTGTGTTAAGCACTAACAACATCACCATGCAGTTCGGCAGTAAGCCGCTGTTTGAAAACATCTCTGTCAAATTCGGCGGCGGCAACCGTTACGGCCTGATCGGCGCCAACGGCTGCGGCAAGTCCACCTTTATGAAAATCCTCGGCGGCGATCTGGCACCGAGCGGCGGCAACGTGTTCCTCGATCCGAACGAGCGCCTGGGTAAACTGCGTCAGGACCAGTTCGCCTTCGAGCAGTACAGCGTGCTGGACACCGTGATCATGGGCCACACCGAACTGTGGGCGGTGAAGGAAGAGCGCGACCGCATCTACGCCTTGGCGGAGATGAGCGAAGAAGACGGCTATAAAGTGGCCGATCTGGAAGTGGCCTACGGCGAAATGGACGGCTACAGCGCCGAAGCGCGTGCCGGCGAACTGCTGCTAGGCGTCGGCATCCCGGTGGAACAACACTACGGTCCGATGAGCGAAATCGCGCCAGGCTGGAAACTGCGCGTGCTGCTGGCGCAGGCGCTGTTCTCCGATCCGGAAATCCTGCTGCTCGACGAACCGACCAACAACCTGGACATCGACACCATTCGCTGGCTGGAAAACGTGCTCAACGAGCGCAACAGCACCATGATCATCATTTCGCACGACCGTCACTTCCTGAACATGGTCTGCACTCACATGGCGGATCTGGACTACGGCGAACTGCGCGTTTATCCGGGCAACTACGACGAATACATGACCGCCGCCACTCAGGCGCGTGAGCGTCTGCTGGCGGACAACGCCAAGAAGAAGGCGCAGATCAATGAGCTGCAATCGTTCGTCAGCCGCTTCAGCGCCAACGCCTCCAAATCCAAGCAGGCCACCTCACGTGCCCGCCAGATCGACAAGATCCAGCTGGAAGAGGTGAAAGCCTCCAGCCGTCAGAACCCGTTCATCCGTTTCGAGCAGGACAAGAAGCTGTTCCGTAACGCGCTGGAAGTGGAGGCGCTCACCAAGGGCTTCGATGAAGGTCCGCTGTTCAACAAGCTGAACCTGATGGTGGAAGTGGGGGAGAAGGTCGCGGTGCTGGGCGCCAACGGCATCGGTAAAACCACCCTGCTGAAAACGCTGGTGGGCGACGCGCAGCCGGACAGTGGCACCGTGAAGTGGTCGGAAAATGCCCGTATCGGTTACTACGCGCAGGATCACGAATACGAGTTCGACGACACCCTGAGCGTGTTCGACTGGATGAGCCAGTGGAAGCAGGAAAAAGACGACGAGCAGGCGGTGCGCAGCGTGCTGGGCCGTCTGCTGTTCAGCCAGGACGACATCAAGAAGAAAGTGAAGGTGTTGTCCGGTGGCGAGAAGGGCCGCATGCTGTTCGGCAAGCTGATGATGCAGCGCCCGAATATTCTGGTGATGGACGAACCGACCAACCACCTGGATATGGAATCCATCGAATCGCTGAACATGGCGCTGGAGATGTACGAAGGCACGCTGATCTTCGTCTCCCACGACCGTGAGTTCGTCAGCTCGCTGGCGACGCGCATTCTGGAAATCACCCCGAACAAGGTGATCGACTTTACCGGCAACTACGAAGACTATCTGCGCAGCCAGGGTATCGTGTAACCCTCACGGCAACGCATCAGGGCGGGAATTATCCCGCCCTTTTTTTATTCTGCAATTCTTCCCGTGCGGCAGAGCGAAGCTAAGCGGCAGCGGATTTGCCTGGCTTAACGCGATATGCAGACCATCAGCGGTTTGGTCAGCGTCCTGAGCAGAATGAGATGTTCATTCAGCCGTACGATCCCGGCATAGTATGTGATGCCGGCCGCAGCAGGCAGAACCGCCTGATTCCAGACCGCATTGGGAGCGTTGTCTCCCGACTTTATTTTTTCGCTGCTGATGGTGACTTTGCTGATCCCAGTGATTTCTGAGGGCAATGTCGTGTAGTAATCATCACGGTTAACCGTGAACGTTTCCCCCTTAAAGGTCAGGGTTCCTGTCGAAAATACCACGCCGTAGTCACTTTTAGGGAAGATGATGGTGCTGTTCACTTTGGTGCCAACGTCTTGATTGGCAAAGCGCGTGTTAGCGATGTATTGCGCATCGCAGTAAAAGGCGCGATCCTTTGATTCAAAGGAGGTTGGGGCGTTATTCCAGAAATAAATTGCCAACAGAATGAAAATTAAACTCATCACTTGCTTCATGTTAATCGCCATCCGTTGAGATATAATTTGTACAGGATCTGTAACCGGCACCGTTTCCTTTAATGCAGGCGCTGAGTAGCCTGACGTTGAGTGGGCGGCTGGAGGGCTGCGACTCGATATAGAAAATATCCGTTTTATCTTTCAGACAGTCGATTTTTTTGGCAATTATTTGAGTGATAATGTTATTGAAATTAATATTGCTGGCATCACCGATCTGGTAGATATGACATTTATTATAAACATCAATAAGTTTGGCGCCACCATTGTTACTCAATACATCATTGTAGAGAAAACTGCCGGCAGCCAATAAAGCCGAGAGTACCAGTAACACATTTTTCATGTTCAATCGCAACCGTGGGGGTTTCCACTTTACTGACTTGATCGAGACGGTGCCGATCTCCTCAACGTCGGCCGTTATGGGATGTTCTAAACCAGAGGCCTGTATATCCTCTGTTGGCATTTCAGCCATCAATACCTCATCCCGGTTCCAGGGAGCAATGTCCGCTTCAAGCTTAAATCCTATTCGGGGAATAGTGATGATGATCTCTGTTGTTACGCCTAAATTGGTGAAAGCTTTGCGAAGTTCACTAATATGATTGCTCAAAAGCGAATAGGAAGAGGTGAAACCGTACTCTTCCCATACTTTTTTTAACAGCAGATCGCGAGAAAGATGCTGTGTATTACTCATAATCAACGTGGTTAACAAACGTGTCGCCGGATTAGATAATTCAGTGAAAATTTCCGGTGTATCGCAAAGGCTTAATAGTTTGGTGTCGGTGCCGAATATCACCGCGTTGTTAATGATATATTCCATAGTGAAGCCCTGTAAGTAAGGTCAAAATTTATAACTAAGATGCGCATGAATTCTGAGATTCATTCTGCGTGAATTATTAGATTTTTATTTCAATGGAAAGTCAATCGTTAATTGTTATCCGGTTTGTGCATTTTTTGTTGGATTATGTGTTATGTTTTCAGTGAAAGAGTTTTATTGACTACATATGTCAATTCAAATGCCTTTGTTAGTTATTAAAACTATAAATATGTTTTTATTTGGTTAATCATTTTGCATTGGCGCACACGTGCGAAATATGAGTTCGTCAGCTGCGGATAGGGTCCTGCTGCCTTGGTTTGTGTGATGAATTAGATATCCTAGCATGATAATCGTAATCATTAACGCCAAGGTCGTCACGGCTATGCCGGGGATAAAGGCATTCATTCCCAGGTGTTGGTCAGGTGCCAGTGGGGGCGGAATGATGATAAATTCGCCATTGTTTTTCCGTGAGCTGTAAAGCACATCGAGCGACCCAACCACATTTTCTAACCCATACGTACGTTTCTCTCCGGCTAATAACAGGTGAAAGCACCAAGTTATGAGTTATGTTGGCATATTGCAATTATGATTAAACAACTCATTGGTCTTTTGAGCTGGGGTCTCCGCTAATTAACGGCGTGTTATTCTTATTTATATGCCAAAGGCTTTCATTTTTATTCCCGGCGTTGTGCTTTCATAAACCCGTTGCTTCAACACCTGGCCTGGTGTCGCCCCTTCTTCCCCACAGAACCCTGGTGCCTGCATGTAATAAGTTAAGGTTTTTTATTCACTGCAACGGCAGTGGATATCGTGTTCATTTAGGTATGTACGCTTATTAAAACGCATTCGGTAGTTTTATTAACTAACTTTTTCAGGTTAAAAGAATTATATATCTGCGCATTCCGCTTCCTGCTTAATATTGTCTGGCGCTCAAAGGTACTGATTCTGCGGTGCTTTGATTAGCGAACAACCCATAAAGAGGTGTGCGTCAGCAATGTGTTCCTGAGGCGTATTTACTCTCAGGCGCTTTGCGGTGCACCACGCAACGCAAAAGAAAAGGAAAATAGGGATTTTTATGAAACTGAATAAGATCATGCTGGCAGCGGTTCTGGCATTTAGCGCATCTTCCGCCGTACAGGCGGCCAGTCCCGATCAGGGACACGGCACCGTTACATTTACCGGTTCTATTATTGATGCACCATGCTCTATTACGCCGGATACGGTGGACCAGACCGTTAAACTGGGTGAGGTCACGAAAAAAGCGTTGGAAAATAGCGGCACTTCAGTACCGCAAAACTTCAGCATCAAATTGACCCAGTGCGATACCGCAACGCTGAAAAATGTCTCCAGCACCTTTACCGGCGCGCCGGCGGTAGGCAATCCGGATAACCTCGGCATCACCGGTACTGCATCCGGCGCATCCATTGTGCTGACCGACGGCTCCGGTACGCAGATCAAACTGGGCCAGGCTTCCGCCGCGCAAAGAATCCAGGACGGCAACAATGACCTGGTCTTCTCCGCCTACCTGAAAGGCGACGGTGCCAGCGCCGCCCTGATCCCGGGCGATTTCACCTCTGTGGCTAACTTCACCCTGGCTTATCAATAAGCCGGGAGCGGCCGGCCTTCGCTCGGCTGGCCGCCTTCTCATCGTGGCTTCGGTTCACGGGGCCGAAGCCCCTTTCGCTTATGGGATGAAGAACACGTTATGAAGATCCGGGATAGGGAAACGCCCGCGCTGTCTTTCCTGCTGATATTGACGCTGCCTATCGGCATGACGATGGCTTCTGCCGCCATGGCGGCGGGGCAAGATCACGGCCGTGTCAGCATGAAAGGCAGCATCATCGATTCGGCCTGCGCTATCGCCACCCAAGATCGGGAGCAAACCGTCGAAATGGGCGCCGACACCCTGGGGGAGATGGTTCATAACCGGAGGGGACAGGAAAGGCCTTTCAGCATTCACCTGGTGAACTGCTCATTAACCCCGGCGGGGCAGAAGGATCCTCGCGGCGGTTGGCCGCAGTTTCAGGTGACGTTTGACGGCCCGGCGGCCGATGGCCTGTTCAGCGTGAACGGCGCGTCTGGCATAGGCATACAAATCGTCGATACCGAGGGGCATATCGCCGTGCCCGGCGCCGCGATGCCGGCGGTTGGGCTGCTGGCCGGTGCGCCACGTTTGGATTACGCCCTGCGGCTGGTCGGGAGCCGTCAACGGCTGAAGGCTGGGGACTATCGCAGCACGATACGTTTCAAGATTGATTACTACTGAAGGAAAAGGACATCGGGATGAGAGTGCGGGAATATAGCGAGACAGCACGAACCTTATCTGTTCGCGTCTTGCCACCGGGAGGGTGGTTGCGTCCTGCGGCGTTGGGCCTTTTTCTGGCGTTATGCAGTGAAAAAACTGCGCTGGCGAACGGCGATATCCAGTTCAATACCGAGGTGCTGGATGTCAAAGATCGCGCCCGAATCGATCTTGCCCAGTTCTCTCGCGCCGGCTATATCATGCCCGGCGAATATCAGATGACGATCCGCATCAACAAGAACGAGATCCCCGATCGGGCCCTGAGGTTTCTGCCGCCGGATAACGATCCTCAAGGAAGCGCGGCGTGCCTGACGCCGGAAATCGTCAGTCAGCTGGGGCTAAAGGAGGAGGCGCAACGAGAACTGACCTGGTGGCACCACCAGCAGTGCGCCGACCTCAGCCCTTTAAAAGGGGCAGAGATGCGCGGCGATCTTGGCGCCGGCGTGCTGTATATCAATCTGCCGCAGGCCTATCTCGAATATACCAGCGAGGACTGGGATCCGCCGGCGCGCTGGGATGACGGCATCCCGGGCCTGTTGTTTGATTACCAAATCAATGCCCAGACCCGGCGGCAGCAGGGCGGCATGCACGGGAACAATGTCAGCGGCAACGGCACGGCCGGCACCAACCTGGGAGCCTGGCGGCTGCGCGCCGATTGGCAGGCCCAGCGCGATAGCGCTGCCGGCCAGGGCAACAGCCGGCAGAGCTGGGACTGGAGCCGCTACTACGCCTATCGGGCTATCGCCGCGCTGCGGGCCAGGCTGACGCTGGGGGAAAACTATCTGACTTCCGGGATGTTTGACAGCTTCCGCTATACCGGAGCCGGCCTCGACAGCGATGACAACATGCTGCCGCCAAATCTGCGCGGCTACGCTCCTGAGGTGACCGGGGTAGCGAAAACCAACGCCAAAGTCACCATCAGCCAGCAGGGACGCGTGCTGTATGAGACCACCGTGGCGTCAGGCCCTTTTCGCATTCAGGATCTGAACACGGCCGTGAGCGGCAAGCTGGATGTGAAAGTGCAGGAGCAGGATGGGAGCGTGCAGAATTTTCAGGTGGATACCGCCAACATCCCTTATCTGACGCGTCCGGGAATGGTGCGCTATAAAACGGCGTTCGGCACGCCTTCCGATTACCGGCACCACCGGGAAGGGCCGACGTTCGCCAGCGGCGAGTTTTCCTGGGGGATCAACAACGGCTGGTCCCTGTACGGCGGCGGCCTGTTGGGCGGTGACTATACCGCGCTCGCCGTCGGCATCGGCCGCGATCTGCTGGCCTTCGGCGCGCTGTCGTTCGACGTCACCCAGTCGCATGCGCAATTGCCGCAGACGGAGGCGAAATCCGGCGGATCCTACCGGGTCAGTTACTCCAAACGTTTCGATGAATACGATTCGCAGGTCACTTTCGCCGGCTACCGTTTTTCCGAACGTAACTTTATGAGCATGTCGCAGTATCTTGATGCGCGCTATCACAGCAATACCCACATCGGCAACGGTAAGGAACTGTACACCGTCACGCTGAACAAACAGTTCCGCGATGTGAACCTGAGCGCCTATTTAAATTACAGCCACCAGACCTACTGGGATCGGCCGGCAAATGATACCTGGAGTCTCTCCTTCTCGCAGTATGTCGACGTCGGGCGGTTTAAAAACGTCAGCCTGAGCCTTTCGGCTTACCGAACGACCTACAACGGCGTGAACGATGACGGCATGTATCTTGGCCTGTCCGTTCCGTGGGGAGACAGCGGCACGTTCAGCTATGGCGGCCAGTATGGTGGGGGAACCAGCAACAACTCGGCGAGTTACTACAACCGCCTCGACAACAACAATAACTACCGCCTCAGCGCCGGGATAAGCAACGACGGTCGGGGCACCGGAAGCGGTTATTTCACCCACCAGGGCGATATGGCGGAGGTTAGCGCAAATGCCGACTTCCGCGGCAGCGACTACAGCGCGCTGGGCCTGTCGATGCAGGGCGGAATAACCGCTACCGCCGAAGGTGCGGCTCTGCATCGGACCACGATCGTGGGGGGAACGCGAATGATGGTGGATACCGACGGGGTGAGCGGCGTGCCGGTTGGCGGCTACGGCGGGGTGTCTTACACCAACGCCTTCGGCAAGGCGGTGGTCAGCGATATCAGCAGCTACTACCGCAACAGCGTAAGCGTCGATATGGACAAACTGCCGCCGAACGTGGATGCCACGCGCTCGGTGGTGCAAGGCACCTTGACCGAGGGGGCTATCGGCTACCGCAAATTCGCCGTGATCGCCGGGCAAAAGGCGATGGCGGTGCTGAAACTGGCCGATGGCAGTTCGCCGCCTTTCGGCGCGGTGGTGACAAATCATAACGGCGCGCAGACCGGGATCGTCGGCGACGACGGCAACGTCTGGTTATCGGGTCTGAATGCGGGAGAAAGCATGGCGGTGAGCTGGAGCGGCGCAGCACAGTGCCGCGTCGACTTACCGGATCCGTTACCGACAGATCTTTCCCGGCGCCTGTTGCTGCCGTGTCGTCTGGCGCCCGGTGCCGCACCTGCGGCGAATCCTTCCTGAGCCCTGAGTATTGCATAAGTGAGAGCATGATGAAGACACACCGTATTTTTTCCGTTTCCATCCTGTCCGTCGGCCTGGCGGCGCTGGTTAGCCCGCCGCTGCAGGCCGCGATTGCCTTGGATCGCACGCGGGTCATTTTCGACGGCAGCCATCCCTCGACCACCGTCAGTATTTCTAACCAGAATAAAACGCTGCCCTATCTGGCGCAGGCCTGGGTGGAAGATGCCGGCGGCAAGAAAATTGACGGGCCGCTCACCGCTCTGCCACCGCTGCAGCGCGTGGAGCCAGGGGCCAAGAGCCAGATTAAAATCCAGTCTACCGCCAACCTGACGGCGCTGCCGCAGGATCGGGAAAGCCTGTTCTGGTTTAACGTGCGGGAGATACCGCCGAAGGCCAGCACCGCCAATACCCTGCAGATTGCGCTGCAGACCCGGGTAAAAATGTTTTACCGCCCGGCGTCGTTGATTGCGCCCGCTAACGAAAATAACGTCTGGCAGAAACAGCTGACCTTAACCCGGCAGGGCGATCGTTATGTGGTGAATAACCCGACCGGCTATTTTGTCACCCTGGTCAACGCCGCGCCGACGGAAAAAGGTGCGGAGCTCTCCGGCTTCCAGCCGGTGATGGTGGAGCCGAAAGGCTCCGCACCATTGGGCGTCAGCGCTGGTGCGTTGGGCAGTCATCCGGTGCTGACGTTTATTAATGACTGGGGCGGCCGACCCCAGTTGATCTTCACCTGCGGCGGCGAGCGCTGCTCGGTCAGCTCGCTGAAAGAGGGCTGACGGCATGTTTATGGGGGCACCCTGGCAGCGCGGAACGATGATAGCCATGTTGCTGCTAACCGGCATGGTGCAGGCGGCGCCACACGATAACGGGCAGGCCGATGGCGCACATGGGCACTTACGCCTTCACGGCCTGCTGTTGGAAGGGGCGTGCCGGCTGGACATGACGTCGGCGTATCAGGCGGTTTTGCTGGGCGATACGCCGAGAGGCCGGCTGCGGCATCCCGGCGATCGGGGAAGGCCGGTGACGTTCCGCCTGCGGTTTCACGACTGTATTCGCCGTGGCGGAGCGGCGACCGACCCGCTGACGGGGACCCTCAGTTGGGATGCCCGACAGCCGGTTATCACCGTCAGCTTCCTGGCGCCGGCGGATGCGGATAGGCCGGCGTTGCTGAAAACTCGCGGCATATCGGGCGTGGCGCTGCATCTGCAGGATGGGCTGGGGCGGCTGGTACGCCCCGGCCAGCAGGGGCGGCCGCAGTTCATCGAGCCCGTAGGCGATGCGTTGATTTATACGGTAACGCCGGTCAGAACGCCGGCGCCATTAACCTCTGGGCCTTATCGGGCGGTGGCGGATTTCAGGGTGAGCTATGACTGAATCCCTATTGCAACTCACGCCCCGATGCGGGGGAACGGCCCTGGCGATATCGCTATGGCTTGCCGCTGCGCTGCCGGCGGCCGGGGCGCTAAGCCCCAATCTGCAGATCATCGGCAATCTGGTGGCTGAGCCCTGCACGCTGGACGCCAGCTCTGATTTAACCGTGGCGTTCGGCTCGGTGATTAAAAAAGATCTCTATCAATATAGCCGCAGCCGCAATCAGCCGTTCACCATCGTGCTGCAGGGATGCGATCTCAGCATGGGAAAACAGGCGGTCGTGACCTTTTCGGGGACGGGGGTGGTGGGGCTGCCGGGCTATCTGGCGGTCTCCGGTGCGGCCGGCGGTATCGGTATTGGCATTGGCATGGCGGAGGTGGGGCTGCCGCCGCTGCTGCTGCCGATAGGTCGCCCCTCAACGCCATTTGCGCTGGCCGCTGGCACGAATCGTCTCACGTTTCTCGCGTGGGTTGAGGCGGTACCGGAAGCGATAGCGAAGAAAACCATCGGCGCCGGGGATTTTTCAGCAACGGCGACGTTTGTTATGAGTTACCCATAATAGGCAGGGGGAAGTGATGAAAAGACCAGGCTATGGTGCCCTGTGGATGTTGATGCTGCTGGCCGCTGAGGCCGGAGCGGCGTCGGGAGACTCGGTCAGCATGAACATCAATATTACTGCCACTGTGATGGCTTCAGGGGCATGCACGTTTAATCAGGGGGGAAGCGTGACGGTGCCCTTCGGCGATGTGCGTTATACCACTCTGTCAGGGAGTAATCAGCTGAACGGCAGCTACCGGCAAAAGCTGGTCAGCGCGATGAGCTGCAGCGGTGATACCTCAGGCAATGCGCAAATGAAGCTCGATACGCTCACTGGCAGCACCGTTTCCTACCAGGGCGCGGCGTTGCTGCCGGTCATGCAGTCTTCGGTTCAGAGCCCGTCGCTGGCCATCCGTTTGCGGGTGAACAGCACTATCCAGAATGTCGGGCAGTGGTTCCGCGTCGATCTGCAAAACCCGCCGGCTCTTGAGGCTGAGCTGGTGCAAACCGGCAGCGGCGCGGATTTTGTCAGCGGTGCCACCTTTGCCGCGGCGGCCACGCTGACGATGGCTTTTAACTGAGGAACGCATCGATGAACTATCCGTATTTCAGGCTGCCCGTGTTGCTGGCGGTCGTTTTGTTGCTGCCGTCGCTGAGCCGGGGGGCGCAAACCGGCGACAGCGTGATGTTTGTTTTTACCGGCCGCCTGATGGCCGCGACGCCCTGTACGGTGAATGGCGATAAGCTGATCACCGTAGATTTCAAAACGGTGGCGGTGAACAAGGTAGACAACGGTCAGTATGTCCGCGATATCGATTATTCGCTGAACTGCCCGAGCGCCACTGCGTCCAGTACGGTCAGGCTGCTGCTGCGCGCCGATCCGTCATCATTCGATAGCCGGGCGATGAAAACGGATGTCCCGGCGCTGGGGGTGCAGGTGCTGAACGCCGGCGCGCCAATCAGCCTCAACGCGGCAATGAATATCGATCCGGGCAACCCGCCAAAGCTGCAGGCCAAGCTGGTGAAAGATCCTAGCGGTACTCTACCTGCGCGGGCATTTTCCGCCACCGGTACGCTGGTTGCGGAATATATTTGATGCCGACATGTTCAAAACTAAAAAGTGAATGATGTGATGAAAATATTCTTGTTGATTTGGAGAAAGTCGGTGGAGATCGAAATATGAAACTATATTTGATTTTTTTTCTGCTGTGTATTAATTCAATAAAATCGATAGCAGCATTACCGGCGTTCGGAAGTGGGGCGCTTGATCAGGTGATTATGCAAGAGTTTAACTGGCATATAGACGTCAATGGCAGTGTGATAATTGATTCTGTTGTAATAAACGGTTCTTTCTTGGATCTCTATCCCTGCTCAGCTGCCTTTAAGGAGCTAGGATCTTCAGCCGGAAACTTTAAGAATTGCCAGATTTTTATTGAAGCCGGGGGGCAGGTACAATATTCTCCACTTTATACCACAGTGAATGCATTGACGGCTACAGAGGCACTGGCTTTCTGGACCCGTAAGGGCGTCGTGTTAGGTAAAGGGAGTGCCAGCTCCTATGCTTTTATCGGTATTCGGGTTGCGGGTAGTAATGGAATCAGTGGGGCGTCTTACCTGCCGAAAGGTGCGATGTCAGGGGGAGGAGAAGGAAGTGGCGGCGTACCTCCGCAGGAAACTAAACCCCCTCTGAGCTGCCAGATTTCCAGCGGCAAGATTTCTCACGGTACGATTAATAATGATGCGGTTAATGGCAATCGTGCAGTAACCAATCTTGTCGTCAGCTGTAATAACAATGCGCGTGTTGTTTTCACCGCTCCGGGCTATACGCAGTCAGGTGTTTTGCTGCAGGGGAAAGGGACATTAAACGCACGTCTTTCCATTGGTAGTACGCCGCTGGAAAAGGGTTACACTCTGGATGTCTATAATTACACCACGTTAATTGTAACCTCGGAGCTGATGAGCCAGAATCCAGCTGCGCTATCCGGCAATTACTCGGCGTCTGTTGTACTGATTGCCACCTATTCATGAAGATCCGCGTTGAAAGAGCGTAACCGTAATGCGTCGATGAAGACCCAGGTGTTTGGTCATGGTTTTTCGTTCATTATGTTCACTCAAGGAATCGCTGAAATGAGCATGAGTCAAAAAATGATGGCTTGCATCCGATAAAGAGAATTATTAACGATGAGAATTGCTGTTTCTTATTTTTCTGTCATGCATCTTGCATAAAATACTTTGGCTGCGGTATTTCGCAAAAATTTATGCTCATGGCATTGAATATTAATAGATTACGCCATCGCCTATAGTCGCTGACCAGCGTTGTTCGGTAGTTTGCCGGTCTCTATTATCTATACCGGCATCTATACCGGTCATGTGCTACGTTATGCAATCAATAAAGCGCAGATATATCTGCGCAGTGGCAGCATAGTGTAACAGCCTGTGTGCAACGCTGCGGCCGCTCAGTAAGTCGGATACACTTGAGGATATCTGTGCCGGGCGCTGGCCGGGCATTGTTGCGTTGGTTTGAACGGGCCGCGTCAAACCTGGGGTTGAGGGCTGGGCGACGATGATGAGAAAAAATACAAAATATCATTTTTCCCTGATACTGCTGTTTTTCCTGCTTATTATCGGGTTGGGCATCGCCTTTTGCTATCTGCAGATGAGGTTTTCCCTGGCCGAAGACACTCAGGCGCGGTTGGCGCAGGCGGTGGTTGGCATCGATAAAACGCTCGGCCACGCTAAGCTGGCCGCCGGCCAGGCCGAGACATTTTTGGGGCGCCCCTGCAGTGAGGAGGTGCTCACGGGAATACGCACTATTGTGGCGACGGTCCCGGATGTACGGACCGTCAGCATGGTGAAGCAGAATGAAATCTACTGCACTTCTGTTTTTGGCGGCAAGACATTCGGTTTGAATCAGGCCGATTATCCGAATGGCTCGCTGATGATGATGCAGGGAAATCGCATGACTCCCGACAAGCCGCTTATCATCTATAGTTTGCGCGACGATCGCGGCAACACCGTTCTGATTGGCATCGATAGTTACTATTTATCGAATGTTCTGCAGATGCTGGGAAATGAAGACAATCTGTATTTTAAGGTGGGTGAACGTTATTTGCGCAAGGACAATACCGTAACCGACAACCCTCAGGTAAAGATTTCGCGGCAGCTGAATTCTGAACGGTTCGATTATGTCGTAATGGCCGAGCGTCAGAGCCATTCTCTGATAGAGACGTTTTTCCGCTATGAGCGAAATCTGTTTATCGCCATTTTGTTGCTGTCGCTGCTGTTGACGTTTTTGTTCCACAGTTATCTGCGCTATCGCGGGACGCTGGAGTTTATGCTCCGGGGGGCTATCCAGAAGAAACAGCTCAAGCCTTATATCCAACCTATTGTCAATGGCCTCGATGGACGAATCGTGGGGGGCGAAGTCCTGGTGCGCTGGGAGCACCCTAAGCTGGGCTTTATTCCACCGGACAAGTTTATTGCGGTTGCTGAACAAACCGGCCTGATTAAATCCGTAACGGCTATCTGTTTTGCCGATGTGATCCGATCTTTTTATGCGCATCAGCCGGCATTGCCGGAGGGATTGTTTATCTGCTTCAACGCCAGCGCAGTCAATTTCCAGGACGATGAAATCGTCGTGCTTTGTCGACACTTCCTGAAACAGCTGGAAAAAACGAAAACGCAGTTGGTTCTGGAAATTACCGAACGTGAGGCCATTGACAATACCCCACAGACTATCGCCATAACGGAACAGCTGAGGCAGCTCGGCGTTCAGTTTTCGCTTGATGATTTTGGCACCGGCTATGCCAACTACAGCTACCTACAACAGTTTCAGCCGGAATATATCAAAGTGGATAAAGTATTCACCGCAGGCGTGAGCGGCAGTAATGCGTCTGCGCTGGTAGTGAAGAACATGATAAACCTGGCGCGTAAATTCAACTGCCATATTATTGCGGAAGGCATTGAGGATGAGCAGCAGCTGGAAGTGCTCAAGGGACTTGGGGTCGTCATCTTTCAAGGATATTATTTCTCACGTCCGATACCCGTACCGGATTATATCAATATATTAAACCGTACGAACGGCGATGGAATAGAGAGCGTGCGGTGAAAAATAATGCGCAGCTCGCCGCTGTGTTTAATCTAGGCGTTCAGCTCGTCATGTTGATTTAACGATATATTATCGGGCGATTATGGACATCTTGCGGCCATGATAGACGTGGTGAGCCTATTTTTTTATGTGTTATCTGTCCATGTCGTTTCCTCTTCCTGATTGTTTTTTCGAAACTCGTGCTGCCATCTGATGTGTTCAGGGGTATTCATTACAATGAAGGTGAAAAAAGCCTTCGTTCAGATATATCAGTTAATTGAAATGCACATGGCGGTTTAGCTGTCTGAATTTTTCTGGTTTAAAGAATTATCTACCGCTGGCTTGGGGACTCTGCTTAATATTATTTGTCTTGCAGATATAGGACTCAACTCTCTCTGGAGCGTCGAGGTTTTGTCGTTTGCCATGTTCATTCGGGGTGCCGGTGAAATGTGCCTAAGTCAATAAAGTTGGTAATATGAATCCGATAAAAATAATCATCGATGATGAGAATTACTATTTCTCATTAGGCTTGCAGCAGTGTATTACCGGTTATGCGCAGGAAAATAATAAGCCAGTGCGGTTTTTAAGCCCGAAAGACGATGAGCGGCCCCATATTGTTTTTACGACGCCGGCACGGCGCAGAACGCACTGGTGCACCTCCTGGTTTTTAGGAAGCGTGCAGTTTGTGCTCATCAGGGAGAAAGCATTAGGAATAAAAAATGACATTGGGTGTGAAGTCTATCGTGCCGGGGCGGCTGATGCGCTGCCGCCGCTATTGGCCTGGCTGTTTTCTGATAACGCATGCGCCTTGCCTGGCGCAATACCGGAGCAGGTCAGGCGGTTTACCGTGCGTGAGAAACAAGTGATGAATTTTCTACGCAGCGGGCATGAACAATCGGAAGTGGCCAGAATGATGGGGGTCAGTGTAAAAACGGTGCATAGCCATAAGCGTTCGGCGATGAATAAGCTGTGCCTGACCCGCAGGCATGATTTTATCTATTGGCTGCTGTCGTATGAGGGATATTTTATCTAATCATGATGGCAATTTTTTCCATTCCTGGATGTGAGATAGATAAGCGCCAAAAAAGATCTGCAGAAGAATGCTGACAACGAGGCGGATGTGATTTCTGTGGATGTTGCAACCCGACGGCAGCCGGGTTGATCGCTGGGAGACAGAACGCCCGAAGAATATCATCGGGCGTTGCCGCGCTGGAATGCGCCATGTTCAGAGCTTGTCCGTCACTCCTTGCCGCACACTTCACAGTGCGGATCCTGCGGCAGTTTCATCTCCCGGAACTGCATGCTCATCGCATCGAACATCAACAGCTTGCCGCGCAGCGGCTGACCATAGTCGGCCAGCAGCTTGATGGCTTCCATCGCCTGCAGAGTGCCGATAGTGCCGACCAGCGGCGCCATCACGCCCGCTTCAACGCAGGTGAGGGCGCTGTCGCCGAACAATCGGCTCAGGCAGCGGTAGCAGGGCTCGCCCGGCTGATAGGTGAACACGCTGAGCTGCCCCTCCATGCGGATCGCCGCGCCGGAAACCAGCGGCTTGCGCTGCGCGTGGCACAGACGGTTCAGCGCATCGCGCGCCGCCACGTTGTCGGTGCAGTCCAGCACCAGATCGCAGGCGGCGATCTCTGCCGCGACTGCGTCATCTTCCAAACGACCGTCGATCGCGTCGATGCAGATATGCGGGTTGATGGCGCTCAGTTCCTGCCTGGCCGAGGCGACCTTGCTCATGCCGATGCGATCGTCGCGGTGCAGGATCTGGCGCTGCAGGTTGGAGAGCGAGACGGTGTCGAAATCCACCAGCACCAGATGGCCGACGCCGGCCGCCGCCAGGTAAGGCGCGGCGGCGCAGCCCAGCCCGCCCAGCCCGGCGATCAGCACGCGGGCGGCCCTCAGTTTCTCCTGGCCGTCGAAGTCAAAGCCGCGCAGCACGATCTGGCGGTTGTAGCGCAGCGCTTCGGCGTCGGTCAGTTCCGGCAGCATGTTCAGCTCCTCAGCAGGGCGTTGAACGGCTCAATCTCCACCGTTTCACCCGCCGCCACTGAACCGCGTTCGCGCTCCAGCACGATGAAACAGTTGCCCTGGCTGTAGGAGCTGAACACGTGCGAGCCCTGGTGGCCGGTGGTGCTCACCTCCAGTTCGCCCGCGGCGTTGCTGCTGAACACGCCGCGCTGGAAGTCGAGGCGGCCCGGCGATTTCTTCAACGGCGTCAGTACCCGCGCGCGCAGGCGCGGCGGCAGGCGCCAGTCGCTGTGGCCGGCCAGCTTCGCCAGCAGCGGTTGCACCAGTTGGTAGAAGGTCAGGGCGGCGGAGACCGGGTTGCCCGGCAGGCCGCAGAACCAGGCGTGGCCCAGTTTGCCGAAGGCGAACGGTTTGCCGGGTTTGATCGCCAGCTTCCAGAAGCTGACCTGGCCCAGTTCGTCGAGCATCTGTTTGGTGTAGTCGGCTTCGCCGACCGAGACGCCGCCGCTGCTGATCACCACGTCAGCCTGGCTGTCCGCCTGTGTAAAGGCGGCGCGCAGCGCGTCGCGATCGTCGCGGATAATGCCGAGATCGAGCACTTCACAGCCCAGCTGTTCCAGCATCAGGCGCACCGCGAAGCGGTTGGTGTCGTAGATCTGGCCCGCCTGCAGCGGCTGGCCAACCGGCTGCAGCTCGTCGCCGGTGGAGAACACCGCAACCTTCAGCTTACGCATCACCTGCACTTCAGCGACCCCGAGCGAAGCCAACAGCGGCAGCTGCGCGGCGCCCAGCTTCACGCCGGCCGGCAACACGCTCGCGCCCCGGCGAATGTCTTCGCCCGCCAGACGGATATTCTGGCCGGCTTCTGCCGGTGCACTAAAACGCACGCCCTGGTCGCTCACTTCGGCCTGTTCCTGCATGACTACCGCCTCCGCACCGGCTGGGATCGGCGCCCCGGTCATGATGCGCACGCAGCTGTTGGCCGGCCATTCGCCGTCGAACGGCGCACCGGCGAAGGCCTTACCGGCGACCGGCAGCGGAACGTCGGCCTGTAAATCGGCAAGGCGCACCGCATAGCCGTCCATCGCCGAGTTGGCGAACGGCGGCACGTCGAGCGGCGAGACTACCGGCGCGGCGGTGATGCGGCAGGCGGCGGCGGTCAGGGCGACGGATTCGGTTTGCTGCAGCGGGGCGATCTGCCCGAGCATTTTTTCCAGCGCTTGCTCCAGGGAGATGAGATCGGAAGTATGGCAATGATCCATAAGAGGAACTCCGTAATCAGGGTGCGCTCAAAGAGCGACAAAGTGCGGCTATTATGGCAGAGAACGCCGGGGGGGAGAACGGATTATGCCCGCCATCTTTCGCACTGCGTCGTGAGGGCGTTCGGGTATAAACTGGGGAAAACAGAGGAGAATCATGATGCATAAACAGGTTATCGAGTTCTGGTTCGACGAGATAGAACCCATCATGTGGTTCAAAAAGGACGACGACTTCGATCGTCTGCTGCACAGCCGCTTCGGCGAAATCTGGCGGGCGGCGGCGGCGGGGGAGCTGGCGCACTGGCGCGACACCATCGAGGGACGCTTGGCGGAGGTGATCGTGCTCGATCAGTTCAGCCGCAACCTGTTCCGCGGCACGCCGCAGTCGTTCGCCTGCGACGGCATGGCGCTGGTCCTGGCGCAGGAAGCGATCCGCAGCGGCGAGTGCGAACGGCTGAGCCGCGAGCAGCGAGGTTTCCTCTATCTGCCGTTCATGCATTCGGAATCGCCGCTGATTCACCAACAGGCGCTGGTGTTATATACCGAGCTCAATAACGGCGACCAGCTGGAGTTCGAGCTGCGGCATAAGGCGATTATCGATCGCTTCGGCCGCTACCCGCATCGCAACGCGATATTGGGGCGCACCAGCACGCCGGAAGAAGAGGCCTTTTTGCAGCAGCCAGGCTCGGGTTTTTAATCGTCGGATCATCTGCGCCCGGCCGGGGAAAAAACAGCAGGCCGGGCGTCGAAATAATGATTATTCAGCGCGAACGTTTATTTCATTACGCTACGCCCCTATTTCCACATGCGGGATTACCATTAATCCCAACCGCGCTGTCAGCGGTTTTTCGATTTTCATAACTCGCTGTTTTTATTCCAATAAGCTATTTCAAGGTGCGAAACGGTCTAAGCGCGCTACGCTAAAAGCGGGGCGTGGACGTTATGCTGTACTTCCACTGTCGGACCAAATAGAGTCGAAAAAGACTGAATAATAATGATACCGCGCTCAGCTTTTTCGCTGTGCAACGGCGGGATTAACACAGGGTGTCAGGCAAATGAGCAAACCAGTGATTGCCATTCATGGCGGCGCGGGCGCAATTACCCGGGCGGCGCTGAGTGCGGAAAAGGAACGGCAGTATATTCAGGCGTTGTCCGAGATCGTGGCCGCCGGGCAGGCGATATTGGCGCAGGGCGGCAGCGCGCTGGACGCGGTGACCGAAGCGGTGCGGCTGCTGGAGGAATGCCCGCTGTTCAACGCCGGCAAAGGGTCGGTGTTTACCCATCAAGGCACCCACGAGCTGGATGCCTGCGTGATGGACGGCCGCACCTGCGATGCTGGCGCCGTCGCCGGCGTCGGCCGCATTCGCAACCCGGTGCTGGCGGCGCGCGCGGTGCTGGAAAATAGCGAACACGTGCTGTTTGCCGCCGAAGGCGCCGAGAAGTTCGCCGCCGCCCACGGCCTGGAAATGGTTCCCCCCGATTTCTTCTTCACTCAGGAACGCTTTGATCAGCTGCACCGCGCCCAGGCGGAGCAGGGCCGGGTATGGCTCGATCACGACGGCGCGGCGCAGGCCGGCGATCCGCTCGATCCCGATCGCAAATTCGGCACGGTCGGCGCAGTGGCGCTGGATGCGCTGGGCAACCTCGCCGCCGCCACCTCCACCGGCGGCATGACCAACAAACAGGCCGGCCGGGTGGGCGACACGCCGATCATCGGCGCTGGCTGTTATGCCAACAATGCCACGGTGGCGGTTTCCAGCACCGGCACCGGCGAAATCTTCATGCGCGGCGTGGCGGCCTATGACGTCTCCGCCCTGATCGAATACGCCGGCCTCAGTTTGCAAGAGGCCAGCGATCGGGTGGTGATGGAGAAACTGCCGGCGCTGGGCGGCAGCGGCGGCATGATCGCCGTCGATCGCCACGGCAATATCGCGCTGCCGTTCAACAGCGAGGGGATGTACCGCGGTTTTGGCTATGTCGGCGATGCGCCGTCCGTCGGGATTTATCGCTAATCGTTCACCGGGAGGGTGCATGACCGACGTTTCATTCCAGCCCGCCGGCGGCGGCGGGCTGTCATTGCCGCCGCAGCGTGTGCTGTCGGTGCGCGATCTGAGCATCAGTTTTCCTCAATCGGAAGGCGCCGTGGAAGCGGTGCGCAGCCTGTCATTCGATCTCGATCGCGGCGAGACGCTGGCGATCGTCGGTGAGTCCGGCTCCGGCAAATCGGTCACTTCGCTGGGGCTGATGCGGTTGGTGGAGCAGGGCGGCGGGCGCATCGTCAGCGGCGCCATGACGCTGCGCCGCCGTGACGGCGCGCTGCTCGATCTGGCGCGCGCCTCGCAGAGCACGCTGCGCAGGGTGCGCGGCGCTGACATGGCGATGATCTTCCAGGAGCCGATGACCTCGCTCAACCCGGTGTTTCCGGTCGGCGAGCAGATCGCTGAATCGCTGCGCCTGCATCAGGGGATGGATCACCGCAGCGCGCGCCAGGAGGCGCTGCGCATGCTCGATCTGGTGCGTATTCCGGAGGCCAAAGAGGTGCTGGGGCGCTACCCGCACCAGCTTTCCGGCGGCATGCGCCAGCGGGTGATGATCGCCATAGCGCTCTCCTGCAAGCCGGCGCTGCTGATCGCCGATGAACCCACCACCGCCCTCGACGTCACCATTCAGGCGCAGATCCTGCAGCTGATCCGCGTGCTGCAACGGGAGATGCAGATGGGGGTGATCTTCATTACTCACGATATGGGCGTGGTGGCCGAGATCGCCGACCGGGTGCTGGTGATGCGCCGCGGTGAGCAGGTGGAGCAAAATCGGGTGCGTGAGCTGTTCGCCGCGCCGCAGCAGGACTACACGCGGGCGCTGCTGGCGGCGGTGCCGAAGCTGGGGGCGATGGCCGATCGCCCGCTGCCGGCGAAGTTTCCGTTGCCGGGTGACGAGGGCGATGAAGTGCCGCAGGATACCGTGCCGCCGAGTGCCGCGCCGATCCTGCAGGTGGAGCATCTGGTCACGCGTTTTGATCTGCGCGGCGGGCTGTTCAATCGGGTTACTCGCCGGGTACACGCGGTGGAAAACGTCAGTTTCGATCTTTACCCCGGCGAGACGCTGGGACTGGTGGGCGAGTCCGGCTGCGGCAAGTCCACCACCGGGCGCTCTTTGCTGAAGCTGGTGGACAGCCAGAGCGGCACCATCACCTTCGCCGGGCGGCGAATCGATCAGTTGAAGGGGCCGGCGCTGCAGCACCTGCGGCGCGATATTCAGTTCATCTTTCAGGATCCCTACGCCTCGCTCGATCCGCGCCTGACGGTTGGTTTCTCCATCATGGAGCCGCTGCTGGTGCACAACGTGATGCGCGGCCGGGAGGCGGAGCGGCGCGTGGCCTGGCTGCTGGAACGCGTCGGCCTGCTGCCGGAGCATGCGCGCCGCTACCCGCACGAGTTTTCCGGTGGCCAACGCCAGCGCATCTGCATCGCACGCGCGCTGGCGCTGAACCCGAAAGTGGTGATCGCCGACGAGGCGGTCTCGGCGCTGGACGTGTCGATTCAGGCGCAAATCGTCAATCTGTTGCTCGATCTGCAGCGCGAGTTCGGCATCGCTTTTCTGTTCATTTCACACGACATGGCGGTGGTGGAGCGCATCAGCCACCGGGTGGCGGTGATGTACCTCGGGCAAATTGTCGAGATCGGCCCGCGGCAGGCGGTGTTTGACAACCCGCAGCATCCCTACACCCGCAAGCTGATGGCGGCGGTGCCGGTGGCCGATCCCGCTCACGCCCACAAACGGCAGCCGTTGCCGGTCGATGAGATCCCCAGCCCGGTACGCGCGCTGGGTGATGAACCCGTTACCGCACCGCTGGTGCAGGTTGGCGCCGGGCACTTTGTCGCCCGCCACCCGATCGCCGGTGCTTATTAAAGACCTCAGGAGAGACAAGCGACATGAAGCACACATTCAAACGCAATGCGCTGTTGGCCGCCGTACTGCTGGCGACGGGAACTGGCCCGGTTTGGGCGGCCAAGGACGCGGTGATCGCCGTGGCGTCCAACTTCACCACCCTCGATCCTTACGACGCTAACGACACGTTGTCGCAGGCGGTGGCCAAGTCTTTCTATCAGGGGCTGTTCGGCTTCGACAAGGACATGAAGCTGGTGAACGTGCTGGCGGACAGCTATGAGGTCAGCAAAGACGGCCTGACCTACACCGTTAAACTGCGCCAGGGCATTAAATTCCACGACGGCACCGCGTTCAACGCCGAGGCGGTGAAGGTTAACCTCGACCGCGCCAGCAACCCGGACAGCCATCTCAAGCGCTACAACCTGTTCAAGATGATCGACAAAACCGAGGCGGTGGACGCCAATACGGTGAAAATCGTGCTGAAGGCGCCGTTCTCGGCGTTCGTCAACAATCTGGCGCACCCGGCGGCGGCGATCATCTCGCCGGCGGCGCTGAAGCAATACGGCAAGGAGATCGGTTTCCACCCGGTCGGCACCGGGCCGTACCAGTTCGAAACCTGGAACCAGACCGATTTCGTCAAGGTGAAGAAGTTCGATGGCTACTGGCAACCGGGGCTGCCGAAGCTCGACAGCATCACCTGGCGCCCGGTGGTGGATAACAACACCCGCGCGGCGATGTTGCAGACCGGCGAGGCGACCTTCGCCTTCCCGATCCCTTACGAGCAGGCCAAGGTGCTGGAAGGCAACGCCAAGCTGGACGTGGTAGCCGCGCCGTCGATCCTGCAACGTTACATCAGCATGAACGTCACCCAAAAGCCGTTCGATAATCCGAAGGTACGTCAGGCGCTGAACTATGCCATCAATAAGGACGCGCTGATCAAGGTAGCGTTCGCCGGCTACGCGGTGCCGGCGGAAGGGCCGGTGCCGCCGGCGATCGACTTCGCCGCCCGCTATAAGCCGTGGCCGTACGATCCGGCCAAGGCGCGCGAGTTGCTCAAAGAGGCCGGCTATCCGAACGGTTTCACCACCACGCTGTGGTCGTCCCACAACCACAGCACCGCGCAGAAGGTGCTGCAGTTCACTCAGCAGCAGCTGGCGCAGGTCGGGGTGAAAGTGACGGTGACGGCGATGGACGCCGGGCAGCGCGCGGCGCAGGTGGAAAGCGTCGGGGTGAAAGACACCGGCGTGCGGATGTTCTATACCGGCTGGTCGGCCTCGACCGGGGAGGCCGACTGGGCGCTGTCGCCGCTGTTCTCCACTCAGGCGGCACCGCCGAAGCAGTTCAACACCGCGTTCTACAGCAACCCGCAGGTGGACAAGGATCTGACCGACGCGCTGGCGACCACCGATCGCGCCGAGAAACAGAAACTGTACCAGGACGCGCAGGATCGCATCTGGGCCGACGCGCCCTGGATCTTCCTGGCGACCGAACGTCTGTTGTCGGCCAACAGCAAACAGCTGAGCGGCTTCTACGTGATGCCGGATACCTCGTTCAACTTTGATAACGCCGATCTGAAATAAGGCGCCCATCCCCGCCCGTGGCCAAGCGGCTGCGGACGGGGGAAGGAATGAGATGCTCAATTATTTTCTGAAACGACTGCTGGGCCTGATCCCGACGCTGCTGATCGTGGCGGTGCTGGTGTTTCTGTTCGTCCATCTGTTGCCGGGCGATCCGGCGCGGCTGGCGGCGGGGCCGGAGGCCGACGAGGCGGTGGTGCAACTGGTGCGCAAGGATCTGGGGCTGGATAAGCCGCTGCCGCAGCAGTTCGCGCACTTCTTCGTCAACGCGCTGCGGGGCGACTTCGGCATCTCGATGGTGTCCAAACGGCCGGTGAGCGAAGAGATCGCTTCTCGCTTTATGCCGACCTTCTGGCTGACCGTGGCCAGCATGCTGTGGGCGGTGGCGTTCGGTCTGGCGATCGGCGTGGTGTCTGCAGTGTGGCGCAACCGTTGGCCGGATCGTCTCGGCATGACGCTGGCGGTGTCGGGGATCTCGTTCCCGGCCTTTGCGCTCGGCATGCTGTTGATGCAGGTGTTCTCGGTCGAGCTGGGCTGGCTGCCGACGGTGGGCGCCGACAGCTGGCGGCACTACATTCTGCCTTCAATAACCCTGGGGGCGGCGGTGGCGGCGGTGATGGCGCGCTTCACTCGCGCTTCGTTCGTCGAAGTGTTGCAGGAGGACTACATGCGCACCGCGCGCGCCAAGGGCGTGCGGGAAAGCGTGGTGGTGATGAAACACGGCCTGCGTAACGCGATGATCCCGGTGGTGACCATGATGGGGCTACAGTTCGGCTTCCTGCTCGGCGGTTCGATCGTGGTGGAGAAGGTATTCAACTGGCCGGGGCTGGGGCGGTTGCTGGTGGACTCGGTGGAGATGCGCGATTACCCGGTGATCCAGGCTGAGGTGCTGCTGTTCTCGCTGGAGTTCATCCTGATCAACCTGCTGGTGGATATGCTGTACGCGGCGATCAACCCGGCGATTCGTTACCAATGAGGACGCGGCATGATTAAGCATTGGCGGCGCAACGCTGCACTGAAGGCGATGCCGCTTATCGACCCCAACGCGGTACGCACGCCGTGGGGTGAGTTTTGGCGGCGTTTTCGCCGCCAGCGGGCGGCGCTGGTCGCCGGTCTGTTGGTGCTGCTGCTGATCGCGGCGGCGCTGCTGGCGCCTTATCTGGCACCGTTCGATGCGGAAAACTATTTCGATTACGACCGGCTGAACGAAGGGCCTTCGCTGATGCACTGGCTGGGTGTGGATTCCCTCGGGCGCGATATCTTCAGCCGCATCCTCATGGGCACGCGCATTTCGCTGGCGGCCGGGGTGTTCTCAGTGCTGGCGGGCGGGGCGATCGGCACCTTGCTGGGGCTGCTGGCCGGCTACTATGAGGGCTGGTGGGATCGCCTCACCATGCGCGTGTGCGACGTGCTGTTCGCGTTTCCCGGCATTCTGCTGGCGATCGGCGTGGTGGCGATCATGGGCAGCGGCATGGCCAACGTGATTGTCGCGGTGGCGATCTTCAGCATTCCGGCCTTTGCTCGCCTGGTGCGCGGCAACACGCTGGTGCTGAAGCACCTGACCTATATCGAGTCGGCGCGCAGCATCGGCGCTTCGGACTGGACCATCATCCTGCGGCACATTCTGCCGGGCACGTTGTCGTCGATCGTAGTCTATTTCACCCTGCGCATCGGCACCTCGATCATCACCGCCGCCAGCCTGTCGTTTTTGGGCCTGGGCGCCCAGCCGCCGACGCCGGAGTGGGGGGCGATGCTCAACGAGGCACGCGCCGATATGGTGATCGCGCCGCACGTGGCGATCTTCCCCAGCCTGGCGATATTCATCACCGTGCTGGCGTTCAACCTGTTGGGCGACGGATTGCGCGACGCGCTCGATCCGAAGCTGAAGGGGTGATGCTTTAACGTATGGCGCATATTTGAACGGGCTCAAATGTCGTCTCAATGCTACTATCGTTCAATAAACCGTGTTGTTTGCACGAAAATGAGTGAGAGAGGTGCCGATGCCAGTAAAACAACGAACGACGCAAAGTGTGACCATGACGCTGGAACGCAGTTTGTTGAGCCGTGCGCGTGAGGCGGGGATTAATCTCAGTGCGACGCTAACTGCTGCTTTAGATGCTGAGTTGCGTCAGCATGAGAGGATAAAATGGCAGGAAGAAAACCGAGAGGCGCTTGAAGCGCTTAACCGATTTAATGATGAGCATGGTTGCTTTAGCGACGAATACAGGACGTTTTAGCGATGCAATTTACGGTGTATGCGAATAGGGGGAACAGCGCGGTTTATCCCCTGCTGCTTGATGTGACGAGCGATATCATTGGGCAATTAAATCGTCGGGTTGTGATCCCTTAGTTGCCCGTTGAAAAATACCCGGGGAGTACACGACCGGAGCGCTTGATCCCGTTGATCAGATTGATTGATGACAACGAGTACGCCGTGATGACATATGAAATGGCCAGCATCCCGGTTCGGGCTTTGGGGGCCGAGTTTTGTGATGTTTCCCAGTATCGGACCAGGATAAAAGCCGCCATCGACTTTCTTCTTGACGGTATTTGAAGAAATCCGGGCGGTTTAACCGCCCGGATTTTTTATCAGCGGAACAGGTGCTCGGCGTGGAAGCGCAGGTGATCTTCCACGAAGGTGGCGATGGTGAAGTAGCTGTGATCGTACCCCGGCTGAATGCGCAGCGTCAGCGGCCAGTCGCGCTGACGCGCCAGTTCGGCCAACCGCGCCGGCTGCAGCTGATCGGCAAGGAACTGGTCGTCGTCGCCCTGGTCGATAAGCACCGGCATTTTCTCCGCGCCGCTGGCCAGCAGATGGCAGCTGTCGTACTGCAGCCATTGGCTTTCGTCGCTGCCCAGATAGGCGGTGAACGCCTTGCGGCCCCACGGCACCTGACACGGGTTGACGATCGGCGCGAACGCCGACACCGAGTGGAAGCGCTGCGGATTGCGAAACGCCATCATCAGCGCGCCGTGGCCCCCCATCGAGTGACCGAAGATAGATTGACGATCGCTGACGCTGAAGTGCTGTGCGATCAGCGCCGGCAGTTCGGCGCTGACGTAATCGTACATGCGGAAGTGACGATCCCACGGCGCCTGGGTGGCGTTCAGGTAGAACCCGGCGCCCTGGCCCAGATCGTAGCCTTCGTCGTTCGGCACCTCGTCGCCGCGCGGGCTGGTGTCCGGCATCACCAGCACCAGACCCAGCTCGGCGGCGATGCGTTGCGCGCCGGCTTTCAACGTGAAGTTCTCGTCGTTGCAGGTCAGCCCCGACAGCCAGTACAGTACCGGCGGCGGGTTATCATCGCGCGGCGGCGGCAGGTAGATGCTGAATGTCATGTTGCAATTCAGGCTCTGCGCCGCGTGGCGATAACGCTGTTGCCAGCCGCCGAACATGCGGTGCTCTTCGAGAAGTTCCAATGACAACGTCATCTCTGCCTCCTGGCTTATTGGTCGAAGTGGATAACGGTGCGGATCGATTTGCCTTCGTGCATCAAATCGAACGCTTCGTTGATCTGCTCCAGCCCCATGGTGTGGGTGATAAAGTCGTTCAGCGCGAACTCGCCGTTCAGATAACGCTCGACGATGCCCGGCAGCTGCGAACGGCCCTTGACGCCGCCGAACGCCGAACCGCGCCAGACGCGGCCGGTCACCAGCTGGAACGGACGGGTGGCGATCTCTTCACCGGCGCCTGCGACGCCGATGATCACCGACTCGCCCCAGCCCTTGTGGCAGCATTCCAGCGCGGAGCGCATCACGTTAACGTTGCCGATGCACTCGAAGGAGAAATCGACCCCGCCATCGGTCAGTTCGACGATCACGTCCTGAATCGGCTTGTCGTAATCTTTCGGGTTGATCAGGTCGGTGGCGCCCAGTTTGCGCGCCAGATCGAATTTGCTGGTGTTGAGATCGATGCCGATGATGCGGCCTGCGCCGGCCATCTGCGCGCCGATGATCGCCGACAGGCCGATACCGCCCAGGCCGAAGATCGCCACGGTATCGCCCGGCTGCACCTTGGCGGTGTTGATCACCGCGCCCATGCCGGTGGTCACGCCGCAGCCCAGCAGGCACACTTCTTCCAGCGGCGCTTCCTTGTTGATTTTCGCCAGTGAGATTTCCGGCACCACGGTGTACTCAGAGAAGGTGGACGTGCCCATGTAGTGGAAGATCGGCTTGCCGTCCTTGAAGAAGCGGGTGGTGCCGTCCGGCATCAGCCCTTTACCCTGAGTGGCGCGGATCGCCTGGCACAGGTTGGTCTTGCCGGATTTACAGAATTTGCACTCGCCGCATTCCGGGGTGTAGAGCGGGATCACGTGGTCGCCGACCGCCACGCTGGTGACGCCTTCACCGACCGCTTCCACCACGCCGCCGCCTTCATGGCCGAGGATCGCCGGGAACACGCCCTCCGGATCTTTGCCGGACAGGGTGTAGGCGTCGGTATGGCAGACGCCGGTAGCGACGATCCGCACCAACACTTCGCCTTTTTGCGGTGGCATCAGATCGACTTCCTCAATCTTCAGCGGCTGGTTCGGGCCCCAGGCAACGGCGGCGCGGGTTTTGATCATCTCCATCATAGTCTCCTCAGTGGTTTTCTTTTTAAATCAGGCGATATCGTTAACGTCTGATAAATCGTCGGGGGTGCTTTCATCAACAGCGGCGGTTTCCGTCTGTTCAATAATCAATTCTTTCAGCGCGCGCACGTTCGGCCCGAACGCGTCGCGGCGCCACAGCAGCCAGGTGGCGGTGTCGGCCACTTCCGGCGGGAGGGCGTGAACCCGTACCCGCTCATGGCCCGGCAGCAGGCTGAGCACCGAGTGCGGGATCATCGCCAACCCGGCGCCGCTGGCGACGCAGGCCAGCATCGCGTGATAGGACTGGATCTCCATGACCTGCCCCGGCCGCGCCCCTTCGTTTTTGAACCAGGCTTCCAGCCGCAGGCGGTAGGAGCAGCTGGCGCGAAAGGCGAACAGCGTTTCGCCATTGGCGTCTTTGGCGCTGTGGATCGGCGCATGATCGAGACAGGAGATCACCACCATATGTTCAGGATAGGCGATACAGCCGTTCAACTCGTCATAAGGCACCGGGCCGTCGACCAGGGCGGCCGCCAACGTGCCGGCGCGCACCCGATCGGCGATTTCGCCGGAGGTGCCGGTGGTCAGCGACAGTGAAACCTGCGAGAAGCGCTGGTGGTAAGCCGCCAACAGCGAGGGCAGGCGGGTGGCGGCGGTGCTTTCCATCGAACCGAGGGCGAAGTTGCCCGCCGGTTCGCCGGCGTGGGTGATGCTCATCGCCTCGTCGCTCAGCGCCAGAATCCGGTTGGCGTAACACAGAAAGTTATGGCCCATCGGCGACAGGCGCAGACGCTGCTTTTCACGGATAAACAGATCGGCGCCGAGCTCCTGCTCGAGCTGGCGCAGCCGGGTGGTCAGATTCGACGGCACGCGGTGCAGCTGCTCGGCGGCGCGGGCGACCGAGCCGGTTTCCGCCACGCAGCAGAACATGCGAAGCTGGGTCAGATCCATTTCATTCTCTTTTCGTGATGAACTTGATAACTATTATTCAGTTTTTGTGAGTTTAATACTGCGGCATGATACTGGCAACCTTCTTTTAACCTTTTGGATATCGATATGGCTTTACGCATTGCCTTGAGTGGTTTTGTCGCGCTGATCGTCGCGATGGGCATCGGCCGCTTCGCTTTCACCCCTCAGGTGCCGCTGATGATCGCTGAACACCAGTTCAGCCTGACCGGCGCCGGGCTGGTGGCGGCGATCAACTATTTGGGCTACCTGTGCGGTGCCTATGATGCGATGCGCGCCACGCGCCACGTCGAACGGCGCCTGTGGCTCGGCGTGTGGGGCGCGGTGGCGCTGACGCTGCTGTCGGCGCTGGCGCAGGATGCGTGGACGCACGGCGCGCTGCGCTTCGTCATCGGTTGGGCCAGCGGCTGGGCGATGGTACTGGTGGCGGCCTGGACCAACGAGCGGTTGGCGCATTACGGTAGGCCGGCGCTGAGCGCGGCGGTGTTCGCCGGGCCGGGCGCCGGTATCTTCCTCAGCGGCATGCTGGCGGTGGGCATCAACACGCTGGGGCTGACGGCGGCGCAGGCCTGGCTGGCGTATGGCGTGCTGGCGCTGGTATTGATAGGAGCGATTAGCGCCTATCTGCCGCGGGCCGGCGAGTTGCACCGCCCGAACGCAGCCCTGGAGCCGCTGCTGTTGACGCCGGCGCTCAAACGTTTGGTGTGGAGTTACAGCCTGGCCGGCTTCGGCTACATCCTGCCGGCGACGTTCTTGTCGCAGATGGCGGCGGCGCGTTTTCCCGGCAGCCTGTTAGCGCAGTTCGTCTGGCCGATATTCGGCGGCGCGGCGATGCTGGGGATCGTCATCGGTATTCTGACCCGCCACCGCCTGACCACCCAGACCCGATTGGCGATCACGCTGTGGGTGCAGGCGCTGGGCGTGCTGAGCGCCGAAGTGGTGCCGGGCGTGGCCGGTCTGGCGCTCGGGGCGTTGTTGACCGGCGGCGGTTTTCTCTGCGTGGTGCAGCTCGCTCTTCAGCACGGCCGGGAGCTGGCGCCGCGCCATGCGCGCTACATGGCCGGGTTGCTGACTACCGGCTATGCGATCGGCCAGCTGGTAGGGCCGATGCTGTCGGCGCTGTCGACCGCTTTGACCCATCGGCTGGAGCCGGCGTTGTACGTGGCGGTGGCGGCGCTGTTGGCGGCCGGCGTATTGGTGGTCAATACGCCAGCGCGGCGATTGGCGCAAAAAGCGGCGCCGCGGTGATTAAAATCCATACAAAAAACGTGGAATCCCGCAGCCGGCCTGATTGTGCTAAATGCGAATATTTCACCTGTGGATGACGCACAATCACTGGATAATCGCCGCGCTCTCATCTACAGTGGGGGCAAAATCTTGACCGGGTTCACGTTATCTATCACGAAAACTCTGCCGTCACGAGAGCAAGCAATCCGTCGGCCGCACGCCATGCCTGGCCGCCGGCGGGTTCCGTCCGCAGGAGAACAAGTACATGACATCATTAAGTAAAGAAGCCGCGCTGGTGCATGCGGCGCTGGAAGAGCGTGGTCTGGAGACACCGCTGCGCGGGGAAGTGCTGGATCGCGAAACGCGCAAACGCCGCATCAAAGAGCACATGACCGAAATCATGCAGCTGCTGAATCTCGATCTGTCCGACGATAGCCTGGCGGAAACGCCGCATCGCATCGCCAAAATGTATGTCGACGAGATCTTCTCCGGCCTGGACTACGCCAACTTCCCGAAAATCACCGTCATCGAAAACAAGATGAAGGTGGATGAGATGGTGACGGTGCGCGACATCACGCTGACCAGCACCTGTGAACACCACTTCGTGACCATCGACGGCAAGGCCACCGTGGCCTATATCCCGAAAGACTCGGTGATCGGTCTGTCGAAGATCAACCGCATCGTGCAGTTCTTCTCCCAGCGTCCGCAGGTGCAAGAGCGCCTGACCCAGCAGATCCTGGTGGCGCTGCAAACTCTGCTCGGCACCAATAACGTGGCGGTATCGATCGATGCGGTCCATTATTGTGTCAAGGCGCGCGGCATCCGCGACGCGACCAGCGCCACCACCACCACCTCGTTGGGGGGGCTGTTCAAGTCCAGCCAGAACACCCGCCAGGAGTTCCTGCGCGCGGTGCGTCATCACCAGGGGTGATGGCGTTGCGGGGCGACCCGCAAGACGACAACAGGCGCCTGCGGGCGCCTTTTTCATGAGCGGAAGACAGCGATAAAAAATGAACAGTCATCCTCTGCCGCGTATCGCCACGCTGGACTGCGTGCGCGGCATCGCCATCCTCGGCATTTTATTGCTGAACATCAGCGCCTTCGGTTTGCCGAAGGCCGCCTACCTCAACCCGGCTTATCTGGGTATGCCGTCATCACGCGACGCCTGGACCTGGGCGCTGCTCGATCTCTTCGCCCAGGCCAAATTCCTGGCGATGTTCGCGCTGCTGTTCGGCGCCGGGCTGCAAATGCTGTTGCGACGAGGCAAAAGCTGGATCCGCGCGCGGCTGTCGTGGCTGGTGCTGTTTGGCCTCGCGCACGCGATCTTGTTGTGGGACGGTGACATTCTGCTGGCCTACGGGCTGATCGGCCTGGTGTGCTGGCGCCTGATCCGCGATGCCAAAGAAACCTTTCAACTGCTGAAAACCGGCGTGGTGCTGTATCTGATCGGCGTGGCGGTACTGCTACTGCTCGGGTTTGTTTCGCACGGCGAACCGGGCGGCTTCTGGCTGCCTGGCGTGGCGGAGTTACAGTACGAGAAGTTCTGGAAGCTGCAGGGCGGTTTCGAAGCCTGGCGCAGCCGCGCCGATCTGCTCTCTTCCAGCCTGTTGGCCATCGGCGCGCAGTATGGCTGGGAGCTGGCGGGGCTGATGCTGTTCGGCGCCGGGCTGATGCGCAGCGGCTGGCTGCGCGGCAGCTACTCCTCCGGCTATTATCTGCGGCAGGCGGCGTGGCTGCTGCCGCTCTCGGTGCTGATCCAACTGCCGGCGGTGGCGCTGCAATGGCAGGTGCATTGGGACTATCGCTGGAGCGGTTTCCTGCTGCAGGTGCCGCGCGAGCTGGGCGCGCCGCTGCAGGCGATGGGCTATCTGGCATTGTGCTATGGCTTCTGGCCCGCGTTGTCGCGCCTGCGCATCGCTCACTGGCTGAGCCAGGTGGGGCGCATGGCGCTGAGCAACTACCTGTTGCAAACGCTGATCTGCACCACGCTGTTTTATCGCTTCGGTCTCTATGAGCAGTTCGACCGGCTGCAGCTGTTGGCGTTTGTACCGCTGGTCTGGTTGATCAATCTGGCGTTTTCCGCACTGTGGCTGCGTTATTTCACCCAGGGACCGATGGAGTGGCTGTGGCGCAAGCTGACGCAGATGGCCGCCGGCGAAGCGGAAACCAAAGCGCCGAAATGAGCGCCCACCGGCAGGTTAAAAAAATGTATGTAAACGTTTTCTTTCCTGTGACGTAATTCACGCAGAACAGCGGGCCAATCGGGGTAGGATAGCGCCACCGGCCACTACCCCGATTTCAGGATCCTGCATGCCTCCAGTTCATCCGATCACCATTCGCGACGTGGCGAAACGCGCCGGGGTCTCTGTCGCGACCGTCTCCCGGGTACTCAATCATAGCGCGTTGACCAGCAAAGAGACGCGCGAGCTGGTGCTGCAGGCGGTGGCGGAGTTGGGCTACCGCCCCAACGCCAATGCACAGGCGTTGGCGACCCAAAGCAGCGATACCTTGGGCGTGGTGGTGATGGACGTGTCCGATCCGTTCTTCGGTGCGCTGGTGAAAGCGGTAGACACGGTGGCGCAGAAACACCACAAATATCTGCTGATCGGCAACAGCTATCATCAGGCGGACAAAGAGCGCCATGCGATCGAAGTGCTGATCCGCCAGCGTTGTAACGCCCTGATTGTCCATGCCAAAGCCCTGAGCGATGCCGAGCTGATCGGTTTTCTGGAGCAGGTGCCGGGCATGGTGCTGATCAACCGCATCATTTCCGGCTATGAATCGCGCTGCGTCGGGCTGGATAACGTCTGCGGCGCCGAGATGGCACTGCGCCTGTTGCTGTCGCAGGGCCATCGGCGCATCGGCTATCTGGGTTCCAACCACCCGATCGAGGACGGGCCGCTGCGTCAGCAGGGCTACGCACAGGCGATGGCCGCCGCCGGGCTGGCGACGCCCGACAGCTGGCGCGCCTACGGTTCGCCGGATCTGCAGGGCGGCGAGGCGGCGATGGTGGAGCTGCTGGGGCGCAACTTACAGCTAAGCGCGGTGTTCGCCTACAATGACGCCATGGCCGCCGGCGCCATGGCGGTACTGAAAGAAAACGGTATCACTGTGCCGCAGCATTTCTCGTTGATCGGCTTCGACGATATCCCCATCGCGCGGTACACCAGCCCCAAACTTACCACGGTGCGCTACCCGATCGTCTCGATGGCCACGCTGGCGACCGAGCTGGCATTGCAGGGCGCAGCTGGCCTGGCGGAGCCGCAGGCCGAGCATCTGTTCATGCCGACGCTGGTGCGCCGCCATTCCGTCGCTCCCTGGCAAAGTGAGGCGACGGTCACTCTCTGACGATTTAGTCTTGTGTAACCGTTTTCAATCTGTGAGAAAATTCACAGATTATTAACATCACGCCGTCTATGCTCTAGGCGTTTTCCGGCGCAAAGGCCCTTGCCGCTGTAACCTTTATCTCGCGCTGACGCAGCATTTCTCGGAAATAACAAGATCCACGGACGACAGGTGTTGAGTGGAAATCGCCTGGCCTGGGGTGTGCGCACTGCCGGTGACCATTGGCTCAAAGACGAGTAATACCCTACACAGAACCGGAGACTGACAATGAATAAGAAGGTTTTCACCCTGGCCGGCCTGGCCGCAGCCATGATGTTTGGCGCCGCAGCCCATGCTGATACCCGTATTGGCGTCACGATTTACAAATACGACGACAACTTCATGTCGGTGGTGCGCAAAGCGATCGAAAAAGACGCCAAGGCCTCGCCGGACGTCACCCTGCTGATGAATGACTCGCAGAACGACCAGTCCAAACAGAACGACCAGATTGACGTGCTGTTGGCCAAGGGCGTGAAAGCGCTGGCGATCAACCTGGTCGACCCGGCCGCGGCGCCGGTGGTTATCGATAAGGCGCGCGCAAACGATATCCCGGTGGTGTTCTACAACAAAGAACCTTCCCGCAAGGCGCTGGACAGCTACGACAAGGCGTATTACGTCGGCACCGACTCCAAAGAATCCGGCGTGATCCAGGGCGAGCTGATCACCAAGCACTGGAAAGCCAACCCGGCCTGGGATCTGAACAAAGACGGCCAGATCCAGTACGTGTTGCTGAAGGGCGAGCCGGGCCACCCGGATGCCGAGGCGCGCACCACCTACGTGGTGAAAACGCTGAACGAGAAGGGCATCAAGACCCAACAGCTGCAGATGGATACCGCGATGTGGGACACCGCACAGGCGAAAGACAAGATGGATGCCTGGCTCTCCGGCCCGAACGCCAACAAGATTGAAGTGGTGATCGCCAACAACGACGCCATGGCGATGGGCGCGGTGGAAGCGCTGAAAGCGCATAACAAGACCAGTATTCCGGTGTTTGGCGTCGATGCGCTGCCTGAAGCGTTGGCGTTGGTGAAATCCGGCGCGATGGCGGGCACGGTGTTGAACGATGCCGACAACCAGGCGAAAGCCACTTTCGAGCTGGCGAAGAACCTGGCGGCGGGCAAACCGGCCACTGAAGGCACCCAATATAAAATCGAAAATAAAGTCGTGCGTATTCCTTACGTCGGCGTAGATAAAGACAACCTGTCTCAGTTTGTTAAATAAGCGCTGAGATCCCGCTAAGACCCCGCCTGCGGCGCCAACACCAGGGATACCGCCGGCGGGGATGTTTACGACTGCAAATCGTTAAGCCAGGTGTATTTATGGCCGATAGTTCACGCGAATTTTTGCTGGAAATGACGGATATCTGTAAGTCGTTTCCCGGCGTCAAAGCCTTGGATAATGTCAATTTACGCGTCCGTCCGCACTCGATTCATGCCCTGATGGGGGAGAACGGGGCGGGGAAATCGACGTTGCTGAAATGCCTGTTCGGCATTTACAAGAAAGACAGCGGCAGCATCGTGTTTCAGGGCCGGGAAATCGATTTCAAGAGCTCGAAGGAGGCGCTGGAACACGGCGTTTCCATGGTGCACCAGGAGCTGAACCTGGTACTGCAACGCACCGTGATGGACAACATGTGGCTGGGGCGCTACCCGATCAAAGGCCTGTTTGTCGATCAGGATAAAATGCTCAAAGACACCCAGGCGATCTTCGACGAGCTGGATATCGACATCAACCCGCGCGAGAAGGTGGGTAATCTGTCGGTGTCGCAGATGCAGATGATCGAGATCGCCAAGGCGTTCTCCTACGACGCCAAGATCGTCATCATGGATGAACCGACCTCCTCGTTGACGGAGAAAGAGGTCAATCACCTGTTCACCATTATCCGCAAGCTGAAAGAGCGCGGCTGCGGCATTGTCTATATCTCGCACAAGATGGAGGAGATCTTCCAGCTGTGCGACGAGATAACGGTGCTGCGCGATGGCCAGTGGATCGCCACCCAGCCGCTGGAAGGGCTGGATATGGACAAGATCATCGCCATGATGGTCGGCCGCTCGCTGAGCCAGCGTTTCCCCGACAGGCAGAACACGCCGGGTGAAGTGATCCTCGAGGTGAAGAACCTGACTTCGCTGCGCCAGCCCTCGATCCGCGACGTTTCCTTCGATCTGCATCAGGGCGAGATCCTCGGCATCGCCGGGCTGGTGGGCGCCAAGCGCACCGATATCGTCGAGACGCTGTTCGGCATTCGCGAAAAGGTGGCGGGCACTATCAAGCTGCACGGCAAGGCGATCGACAACCACAGCGCCAACGAAGCGATCAACCACGGCTTTGCGTTGGTGACCGAAGAGCGGCGTTCCACCGGGATTTACGCTTACCTCGACGTGGGCTTCAACTCGCTGATCTCCAATATCCGCAATTATAAGAACAAGCTCGGCCTGCTGGACAACGCGCGAATGAAGAGCGACACCCAGTGGGTGATCGACGCCATGCGGGTGAAAACGCCGGGGCATCACACCCATATCGGTTCGCTGTCCGGCGGCAACCAGCAGAAGGTGATCATCGGCCGTTGGCTGCTGACGCAGCCGGAGATCCTGATGCTGGATGAACCGACGCGCGGCATCGACGTGGGCGCCAAGTTCGAGATCTATCAGTTGATGACCGAGCTGGCGAAGAAGGGCAAGGGGATCATTATCGTCTCCTCCGAAATGCCGGAGCTGTTGGGGATCACCGACCGCATTTTGGTGATGAGCAATGGTCAGGTTGCGGGCATCGTTAACACCAAACAGACCTCGCAAAATGAAATCTTACGTCTCGCCTCCCTGCACCTTTAAGGATCGGAATTATGAACGCGCTAAATAAAAAAACCTTATTTACCTATTTCAAGGAAGGCGGCATTTACGTGGTGTTGCTGGTGCTGTTGGCCATCATCATCATTCAGGATCCCACCTTCCTCAGCCTGATGAACCTGAGCAACATCCTGACGCAGTCTTCGGTGCGCATCATCATTGCGCTGGGCGTGGCGGGGCTGATCGTCACCCAGGGCACCGACCTGTCCGCCGGGCGCCAGGTGGGGCTGGCAGCGGTGGTGGCTGCGACGCTGCTGCAATCGATGGATAACGTCAACAAAGTGTTTCCGCACATGGAAACCTGGTCGATTCCCCTGGTTATTCTGCTGGTGTGTGCGGTCGGCGCGGTGATCGGCCTGGTCAACGGCTTGATTATCGCCTATCTCAACGTGACGCCGTTTATCACCACCTTGGGCACCATGATCATCGTCTACGGCATCAACTCGCTGTATTACGACTCGGTCGGCGCTTCGCCGGTCGCCGGCTTCGATCCGAAGTTCTCCACCTTTGCCCAGGGCTTTTTGCGCTTCGGTGACTTCAAGCTGTCGTACATTACCTTCTATGCGCTAATAGCCATCATATTCGTCTGGATCCTGTGGACCAAGACTCGCTTTGGCAAGAACATCTTCGCCATCGGCGGCAACCCGGAAGCGGCCAAGGTGTCCGGCGTCAACGTGCCGTTGAACCTGATCATGATCTATGCGCTGTCCGGCGTGTTTTACGCCTTTGGCGGCCTGCTGGAAGCGGGGCGCATCGGCAGCGCCACCAATAACCTCGGTTTTATGTACGAGCTGGACGCCATCGCCGCCTGCGTGGTGGGCGGCGTCTCGTTCGCCGGCGGTGTGGGTACGGTGTGGGGCGTGGTGACCGGGGTGATCATCTTCACCGTCATCAACTACGGTTTGACCTATATCGGCATCAACCCGTACTGGCAGTACATCATCAAGGGCAGCATCATCATCTTCGCCGTGGCGCTGGATTCGTTGAAATACGCCAAGAAGAAGTAGCTGTTTGGCTTCGCAGACAACAAGGCCGGCATATTGCCGGCCTTTCTTGTTGGGCATTGCGCGTCAGGGCTGTTTAGCTTTCTGCTTCTCTTCTTTCAGCTTGTGCTCCAGCTCCACCAACTGTTCCGGTGAGACGGCGGGATACCCCTGGGCGTCTTCCGGCACGGTGTGCATGGCGGAGATCGGGATCAGCGGGCCGAGGAAGCGCGGCTCGCGCTTGAGGATGTACAGATCGGTCAGTGCGCCCAGGCGGGCGAAGATCTCGCGAGCGCGCACCGTCATCATGTCTTTCGGCGACGGCACCGCGTAGCACTGCGCTTGAATCCCCATGTGCAGGGCGATAAACAGCGCCCGCTCGCAGTGGAAGCGTTGGGTGATGATGATGAAGTCGTTGGTGTCGAACACCTTGCGGGTGCGCACGATGGAATCCAGGGTGCGGAAGCCGGCATAGTCCAGCACGATATCGCTCGGCGCTACGCCGGCGGCGATCAGATCGCGTCGCATGGTCATCGGTTCGTTATAGCTTTGCTGGGCGTTGTCACCGCTCAGCAGCAGGTATTTCACCTTGCCGCTGTTATAGGCGTTGATCGCCCCCTGAATGCGGTAACGGTAATACTGGTTGATCACCCCGGTGCGGTAATACTTGGCGGTGCCGAGCACCACGCCGACCTGGCGGTGCGGCAATTCCTGCAGTTCGTCGTAGACGTAAGGCGCGGTTTTCCAGCTGATCCAGCGATCGAGCGCAATAGCCGAGCCCATCAACACCGCAATGATGATGAACAGGCTGATTATCAGGCGTTTCCACATGTTGTTGCCTTACGCGCGCCGGGCTGAAAAAGATGGATCAAGGCTACTTTACCTGACCGGGCGACGCAAGACGCGAACCGCCTGAAGCACGCGCTCCGCCGCATTTTTCGGCGGTTCAGGCCGAAAATGTTGATCTGCTTGGTGTTGGGAGACGCGCAGAAGGAATGGATAACAATGAAAAGGTAACCCTGAAACTCAACGTTTAGGGTTACTTTGTAGTGAATTTTTAAAAGTAAGATAGAATGAATTTGGCTAAGGTTTTTTTTCTGACATTCATCAAACCAATATCTTTGATGACATTAATATATTCTTTCTTCAGTTCTTTAGGTATGCGTTTGAAACAAGACTTAGCGTCGTTAAGTGATGAGCTAACACAGTGAGAAATAAAGCTATTTAAGCAATCGTTCAGTTCATCATCCGTTTGCGAACGTAATGCGATCATTTTTTTTGCCACGGTTAAATAACCGATAGCATTTCGTTCACTTTTCTTTGATGTCATGACTGAATTCGGGCGTATACGCCTTTTGTACAGGATGTCGTTTATACAAATGATATTGGATTTTTGTGATAACAGGATTTTAGTAGTAAATAAATTATCTTCATGCACTATGCCAGGATAAAATGGATTGTCCCTCACAAGTTGAGTCCTGGAAACGAACATGCACGGACTTACCGTATAGTTATTTAATTTCCATGACAGCTTGAAAAATTTATGGCTGTCCATCACTTCTTCGCATAAGCGGGAGTTTCTAATGTACTTAGGAGTAAAACCTGCAGTAAGCTCGTCATCTTCTTTATCGTAAAAACTTTCGCCATTGAAGAAAACAATGTCACTTTTAGTTGCGCTGAGAGCCGTGACGCATTTTGATATCAATGTATTATCAATAGCATCATCACTATCGAGGAAAATGACAAACTCACCTGTGGCTAGAGTTAATCCATTGTTCCTGGCGATGGACTGGCCTTGGTTTTTTTGCGTTAAAACTTTTAGTTTAGGATTAGTATGGGCAAGTTCAGATAATAACTCTTCAGTGGTGTCTGTAGAACCATCGTTGACAACGATGACTTCAATGTTTTCGTAATCCTGCCCAAGCGCAGAGTTCACGCACTCAACAATGTACTTATCTGTGTTGTAACTTGCTATAACAATGCTAACTTTAAGGTTCATATTGTTCAAACTCAAGCAGGGTTATTTTTGATGAGATTACCACGGGTATAGGGAAATTTAAACATAAAAATAAACGTATTGACTGAATGCTAAAGGTGATAGTCGTGTTAATGACTCATTTGTTATAGTTAAATGAAGCTAAAATGTCTGCTTCATTTTATATCCCTTTGACGAAGGTCCAAGAGCGAAATCTTGGACCTGCTGAGCTAAATTATGCCTTCTTTAATACAGAATTTTTGAGGTAAATAATTCTGTCGCGTAAGAAAATCATGGATGCGATGAGATATACAACAGCTCCGAGCAATGACACACATAGCAATGAGAATATGCCATTAATTACGATGTTTAAGTGAGAAATATGTAATAACCAGTAGAGTGCTGCGAACATAATTCCTGAGCAAATTCCTGGTCCAATAAGCCTGACAATAACCTCGAAGAGGTTGCCTCCTAGCAGTCGCATTGTGATAAACATTGCAGGAATGAAGTTTATGACATTGGCAACGAAATAAAGCATGGTGAGTGTAATAATGTCGTATTGTACACCAATGATAAATGCGTTTAGCAATAGGAATGCGCCAAAAGCTCCCAGCAAAAGCAATATGCCAGCACGTCCTTTTGACATTAAAACTGCACCTGTAGAGCTGGTCACTGCCTGAACAATACCCGTTGGCGCTAACCAAAGCATAATTGTTGCACTCAACTCCCATTCAGGGCCAAAAACAACATTGAAGAAAGGTTCTCGCAGCGTTGCTAATCCTACCATAAGAGGGAAAACAATAAATGTAATTACATCAATTGATTTAATGAATAATTTCTTGACCTCTGCTTCATTATCTTGTTGGCGGCTCATAATAGGGAATAATGAGCGAGATGCTATGAATGTCAGGTTTTGTAGCGGGAATAACATGATTCTGTAGGCCAGAGAGTAAGAGCCGAGAACGTTAGCGCTCATATAGCGGCCGATAAGCATGCTGTCGGCGTTTCTGGAGAAGTAATTGACAAAGTTGAATAATGTAAGATTACTACTAAAGGAAAAAATCAACTTCAACTCATCTTTGTTGAAAATTTTCTTTATGCTTGGGCGCCAATCACTTTTTATCCAAAGCAGGGTCGTTGATATAATTGCTGTCAGTAAATTTGATATGACAAGGCTATAAACGCCGGCACCCATATATGCCAGTATAATCGCGGCAATAAGAGATATAATACCTGCTGACAACTCAATCAAAGAGACAGTCATGAATTTTGAATTTCTTTCCAATAACGCCAGGTGGGTGGAGCCGCTGCTGGCAATAGGAAATGAAATAGACAGGAGAAGCAAGACGTCGACTAATCGTGGCTCCTTGAATAAATGTGCGATTAGCGGTGACAAAATTACCATTGCAATGGCGATGATTGTTCCCATTGTAATGTTGAGACCGAAAATAGCATTAATTGTGCTGTTCTTTAACTCTCGATGTTGAATTATGGCCGCAGAAGTGCCCAAATCCCTGATCAAAAGGGAAAAGTTGATTACGACATAAGCCATGGCCATTAAACCGAACTCCCCCGGAGGAATCAGCCTTGCCAAAACGAGCATGCTCATTAGCTGGGTGAAAACCTTACCCATTTGTGACAGAGTTACCCATTTTGCATTACTTAATGCGTTCATAAAAAACCTTAAAACTAATTTAGACCCTGAAAATAATGTTCACATTTAAACAATAAGGACATCGTCAATAAGTAACTTGCTGAATTCCCATTAATTTAAAAACGTTATTAAAAAATAGAAGTCTCGTCAATATAATACTGTATTCTCTTATTTTTCAAAATCATATGCCTTAAAAAATAACCTATGGGGTATTTAGACATAGCAAGTCACATTTTTCAAGGATTCTGTAGGCGAAGAGAGCATTATCAGAATAGGTTGAGATTGACAGAAGGACCAACTTCAAAGCTGAGCCGTGAAGTTTGCTGGCGAGATGGTTAAAATGCATTCATAACTGTGAGGTCGTCAGCAAGTACACGGAAGGATGGTACGGCAATAATACCTTGGCACTCAGGCGGTGTGCTCTGATAAGAAAGCCCTTGGCAGAACCACAAGGGTTACGAAAAATTGCAGGCCTATCGTTGTCGTCTCAGGGACGGCTACGATAGGCCTGGATAATTTAGAACGAGGTGCGCTTGTAGCTGCGGTACTGCGGCCGCCAGAAGTTGTGCTCGATGGCTTTCGACAGCGCGTCTTCGGAGGTGACGATCGCCACGCCCTGCAGCTGCGCGGCTTTGCCCACTTCCATGGCGATGCACTTCGACACGCCCTGAATATCGTCGATATTCGGCAGCAGCGCGCCGTGGCCGTCGGTAGCCAGCGGCGAACAGTCCGCCAGCGCGCGGCTGGCGGCCATCAGCATGGAATCAGTGACGCGGATGGCGCCGGAGGCCAGCACGCCGAGGCCGATGCCCGGGAAGATGTAGGAGTTGTTGCACTGGGCGATCGGGAACAGCTGGTCTTTATAGCTCACCGGGGCGAAAGGACTGCCGGTTGCCACCAGGGCGGCGCCGTCGGTCCAGTTGATGATGTCTTCCGGACGGGCTTCCACGCGTGAGGTCGGGTTGGACAGCGGCATCACGATAGGGCGTTCGCAGTGCTTATGCATCTCGCGGATCAGCTCTTCGGTAAACAGCCCCGGCTGACCGGACACGCCGATCAGAATGGTCGGCTTGGCGTTGCGCACGACGTCCAGCAGCGAAATGGCGTCGCTGGCGGTTTCCCAGCCGGCGAGATTTTCGCTCTTCTGCACCAGCTTGCTCTGGAAATCGAGCAGGTTCGGCAGCTTGTCGGTCAGCAGGCCGAAACGGTCGACCATGAACACGCGGGCGCGCGCTTCGTCTTCGCTCAACCCTTCGGACTTCATCTGCGCGATGATCTGCTCGGCGATGCCGCAGCCGGCGGAACCGGCGCCGAGGAAGGTGACGGTTTGATCGCGCAGCTGGCTGCCGGCGGCGCGGCTGGCGGCGATCAGGCTGCCGAGGGTGACCGCAGCGGTGCCCTGAATGTCATCGTTGAAGCAGCAGATCTCGTCGCGGTAGCGGTTCAGCAACGGGGTGGCGTTGTTCTGCGCGAAGTCTTCGAACTGCAGCAGCACGTTCGGCCAGCGGCGTTTGACCGCCTGAATAAACTCTTCGACAAAGGCGTGGTACTCCTCGCCGGAGATGCGCGGATGGCGCCAGCCCATGTACAGCGGATCGTTGAGGCGCTGCGGGTTGTTGGTGCCGACGTCCAGCACCACCGGCAGGGTGTAGGCCGGGCTGATGCCGCCGCAGGCGGTGTACAGCGACAGCTTGCCGATCGGAATCCCCATGCCGCCGATGCCCTGATCGCCCAGGCCGAGGATGCGTTCGCCGTCGGTGACCACGATCACCTTGACGTTCTGCTTGGTGGCGTTTTGCAGCATGTCATCGATGCGATCGCGGTTCGGGTAGGAGATGAACAGCCCGCGCGCGCGGCGGTAGATATCGGAGAAGTGTTCGCAGGCCTCGCCGACGGTCGGGGTGTAGATGATCGGCATCATCTCGCTCAGGTGCGAGTCCAGCAGGCGGTAGAACAGGGTTTCGTTGGTGTCCTGGATGTTGCGCAGATAGATGTGCTTATCGTTATCGTTCTTGAAATCCTGATACTGGCGGTAGGCGCGTTCCACCTGTTCTTCGATGGTTTCCACCGCTTCCGGCAGCAGGCCGTGCAGGTTGAAGTGGCTACGTTCTTCCTCGGTGAAAGCGCTGCCTTTGTTCAGCAGCGGAAATTCCAGCAGAATTGGGCCGGCGTAAGGGATGTAGAGCGGGCGTTTGCTTTCGTATTCTAGTTCCATCAGTTTTACTCTTCACGTATCAGATAACTTTATTGCCGACGATCCTAAAAGATAAAGAGCAGATGTACAGCATTTGTTGCCAGATGATGAACCAGGTTGGCGTAATTATCGACAATCAAATGATTTTTTAACTAAATAAAGTGTCTGCGGCGGCGTCGGGGCATTGTATTTGGCGGGCGGGGCTGTTAGCGGCGGAACCGGATGGCTCCGCCGTGGTGCGCTTAGAACGCGGTGCGGCTGACGTTCTGGCAGCCCAGCGCCGCCAGGGTGGCGCGGGTGGCGTCCCATTGGCTGATGATCGCGTCCTGCGGTTCGGCCAGCACGGCGCGGCGGATGTTCTGGCAGTCGCCGCCGGAGAGGTTCAGCAGGATCAGCGCGGCCTGCAGCGGCGGCAGGCTCGGGTTGAAGGCGGCGTTTTCCGCATAGCGGCCGGCGTAGATGTTGCCGTCTGCCGTTTCCAGCGCCACGCCGCTATGGGCGCGGCTGTATGGCGCGTGGCTTCGGTTGGCCGCCGCCAGCGCCGCTTGCGCCAGCGCATCGTTCAACGCCAGCTGATGGCCGTGATCGACCTCGTCCATCAGCAGTGAGGCGACATCCAGATCTTTCGGGCCGAAGGCGTCCGGCAGATAGTCCGCCAGCGTGGCCGGCGCGCGACCCGGCAGGCGGATTTGCAGCTCGCCGCCGCTGTTCAGCTCATTCATAAACTGGCGGCAGTGGCCGCACGGCGTGTAGTTGACGGTGACCGAGGCCAGCGCTTTTTCGCCGCGCAGCCAGGCGTGCGTCACCGCACTCTGTTCCGCATGCACGGATTGCTGCAGTGGCGCGCCGCTGAACTCCATATTGGCGCCGAAATAGAGATTGCCGCTCTGCCCGCGCGCGATGGCGCCGACGTGGAAATGCGATATCGGGGTTAACGAGCAGGCCGCCGCCAGCGGCAGCAGAGCGAATGCCAGCGCGTCATCGTCCAGTCCGCAGCCTGAGCGGATCGCCGCCGCTTGCTCGGCCGTGAACATCGCCGGAAAGTCGGACGCGTCCAGATAGGGCTGCAGGGCGGATTGCAGTGTCGCGGGCAGTGCGCTGAAAGCGGTGTGAAAACGCGGATGCATAGAAGGTCTCTCTACAGGTTAACGGGATAACATTCTAGGCAGCGCGGCAATATTAAAGTGTGACAAATATCTCTTAATTGATGAAATAAATGCAATGAAATACATAAATGCGAGATGTATCGCAAGTTTAATCCTGTTTAACCGAACAGGTGCAGCAGCACCGGGAACAGAAATGGCGCCAGTAGTGAGGTGATGATGCCGCAGATCACCAGCGCCAGCGAGCCGAAGGCGCCTTCCTGGTAGTCCATCTCCGCGCAGCGCGCGGTGCCCAGCGCGTGAGATGCGGTGCCCATCGCCAGGCCGCGCGCCGAGTGGGTGGTGATTTTCAACAGGTTGAACAGCGTATGGCCGAACACGGCGCCGAGGATGCCGACGAAAATGACGCAGACCGCGCTGATCGCCGGAATACCGCCGAGCGAGTCCGCGACGGCCATGGCGATTGGCGTAGTGACCGATTTCGGCAGAATAGAAGCGGCGATTTCCGGCGTAGCGCCCAGCCACAGGGCGATGGCGCCGCCGCTGATCATGGCGGTCAGGCTGCCGATGAAGCACACCGCGATAATCGACTTCCAGCGCGCGCGAATTTGGTGCAGCTGCTCATACAGCGGGAAGGCCAGCGCGACGACCGCCGGCTGCAGCAGATCGTTGAGGATCCTGCTGCCCTGAAAATAGCGCTCATAGGGGATGCCGGTGAGCAGCAGCAGCGGGATGATCACCGCCATGGACACCAGCAGCGGGTTGAGCAGCGGCATGTTCAGTTTGCGCGCCAGCCAGCGCGCGGCGAAGTAGACCGCCAGCGTCAGCGGCAGCGACCACCAGATTTCATGGATCATGGGTTGCCCTCCGTATCGTCGGGCTTACCGACGATGCGGCGCTCGCGGTGGAAATAATGTGAGGTATAGCCGACCACCACCAGCACCATCAGCGTGCTGATGAGGCAAGAGATAACCAGCGGGCCCAGGTGCGCCACGATCTGGTCGTAGTATTTCATGACCCCGACGCCGATCGGCACGAACAGCAGCACCATATAGCGGATCAGTAAATGGCAGCCGGGTTTAACCCACTTGGCCGGCAGGATCTGGGTGGAAAGCAGGGCGAACAGCAGCAGCATGCCGAGGATGCTGCCGGGAATGGCGAACGGCAGCAGCGCCGCCAGCGCGTTGCCGACGAACAGACAAAGGTAGATGAGGAGCAGGGCCCTGAGGTATTTCCAGCACAGTGTGAGCACGTTGGCCATTGTCTTTTCCCGTTTAACTGATGCATTCATCATACAATTAAACTGTGAGCCATGCCACAGATCGCACCATGAATTCTCGCTATGGCCGCCATGCACGATCGTTGGGTTGACAGCCTGGATTAAGTGTAGCGCGCCGGATTAAGGTGCATCTTCAGCCGCCGTCGCCTGTTCCGCCAGCCGATGGCCGAGGAAGAAAAACAGCAGGCTGAGCAGCGCGGCGACGATCAGCATCACGAACATCAACGGCGGCGCGGCGTAGCTGAGCAGCACCCCGCACAGCACTGGGTTGATGGCGCCGCCCAGCGCGCTGAGGTTCTGTACCCCATAGTAGCTGCCTTTCAGGTGCGGCGGCGCGATAAAGTCGATGAACATGTATTCCACCGGGATAACGATGATTTCGCCGAGGGTAAACACCGCCATCGCCGCCAGCCACAGCCAGACCGCCTCGCCGGCGACCATAAAGCCGAGCAGCCCGACGATGAAAAACAGCGTGCCCAGCGCCAGCCAGCGCAGCATGTTTTCCTGGCGCATGCCGCGACTGAGCAGGTATTGCAGGGCGATGACGATGCTGGCGTTGACGATCATCACCAGCCCGATGATTTTGTAGGCGAACTCGGCGCTGGAAACGGTGATCAGGTACTGCGACAGATAGCCGGTGAACTGTCCGAACACCACGGCGCCTAGGGTGCTGCCGAGGGTGAAGTAGATCAGCCGGCGATCGCTGCGCAAGATGGTCAGCGTCTGGCGGAAGTTGGGCAGTGAGGCTGATGCGGCGATAGGGGCTGCGTGCTGTTCCCGCCCGCGCAAGCGCAGGCTCAGCGCCGCCACCGTCGCCAGCGCCAACCCGCCCGACAGGTAAAACGGTAGCAGCGGGTTGAGGCCGGCCACCAGTACGCCGAGCGCCGAGCCGATCGCCCAGCCGACGTTGACCAGCGTGTAGTTGATTGAGAAAGCCTTGATGCGCTGCTCGACCGGCAACCAGTCGGCGAAGCAGGCCTTGATGGTGATGCTCAGCACCGAATAACAGGTGTGCAGGATCGCCAGCACCACGATCACGCCGCCGGGGCGCGGGATCCAGGGAATAGCGAAGAAGCTGAGCGCAAACAATAAAATCGACAGCAGGATCAGGCGATTTTTGCTGAATTTGTCCACCAGATAGCCGCCGTACAGGCTGGCGATGATGCCGAGGGTGAGGCTGACGCCCAGGATCACGCCCACGCTCTTCGGCAACAGGTGGAAATGCTCGGTAAGGTAGATGGTGATGAACGGCAGCGTGACGCCGCGACCGATGGTCAACACCAGCGAACTGGCCAGCAGCACGTTAATCTGCGAGGGGAATCCCTTCATTCGAAACCTGTTTATGCATACAGTTATTAGGCGATGCAAATAACATAGCGCATTTTGGCGGGGACGGAAGGGGGAGGCCGATAATTAGTTGAAAAACAGAGGCTGCGTCGGCAGCCCCGTGAAAAACAGCATTATTTACCGTGTTCTGCCTGTAGCGTGGCGAACCACGGCTGAACGAAATCGCTGCTGCTGCCCCAGCCGGGGATGATCTTCGCCAGGCCGGCGACGTTGACCGGCCCCGGCTGCGCCAGTAACAGCGCCTGCGGAATGACCGTCGCTTTGAACTGATAGTTGTCCGGCGTGCTTTCTCCGGCGATTTTGTTGGCCACCAGGCGCAGGTTGATCGCGCCGATCAGTTTCGGATCCACCGCGACGCTGACCTGCCACGGGCTGTCGGCCTCACGCATTAGCTGCAGATCCTGGTTGGAGATATCGATACTGTACAGTTTGATTTCGGTGCGTCCGTTCTCTTTCAGCGCCTTGTAAGCCCCTTGGGTAAAGGCATCCCAGGTGCCCCAGATGGCGTCTATCTTGCCTTTCGGGTATTTCGCCAGCACCGCGCCCACCTTGTTGGCGGTATCGCCTTGTACGTCGGATGAGACCGCGCCGATCGATTCCAGCTCATGAATGCCCGGATGCTGTTTCAGCAACTGCTGATAGGCGGCCTGGCGGCGCTCCATCGGCGGGAAGCCGGCCACCCAGAGTTTGATGATGTTGGCCTGGCCGTTGAAATCTTTCACCAGCTGGCCGAAGGAGGCGTTGGCCAGCGAAGCGTCGTCCTGCTGCGAGACGGTGACGCCAGGAACGCTGCCGCTGACGTCGGTATCGAAAGCCGCGACGGCGATGCCGGCCGCCGCGAGGCGTTTGACCAGATCGGTGGAATAGGGGGCTCGCCCCTGCGAGAGAATGACGCCGTCATATTTCTGGCTGATGGCCTGGTTGACGAAGTCCTGGAAGCGCGCGTCGTCGCCGTTGCTGAGGAAGGTATCCACCTTGAAGCCCAGTTTGCGCCCTTCCTGAATGGCGCCCGCCAGAAATTGCGTGGTGTTGTCGTCGGAACCGAGATTACGGATCACCGCGATGCGCACCGGCCCCTGATGCTGAGCGATGGCAACCGGCACGGCGGCCTGTTCCGCCGCCTGCAGCGGCAGAGCGGACAACAGGCTGAGGGCGAGCAGCGAAGTCTTGAGATTTTTCATTATTATAGGCTCCAAAAAAGCAGGGAAACGGTCCCGGTGAAGGTCTGTTATAGCAGTCTTTCTGTCTGGACGTCTATTTGTTGTTTCGGAGCATCATAGCCGGATGCGGCGGGCGTGGGAATCAGGGCGGTTATGACTTTTTCTTAATGCTTATAACCCTGAGTTTGGGGCAATAAAAAAGGGCCGAGCAAGCTCGACCCTTGAAACCGCGCGTTAGTGCGATTACTTGACCTGCATGCCAGGCTGCGCGCCGCTGTCCGGGCTCAGCAGGAAGATCTCTTTCCCGCCAGGGCCCGCCGCCATCACCATGCCTTCTGACACGCCGAAGCGCATTTTGCGCGGCGCCAGGTTGGCGACCATGATGGTCAGACGGCCTTCCAGCGCCTTCGGATCCGGGTAAGCGGAGCGAATGCCGGAGAAGATCTGGCGCGATTCGCCGCCCAGATCCAGCTGCAGCTTCAGCAGCTTGTCGGAGCCCTCGACGAAGTCGGCGCTCTTGATCAGCGCGATGCGCATGTCGACCTTGGCGAAGTCGTCGAAGGTGATGGTTTCCTGGATCGGATCGTCGGCCAATGGACCGGTCACCGGTTTGGCGGCGGCCATGTCTTCCTTCGAGGCGTTGACCATCTCGCTGACCTTGTCCAGATCGATGCGGTTGAACAGCGCTTTGAATGCGTTTACCTGGTGACCCAGCAACGGCTGCGGGATCGCGTCCCAGCTCAGCTCGGCGTTGAGGAACGCTTCGGCGCGTTCGGTCAGCGAAGGCAGCACCGGCTTCAGGTAAGTCATCAACACGCGGAACAGGTTGATGCCCATCGAGCAGATGGCCTGCAGATCGGCGTCGCGGCCTTCTTCCTTCGCCACCACCCACGGTGCCTGCTCATCCACATAACGGTTGGCCAGATCGGCCAGCGCCATGATCTCGCGGATCGCGCGGCTGAACTCGCGGCCGGCGTAGGCTTCGGCGATGCTCTGCGCCGCGTCGACGAAGGTCTGGTACAGCGCCGGATCGGCCAGGCTGTCGGCCAGCTTGCCGCCGAAGCGCTTGTTGATAAAGCCGGCGTTGCGTGAAGCCAGATTCACCACCTTGTTGACGATATCGGCGTTCACGCGCTGCACGAAGTCTTCCAGATTGAGATCGATGTCATCAATGCGTGAAGAGAGCTTGGCGGCGTAGTAATAGCGCAGGCAGTCGGCGTCCAGATGCTGCAGGTAGGTGCCGGCCTTGATGAAGGTGCCGCGCGACTTGGACATCTTGGCGCCGTTCACCGTCACGTAGCCGTGCACGAACAGGTTGGTCGGTTTGCGGAAGTTGCTGCCTTCCAGCATCGCCGGCCAGAACAGGCTGTGGAAGTAGACGATGTCCTTGCCGATAAAGTGATACAGCTCGGTGGTGGACTCTTTGCGCCAGAATTCGTCGAAGTCCAGATCGCCGCGCTTGTCGCACAGGTTCTTGAAGGAACCCATGTAACCGATCGGCGCGTCCAGCCAGACGTAGAAGTATTTGCCCGGCGCATCCGGGATTTCAAAGCCGAAGTAAGGCGCATCGCGGGAGATGTCCCACTGCTGCAGGCCGGATTCGAACCACTCCTGCATTTTGTTCGCCACCTGCTCTTGCAGCGCGCCGGAGCGCGTCCACGCCTGCAGCATTTCGCTGAAGGCCGGCAGATCGAAGAAGAAGTGTTCGGAGTCGCGCATCACCGGCGTCGCGCCGGAAACCACGGACTTCGGATCGATCAGTTCCGTCGGACTGTAGGTGGCGCCGCACACTTCGCAGTTGTCGCCGTACTGATCCGGCGATTTGCATTTCGGGCAGGTGCCCTTCACGAAACGGTCCGGCAGGAACATGCCTTTCTCCGGATCGTATAGCTGAGAAATGGTGCGGTTCTTGATAAAACCGTTTTCTTTCAGGCGGCTGTAAATCAGGGTGGACAGCTCACGGTTTTCATCGCTATGGGTCGAATGGTAGTTGTCATAGCTGATGCCAAAGCCGGCGAAATCCTGTTGGTGCTCCTGGCTCATCTCCGCGATCATTTCTTCCGGTTTGACGCCCAGTTGCTGCGCTTTCAGCATGATCGGCGTGCCGTGCGCGTCGTCCGCGCAGATGAAATGCACTTCGTGGCCGCGCATTCGTTGGTAACGCACCCAGATATCCGCCTGGATGTGCTCGAGCATGTGGCCGAGATGGATGGAACCATTTGCGTACGGTAGCGCGCACGTCACCAATAATTTTTTCGCGACTTGAGCCATAGTGAGAACTTGCTTTCTGTAATGAATAAAAGGGCCTTCGATGTTAACCGATCGCGCCCTTCGCTGCTAGGGCGGTTTCTTACAGGTTATACGCGCCAGCTACCGGGCAGTTCTGATATGCTTAGCCGGAAGCGACTCATTCAAAATCAAGGAGCCGGGATGAACGCAAAATCCCCTGAGCAGACCAACCCCGAAGTTCTGCGCGCCCTGGTGACCGGTGTACTGGCCGCCTTTGAACACCCGACGTTGAAAAACAATCTGACTGCGCTGAAGGCTATTCATCACTGCGCATTATTGGACGATGTACTGCATATCGAACTGACGATGCCGTTTGCCTGGCAGAGCGGCTTTGAAGCGCTGCAGGCGAGCGTCGGCCCTGAGCTGCTGCGCGTGACCGGCGCCGCCGCCATCGACTGGAAGTTGAAACACGATATCACGACGCTGAAACGCGCCAACGGCCAGGCCGGGATCAAAGGCGTGCGCAACATCATCGCCGTCAGCTCCGGCAAAGGCGGGGTGGGGAAATCCAGCACCGCCGTCAACCTGGCGCTGGCGCTGGCCGCCGAAGGCGCCAAGGTCGGTATCCTTGACGCCGACATTTACGGCCCGTCAATCCCGAACATGCTGGGCACCGAACATGAGCGGCCGACCTCGCCGGACGGTCAGCACATGGCGCCAATCATGGCGCACGGCCTGGCGACCAACTCCATCGGTTACCTGGTGACCGACGACAACGCTATGGTGTGGCGCGGCCCGATGGCCAGCAAGGCGCTGATGCAGCTGCTGCAGGATACGTTGTGGCCGGATCTGGATTACCTGGTGCTGGACATGCCGCCGGGCACCGGCGACATCCAGCTGACGCTGTCGCAGAACATTCCGGTGACCGGCGCGCTGGTGGTCACCACGCCGCAGGATATCGCCTTGCTGGATGCCGCCAAGGGCATCGTGATGTTCGAAAAAGTACACGTGCCGGTGCTGGGCATTGTCGAGAACATGAGCGTGCATATCTGCAGCAACTGCGGCCACCATGAGCCGATCTTCGGCACCGGCGGCGCCGAGAAGCTGGTGCAGAAATACCACAGCCGTCTGTTGGGTCAGATGCCGCTGCATATCTCGCTGCGTGAAGACCTGGATCGCGGTACGCCGACGGTGATCAGCCGCCCGGACAGCGAATTCGCCGAGATGTATCGCCAGCTCGCCGGCCGCGTGGCCGCGCAGATGTACTGGCAGGGCGAGGCGATCCCGACGGAGATTGCGTTCCGCGCGCTGTAATTGGCCTGGAATAATGATGAAAGAACCCGGCTTAAGCGCCGGGTTTTTTTATGGGGTATGGGTAGGCTTGTGCAGATCCGCACGGGTATAAGGGCGTTCGATTTGCGCCAGCGTTTTGGCGATATGCTCCAGCAATCCCTGAGTGGGAGCCGGTTGCCGCTGCCCTACCAGCGCCAGCGGCAAGGCCAGTGCGATGACAAGGTGGGGCCAGGAGAGACGTGGGCGATCCTTGGTGCGTTGCAACCACAGGAACAGGGCGCTGGCCAGGTAGCCTAAAATCAGCCCGCTGATCACCTCGGATACCGAGTGCACGCGAATTTCCAGCCGCGACACGCCGATAGCGAAAGGCAATATCCATCCGGTCAATAGCGCAAGGCTGCGCACCGGATGGGAAAACCGGCCGCTCAACGCCCAGAGCAGCGGCGGCCAGATGCTGGCGGCGAGAGCCGAATGGCCGCTGAATCCGGTGAAATCATAATTTGCGTTACCAATACCCCAGCCCATAAAGGCCAGTTTGGACAGACAGACCACCCCGCCGGTGAAGCCGAAGATCAGCGCCCACTGCCAGCCTGCCGCACGGGTGGCGGAAGACGTAAGCAGCAACAAACACAGAATCAGCGCGCAGGGCAACAGCAACATGCTGTCGCCGAAAAAAGTCAGAAAATACCAATCCAGCACATCACTCTCCGATGAAAGACTACGGGGTCCAGAAGTCAGCGCTGGAGTTTAACCTGTTGCCGGGCATTGCCCTAGCCGTGAGATTCTTAAAATACCGCCGTGCCGATAAGACGCGATAGCCCGAATTCGCCGGTCGTCGCGCAATATACAGTGGCGCAAACCCCGACGACTCCCTATAATTGTCGCGTTTTAGTTCCCCCCTTCACATTACGAAATCAGGTCTTTAATTTTATGACTGACAATCCGCATCAGTGCGTCATTATTGGTATAGCTGGCGCATCTGCCTCCGGAAAAAGCCTTATTGCCAGCACGTTGTACCGCGAACTCCGCGAACAGGTCGGCGATGAGCACATCGGCGTTATTCCAGAAGACAGTTACTATAAAGACCAGACTCACCTGACCATGGAAGAACGGGTCAAAACCAACTATGACCACCCGAGCGCCATGGATCACAATCTGCTGTTCCAGCATCTGCAGATGCTGAAGGCCGGCAAAGCGATCGAACTGCCGCTGTACAGCTACACCGAACACACGCGCAAGAAAGAAACCGTTCATCTGGAACCTAAAAAAGTGATCATTCTGGAAGGGATCTTGCTGCTGACGGATATTCGTTTGCGCCAGGAGATGAACTTCTCGATCTTTGTCGACACGCCGCTCGATATCTGCCTGATGCGCCGTATGAAGCGCGACGTCAACGAGCGCGGCCGCTCGATGGATTCGGTGATGGCGCAATACCAGAAGACCGTGCGCCCGATGTTCCTGCAGTTTATCGAACCTTCCAAACAATACGCCGATATCATCGTCCCGCGCGGTGGCAAAAACCGCATCGCGATCGATATTCTGAAAGCCAAAATCAGCCAATTCTTTGAATAATACCGCTTAATGGCCGGAAATGTGCATTTCCGGCCGACGGCCAACTATTTGCAGCCCGGCGTAGACCTTTCGCCCGTTGTGTGGCAATTTTTGTTTAGTTACGCGTTTTGATGGAGAAGAAACACATGAGACTGTGCGACCGCGATATAGAAGCCTGGCTGGATAGCGAGAAACTGGTGATTTCCCCGCGTCCGCCGCTCGAACGCATCAACGGGGCCACAGTAGATGTCCGTTTGGGCAATCAGTTCCGCGTGTTCAGTGGCCATACCGCGCCTTTTATCGATCTCAGCGGGCCGAAAGATGAAGTCAGCGCTGCATTGGATCGCGTGATGAGCGACGAAATTGTCCTGCCGGAAGGCGAGGCGTTTTTCCTCCATCCCGGCGAGCTGGCCCTGGCGGTGACGTTCGAATCCGTGACGCTGCCGGACGATCTGGTGGGTTGGCTCGACGGCCGTTCTTCCCTGGCGCGTCTGGGATTGATGGTGCACGTCACCGCGCACCGCATCGACCCGGGCTGGCATGGGCGCATCGTGCTGGAGTTTTACAACTCCGGCAAGCTGCCGCTGGCGCTGCGGCCGGGGATGCTGATCGGCGCCTTGAGCTTTGAGCCGTTGTCCGGCCCGGCGGCCCGGCCGTACAACAGCCGCCAGGACGCAAAATATCGCGATCAGCAGGGCGCAGTAGCCAGTCGAATCGACAAGGACTAACGGCGCGGGATGCACCGTCGGTGTGGCGCTGACAAGAGGGTGGCATGAGAAGATTACTGACGACATTGGCGATTTTACTGGTGGTAGTGGTGGCGGGAATGTCCGCACTGGTGCTGCTGGTGAATCCGAATGATTTTCGCGGTTACATGGTCAAGAAGGTCGAGCAGAAAAGCGGTTATCAGCTGACGCTCGAAGGCGATCTGCGTTGGCATATCTGGCCGCAGCTCAGCATTTTGGCCGGGCGCATGACGCTGACTGCGCCGGGCGCCAAGGCGCCGGTGGTCAGTGCGGAAAACATGCGCCTCGATGTCAAACTGTTGCCTCTGTTGTCGCATCAGCTGTTTGTGAAACAGGTGATGCTGAAAAACGCCGTCATTCGCCTCACGCCCGACAGTGAAGAACATTCGCAGGTGGATGCGCCGATAGCTCCGGCCGGCAGCGGCACTGACGCGGCAGATGCGGCCTGGAAGTTTGATATCGATGACTTGCGGGTCGTGGACAGCCTGCTGATTTGGCAGCGCGCCGACAACGATCAAATCAATGTTCGGGACATCAATCTCACCCTGCAGCAAACGGCGAAACGGCAGGCGCAGCTTGAACTGTCCAGCCGGGTCAACCGCGATCAGCGTGACCTGACCTTCAGCATGGCGGCCGATGTCGACCTGCAGCAGTTCCCACACCAGATCGGCGCCAAAGTGACCCAGTTCAATTATCAACTGGCCGGGGCGGACATTCTTAACGGTGGCATTCAGGGCGAGGGCAATGCTCAGGTAGTCTATCAACAGACGCCGGCGCAGATTGTCGTCAGCCAACTGAACGTCAGCGCCAACAACAGCCAGTTGGCCGGCGATATCAGCGCCACGCTGGGGGCGGTGCCGGGCTATGTGGTGAATCTCAATTCGGCTAACCTCGATCTCGACGCGCTTTCCGGCTGGCAATCCAGCAGCAATACTGCCGAACAACCGGCCGTGACTGCCGCCCCGGTGATCGCGAGCCAGGTTGACGATCGGCAGCAGAATTTAGAGGCGCTGCGCGATTTCAATGCGCAGTTGAACCTGCAAGCGGCGCAGTTGACCTATCGCGGTATGAACGTCACCCAATTGACCGTTGCCGCAGACAACCAACGCGGTCTGCTGACGCTGCATAAGCTTGCCGGGCAATTGGCCGGCGGGGATTTCTCCTTGCCAGGATCGCTGGATGCGCGCGGCAATAAACCGGCCATCAGCGTGCAGCCGACGCTGAACCAGATTGAGCTGGGCACGGTGCTCAAAGCCTTCGACATGCCGCAGATGCTGGCCGGCAAGTTCAGCATGAAAGGGGATTTGACCGGCGATCGCCTCTCTTCACAGTCATTTGAGCACCGCTGGCGCGGTACGGCGCAGCTGGCGATGCAGGATGCGCAACTGCACGGTTTGAACATTCAGCAGCTGATCCAACAGGCCGTGGCGCGCAATGACAACAGCGTGCGCGGTCAAGACAGCTATCAGCGCTATACCGAGGTCAAAAGCGTTTCGGCGCAGGCTACCCTGAACCAGGGCACGGTCAAACTCAGCGGCCTGACGGCGGATTCGCCTTTGCTGGCGCTGACCGGCGCCGGCAGCATCGATATGCCGGGCAAACAGTGTGATATGGCGCTTAACGTGCGCGTCACCGGCGGTTGGCAAGGACGCGGCGAGCTGATCGAACAGCTGCAAAAAACGCCGATCCCGCTGCGGGTCTACGGGCCGTGGCAACAGCTGAATTATCAACTGCAGGTCGATCAGGTGCTGCGTAAAACGCTGCAGGATCGGGCCAAGGATGCGCTGAACAAGTGGGCTGAAAAGAACAAGGATTCGCGCGAAGGCCAGGATCTGAAAAAGCTGCTCGACAAACTCTGATCTCCCTGACGCGGGCCGTCTTGAGGCCCGCGTCAATATCGACATTTCCCGTGAATATTTCCCTCCGTTACCTTGATGAAGGTCATGAAGACCCGCGTTCAGTTTGTGCAAAGTAAGGGCCTGTTCTGCTATGACTATGCGCCTGAGCGCGAAAACATGACGAGTTGAGGAAACATGATAGAGCTTCTTATTGGCGCCTTAGTAGCGGCGGGCGTGGGCCGTTACATCATCAAAGGGTATTCCGCCACCGGCGTCTTGATGGTGGGAGGGCTGCTGCTGCTCGGCATCAGCGCCCTGATGGGGAAAACGCTGCTGCCGTCCGGCGCTGCGTCTACCGGCTGGCGCGCGACCGACATGATCGAGTACGTCAAGATCTTGCTGATGAGCCGCGGCGGCGATCTGGGCATGATGATCATGATGCTGTGCGGCTTTGCTGCCTACATGACCCATATCGGCGCCAACGACGTGGTCGTCAAGCTGGCCTCGCGCCCTTTGCAGATGATCAACTCGCCTTATCTGCTGATGGTGGCGGCGTACTTTGTCGCTTGCCTGATGTCGCTGGCGGTTTCTTCCGCCACCGGCCTTGGCGTATTGCTGATGGCGACGCTGTTCCCGTTGATGGTGAACGTCGGCATCAGCCGTGGCGCGGCGGCAGCCATTTGCGCTTCGCCGGCGGCGATTATTCTGGCGCCAACCTCCGGCGACGTGGTGTTGGCGGCCAAGGCGGCGGAGATGCCGCTGGTGGACTTCGCGTTCAAAACCACGCTGCCGATCTCGATCGCCGCCATCGTCTGCATGGCCGTGGCGCACTTTTTCTGGCAGCGTTATCTCGACAGAAAGGGTAATGAACAACATCACATCATGGACGTCAGCGAAATCAAAACCCATGCGCCGGGGTTTTACGCGGTATTGCCGTTTACGCCTATCCTCGGTGTGTTGATCTTTGACGGCAAATGGGGCCCGGAGCTGCACATCATCACCGTGTTGGTGGGGTGCATACTGCTGGCGGCAGCGATCGAATTTCTGCGCAGCTTCAGCGCCAAACAGGTATTCAGCGGCCTGGAAGTGGCCTACCGCGGCATGGCAGACGCTTTCGCCAGCGTGGTGATGCTGCTGGTGGCTGCGGGCGTCTTCGCGCAAGGGTTGAGCACCGTTGGCTTTATCAGCGGATTGATCGGGTTGGCGCAGTCGTTCGGCACCGGCGGTTTGATCATGATGCTGGTCTTGGTGGTAATCACCATGCTGGCGGCGATGACCACCGGCTCCGGCAATGCGCCGTTTTACGCGTTTGTCGAACTGATCCCGAAACTGGCGGCGCAGATGGGCGTGAATCCGGCCTATCTGGTGATCCCGATGCTGCAGGCGTCTAACCTCGGCCGCACGCTGTCGCCGGTCTCCGGCGTGGTGGTGGCGGTTTCCGGTATGGCGAAAATCTCGCCGTTTGACGTGGTAAAACGCACGTCGGTGCCGGTGATTGTCGGATTGGTGGTGGTGATCGTGGCGACGGAGCTGCTGGTTCCCCAGTAAAGAAAGGCCGGGCAATGCCCGGCCTCAATGTTAAACCTCGTAGTCCTCCGGTGGGGAAGGCGGGGTGATCTTCACTTTCAGGATACGGTGGCTGTTGACCTCCAAAGGTTCGAACTGGTAGTCACCGATCTTGATTTGCTCGCCCTCTTGCGGCACGCGTTGGCTGTGCTCCATCAGCAGCCCCGCCAGCGTGTGGTATTCGCGCTTTTCTTCCAGCGGCATCGGCAGATACAACACCAGATCCTCCAGGGGCATATAGCCGTTGGCAATCCAGCTGCCGTCTTCGTTTTGCTGAATGTCGTGGCGTGCGTCCACCTCTTCGCCGGCCTCCGGCAGGTTTCCGGCAATGGTTTCCATCACGTCCGTCAGGGTGACGATACCTTCGACCGAGCCAAACTCATCGACCACAAAAGCGAAGTGCGTCTGCGCCTGACGGAATTGTTCCAGGGCGCTTAACAGCGTGAGCTGTTCCGGGAAGATCAGCGGTTGGCGTATCAGCGCACGCAGATCCAGCGGTGCCTGCGCCAACTGCTGTTTGAGGACGTCGATGGTGTGGATCACGCCCAGCGGTTCGTCGCTGGCGCTGCTTTCCACCACCACGATGCGCGTGTGCTGATTACGTTCCAGCAATTGCGTCAGCTTTTCCTGTGGATCGTTCAGCTCAAGATATTCGACGTCATGACGCGAGGTCATGATGCTGCTGACCGTGCGCTGCGCCATGCCCAGCACGCGTTCGATCATGCGCCGCTCCTGCTGGTTAAAGATCTCGCCGTTTTCACTATCGCTGTCCGCCAGCAGGTTGGCCGAATGGCTGTCGACTTCTGCTTCTTCATGTTTACCGCTCAGCATGCGCAACACCGCCTCGGCGGTACGTTCGCGCAGCGGCCGCACCTTTGACAGGAAGCGGCGGCGGTTGAACTGCGCCAGTTGGTTCAAGGCTTCGATCATCACCGAGAAGCCGATCGCCGCGTAGAGGTAGCCTTTCGGAATGTGATAGCCGAAGCCCTCCGCCACCAGGCTGAAGCCGATCATCAGCAGGAAGCTCAGGCACAGGATGACGATAGTCGGGTGAGCGTTGACGAAGCGCGTCAACGGTTTGCTGGCCAGCAGCATCAGGCCGATGGCGATACAGACCGCGATCATCATCACCGCCAGGTGGTCGACCATGCCGACCGCGGTGATCACCGAGTCGAGTGAGAAGACGGCGTCCAGCACCACGATCTGCGCCACTACCGGCCAGAAACGCGCGCCTTTGCGTGTGCCGTGCTGCTCTTCATCCTTGCCTTCCAGCCGCTCGTTCAGCTCCATGGTGGCTTTGAACAGCAGGAATATCCCGCCGACCAGCATGATCAGATCGCGGCCGCTGAAGGGGTGCTCCGCAACGATGAACATCGGTTTGGTCAGCGTCGCCAGCCACGAGATGGAGGCGAGCAGCGCCAGACGCATCACCAACGCCAGCAGCAGGCCGACGACTCGAGCCTTATCTCTTTGTTGTTTTGGTAGTTTATCCGCCAGAATGGCGATGAAGACAAGGTTGTCTATACCCAGAACGATTTCCAGCACGACCAAGGTGGCCAGGCCGGCCCAAATTGTTGGATCAGCGATCCATTCCATACGCCCAATTTCACCTGTAAGTTCTACGGCTTATGCCGCAGGGGAATGATGGGCGCTGAGACGGCAAAATTCAACTTTAATCAGAGGAAGTGAATGAAAACAGGTTATTTCGGCAGAAAAAGCATCCAATAATTTAAAGCACATTCAGGTGTATCTGGCATCACGGGGAAACGTTGTATGAGAATGCTAACTGGGCTGTTCATAAAAAACACACGCTTTAAACATCAATAATATCAACGTATTGAAATAGGTTTCTTATGCTATTATTTGCATGGCTCCAGCGCGTTAGTAGTCTTATTCTGAAAACACCTAGCCACGGGTATCTAAGGCTTGTATCAGCAAGTCAATAGTATAAGAATCTTAGCCATATAAGCGAAGATAACTCGCGTTTTTTGGTTATAAGGGCATAGATTCTCGTTGTTCTTCAAGCTGCGAAATACCAACGTGTGATGCGCGCTCTTTGCCATGTACAGAAGCGTGCTTAGCGTTCATTGGATTGCGTACAGGAATTTTCATAACAGCGTTTTGGCAGCTATAAGCCAAGGGCGGTAGCGTGTCTGATCGAATGGTTTGCGCTGCCATACTTTGCCTAAAATTCGTTGTTTATACTATATAAATCAGTTAATTGCTTGTGGAAGTGGAAATGCAGAAAAGACTGAAGGCTGTGATCCCAGTGGCGGGTTTAGGAACTCGTATGTTGCCGGCCACCAAGGCGATCCCTAAAGAAATGTTGCCGGTGGTCGATAAGCCACTTATCCAATACATTGTCGGTGAGTGTGTCGCCGCCGGCATTAAGGATATCGTGCTGGTCACCCACTCTTCGAAGAATGCGATTGAAAATCATTTTGACACTTCTTTCGAGTTGGAAGCCGTGCTGGAAGCGCGTGTAAAACGCCAGCTGCTGGCTGAAGTGCAAAACATTTGCCCGCCGGATGTGACCGTGATGCAGGTGCGTCAGGGGCAAGCGAAAGGGCTCGGGCATGCGGTATTGTGCGCGAAACCCATGGTAGGGGATTCCCCTTTTGTCGTCTTGCTGCCAGATGTATTATTGGATGATGCAACCGCGGATCTTCGTACAGAAAACCTGGCTAAAATGATCCAGCGCTTTGAGGCTACAGGGTGCAGCCAAATCATGGTTGAACCGGTACCAGAGCAGGATGTGTCAAAATATGGTGTAGTGGATTGTGCGGGAGTAGCACTGGTTGCAGGCGAAAGTGCGCCGATGTCGGCAGTGGTGGAAAAACCCGCACGCGAGGAAGCGCCATCTAACCTGGCGGTTGTGGGGCGCTACGTGCTTTCCGCAGCTATTTGGCCGTTGCTCGAGAAGACGCCTCCAGGCGCGGGCGATGAGATCCAGTTGACCGACGCTATCGCCATGCTGATGGATGAGCAAATAGTGGAAGCCTTCCATATGAGCGGCAAATCACACGACTGCGGCGATAAACTGGGTTATATGAAGGCCTTTGTGCAATACGGTCTACGCCATGCCACAGAAGGTGAAGATTTCTCGCGATGGTTGAAGCAGGCCTTGAATAACAACTAACATGTGGCTGAGTACGTTCACAAGATTGAAGAGGACGAGCATGACGAAGTTGAAAGCTGTCATTCCTGTCGCTGGCCTGGGCATGCATATGCTACCGGCGACCAAAGCGATTCCTAAAGAGATGTTGCCGATCGTCGATAAGCCTTTGATTCAATACATTGTTAATGAGTGCGTAGCGGCAGGTATCAAAGAGATCATTCTGGTTACGCATTCATCTAAAAATGCAATAGAAAACCATTTCGATACGTCCTTTGAATTGGAAGCGATGCTCGAAGCTCGCGTTAAGCGCCAGTTGTTGGATGAAGTCCAATCGATAACGCCGAAAGGCGTAACGTTGATGCATATTAGGCAAGGGCAACCTAAAGGGCTGGGTCATGCGGTACTGTGCGCCAAACCATTGATCGGAGACTCTCCTTTCGTGGTGCTGTTGCCGGATGTGTTGCTTGACGATGCTAAAGCCGATCTGAAAAAAGATAACCTGGCTCACCTCATTTCCCGCTTCGAAGAGACGGGTTTGAGTCAGGTATTGATCCAACCCGTGGATGAGCATGTTTTGCGCGACTATTCCGTTGTGGAGTGCCAGAACAATGCGTTGCGACAAGGTGAATTTTCACCCATCACCGCGATTATCGAAAAACCGGACAGCGGTGTTCAACTGAAATCCAACTATTCAGCCGTTGGGCGCTACGTGCTTTCAGCCGCTATCTGGCCCATTTTGGAAAAAACCGAGCCGGGTGCCTGGGGGCGCATTCAGTTGACGGACGCGATTGCCGAATTGCTGAAACATCAGACGGTAGAGGCCACTGAGTTGGTTGGCGAGTCGTTTAACTGCGGCGAGAAGATGGGCTACTTACGAGCATTCGTGACGTATGGCTTGCGTCATCCAACGCAGGGTAAGGCCTTCCGTGAGTGGGCTGAGCAGCTCTCTCTGTAGCGTTTATCAATTATCTTTATGATGGCTGGTCTGGAGCGATATCCGACCGGCCTCTGCTATGTTTAGGCAAAAACGACGGCGCTTATGCTGCTCTTTTTATTTAAGAACTATGCAATAATGCTCCTAGGCTCTAAGTCTAACAAATCTGAATTCAACACTTGCTCAATGAAAGTGCGTTTTAGGATGTCTTCGTGTGAGCATTGATAACTCATTTCGCTGAGTGCCGCGGTAGGCACCATGGTTGGCCTGGGACTTGGCATTACATGCATTTTTTACTTTGAAAGTGATGATAACTCGATGGCAAAAAAACAATGGAAACTGATACCGCTTCTGGTATCTATCAGTGTGGTCAGCGGCTGTACTATCGTGCCGGGCTCTCATCTTTCAACCAGTGGCAAAGACGTCGTAAAACAGCAAGATAGCGATTTTGATCTCGATAAACTGGTTAATGTTTACCCAATGACCCCAGGTTTGGTTGAAAAAATGCGACCTAAATCTGTTGTAGCACAAACTAACGCTTCACTAGAACGTGAATTGCAGAACTACGAATATCGCATCGGTATCGGTGATGTTTTAATGGTCACTGTTTGGGATCACCCGGAATTGACGACGCCGGCGGGGCAATACCGCAGTGCTAGCGACACAGGGAACTGGGTAAATTCCGACGGTACGATTTTCTACCCTTATATCGGGAAGGTTAAAGTCGTCGGTAAAACTATGAGCCAGGTTCGTAATGAAATCGCTAATCGGTTGGCTCAATATATTGAAAGCCCGCAGGTAGATGTCAGTATTGCCGCGTTCCGCTCGCAAAAAACTTACGTCACTGGTGAAGTTGCCAAGTCAGGTCAACAACCGATAACAAACGTTCCATTAACAGTAATGGATGCGATCAACGCCGCAGGAGGGTTATCGGAGAATGCGGATTGGCGTAACGTAGTGCTAACACATAATGGTAGGGAACAGCGTATTTCTCTACAGGCATTGATGCAACGTGGTGATTTGACGCAAAACCGTTTGCTCTATCCTGGCGATATTCTCTATGTACCTCGCAATGACGACCTTAAGGTATTCGTCATGGGAGAGGTCAAAAAGCAGGCGACTCTGAAGATGGACCGTAGCGGAATGACCTTGACCGAGGCGCTCGGTAACGCTGAAGGAATGGATCAAAGTTTCGCTGATGCTACAGGGATATTCGTCATTCGTCCTCTTCGAGGAACTGAAGGTCAAAAGCTAGCTAATATTTATCAGCTTAATGCTTCAGATGCAGCAGCTATGGTTATGGGAACCGAGTTCCAATTGCAACCCTACGATATTGTATATGTCACTACTGCACCAGTAGTTCGTTGGAACCGCGTTATTAGTCAATTAGTACCAACAATCACTGGATTCAACGATCTAAGCGAAGGATCGTTACGCATTCGCAACTGGCCTTAGTCGTTCGGGAGGGGCTTATAATGTTTGATTCAGTTCTAGTTATATGTGTTGGCAATATATGCCGCTCCCCAACTGGGGAGCGTTTGCTACAACGTGAGTTGCCTGAAAAAAAAATCCATTCTGCAGGCATCAGTGCGGTTGTTGGCCATGGGGCAGATAGCAGCGCGGAAGAAGTCGCAAGGTCTTATGGATTAAGTTTAGATGGGCATATAGCAAGACAGCTAACAAAAGAAATGTGCAGGGATCATGATTTATTACTTGTAATGGAAAGGAAACATATTGAGGCCGTATGCCAAATTGTTCCTGAAATGCGAGGAAAGATAATGCTCTTCGGCCATTGGGATAATCACAGAGAAATAGCCGATCCTTATAAGCAAAGTCGAGAAGCATTTGATTTTGTATATCGATCACTTGAAGCCTCATCGAAACTGTGGGCTGCGGCGTTAAAGAACTGAATTGGAATAGTTATGTCAGATAAAAAGAAATCGGCTCCGTCTTCGGATGTCTTGAGTGAGTTGGATATAACTCGATTGATGGCTACTTTGGTTGATAGTCGATGGTTAATTTGTGCAGTAACGGCCTTAATAACCATGATTGGAATTATGTACGCATTATTTTCGACGCCAATATATCGTGCAGATGCATTAGTTCAGGTTGAAAAAAATATCGGTAGCTCATTATTGAATGATATATCATCAATGTTACCGACAAATTCATCAGCTTCCGCATCTGAAATAGAACTCATTCAATCACGTATGGTTATCGGAAAGACAGTCGATGATCTGAATCTAGACATTGAAACAAACCAGGACTATTTCCCTGTATTTGGTAAAGGATTTAGCAGACTTGTTGGTAACAAACCTGCAGAGATTGCTGTTTCGCGTCTTTCTTTACCTGAGACTTGGTCTGAAAGCGACCAGGAAATAAAGGTTACTGTTATTGACGAAAATACTTATGAAGTATCTTCAGATGGCAAGGATTTATTTAAAGGAACAGTTAATAATTTTGAGTCTCACAGTGGCTTGAGCCTATTAATCAGTGGCATTAGCGCCCCAGCAGGTACGACTTTCACCATTGAGAAACACACACGCTTAGAGTCTATCAACGATATTTTGGACAGACTTACTGTTTCGGATAAAGGAAAAGAAACAGGCGTATTAGAGATATCTTTAACTGGTCAAGATCCTGTCCTTATTCGTAAAATTGTTGATGGGATTAGTCAAAATTATTTACGTCAAAATGTTGAGAGAAAATCTGAAGAGGCTGCTAAAAGCCTTGAGTTTCTTAAAGAGCAGCTACCAATTATTCGTGCCAATCTTGATAGCGCGGAAAATAAGCTTAATAGTTATCGCCAGCAGAATGATTCAGTTGATCTATCACTGGAGGCTAAGTCTGTCCTTGATACAATGGTCTCCGTTGAGTCACAGCTGAATCAATTGACATTTAGTGAAGCCGAAATATCAAAACTTTATACAAAAGAGCATCCTGCATATAAGGCTTTGTTAGAAAAAAGAAAAACACTTGAAAATGAAAAGGAAAAACTGAACAAACGAGTCAGTAGCATGCCAAAGACTCAGCAAGAGATCTTGCGATTGACACGTGATGTTCAATCAGGACAAGAGGTTTATATGCAGCTGTTGAATAAACAACAAGAGCTAAATATAAACAAAGCAAGTACTATCGGTAATGTTAGAATTGTTGATAATGCAATAACGCAACCTAAACCTGTAAAACCAAAGAAAACAATCCTTGTATTAGCTGCGATGATAGCTGGCTTCGTTCTATCATCTGGCTACGTTGTTCTTATGAGTTTGTTACACCGCGGCATTGAAAGCGCGGAGCAGCTTGAAGAAAACGGCATAAGTGTATATGCAAGTATTCCTCTTTCGGAATGGCAGGTCAGCCAGGCTACAAAAAACCTGGCTAAGATGAAGTTCTCCAAGAGCCAGGCAGGCAATGACCTGCTTGCGGTGGGCAACCCAGCTGACTTGGCAATGGAAGCCATAAGAAGCCTTCGGACAAGTTTGCATTTTGCAATGATGGAGGCAAAAAACAATGTAATAGTTATCTCCGGCGCCAGTCCTGGTATCGGTAAAACATTTGTCTGCGCCAACTTGGCTGCAACAGTGGCGTTAAGCGGATTACGCGTGCTTTTCATTGATGGTGACATGCGTAAAGGCTATTCGCATAAACTGTTTACGGACGGAAAAAATCACACCGGACTATCATCTGTGTTATCCGGTAAAGACTCCATTGAAAATGCAATTACAAAAACGAAAGTTGGCGGATTAGATTTTATGGGGAGAGGGCAAGTTCCTCCAAATCCATCTGAATTACTGATGCATAAGAATTTCGAACAGTTGATAAAAGTAGTCTCTGAAAACTACGATATTGTATTGATTGATACACCACCAATATTGGCCGTTACCGATGCGGCTATCATAGGCAAGCAAGCTGGAACATCATTAATGGTCGCCCGTTTTGATATAACGCCGCTGAAAGAGATTGAGGTGAGTATTCGTCGATTTGAGCAAAGTGGTGTGGAAATTAAAGGGGTCATCCTAAATGCTGTTCGCAAAAAAGCCTCAGGCTATTATGGCTATTATCAATATGACTACAAGTCATCGAATACATAATCTTTGTGGCTAGTAGTTTGTTAGTTGTTACCAGGTTCTGGCTCTGTTCAGAACCTGATCTTAATTCAGAGTGTGAATATGGATAATGCGCTTATTTCAGTATACATTCCCACGCATAACCGCAGTGAAATGCTTAAACGGGCAGTGTTTTCAGTTATTAAACAAACCTATAAAAATGTTGAGATAATTATTTGCGACGATGGTTCATCCGATAATACCGAGCAAGTTGTTATTGCACTACAAGAAAAATATAAAAACATCCGCTATTTAAAAAATGAGACTCCAAAAGGAGCGTGTGCGGCTCGAAATCTAGGTATATTCGAGGCTAAAGGCGAATATATCACAGGTTTGGATGACGATGATGAATTTTCTGATAATAGACTCGAAGAGTTACTTAACTTTTTTTGTTTGGCCAGTGGAAAATATGCGTTTGTTTGTAGCGGCATTGAAATGAGAGAGAGAGAGGTTACCTCATTTGGCTATACAAAACCTGGAGCAGTTAATCTGGATGACTTGCTTAGTTCAAATGTGGTAGGGAATCAAGTACTGACTAAAACGAAATATCTACAAGAGATTGGTGGGTTTGATACGACATTCCCTGCTTGGCAAGATTATGATTGTTGGGTTCGGCTCTGTAATAGGTTTGGTAGCGGGTATAGAGTAGGTAACGTAAGTTATATCATGCATATGGAGCATGAGCAGCAAAGGATTTCTACCAGTAGTAAAGTGAGAAGTGGCTATGAACGTTTTATCAGTACCCACTCAATACTGATGAGTGCAACACAGAGAAAATCCCTTTATGTCAACTTTAAACTGGGACAAAACGAAAAGTTCTCTTTTTCTGAAATAATAAAGTTTACCTCTTATAAAACACTCCCTTTAGTTTTTAAAGCGTATTTAAAAAAACGGTTATTTTTTATTAGAAAGTTGTACAATTTTGTACGGGAACAACAGCTATCAAATAGACGAAATTCTTTAGAAGAAAAGGACTGATAGTGTTAACTGAATATGAAAGTAGGACGATAAAGACGGATGCTAGTCTAATATTTTTCTTAGGATCGTTTCTTCTATGGGGAGTTGCGGCATTTTCTCCGTTATTAGGTTTCTATTGCTCATTGATCTATCTTGCTACGCAGGGATTCTCATTGAGGATTCTTCGGATTAATGTGGCTATTATAGCCATCATAAGCGGTTCATTTATTGCTGCGTCCCGTAATACGTTGATGGTACTGGGTGATGACTTTAATGTAAATTATTATGTGTATCAACTGATGCAACATGGTGAGTCAGTTTTTTATCATGACTTTTCAGGTGGGATTGAATTTATACTGCCGTTGTATTTTAAGATAATTGGTTTTGTTTTTGGTATTGAAAACCCCGTTTATATCTTTTTTGCAGTTACAGCACTTTGCTTGACGTTATTTTATATTTGGTTGGAGAAGTATGGGCTGAAAAATATAGAAGCTGATAAGAGGGCATTATGTGTTGCTGCGTCTTTGGGATTGTTTGTTCTATTTAGCACGACACAGCTAATGCGACAGATGATCTCCACCGTCTTTCTTTTATATGCTCTGTCACTTTGGTTTGAAAGAAAAAAAACGCCTTTCCTCATATTTTTTGCGCTGGCAATATTTTCTCATTTGAGTTCTGTTTTGTTATTTTTTATCATAACAACTCTAATGGGGGAAAGCCGATATAAAAAATATATGATACTAATGATAAGCGCAGGTTTTGTATCCTTATTTACAATATTCTTATCATATGTATTGGGGAGTAACTTGTTAGGGGCCGCAACCTATAAATTTAATTATTATGCATCCACAGAGTTATCAGGTTTTAATTTGGATTCATTTTTCAAGTTTCTTGTTATTATGTGGTGCGGAGCTGCCTTTTTTAGAGATAAAGCTAACGCTAAATGGAATAGTTTGCTGGTATATGGTGGCGCATTATATGTCATATTCCTTCCGCTTCCCTTAGCGTCGGATCGAATATTAATGCTGATGGTTTCTTACCTTCCTGGTTTTCTCATGTTTATTGCCTTTTATAGAGCTGCTCTAGTTTTTAAAGTAATACTTATTGCTTTTTTTACTCTGAAGATATTACTTTTGGGGCCATTGTACAGTGGAGGCTCATTAGAAGGTATGGAACTGTGGAAAAGTTATCCTTGGTTTAATAAAGAGTTTTTCTATTATCTTGTTTGACTGGTCAGGGATGGGGATTTATTTATGAAAGTAGTTATGGTTGTACAATGCATTCATAAAATTGGTGGAACAGAGAAGGCAACGATTGAATTAGCTAATCTTCTACAATCGAATGGTCATGATGTCACAATTGTTAGTCTTTATAAAAAGGTGGAGAATGCAGCTTTAGCTCTAAGTCTCGTTCAAGGAATTAATATTTGCTACGTCTTTCCCCATGTTGTCCTCTTTAAATACAATGATAAGTTTTATCGCCTGCACGATCTCTTACTAAAAAAAAATATTAGCAGATGTGTAGATTCTTTTTCACCAGATGTAGTATTCCATACCAGTATAAAAAATATAGATTTCAAGAATGATAATCATAAAAAAATATTGATGGTCCATTTTTCTCTAGAACATTATTTGACCGGAAAGGTGACTTCAACATTATTGAAGAAAAAGCACCCATTCATTGATAAAATTGTTTTTCTATCAAACAAAGATGCAGAAATGTATCACGAAAAATTCAATACCAGTAATGGAACTTATGTGCCCAATAGTACTACCGTCAAGGTAGTGGATAGGCAGGATGCGGAAAGTAATAAGAGGATCATATTTCTTGGCCGTATCGATGAGGGGCAAAAACAACTCTCCCACGCTATAGACATAATTGGTTCCCTTAAAATTCACAATCAGTTAAATGGCTGGCGGCTTGATATATATGGCAGTGGGCCTGATGAAAAAGCACTTGCTGAATTGATAGATAGCAAGAATTGCAGTGATGTGATTACTATGCACGGTTTTTCAAATGATATAGATAATGTTCTTAGAACTGCTGATATTATGATCTTGACGTCAAGATATGAAGGCTTGCCCATGTGTTTGATAGAAGCTGCTGCTAGTGGAATGCCACTAATCAGCTATGACTGTGCACCTGGTATCCGTGATATTATAATTGATGGCCATAATGGGTACATTATAGCCCAGGATGATAAAGAAGAATTTATTGAAAAATTATCACGTATTATTAATGAACCAGAACTGCAGGCTACTATGGGAAAGAATAGTAGGGACGTTGCTGAGTCTAAGTTTAGTCAATCGAGCATTAAACTGCGTTGGGATGAAATATTGGAAAACGTGGGAAAGAATTTTAAAAAATTAAGGAATTAAAGGCTGTGATATATATAAATGGACGGTTCCTTACTCAAGAGCTTACAGGTGTTCAGCGCTTTGCTGAAGAAATATCCCGTCATTTGCAGAAGATTCGTGACGATATAGTAATACTGTGTCCTCCTAACATTGACCAGTCAAGAATTGCTCAGCTCGATAACATTGAAATAATTGGTAAAAATACAGGGCATATTTGGGAGCAATATGATCTCCCTATTTATTTAAGAGGTAGAGGTGGTTCACTGTTAGTTAACCTAAGCAATACGGCTCCTGTTTTTTATAAGAATAAATTAGTAACTCACCATGACATAACTTATAAGCGATATCCGAATAGCTATTCATTAAAGTTCAGGTTGCTTTATAACTCAATTATTCCTGTTATCTTAAAAACTAGTCGAGCACTAATTACTGTTAGTGATTTCTCTAAAGGTGAAATCTGCGAAGCATATAATTACGATCCTAAGAAGACACATGTTATATATAACTCGACTAGCAAAGAGTTTGCTCCGAATATTAATTATGAAAAAACTGAGTCATACTTCTTAGCGGTGTCCTCTTCGAATTTTCACAAGAATTTTCACGGCCTTATAAAAGCCTTTGGAGAGATGCCTAATGAGCAAGGTGTTAAGTTAAAAATAATTGGCGGTTGGAATAAAAACTTTTCCAATCCTGAATTGGATTTGATAATAGAAAATGGTGATTCGAAAGGAATAGTTTTTTTAGGAAGAGTGTCTGACGAAGAACTGATTAAACTTTATTCAAATGCATTGGCATTTATATTTCCATCATTTTATGAAGGTTTTGGTATACCTCCATTAGAGGCTCAGGCTTGTGGGTGTCCTGTAGCATCATCAAATAGAGCATCGTTACCAGAGGTTTTATCTGATAGCGTTCTATATTTCTCCCCAGATGATGAGGAGGAAATAATAAATACAATGGAGTTGCTCATTGCAAATCAATCTATAAGGAGTGACTTAATTGAACGTGGTTTCAAAAATGTTAAAAGATTCTCTTGGGATAATTCAGCAGAAAAATTAAACGATTTAATTAGAAGCCTGGAGTAATCTTTATATTTATTGAGAAATCTTTCTTTGTGATTTTAAGGTGATAAGATGAATAGTGGTAAAATGAATGTAGGCGTTGTTGCTGACTGGCTCGTTACTTTTGCAGGTGCAGAAAAGGTTATTCAAGAAATTATTAATATATATCCGGCAGCTACCCTATATTCAGTTGTCGACTTTTTGTCAGATAATGCCCGTAGCAAGTTACAAGGCAAGAAAGCAAACACAACATTCATACAAAAGCTTCCAAAGGCAAAAAATGCCTATCAGAAATACCTACCTCTAATGCCTTTTGCGATTGAGCAATTAGATGTTTCTTCCCATGATGTCATTGTTTCTAGCAGTCATGCTGTTGCTAAAGGAGTACTGACTGGGCCGGATCAATTGCATATTAGTTACGTGCATTCACCGATCCGTTATGCTTGGGACTTGCAACACCAATATTTGAAAGAGGCGAATTTAGACAAAGGCATTAAAGGACATTTTGCTCGATGGATTCTACATAAAATGAGAATGTGGGACTATCGCACTGCTAACAGTGTTGACCATTTTATCGCTAACTCGAAATTTATTGCTCGAAGAATTAAGAAAGTTTACGGAAGAGACGCAGACGTAATATATCCACCAGTTGATGTTGAGCGTTTCAGTTATCAAGAAAATAAAGAGGACTTTTATTTTACGGCTTCTCGAATGGTCCCTTATAAAAGAATCGATTTGATCGTTGAAGCATTTAGTCACATGCCTGATAAAAGGCTGGTTGTGATCGGTGATGGTTCAGAGATGGCTAAAATCAAGTCAAAGGCCAAAAATAATGTAGAGATTCTCGGCTATCAATCGAACGAAGTTATGCTTGAATATATGCAGAAAGCTAAAGCATTTGTTTTTGCGGCCGAAGAGGACTTTGGTATTACTCCCGTTGAAGCACAAGCCTGTGGTACACCTGTGATCGCTTTTGGAAAAGGGGGGGCCTTAGAAACTGTGCGTCCGTTTGGTACGTCGAAATCGACAGGATTATTCTTTGCTACTCAAGAAATAGCCTCAGTTGTTGATGCGGTTTCTAGTTTTGAGAAAGTAAGCACTTCTATTCTTCCACGCGATTGTCGCGACAACGCATTACGATTTTCTGTTTCTCGTTTTCAACAGGAAATGGAACAGTATGTAAATAATAAGTGGGGAGCCTTTAGTAGATCAAAAATGATCAGTTATTGATTTAGGATTGCGATTTTATTTATATATGGTGTGTTTACTTTATAAGTAAGGTGTCATCATGAAAAAAACAGTTCATTTTTTTGCGATTGCTTCTATTTATCTGATTACAGGTTTTGGATATTCATACGCTTTTTATCCTGGTGTCGGAGTTCACCCCAATGAGTTTAAGGGGAGCGCTGAAGAACTTGTTGGTTTAATGAAGAAATATCGAATAGAGTCGTTCAGAACTGACTATCCATGGAGTAACGTAGAGATTCAGAAAGGGATACTGGCGAGTTCAAACGATACTACCGACAAAGTTATTAGTATTGCCAAGGGTAATGGAATTTCTCCACTAATTATATTAGATTATGGTAATAAAAACTATGGCGGCGGAAAACCTCTCTCATCATCGGAGATTGAGGCCTTTGTAAACTATGCTGCATGGACTGCGAGACATTTTAGAGAGAAGGCTGATATTTTTGAAGTTTGGAATGAGTGGTCTCATCGTAGTGGTCAATCTCAAGATGCGGCGAATAATGCTTCAGCTGAGGCTTATTTTCAACTTGTTAAAGCAACATCACTTGCTGTAAAAAAAGAAAATCCGAAGGCAATTGTTATTGCTGGCGGTTTCAATCCTCTGGATAATACAGATAAAAATTGGGGCATAATGCTCGTAAAACTAGGCATACTTGACTATGTCGACGGAATTTCTCTGCATCCTTATTCTTACCAGAATAGAACTGTTGCAGATCCGATGTTTAATCTTAAACGAATTGATCTTTATCAAGACGAATTGATTAAAATTACAGGAAAAAAGGTTCCGTTCTATATTACAGAAGTTGGCTATCCTGCATACGATGGTGGAGCAAATCTGTCTGATGAAGAGGTTGCCAGGTATGCCTACGAATATATGACATTGGCCAGTAAAATGGATTATGTGGCAGGTGTTTGGTGGTATGACTTTATTGATGATGGTGTTGATAAGAAAAATAGAGAGTATAATTTTGGTATCTTAAAAAATGATCTTTCTGAGAAGTTGGTAACTAAAGAATTTAGTGGTGCGCTGAAAAAAATTACAAAAGATGCTAATAGATAAAATGTAACGTTTTAATCTTTATCACGCTTAGTAAAAGGTCAAATTTGATTTTCAAATTTGGCCTTTTTTATTGTAAAATTTAAACCACCTCTTAAGGTGGTGGTGATTGAGCCTGTGAGACTCTATCCTGAAGGAAGCCCATACCGGAATATTCTAGCTTACGCACCACAAGTAAGAATGGAATCATCAGTATGGGGCTGTATAGGATTTCATCACATGTGTTCTGGGGTTGCAAATACCAGCTATCTGGAAGCTGAAATATCGATTTCAAATTCTCCGCGACAAGGTGGGCAAAGAGCTCTACCGAACAATTTATATCCTCTGCAACATGAAGGGCTGTGAAGCTCTTGAGCTAAATATTCAGCTAGATCATGTGCATCTGGTCGTGATAGTCCCACCGAATTTATTGATTTCAAAGTTTATTAGATTCCTGAAAGGACGAAGTGTAATCCGGCTTTACAATCGTTTCCCACATATACGAAAGAAGCTGTGGGGCACTCATTTTTTGCTGGGGAATACTTTTTCGATACGGTAGAGGTAATTGAATAAATTATCAGGCGATTCGTCAAGCATTAGAATAAGAAGGGCCAAGAGAACGAACGGCAGGTGGAGTTGTTGCAGGCTTAAGTCAAACACTGCCCCTGGGTGGGGGGCATTTTATAAAGCTACCTCCTCAGGCGGTGGTCTTTTACTGGGGTAAATGTAATGGAAGCTGTCTTTTATCTCGTCTTAGCTTGAGTTATTTCCATATTGTAGATTCATTTTAATAGTAACGCGGCATCAGTAATGAGTTTATGGCTGTGTTACCATGTTTATTATTCGCTTTTCACGTTGAGTATGGCAGTGGGAAACGATTCGGTTGATTGTGGCTATAGGTTTCTTGCTCTTAATCGCGAACTCAGTTTTGAATTATATTGACGTTGAATCTATGTTTTTTATTCTTATCATGCTAAGAATGCTGTTGTATTTCAAATTTGTGAGCTAGTGCCTAAATATTAATATCAAAACTGGACGTTTTTATGTGGTTAGAGTAATCTTTTAAAATGTTGCTTCCCCCAATACTATACTTCACTATGCCGATAGTGGTTTAGTTGTTTTATGAGGGTGTATGTTGAAAGGTAGGAAAGTCGCAGTTATTTTTACAGCATCAATCCTCGGGGGCCATGAAGTGATGGCTGTTTCTCATCTAAGACGATATGTTAAAAAAGATGTGAGGGTGACGTGTTATATTCCATTGGGGAATAATAAGCTGGCTGAATTATTGATGGCTTCTTCCATTTGTTATGAGTTTCATGATGTTCGTCATAATAACATGGAGATAATTCATTCTTTTTTTAACCCAACTCATATTTTTCGTGCTGCTTGCTTTCTTATCTCAATAAGAGACGAATTTGATTTTATTTTTATAATTCAGGGTGATATAGAGTTTGGCTCTGTTTTTATCAATGTAGGAAAGATTCTGGGAATGAAAAACACTATTAGTTATCTTCCCTATACTCATAGTTTTAAAAAAATGGAAAGCTGGGCCCCTTCTATTAAAGATTTCCTTGCCAGGTTTGTATATAGAAATTGTGACTGTTTCTTCACCATTTGTGAGGCGACAGCTAAAGGTATCATTGCCAGAAATAAAAATGCTTCTGTCAGGGTTATTAATAATTTTGTTGCCAAGCCACGACGTTCTGAAATAAGAGGTATTGGATATGAATTTTCTCCTTCGAACAAGGCATTAAAAATTATCATGGCAGGAAGGGTTCTTTTCCGTCAAAAAGGACAGGATATATTGATCAATGCATTGAAATATATAGACTTTCCTGTTGAGTTGCAAGTTTTCGGTGACGGTCCAGACCTTAAGCGGCTCAGAGAACTCGCTGCTAACCTCTCTCCTAATATTGAGGTCATTTTCTTGGGGTGGAAAAATAATGTTTGGGAGAACTCGAGAGATATAGATTTCACTGTTGTTCCATCCAGATATGAAGGTGTTCCATTAATAATGCTTGAATCTTTGGCGAGAAACATACCAGTTATTTCTCCGGCTAGAGATGGGATGATTAATTATTTAACATCCGAGTCGCTTTATAATACTGGTAGCGCGGATTTTGAGTCGCGAGAATTAAGTAAGAAAATTTCGGACTTTTTCTTTGAAAGAGAAGGTAAAAAATGAGTGGGTGGATTGTACCTTTTGTTTTTTTCAGACATGAGAAACTCGCCCTATTCTCTAGGATATGATATGAGCGAATGAGGGAGGTGAAGGGTGTGAGCAATAGGCGAATAATGCTAATCAATTCTTTTGCTTTATATAGCCGAACGTTGATATTGATGTTTGTAACTTTGTACACTTCCCGTATGGCGCTAAACACTCTTGGCATCTCTGATTTTGGACTTTATAGTCTGGTTAGTGGTGTCACATTTCTTTTTTCTTTTATTCAAAATGTCTTTTCACTGTCTACGCAAAGGTTTCTTACAATCGAGATAGCAAGAAAAAGTGAGCTATTAGAGAAAAGATTTGGCAGTATTGTTATGATGTATTTAATTATTTGCATTGTTATTCTTCTTGTTGCGGAAACTTTTGGGCTGTGGTTTGTTTTATCGCAAGTTAAGTCTGCAAGAGTAAGTGCTGATGATGTTTTTTTACTATATCAATTAACAATAGCAACTCTACTTTTTCAAGTTTTACAGACCCCTTTCATGGGATATTTACTTGCATCTGAAAAAATGTCTGTCTTTGCTAAAGCTGGAATATTTGATGCCTTTCAACGTTGGTTGATGGTTTTTGTTTTTACATCTTTCCACTTTCAAAACAAGATTGTCTCGTATGCTTTACTTGTTTTCCTTGGTTATGCTTTTGTTTCTTTATTGTATGTTTATCTATGCTCAAGATATGTTTCTTTCCATAAAGTATTTTTTTCAATTGGGATTGATGGTCTCTTTTTTAAAGAGATTATCTTGTTCTCTCGTTGGCCATTATTAGGTGCATTTAGCATTATAGCGGTATCCCAATCAATTGCTCTCTTAGCTTATTATTTTGTAGGTTTGATCGCTAATGCAGCAGTCTGGTTGGCTGAGCAGGTTCTGAATGCTTTTAATCGAATAACTGGTGCTTTACAAATGGCATTTACGCCAAAAATAATTAAAAGTGGTTCTTTAGGTAATACCGAAGAGATGAGTGATGTTATCTTATTGTCTTGTAAATTGACTGCTTTTGTTACTATTTTATCAGGCGTCCCAATGTTTGTGTTCGCTAATTTTGTGAGCGCCATTTGGCTTGGGGATATACCTGATTATCTTCCCAATCTTATCAGGGTTGTTATCGTTTATATGTTTGTTGATTCATTGTCAAATCCCTTTGTCACTGCTATATATGCCAATGGTGAGTTGAAAAGATATCAATTGGTTATATCTTTAGTTATGGGAATATCCGTTCTGTTGATGATGGGTTTATTTTTTTTGAACTGCTCAATCTATTTTGTTTTTTTGATAAGGATCTTGTGTGCGTTAATTCTGTTCGTGTTGAGGGTTTTGTGGACGCAAAGAATTTTTTCTCTTTATAGTTTAAATGCTTTCCTGCTCATAGTTTTTCCTAAGTTTGTGGCTATAGCAACAATTTCTGTTTTTACCTGTCTTTACATGAGTCGTTTGTTTGACGATGGTTATTTTTCTTTATTGATAGTTTCTCTTTGTAACTTGCTTATTGTTACCGTGATGTTCTTTTTTATCATATTTGATACTGGTGATAGAGCATCATTTTTCAAGTTGCTTAGGAAGATGAATATAGCTAGATGAGGTTATAATGGCTGCGTATGGATTTCTGACGTACGAGAGTGATATCTACCGTAAAAGAGGGTGGATTAATTTAGGCGACTATGTGCAAACTATTGCAGCTAGACAGTTTTTGCCTTCATGTGATATCCCAATACCACGGGATAGCTTAAGCAACTATCGCGGTGAGCCCGTGAAGATGATAATGAATGCCTGGTATATGGACTCGCCAGAAAATTTCCCTCCATCCTGCAGTATTTCTCCACTTTATACGTCTGTTCATATCAATGCATTAGTTGCTGATAAGATCTTCTCTGCTAAAGTCATCTCTCATTTTAAACAACATGCTCCCATTGGATGCAGGGATTTTTATACGGTAGAATTGCTCAAGAAGCATGGGATTTCTGCATATTACTCGGGGTGTATGACTCTTACCTTGGGCGATACATATAAGCGTGACTCTTGCTCTGGTGATATCTATTTTGTTGATGTGATGTATGATGCGTTGACACCTTTTGAATTGGTGCGACAACCTCTACGTTTGGCGAAAAGGATTCTTAACGGCCGTGTTTTGGAGTTTTTTCATAAGGATAAAGTTCTTAATAAATGCTTTAGCAGGGATCTATTAAATGATGCCAGTATATTGACTCAAATAGTTCCTTATGTCTCTTATGAAGAGGGTATTGAAATGGCTCATAACTTTCTTCTAAAACTTTCTTCGGCTAAGCTGGTTGTTACTTCACGTATTCACACCGCGCTGCCTTGTCTGGCAATGGGGACGCCTGTTATTTTCATTAATGGCGGATTTAAGAATAAAATAGACAACTGCCGTTTTGATGGCCTGCTTGATTTTTTCAATAGAATTGACGTTGATAGTCGAGGGAGGGGGGTGAAAAATTTTGGTTCATCAAATGTTAAAATAAATAATAACACGATGATTATTAATGGTACCAAGCACCTTAACTATTCATTTTCTCTTGCCATGGATTGCAAGGCATTTATTGGGTAGCTTGATTCTCGCATTCTATGAATTTTTTTTGAAACTGCTTTTTCAGAGGTCTGAGTATGGTTGTGTTGTGATTTTATACGTGATTATTAATCTGTATATAAATTCTATGTAGTGTAACATACATTATGTCTGTTTTTTGTTTTTTTTGGTTTTTTGTGTTGTTAGGAATATTTTTATTTTAATTTTTTTATGTTGTTTGACAATGTTGAGTTTTTGAACTTTCCTTAACTTGCATGTGTCCACATGTTTCTTTTTTGTTTTTGTTAACCTTTTGATATCTGAGATTAATTTTTAATTTTGAGGATATACTTATGGCTTCTCAAGTTTTGCTGTACCAGAAGGTCGTGGCAGCTATACAGTACGCCGTCTTAGGGCATAGTACTTTTACTAGCCTTACGGCCTTTGATGCCGATGCTGGTCAAATCCGTACGGGACAAATTACTGCGCAGACTTACGTTGGCAACCTGTTAGCATCTGCTGAAGGGCAGGCCTTGTATGGGTCGAGCACTTCGTTGGATATCCTAAGAACGGTTTATACAAAGGTTTATGGTACTGCACCGGCTGACAGCGTTCTTCAAGGTATTCTGGGGACAACGTCTCTGAACAATGCAATTTACAGCGCAATCGATAACTTGTTAAATTATAAGCAATTCGATAGTACTAATTTGACTGCCCAAAGCAATTTTGACAACCACATCGATGCTCTGTTGTTTAATAATTACGGCACAGCAGCATGGAACCAGTGGAGCGTTGCGCTTTCTTCTCAGGAGCAAGTTGCGTCTGTTTATCTGGCGGTGCCTTATCGTTCGGCTGACTCTAGTGGATTAAACTATTGGACGAACTATTTATTGCAACCGGGCAAGTCATTTTCTCTTTTGGTTAGCAACCTACTGGCTTCCTCAGAGTTTCAGCAGAAAGGCGCTAATTTGACCGGTGATGCGTTCATTCAGCACATTTTTAATGGCGTGTACGGTGTGAATGCTACGGCTTCTCAGCTAGCGACTTATAACGCCTTGGGAACGAACAAATCTGTTATTACGCAGGCTATCATCAATGACTTACGTAACTCGACGGCTACCGATGCTCCCACAGTTACGCTACAGCATGCCTTTGAATACCAGATCGGTACCAGTCTGGTTTACAACACTGCTGCGGCGTTGTCATCATCGGCTTCCGGTGGTAATGCCATTGGTACGATCAATTCGGGGCTGTCCCACCAGATCAGCAATGCTGAAACGGCGGTATTGACTGATGTTCAACTTAATGCCAGCACAGCCAGCCTGGTCAACCTGAAGTTCGCCGATCACCTGGCTAACCTGACCATCAACGGCACCAGCGCAGCAACGGTGAACCTGTCTGATAACGGCGTCAACCCTGGCGTGGCGGTGACTGTCAACAACGGCAACGTCATTCTGAACGCCAGCTCCGGTTCAGACAATGTGGTCGTGACTTCGACGGCTAATATCGCGACCGGTACCGCACAGTTTAACCTCGGCGCCGGCAACGACAGCCTGCACTGGGCGGGTAACGCGGTCTCCGGCGGTGCGAACACCGTTGCCAATACCGTCAAGGCTGACGGCGGTACCGGCACGGATTCCATCTCTGCCAACTTCATCACCAAAACCGTAGTAACCAACCAGAACGCCCTGGGCGTTCGCACCAGCACGGTGACCAGCAACGCCAACAACTTCTCGAACTTCGAGCAGATTGATCTGACCGGCTACATCGGTAAGTCTGTCGGTACGCTGATTACGACACCACTGATTGGTTCGCCGACTACCACTACCGTCACTACGCCAACCAACACCTTCGACTTCGGCCTGACCAACGGCACGTCCACGGTGGAAGGCACTACCGGCGGTACGGTTACCCAAAACGCGGCAGCGACCAACCTGGGGGCGCAAGGTTTCGTGATTTCCGGGCTGGCTAACGTCAACGTCATCAACGCCGCCGGCGGTAACGCCGCGCAGCTGGAAGTGAAAGGGGACGCGACCTCTGCCAGTACGCTGAACTTCACCTTCGTGCAGAACGCCACCGATCACTTCAATATCAACTTCGATGCGGTGAGTTCGGCCAACGTGAATGCCGGCGCCATCAGCCTGAACAGCAGCAGCAGCGCCCTGCTGGGCACTGCGCTGACAACGGTGAACGTGGCTTCCGGCGGTACAGGTTCGTTTAACAACATTCTGTCTCTGGCCGGTACCAATGCGCAGGTTCAGACTGTTAATGTGACTGGCGATCATGCGTTGAATCTGACGCTGGGCAGCGGTTTCAGTAACGTGCGTGATGTTAACGCTTCGACCAATACCGGCGGTTTGAACCTGGATTCAAGCCATGCGGGTACTGGTGACGGTATCATCGTGCAGCTGTTGAACGCCTTGCCATTGAGCGCGGTTACCACCGCGTTGCTGACCCCGTTGTTGAACACCTTGGGCCTGAACGGTTATCAACTGACGGTTGAAGGGACGTCGACAGCCGACAGCTTCAACGTACTGGGCAACACCACGTTGACCGGCGGTGCCGGGGCGAATATCTACGATCTGAAATCCAGTAACACGCAGGCGGGGGTCACCATCACCGACTTCAGCACCGCGAAGGACAAGATCGTTGATGCTGCTTCCGGGCTGACCCTGTCCAATACCGGTACTGCGGTGGCGGATTACGGTACTCGCGCTTCAGATACGTTGGATGCACTGTTGGGCTCGTTGGTTGGCGGTCTGACCACCGGCGTTGTCGGCCTGTTGGGCGGCATCCTGGGCCTGAGCAATCCAAACTCGCTGACGGCGAAGGTGGGCGTGGCTTCGGTGGTGTTCAGCGGTACCGGTAACAATGCTGACTCCTATGTGATTATTGATAACAACAATAACCACACGCTGGATGCCAACGACACGGTTATTTACCTGACTGGCCAGAACCACCAGCAATTGGTGGATACTCTGCACTACGCCTAAGGGTAAAGTTGCAATAACCAATAATTCCCCATGGGACTATTGGGAATTAAATAATGCGGGGGCGTAACCCCCCGCATGTTTAATTTTGTGAGCGGCATCATCCTCTCTAAGTTATTCCATTTCGTTATCTTCCTCTCTTATTTTTGCTCTCCTATATCTCATTGTTTTGTCATGGTTTATTTCATCTTTGTGACCGTCTTTTTTTTTATGGCCAACCTTGCCGATTTTCACTTTCTCAACCTATAGTTAACGAAAGTATCTGCAGTCTCGGGCATTTTTTTGGGGTGAGTCTTCCCGGGGTAAATTCTTTTTTAGGAATTTCTTTAGGGGAGGGGTCAATGCGGATTGGACTGACAGTGCACATGATGTAAGGGCAGAACGTGAATCAATTTATCCCGCGCAACGAAATTGCGGATGTTATACGGACGCGCAGTAAAGTCTTCTGGACCGTTGGTATTTTCACGGCGTTTATTAACCTGTTAATGCTGGTTCCTTCTATTTACATGCTCCAGGTTTATGACCGGGTGCTCCCTTCGCGTAATGAAATCACGCTGTTAATGCTGACGCTGATCATGCTGGGTATGTTTGGCATGATGTCCTTGCTTGAATACGTGCGCAGCATGGTGGTGATCCGCATCGGCAGCCAGCTGGATATGCGCCTCAATACGCGCATCTATACGGCGGCTTACGAGGCGAATTTAAAGAACGGCTCTTCCGATGCCGGCCAGATGTTGAGCGATCTGACCAACGTGCGCCAGTTTTTGACCGGAAGCGCGCTATTTGCCTTCTTCGATGCGCCCTGGTTCCCGATCTATCTGCTGGTGATTTTCCTGTTTAACCCTTGGCTGGGGTTGTTCGCCCTGGTGGGTTCCTTGCTGTTGATCGCCCTGGCGGTGATCAACGAAGTGGTGTCGAAGAAGCCGTTGGCGGATGCCAGCCGCCTTTCTATTATGTCCAGCAGTCTGGCCAGCACCAACCTGCGTAATGCCGAAGTGATCGAAGCGCTGGGCATGTTGCCTAATCTGAAAGGACGCTGGTTCGGTCTGCATCAGCGCTTCCTGAACAGCCAACGCATCGCCAGCGAGCGGGCGTCGCGGGTGACGTCGATCACCAAGTTTGTGCGTCTGTCGCTCCAGTCGTTGGTTTTGGGGCTTGGGGGCTGGCTGGCGATCGATGGGCACATTACGCCGGGCATGATGATCGCCGGTTCCATTTTGATGGGGCGCACGCTGGCGCCGATCGAGCAGGTGATCAACGTTTGGAAAAGTTGGAGTTCTGCCAAGCTGGCATACCAGCGCCTGGTACGCTTGCTGGATCAGCATCCTCCGCGCGGTACCGGCATGTCGTTGCCGCGTCCGGAAGGGGTGATCTCTGTTGAAGGGGTGACTGCGACGCCGCCCGGTTCGAAGGGAAGCGCGGTGTTGCATAACGTCAGCTTTGCCATTCAGCCGGGAGACGTGCTGGGGATTATTGGGCCAAGCGCCTCAGGCAAGTCAACGCTGGCGCGCCTGTTGGTCGGTATCTGGCCAGTCAGCGAAGGCATTGTGCGGCTCGACAACGCCGATATCTATCAGTGGAACAAGGACGAACTGGGGCCTTTCATCGGTTATCTGCCGCAGGATATTGAACTGTTCGCCGGCAGCATCGCAGAGAACATCGCCCGCTTCAACGAACTGGACTCGGAGAAAGTGATCGAGGCCGCCAAGTTGGCCGGGGTGCATGAGCTGATTCTGCGCTTCCCTAATGGCTATGATTCGGTGATCGGCAGCGGTGGCGCCGGGCTTTCCGGTGGTCAGAAACAGCGTATCGGTTTGGCGCGCGCGCTGTATGGCGATCCTTCTCTTATCGTGCTGGATGAACCCAACTCCAATCTGGACGATGCCGGCGAGCGGGCGTTGAACCAGGCCATTACGTTCCTTAAACAGCGGAATAAGACGGTGATTCTGATTACTCACCGTACCAATCTGCTGGCGATGACCAACAAGCTGTTGCTGTTGGTTAACGGGAACGTCAATGCGTTTGGCCCTACGCAGCAAGTACTGCAGGCGTTGGCGAATGCGCAAAAAGCGCAGGTGCCTCCGCAAGCGGTGCGCGCGGTGAACTCCGAGCCGGATGAAGGCGATATTCCTAAAACTCAAATTAATTAAGCCGTGAACTTGTCTGGCGGCGCCGTTGCGTCGCCGACAGTCAAAGGAGTTGGTATGTCTACGCATATTGGCGAGCCGAATGACTCGTACTCAGAACAGATCCCGCTGGATGAGCGTCGTTATACCCGCCTCGGGTGGTTGGCGCTAGGAGTGGGCGTGTTCGGCTTCTTAGCCTGGGCGGCGTTTGCGCCTCTGGATAAAGGGGTCGCTTCGCCGGGATCGGTAACCGTTTCCGGCAACCGTAAAACGGTGCAGGCGCCGGCCAGCGGCATAATCAAAAATATCGTGGTGAAAGACGGCGATAAGGTGAAAGCCGGCGAAGTCCTGGTGCAGTTGAGCCAGGTGCAGGCGCAGGCGCAGGTCGATTCCCTGCGCGATCAGTACTATACCACGCTGGCGACCGAAGGGCGTTTGCTCGCTGAACGGGATGGTCTGAGCGCGGTCACTTTCTCCCCCATCTTCATCAAGATCAAGGATCAGCCACGCGTCGCGGAGATCATCGCGCTGCAGACGCAGCTGTTCGCCTCCCGCCGCCAGGGGCTGCAGAGTGAAATTGACGGTTACAAGCAGTCGATGGACGGGATCCGTTTCCAGTTGAAAGGCCTGCAGGATTCGCGCGCCAACAAACAGATCCAACTCTCCAGCCTGCGTGAGCAGATGAACAGCATGAAACAGCTGGCGGCGGACGGTTACCTGCCGCGTAACCGCTATCTGGAAATTCAGCGCCAGTTCGCCGAGGTAAATAGCAGCATCGATGAAACCGTCGGGCGGATTGGTCAATTGCAAAAGCAGCTGCAGGAATCTCAACAGCGTATCGATCAGCGTTTCGCCGACTATCAGCGCGAGGTTAGAACGCAGCTGGCGCAAACCCAAATGGACGCCAGCGAGTTCCGCAACAAGCTGCAAATGGCCGATTTCGATCTGGGCAACACCGCCATCACCTCACCGGTGGACGGCACCGTGGTCGGATTGAATATCTTCACTCAGGGGGGCGTCGTGGGAGCGGGTGACCACCTGATGGACGTGGTACCCAGTCAGGCGACATTGGTGGTGGATTCTCGCCTGAAAGTCGACCTGATCGACAAGGTGTACAACGGGTTGCCGGTGGATCTGATGTTTACCGCCTTCAACCAAAATAAAACCCCGAAAATTCCGGGAACGGTCACCTTGGTTTCCGCCGACCGTCTGGTCGATAAAACCAATGGCGAACCTTACTACCAGATGCAGGTCACGGTCTCGCCGGAGGGCATGAAAATGCTCAGCGGCGAGGACATCAAGCCGGGGATGCCGGTGGAGGTGTTCGTGAAAACGGGGTCGCGCTCGCTGCTGAGCTATCTGTTTAAACCTATTTTGGATCGCGCTCATACTTCATTAACCGAGGAATAATTTTGATTCAATCAAAACGACAGGCTGCCGGTCTGGTTATCGGCACCCTATTGTTTGCGATGTCTGCGCCGGTTTATTCGATAGGGATTTTAGACGCATATTCGCTGGCATTAGAAAAGGACCCGACCTTCCGGGCGGCTATAAAAGAGAAAGAAGCGGGAGATGAAAACGAAAATATCGGCAGGGCCGGGTTGCTGCCGAAGGTATCGCTGAACTACCAGAATTCGCCGCGCAACTGGCAAACGCAGAAGTACCCGCAGAGCGACTTCTTTGGCAATATTACGGAAGCGACGCGGCGTCAGCAGTACCGCAGCTATTCCAGCTCGGTGACGTTGACGCAGCCGCTGTTCGATTACGAAGCCTATGCGCGCTATAAAGGCGGCGTGGCGCAGACGCTGATGTCGGACGAACGCTATCGCGGCAAACTGCTCGATCTGGCAGTGAGGGTGGTCAATGCCTATGTCGAAGTGGCCTATTCCAAAGATCAGATTGCCTTGGCCGAGGCGCAAAAAGCGGCCTATAAAGAGCAGCTGGCGTTGAACGATCGGCTGATGAGCGCGGGTGAGGGGACGTTGACCGACGTTTCCGAAACGCAGGCGCGCTACAGCCTGGCTGAAGCGCAGGTGATCGAAGCGCGCGACGCGTTGGATGCCGCGCAGCGTGAGTTGGAAGTCATCATCGGGGTACCGCTGAATCAACTGGATGAGCTGCAGGTCTTGCGGCCGGGCAAATTCCAGGTGGCGCCGCTAATCCCGTCGAAGTTCGATGAGTGGCAAAAGATAGCTCTGGAGAATAACCCACTATTGGCCGCCTCGCGCCACGGCGTCGATGCGGCGAAATACGAAGTAGAGAGAAACCGCGCTGGCTTTATGCCGAGTGTGCAACTCTATGCTTCGCATTCGGAGAACGATTCCAGCAGCGACAACACGGTTAACCAGAAATACCGCACCGACAGCATCGGGGTACAGGTGAGTCTGCCGATTTACTCCGGCGGCGGCGTGGCGGCCTCAACGCGGCAGGCGGCGGCACGTTACGGCCAGGCGATGGCCGAGATGGATACGCAAGTGGGTTCGACGCTGAACGATCTGCGCAAGCAGTTCAATCTGTGCATCAGCAGCCGCGCCAAGCTGGCGGCCTACGAGCTGGCGGTGAAGTCGGCGACTACCCAGGTGACGGCGACCCGGCAGAGCGTATTGGCGGGGCAGCGCGTCAACGTCGATGTGCTCAACGCCGAACAGCAGCTCTATAGCGCCCAGCGCGATCTGGCTTCTGCCAAGTACACCTACATCAAGTCCTGGATTACCCTACTGAGCGACTCCGGTACGCTGGACGAGAAGGATGTGTTGCGTGTGGCGCAGTATTTTTCTGCAGGACGCTGAACAATAATTCGGCGAACAGTTCTGACCACCCTAAGTATAAATCTGAAAGAGCAGCTCAAAGCTGCTCTTTTTTGTGTTTATACGTTATGTTATCGCTTGATTGGTGAGATGAGCTAAAAATAGCTCCCTTGCCTTATATAAGCCTTGTGAAGTCAGATGCGGTGATGTGTTAACACGCTTTTATCGCCGCTTGGTATGTGATGTTTACCAAGTGACAAACATCACAGTAGTGACCATTAATGACAACAAGTGGACGTATACATCAGTGATTGGTAACTGGAAGCCAAGGGCGGTAGCGTTGTATTTATTTTGTTGATTTTTATGGCTTTTGTTTTTTCTATTTGATGCTGCTAGTGTCAGGGGCTCACTCAGAGTGCTGGAGCCATGTTGTATAATAGTAAGTCACGTCCCTGATATTAACATTATACTCTCAGGTTATTCTTATTATTGGTTTGAAAGATCTTACCAGTCATTTTCAGGCTTTTGAGAATTATCACATTAATAATTTTAAAGATTTTTTCGAATGCACTGATTTTCCTATTTCTTATCAAGAACTATAGCTTTTAAAGCTCATGTTGAAATAACAGATTAGTGAAGGGTTAAATTATGTCCAAGATAGTCCCGGTAATTATGGCCGGAGGAACGGGTAGCCGCTTATGGCCTTTGTCTAGAGAATCTTTTCCTAAACAATTCCTGTCGATTGACGATAGTGGTTTAAGCCTGTTGCAGCAGACTTTAGTGCGCTTGGAGAACGCTTCCAATCTAGATATTGTGGCACCTTTAGTGATATGTAACGAAGAACACCGTTTTTTGGTCGCAGAACAGTTGCGTGAGATCGGCCAACTGGGGACAAATATAATTTTGGAACCTATGGGGCGGAATACTGCACCAGCTGTGGCTTTGGCGGCTCATTTGGCGGCAGAAGAAGCCTTTGATGGTATGCTTCTGGTATTGGCAGCCGATCACTTGATCACTAAAGTGAGCAATTTTCATAAAGCAATCAATACGGCTGCTCAGTTTGCGACACAAGATCGGCTGGTGACGTTTGGCATTATCCCTCAGCACCCAGAGACGGGGTATGGGTATATTAGACGTGGTGACAGCCTCTCCAAGGAGTGTTTCAAAGTAGATGCCTTTGTTGAGAAGCCTTGTCTGGAAAAAGCAAAAGAATATGTCACTTCCGGCGAGTATAGCTGGAATAGCGGCATGTTTATGTTCAAGACGGAGAAGTTTCTCAGCGAGCTGGAAAAATTTAGCCCGGAGATTTACCTGGCGACTAAAAAATCAGTCATGGAGAGTCAACGTGATATGAATTTCATTCGCGTGGAGAAAGAAACCTTCCAATGCTGCCCAAGTGACTCCATTGACTATGCCGTGATGGAAAAAACCCAGGATGCCGTTGTGATCCCGATCGATGCAGGATGGAGTGATGTCGGATCGTGGTCGTCATTGTGGGATGTGTCTGCAAAGGACCATTCGGGAAATGTGAATGTTGGGGATGTTATCTCCATTGATTCAAATAACAATTACATATCCTCTGACTCTGCCCTGGTGGCTACTATAGGGTTGCATGACATGGTTGTGGTTACAACGAGCGATGCCGTGCTTATTGCCACCAAAGATAAGGTTCAAGAGGTGAAAAAAATCGTCGAGGAACTGAAAAAGCGCAATCTTCATCATTTCCGGCAGCATTCTTCCTCTTACCGTCCGTGGGGGAAAATTTGCGACATTGACAGCGGCCCGCATTTCCAAGTGAAAAAGATCATTGTTCGACCAGGTGAAGGTTTGTCAGTACAACGTCATCTCCACCGTGCTGAACATTGGGTGGTCGTGAGCGGGACAGCAAAAGTTAACATTGATGATAAAGAGTTCTTACTATCCGAAAATCAGTCCACTTTTATTCCTGCGGGCAGTGTCCATACCTTGGAAAATCCAGGGAAAATCAATCTGGAAATGATTGAGGTCAGATCGGGCCGCTATTTGGAAGAAGATGATATTGAACGCTTACAAGATCGCTATGGCAGAGTTTAAAAAAGGGTTTGGCAATGCAAAAGTTGACGTGTTTTAAAGCCTATGACATTCGCGGAAAATTGGGCGAAGAGCTGAATGAGGACATCTCATACCGCATTGGGCGCGCCTACGGCGAGTTTTTGCAGCCTAAAACTATCGTATTGGGCAGCGACGTGCGGTTGACCAGCGAAAGTTTGAAGTTGGCGTTGGCGAGAGGCTTGCAGGATGCGGGCACCGACGTTATCGATATCGGACTAACCGGTACCGAAGAAATCTATTTCGCCACGACCTATTTAAAAGTTGATGGTGGCGTTGAAGTGACCGCCAGCCATAATCCTATCGACTACAACGGGATGAAGTTGGTTCGTGAAGGCTCTCGCCCAATTAGCGGCGATACCGGATTACGAGCGATCCAAGAGCTGGCGGAGAAAAACCAGTTTCAGGCACCGGTGGCAATACGCGGCAGTTACGTCCGTCAGGACGTGTTAGGGGCTTATGTAGCGCATATTTTGTCCTATGTCGATGTGAACAACTTCAAACCGTTGAAGCTGGTGATCAACTCGGGCAATGGTGCGGCAGGGCACGTGATCGATGCCATTGAAGCGCAACTGAAGGCGCAGGGTGTACCACTGGAGTTTATAAAGTTGCATCACCAGCCGGATGGTACTTTCCCTAACGGTATTCCAAATCCACTGCTGCCGGAGTGTCGCACGGATACCGCCGATGCTGTGCGCGAGTATGGCGCTGATATGGGCATCGCGTTCGACGGTGATTTCGATCGTTGCTTCCTGTTTGATGAAAAAGGCGATTTCATTGAGGGCTATTACATCGTTGGCTTGCTGGCGGAAGCCTTCCTGCAGAAACAGCCAGGGGCGAAGGTCATTCACGATCCGCGTCTGAGCTGGAACACCATCGATGTGGTCACCGATGCGGGGGGCGTACCCGTGATGTCGAAAACTGGGCATGCTTTCATTAAGGAACGTATGCGTGCGGAGGACGCCATTTATGGTGGAGAGATGAGCGCCCACCACTATTTCCGAGATTTTGCTTATTGTGATAGTGGCATGATTCCGTGGCTGTTGGTCGCTGAGTTGGTCAGCGTGAAGGGACAAACTTTGGGGCAATTAGTACAGGATCGCATTGCCGCCTACCCGTCTTCCGGTGAGATTAATATCAAGTTGTCGAACCCAGAAAGTTCGATTGAAGGTATTAAAAACCACTATGTTTCGAAAGCAAGCTCGGTCGATTATACCGATGGTATAAGCGTTGAGTTCCCAGAGTGGCGTTTCAATCTTCGCTCATCAAATACGGAGCCTGTAGTTCGGCTTAATGTAGAGTCTAGAAATAATAAAAAATTGATGGAAGAAAAGGTTAAGGAAATTTTGAATCTGTTGAGTTTATAATTTAAAGGGGGCGCATTTATTTTTTATGGAATTAATTGCGTGCTCATTTATAAGAGTGCTTTTATTATGAAAATACAACATCAGCGGGCGCATTCCAAAGCAAATGCATCTCTCATATCTATGGTTCAGCGTTTTTCTGATATCTCTATTATTTTCTTTGGCGGATTTGTTGCAAGTAAAATAAATGGTTTTAACTTTAACTATGAGAGCATTTTGGTTGCTCTCATAGCTTTAGTCGCATTTCAAATGATTGGTGGTATAACTGATTTTTATCGCTCTTGGCGTGGCGGGAAGTTCTCATCAGAGCTTCGACTTATACTTAAAAATTGGACACTAAGCATAGTCGTTACTGCCGGAATAACCTCGTTCATGCCGAGTTCTAATTTTACATTTGAAGTTTTTTTATGCTGGTACCTATCAGTATGTCTCGGCTTTACGTTCTGCCGCTCTGCAATCCGTTTTTTGGTTGGGACAATTAGAAACCTCGGATATAATAATCGAAAGGTAGCCGTTGCGGGTTCGATGCCTATCGGGGTAAGATTACTGAAAAATTTTAAAGAAGAACCTTGGTTAGGATTTATCGTTGAAGGTGTATACGATGATGTACAAAGTCACAATGATAATGAAATAAAGTACTGTGGTGACTTGGATAAATTAGTCGAGGATGCACGCCAGGGACGACTTGATTATGTGTATATCGCGATGAAAATGAGTGAAGAGCATAAGTTCAAGAAGATACTGGGGCAGTTAACGGACACAACCTGTTCTGTCATGTTTATTCCTGATGTGTTTACGTTTAATATATTGCAGTCAAGAACTGAAGAGGTAAATGGAGTTCCTGTTGTTCCTTTGTTCGACACCCCATTAAATGGAATAAATAAAGTTTTTAAAAGAGCTGAAGATATTATTTTATCAATACTGATATTGGTATTTATCTCGCCGGTACTTGCATTGATCGCGTTCGCTGTTAAGTTTACATCTAAAGGTCCAGTTATATTTCGTCAAACACGGTATGGTATGGATGGCAAGCCTATCATGGTTTGGAAATTCAGATCTATGACTGTGATGGAAAATAATGATGTAATCATCCAGGCAAAGAAAGGTGATGCCAGGGTGACCAAAGTCGGTGCATTTTTACGACGAACCTCTTTGGATGAGTTGCCGCAATTTTTCAATGTTCTCATTGGTGGGATGTCGATTGTTGGGCCTAGGCCGCATGCTGTGGCACACAATGAACAATATAGAAATCTTATCGAAGGTTATATGCTCCGACACAAAGTCAAACCAGGAATTACAGGTTGGGCTCAAATTAATGGGTGGCGGGGAGAGACTGACACCTTGGATAAGATGCAAAATCGAGTCGAATATGATCTTGAGTATATTCGTGATTGGAGCATTTGGCTCGATCTGAAAATAATTTTCCTTACAGTATTTAAAGGTTTTATACACAAATCCGCGTATTGACAGATACTTGTGAGAACAAAGATGTCTCTTTGAGGGTGGCTGTATTGACAGCCACTGCTTGCATAGATTGTTCTGTGTCATTCTACCTACGATAAGGTGCGCCTTAGTTTCTTTCCTCGCAACTAGCTCACTTTTCTGACCCGCCCCAAGGATTAGATACAACGTTCAGTTAGTTATGTCGGATCCGGGAACCTGACCCCGAATATGATCCAGCCATAATCAGGAATAACCGGCCTCTGTTGGCTGCAGATTCTGGCAATCGGCAGCCAACAGCGAATTCGGATGGCGTCATCCAGCCCAGTGCAGAATGGGGACGCCTCTGATTATAGTGTATGCGCCACGCCTCGATTTTGCACCGTGCATCCTCCAGCGACATGGGCTCGTTCTCGTTCAGGCACTCCTGGCGTAACCTGCCGTTGAATGACTCCACTGTGGCATTATCCGTTGGTGTTCCCGGCCGGGAAAAATCAATACGAATCCCATGCTTATACACCCACTTATCCAGCATTTTTCCTGCAAATTAAGAGCCATTGTCCGTTTTCAACAACCGGGGAAGTGGGCGACTGAGCGCGATGCTATTCAGCATTTCCGCGACTTCCGTTGAACGTAGACTCTGCCCGACGCAGATCCCCAGACATGGTTCGGATACAGCCCCTGAGGCTGGCGACGTTGCGCTGTATTTGTTGCGATGCGGTCTTTTGAGACGCAGGGACAGTCCCTGTTCACGGTAAAGACGGTAAATGCGTTTATAGTTATCCTGCCAGCCCTGCCAGCCCTGCCAGCCCTGCCGCCTGAGCAAGATGTGAACCTGCCGGTATCCGTAATGCACGCGGGTTTCCGTGATCTCACGAATACGCAGGCGCAGCGCACTGTCATCGGCCGCCAGTTTCTTCAGCCGCAGGTTTTCCTCTTTCAGCTGGCGCATGTGCTTCAACTCAGAGGGCGAAATACCTCCGTATTTCTTGCGCCACGTATAGAACGTGGCATCAGAAATGCCCAGCTTACGGCAGACCTCAGGCACCTACGTACCCACTTCGGCCTGCTTCAGGGCAAAGACAATCTGCTCTTCGGTGAATCGTGATTTTTTCATCGGCACCACTTCCGTTCAGGGAGTGTGATCATGCCGAAATTCTGTTTCTGTATGGCTCAGGATTTTGGGGCAGGGTCATTTCTCCCGTGCTTCTCTCGTATCCTGCTTTCCTCGTGGCGTCCCGTTCGGAACGCGAGCCATTTAAAATCATTGCGATATCCAGGCTAGGGCTGTCTCTACCCGCTGCAGGCAGCCTCAAGATTATGATTAAACCAGATGTATTCTGATGTTTATCACCATGTATCTCGTTAGAATGAGCGTCTATCTAACTTAAGGGCCGTATTTTAGCGCAAACAAAGGAGTTTGTATGACAACCCTAGTCACCGGTGGTGCCGGTTATATAGGATCCCACACCGTTTTATCTCTGTTGGAACGCGGCGAAGACGTTGTGGTGTTGGATAATTTGTCCAACTCATCTGCAGAGTCATTACAGCGGGTGGAGAAACTGACGGGGAAAGCCGCGGTGTTCTATCAAGGGGATGTTCAGGATGCCGAATGCCTGCATCGTATCTTTGGCGCGCATCAGATCACTGCCGTGATCCACTTCGCCGGCCTCAAGGCCGTAGGAGAGTCAACGCGTAAACCACTCGAGTATTATCAGAATAACGTCACCGGCACGCTGGTGCTGTTGGATGCCATGCGCCGTGCCGGTGTACATGATTTCATCTTCAGTTCCTCCGCCACCGTGTATGGCGCCAATTCGCCGGTGCCCTATGTCGAGACCACGCCGATTGGCGGCACGACCAGTCCTTATGGCACGTCTAAGCTGATGGTGGAGCAGATCTTGCAGGATTTCGCCAAGGCTGAACCGCAATTTTCGATTATTGCTTTGCGTTACTTCAATCCTGTGGGGGCTCACGAGTCCGGCCTGATTGGTGAAGACCCCAACGGCATACCCAACAACCTGTTGCCGTACATCTCTCAGGTGGCGATCGGCAAACTGGAGAAATTGGGTATTTTCGGCGGTGACTATCCAACGAAAGACGGTACAGGCGAGCGCGACTACATTCATGTCATGGATTTGGCCGAGGGCCATCTGAAAGCGATGGATCACCTGGCAAAGATCAACGGCTTCAAGGCTTATAACCTAGGCGCCGGCGTAGGGCATTCGGTACTGGCGATGGTTCAGGCATTTGAAAAAGCGTCCGGCGTAACGATCCCTTACCAAATATTACCTCGCCGTGACGGCGACCTGCCTGCTTTCTGGGCGAACGCGGATCTGGCATATCGAGAGCTGGGATGGAAAGTTCGTCGGAATATCGATGATATGATGCGCGACACTTGGAACTGGCAGAAAAAAAATCCGCAAGGGTATAAGTAAGAATACTGATATAAAGTTAAACAATGAAAAGCCCACATCAAGCTGTGGGCTTTTTTGTTGTTATCTGTGGCGAGAGAGGGAAGCGCAGTTTTAGTAATTAGCAATCATTCTCAATAACTTGGTGTTTTTGTTAGCGTGCTAATTATATTTTCCTTTCGTGGTCCCCCTCCAACCCTGCAGGCGCAAAAAGTACCAAGAGTCAGAAGACGCTTAGGGTTAGTGAGAACGCGTACGTGATTTTGCTTTTTTTATTGTTATTCAATACATTGAGATTTTTATTGGTGATTGGCGGTTACAGCATAGACAAATGACGTTTTGTCTATGTGGCGTTAATGTATTAACTTCCCACATGGGTGTATAATTCAGCCCGAAGAAAACAGAGGCCCCTTGGTTGCATAGCAGAGGGCGGTGATAACGTTGAGTGTTATCGCGATAATTTTGACATGTTGCATTAATGAAACTGAAGTCGTTGGGAGCCCCCACAGATATGCTGAAAGCTGTCATCCCCGTTGCCGGTCTTGGTACCCGCATGTTACCGGCCACAAAGGCAATCCCTAAGGAAATGCTGCCGGTTGTAGACAAACCTCTTATCCAATACATCGTAAATGAATGCGTTGCTGCCGGTATTAAAGAGATTATTCTGGTCACGCACTCGTCAAAAAATGCGATTGAAAACCACTTTGACACCTCGTTTGAATTGGAAAGCATGCTGGAGTCACGCGTTAAGCGCCAGCTGCTGGAAGAAGTTCAGTCTATCTGTCCGAAAGGCGTGACCCTGATGCATGTACGGCAGGGGCAATCTAAAGGATTGGGCCATGCCGTACTCTGTGCCAGACCCCTGATCGGTGATGCGCCTTTTGCCGTATTGCTGCCGGACGTGCTGATGGACGATATTGCCTCTGATCTGACGAAAGATAACCTCGCCAGCATGATTGCCCAATTCGAAGCGCACAGTCGCAGCCAGATCATGGTAGAACCTGTGCCAGAAAAAGACGTGTCCAAATACGGCGTGGTCGATTGTCGCGGTGTGGCCGTGGCGCCAGGCCAAAGCGTGCCGATGCATGCGATCGTCGAAAAACCTTCTCAAGAAGAGGCACCTTCAAATTTGGCCGTCGTTGGCCGCTATGTTTTGGCTGCTGATATCTGGCCGCTGCTGGAAAAAACGCCTTATGGTGCTGGCGGTGAGATTCAGCTTACCGATGCCATCGCCATGCTGATGGAGCAAAAACCGGTTGAGGCTTTCGCCATGGTTGGGCGTTCGCATGACTGTGGCGATAAATTAGGTTACATGAAGGCCTTTGTTGAGTATGGTCTTCGTCATCCAACGCAGGGTGAAGCATTTTCTGAGTGGTTAAAGGGGATGTTGCAGGCTTAAGCGTTTGCTGTACCTGACGAATCCAGCCGATTCCTAAAGTAAAATAGATCGGCTGGATGTAGCTTGAGGGCAGGCTACACGCGCTCATCGTGGTGTGTAGCGAACTGGGTGCAGGAAGTTTTCCCGGTTATGAAGTCAAATCAACAGGTTGTTTTAAGTGTGCTCTGGTTGCCACAATGCCAGGGGCGGTAGCGTGGCTGTGATGAGCTCAGAAACGCATGCTACCCGTCATGCCACCCAGGCTACGCTGGGCCTGAAGACGTACGGCCATGTTTCATCTGTCAGGGAATTTTAATCTTAAATCGAGTTTTTATATGAAGTATAGCTTAGGTTATCTTTGGGATTTGGCTTCGGTCATCACAGAGAAAGAATTAAAAGTAAGATATAAAAGCAGCTTCTTTGGCTATTTATGGTCAATTGCTAATCCATTACTCTTTGCTATGATCTATTATTTTATTTTTAAATTGGTCATGCGGGTTCAAATACCAAACTATACCATTTTCATTATTACAGGCCTGTTCCCTTGGCAGTGGTTTGCTAGCTCAACGACTAACTCCTTGTATTCGTTTATTGCAAACGCACAGATCATCAAAAAAACCGTATTCCCGCGTTCGGTGATTCCTTTTAGTAATGTCCTAATGGAGTGCCTGCATTTCCTCTGCACGATTCCGGTCATTATCTTCTTTCTCTATGTCTATGACATGCGGCCATCAATCGATTGGCTATGGGGGGTTCCGCTTATCGGCATCGCGCAGATGATGATGACCTTCGGGATCGCGATGATGTTATCGACGCTGAATCTTTTCTTCCGCGATCTGGAACGTTTCATCACGCTGGGCATCATGCTGATGTTCTACTGCACGCCGATTTTGTACTCCGGTGATATGATTCCTGAACAATATCGCTTCCTGATTGATTTTAACCCACTGGCTAACATGATACTGAGCTGGCGTGATCTTTTTATGAATGGCGTAATTGATTATCATCAGATAGGCATGCTCTATGGATATGCGTTGCTGTTCATTATCATCGGCGTCAGCATTTTCAATAAGTTGAAGTACAGATTTGCAGAGATATTATAATGAGCATAGCTATAGAATTTAAAAACGTCACTAAGCGCTATCCATTATACCATCATATTGGATCTGGCATTAAAGAGTTGATTTTTAACCCTCGTAGAGCGTTGAGTTTACTGAGCGGCCGCAGTTATCTGGCGATTGAAGATATCAGTTTCCAGGTGAAAAAAGGCGAATCGGTTGCGCTTATAGGCCGAAACGGTGCAGGGAAGAGTACGTCGCTTGGTTTGGTCGCCGGTGTGATGAAACCATCATCCGGTTCGGTTCATGTTGTTGGCCGGGTGGCTTCGATGCTGGAGTTAGGCGGCGGGTTTCATCCCGAACTGACTGGCCGTGAGAATATTCGACTGAATGCGACGTTGTTAGGCCTTCGTCGTAAGGAGTTGAAGCAGCGTCTGGATAAAATTATCGAGTTTTCCGAACTGGGTGAATTTATCGATGAGCCAATTCGAGTTTACTCTAGCGGTATGTTGGCGAAGCTGGGTTTCTCGGTCATTACGCAGGTTGATCCAGATATTCTGATTATCGATGAGGTCTTGGCGGTCGGGGATATTTCATTCCAACGCAAATGCCTTGAAACCATTAATGAGTTCAAGAAGAAAGGAGTGACAATTCTTTTTGTTAGCCACAATCTTCGTGATATCGAAAAAATTTGCGATAGAGTCATTTGGATAGAAAACCATAAGATGAAAGTTATGGGTGAGGCTCATTCTGTTATAGCGCAATATAAAGAAGCAATGAGTTGAAATTCATAACCGTGATTGCCAGGTAGTGCAAATGCAGAATATTAAAATATATACGTGTCATCACAAGCCTAGTGCTTTTCTCGACTCAAAGTGGATACAGCCAATCCACGTCGGTAAGGCTAATAGCCTTACCGAGATTGGATGCCTTGGTGATGATACGGGGGATAATATATCGTTCAAAAACCCATTTTATTGTGAGCTGACTGCGCATTACTGGGTGTGGAAAAATGCAGAGCCAGCCGACTATGTTGGGTTTATGCACTATCGCCGTCATCTAAACTTCTCTGAAGATCAGCGTATTCCTGAGGATCGATGGGGCGTGATAGGGGCTGAGAAGGTAAGTAAAGAATACCAAGATAAATTTGGTTTGAATGACGAAACGATTCCTCTGTGTCTCGAAGGCGTCGATATTGTTTTGCCTAAGAAATGGGATGTCGGTGCTGCAGGTAGCAAGAATAATTATCAGCATTATAAAATCTCTAACCATCTGCATATCGAAGACTATGATGCTGCATTGGCCGTGTTGGGGGATCTTTATCCCGAATATATCACCGCTGCAGAAAAATTTAACCAAGCATCAGATGGTTATTATACGAATATGTTCGTGATGAGAAAGGATATCTTTGAGGACTATTCAATTTGGCTCTTTTCTATTTTAGATAAATTGGAAGAAAGGCTGAGGTTTAAAGATTACAGCGATCAGGAAAAGCGAGTTGTCGGTCACATAGCCGAGCGGTTACTTAACATTTATGTTGGCCACAAGCGAGAGGTTGAGACCTTAAATATTAAAGAATTGCAGAGAACTTTCATTAAGAATGAGACCTTCTCGGCGACTCTGGAACCTGCATTCTCTGATAATAATGTACCAGTTGTCATTTGCTTTGATGATAATTATGCGATTAGTGGGGCTGCATTAGTCAACTCTATCATTAAGCATGCTAATCCTCTTCTGAACTATGATTTGGTGGTGCTTGAGAACGGAGTCTCTCTGGCGAATAAGCAACGTTTCGTCTCTCTGCTTGCTGCGCATGACAATATTCATCTTCGCTTCTTTGATGTTAACGCTTTTTCAGAGATAAAGAATGCGTTCACACGTGCGCATTTTAGCGCTGCAACCTATGCGCGTTTGTTTATCCCTCGGCTGTTTGCTGAGTATGAGAAAGTGATCTTTATTGACTCGGATACCGTGGTCGAAAATGATTTGGCTGAGTTACTCGATATTCCGTTGGCCGATAATTTAGTTGCGGCGGTAAAAGATATCGTAATGGAAGGATTCGTTTTGCTTGGTGCCATGTCACAATCCAGTGACGGGGTGATGCCGGCGAAGGAGTACCTTTCTTCTTCATTGGGTTTAACCAATCCAGATGAATATTTCCAAGCAGGAATATTGGTATTTAACATCGTTCAGATGAATCAAGAGAATACCTTTTCCAGTCTGATGGAGGCCATGCAGAGCAAGCGCTACTGGTTCCTCGATCAAGATATTATGAATAAAGTTTTCCATGGCCGCGTACATTATTTGCCGTTGGAGTGGAATGTCTATCATGGTAACGGTAATACAGAGACATTTTTCCCCAACTTACCATTTTCGACCTACATGCGCTTCCTTGAGGCGCGTCGTAATCCGAAGGTGATTCACTTCGCGGGTGAGAATAAACCGTGGAATACACGTAGCGTTGATTTCTTCGATAATTATCACAAGAATATACTGAATACGCCCTGGGCTCCGGAGCTTTATGCCCGCTTGCAAGGTGAGAGGAAGGATTTTTCACCCACGCGTAAGAAGAGTGGGGCGCCGATAGTGAAAAACTCCCTAATGTTTATTCTTAATCGTGTAGCGCCGAAAGGGACAACACGGCGTAATGCAATGACCAAATACTACTACAAATTTAGACAGCTAATTATCGGATAATAAGATGATGAAAATTAAGAGAATTTTAATCGTTGGGGCAGGTTTTTCCGGTGCAGTGATCGGGAGAAAGTTGGCAGAACAAGGCCATCAAATTCATATTATCGATCGTCGTACTCATATTGCTGGCAACTGCTACGACGCTCGGGATGAAAAGACGGATGTCATGGTACATACTTATGGTCCGCATATTTTCCATACAGACAACGAGCAAGTATGGAACTTTGTGAATCAGTACGCCACAATGATGCCTTATGTTAACCGCGTAAAAGCGACGGTAAACGGCCAGGTTTTCTCGCTGCCGATCAATTTGCACACCATCAACCAATTCTTTAAAAAGACCTGTTCGCCAACGGAAGCGAAAGCTTTGATCGCCGAGAAAGGCGATTCCAGTATCACTGACCCGCAATCGTTCGAAGAACAGGCGCTGCGCTTTGTAGGCAAAGAACTGTATGAAGCCTTCTTCAAAGGTTACACCATCAAACAATGGGGTATGTCCCCGGCACAGTTGCCGGCTTCGATTCTGAAACGTTTGCCTATTCGCTTTAATTATGATGATAACTATTTCAATCATAAGTTCCAAGGGATGCCGAAAGACGGTTACACCAAGATGGTGGAAGGTATTCTGGAACACCCGAATATCTCGGTGGTGTTGGATACTCAGTTCCAAATGCAAGACCGCGAGGGGTACGATCATGTGTTTTACAGCGGCCCGCTGGACGCGTTTTATGACTTCCAGTTTGGGCGGCTCGGCTACCGTACGCTGGACTTTGAGAAATTTACCGTGGAAGGGGATTATCAAGGCTGTGCGGTGATGAACTATTGTGAACAGTCGGTACCTTATACTCGTATTACCGAGCATAAGTACTTCTCCCCTTGGGAACAGCACGAAGGGTCGGTTTGCTATAAAGAGTACAGCCGCGCTTGCGAAGAAAACGATATTCCTTATTATCCGATTCGTCAGGTCGGTGAAATGGCGTTGTTGGAAAAATACGTTGATTTGGCTGAAAAAGAACATAACATCACCTTTATCGGCCGCCTGGGTACCTATCGCTACCTAGACATGGACGTGACCATTGCCGAAGCATTGAAAACGGCTGAAACCTATCTGGCCAGCCTGGAGCAAGAAAACGCCATGCCAGTATTCACGGTCAGTATCAGATGAGATGTTCGGCGTTAATTGTTACATTCAATCGCCTCGAAAAATTGAAACAATGTTGGGCGGCAACCTCTGCGTTGCCGTTTGTTGACATTGTCATTGTCGATAATGCGTCGACCGACGAAACCCAGTCGTGGCTGCACTGTATCGAAGACAGCCGTTTGCACGTCATACGCGCTGCGCAAAACGACGGTGGCGCTGGCGGATTCAGGCTCGGCGCTGAATATATTGCGAGCAAGATAGACACCGACTGGGTGTTTATGTTCGATGATGACGCTTATCCCGATAGCGCATTATTGACATGTTTCGCTGAATTGACGCAACGGTTCGACTATGCGGCTTACTGTTGCCGAGTCTTGGATAAACAAGGGACGTTATGCAAAATGAACGTACCTTTCAGCAAGATGCCAACGTCGTTGGTACAGACGTTGGGTTATATTTCCAGACCCGGACGTTACACCCCTGCGGAGCATAAGCCTGCGGATGTCGTGACTTTCTCATTTGTTGGTGCAATAATACGCAGAGACGTTTTAGCCGCTAACATTGAGTACATCTGGCCAGAACTTTTTATTTATTATGATGATCTTTACTTCTCTTACAGGTTGAGTCAACAAGGGTATCGGTTCCGGTACTCACCAGAGTTGGTATTTCTGCACGATGTGCCTACTAGCCAGGGGGGGATAACCCCGTCATGGAAAGTCTACTATCTGGTCAGAAACCTGCTCCTTTCAAGGACGCTTTTCAACAAACATGAAAGACCTTACTCACTCGGAGCTATCGTGTTACGTATTGCAAAATATTTACTTTCTTTTACCTCTCAAGGCAAAAAAGGCGAATATATTAAATACGTAATGCGCGGTATTGTTGACGGTATATCACGTAAAAATGGTAAACAACATTAGCCGGTAAGAGTTAAATGAAAAAGATTTGTTATTTTATCAACTCAGATTGGTACTTTGAACTGCATTGGGTTGAAAGAGCGCTGGCGGCTCAGGCTGCTGGCTATGAAATCCACGTTGTCAGCCACTTTGTCGGAGACGACATTCAGCAAAAGTTGGCAGATAAAGGTTTCATCTGCCACGATTCGTCGGTATCTGAGCTGTCTATCAACCCGTTCAATTTCTTTGGTTCATTGGCCAAGGTATGGTCGTTGCTGAAAAAAATTGACCCTGACGTACTGCATTGCATCACTATCAAACCTTGCTTGATGGGCGGGTTCTTTGCGCGTTTTTACAACAAGCCGATTATTCTCGGCTTTGTCGGGCTTGGGCGCGTCTTTATGGAGGATAAATTGTCAATGAACGTCATTCGTTATCTGACGTTACATTCGTACAATCATATCTTTAAGAACAAAAAATGCTTGCTGGCCTTTGAGCATGAACATGACCGCGATCGACTTCTGGCGCTGACTGAAGCGAAAAAAAGCCAAACGGTTGTGATCGATGGTGCTGGCATTAACCCCGATATTTATCACTACTCGCTAGAAATCAACCGCGAAAAACCGGTCGTCTTGTTCGCCAGCCGTTTGCTCTGGAGTAAAGGATTGGGCGATCTGGTCGAGGTGAAAAAGCGGTTGGCGCAGAAAGGCGTGGATTTTGTGTTGAATGTGGCTGGCATTTCCATTGTTGACGATCCGGATGCTATTCCGCTATCGCAAATAGAAGAATGGCATCAGCAAGGGCTCATCAACTGGTTGGGTCGTTGCAGTGATGTTTACAGCCTGATTGAGGCCTCGAACGTTGTCGCTCTGCCTTCTACGTATTCAGAAGGCATTCCGCGTATTTTGCTGGAAGCGTCTTCGGTTGGGCGTGCTTGCATCGCTTATGACGTGGGCGGCTGCCAAAGTCTGATTATTGATGAGTACACCGGTAGCCTGGTGGAAATGCGCAATATCGAAGTTCTGGCAGAGAAGTTGGAACAGCTGCTTACCAGCCCAAGCAAGCGCGTCGAGATGGGGGTGCGCAGCCGTGAGCGTATCGAGAGCAAGTTCGCCTCATCATTGGTTATTGATGACACGCTAAAGCTCTATCAGCGCGCGATCGCAACCGGAAGCTATTGAGCGTCTTGTGAAAGTTGGGTTTTTCGCTGAAAGGGCAGTGGAAAACCCAAATTTGTAAGCAAGAGCCATGGCAGTAACCTAAATCGCTGTTATTGTCGCGATTGTGCAATTTTTGATGGTTCGTAATCTGTTGCAAAGCCTATCGCACCAATCACTACCCACCCGGCTCAATCCTGAGTTAACATGTGTGCCACATCACAAAACCTGCTGGCCGACGTTGCCGGCAGGGTCATCCTCAGACAGGAGTTCCTAAATGTCCAAGCAACAAATCGGCGTTGTCGGCATGGCGGTAATGGGCCGCAACCTCGCGCTTAACATCGAGAGCCGTGGTTACACCGTTTCCATTTTCAACCGTTCTGGCGACAAAACTGACGAAGTGATCGCTGAGAACCCGGGCAAGAATCTGGCGCCGTATTACGCCGTTGAAGAGTTTGTTGAATCGCTGGAAAAACCGCGCCGCATCCTGCTGATGGTGAAAGCGGGCGAAGCAACGGATAAAACCATTGCCTCGCTGACTCCGCACCTGGACAAGGGCGATATCCTGATCGACGGCGGCAACACCTACTATCAGGACACCATCCGTCGTAACCGCGAACTGTCCGACCAGGGCTTCAACTTCATCGGCACCGGCGTTTCCGGCGGTGAAGAGGGCGCGCTGAAAGGGCCTTCTATCATGCCTGGCGGCCAGAAAGAAGCTTACGAGCTGGTGGCGCCAATCCTGGAGAAAATCGCTGCGGTTGCGGAAGGCGAGCCTTGCGTGACCTACATCGGCGCAGACGGTGCCGGCCACTATGTGAAAATGGTGCACAACGGCATCGAATACGGCGACATGCAGCTGATTGCCGAAGCCTATTCTCTGCTGAAGCAGGCGCTGAATCTGAGCAACGAGCAGTTGGCCGAAACCTTCGCCGAGTGGAACAAGGGCGAACTGAACAGCTACCTGATCGACATCACCAAAGACATCTTCACCAAGAAAGACGAAGAGGGTAAATACCTGGTCGATGTGATCCTGGACGAAGCCGCCAACAAAGGCACCGGCAAGTGGACCAGCCAGAGCTCGCTGGATCTGGGCGAACCGCTGTCGCTGATCACCGAGTCGGTGTTCGCACGCTACCTGTCTTCGCTGAAAGACCAGCGCGTTGCCGCGTCTAAAGTGCTGACCGGCCCGAAAGTGGCGCCGTTCACCGGCGACAAAGCCGAATTCATCGAGAAAGTGCGTCGCGCGCTGTATTTGGGCAAGATCGTGTCCTACGCGCAGGGCTTCTCTCAGCTGAAAGCTGCGTCTAAAGAAAATAACTGGGATCTGCACTACGGCGAAATCGCCAAGATCTTCCGCGCCGGCTGTATCATCCGCGCCCAGTTCCTGCAGAAGATCACCGACGCTTATGCGGCGGACGCAGATATCGCCAACCTGCTGCTGGCGCCATACTTCAAGCAAATCGCCGACGAGTACCAGCAGGCACTGCGTGACGTGGTGGCTTACGCCGTACAGAACGGTATCCCTACGCCAACCTTCTCCGCTGCGATCGCTTACTACGACAGCTACCGTTCTGCGGTGTTGCCGGCGAACCTGATCCAGGCGCAGCGCGATTACTTCGGCGCTCATACTTACAAGCGTACGGATAAAGAAGGTGTCTTCCACACCGAGTGGTTAGATTAACATACTGTAATTGTTTAATATTTTAAACCACCATGCCATTGGCATGGTGGTTTTCTTGGCTTTAATTAATTATTTCTGTTAGCCGTTCCTGCATTCATTGTTGCTAATTCATTTGGCGCCATTCCCTCTGTCTTCAATATTGCGAAATTACCAGGATAGCATATATATGCTGACTCTCAACGACATTATTAGATAGAGAGAAAGGTTTATACTAAGGTTTTTATGAAAAAAATAACCTATCTTGAAGGTTTACGGGGTATATGCTGTTTTATTGTTATTATTGACCACTGTGTCAGCATCTATAAACCAGATATTAGATATACATCGTTTAGCGAAATCGGAGGAATGCTTCGGCGGTTAATTGCATGGACACCGTTAAATATAGTTTACAGTGGGATTGCGCCTGTTTGCATTTTTTTCATTCTAAGCGGTTTTGTTCTTTCAATTAAGTTCAATAAAACCCACGAGAGTAGTGCCATATTCAATGGCGTTGTAAAGAGGTACCCGAGACTAGTTCTTCCTATTTTAGCCTCTATGCTAATGAGTGCATTGCTATATTATGTATTGAAGCATACAACTGGCCATGTGATTGAACTTGGTTTTATGCCAGCGATTCTTGAAGCGGTATATTTCGCGCCTTTCCAACATGTACCGCTGCATAATTATGCGCTGTGGACTATATCTTTCGAACTTTATGGTTCTTTTATTGTTTTCGGTCTGCTTGCTTTTTTCGGCATGCATCGTAGACGACTAATATTTTATGCATTAGTTTTCTCTTTCCTTTATGCATGGGGCTCCTTTTATTGTCTCTTCGTCTTTGGAATGATTCTAAACGATGTATACATTGAAAATAAATTTAAAATCCATGGAGTGCTGCGTGCGCTTATGTTTTTGATCGGCATTGTGCTGGCAACTTCGCCGTATGAACGGGATGGCGTGTATTTATATGGCGGTGTCTATAAATACATTGAATATATTTCCTTCGGTTCATATCGGGATACTTATCAAATGCTTATGTTGACGGGAAGCATGCTTGTTTTTATGTCGATTTTAGGCGGCAGTTTGAGCGAAAAGTTGCTCGAAAACAAGTTGGCGCAGTTTTTGGGACGTATTTCTTTCCCGTTATATGTCGTACATGTCTGTATACTTAATATTATTGCAGCAATAGCGAAGAGTTATTACGGCGATATACACATGTCTACATTCATCATGCTGTTGTTAGTTACCGTATCAGTGTGCCTACTGCTTTCTTATTACTTTGAAAAGTATGTTGACTTGCCCTCAATCAAAATGGCAAATGTATTCGCTAAAAAAATAGCATAGTTTTAGCAACCATCAAATATATAGCTGACATTTCTAAGTGGATCCAATGAATGAATAAGGATGCTATGATCGACGTTAAGAGTAATGCTTCCGCAGCAAGCGAAAGTGTTAAGGTCTCGATAATAATCCCGGTATACAATGCTCAGAATTCCATTGTTGCAACCCTGGATTCTATTTTACGTGCGATTAAGAGTACACATGAAATCATCCTTGTCGATGATTGCTCAAGTGACAATACTATCTCGGTGATCGAGGATTATCTTGCCCAGAGAGAAAATATCAAGCTCATTAGGCAAGAGAAAAATCAGGGGCCGGGTATTGCCCGAGATGCAGGCCTGGCATCAGCGAGCGGTGAGTATACGATCTTCTTCGACAGCGATGACTTTATGTTGCCTAATGTGGCTGATAATGCCATCGCCAAGCTTGAAAAAGAAAAGCTGGACGTTGCTGTAACTCAGTACAATATCGTTTATGGCAAAGCCAAAGAAAGTATTGGCATGTGGGAAGGCGATGAGAAGTTGTTTGAGGAAGTACGTGTAAAACATGGTGATATCCTTTCTCTGAAAATGCTACCCGATTTTCTGACGCTAACAAACTATCCTTGGAATAAAGTCTGTAGAACACGATTTTTAAAGGATAATGACATAAAATTTGGTAGTTTACGTCTGCATGAAGATATTTTACCTCACTGGAAAATATTGATGAATGCAGAAAAGATTGCCATTCTGAACGATGCAATATGTAATTATATGCTTTGCCCAGACGGCAGCAATGTGACTAATAATAAAAGTCAGTTACGTATGCAGTGCGTAGATGCTATTGCCGAATTATATGACTATATTAAGTCAGACAAGCGCCATGATGTCTATACAACGAGTTTCTTCGTGTTTAGCGTTAATCTGGTTGATTGGGCAAAAGAAAATATAGTCATTGACTTCAAGTCAGCGCTAACCTCCAAAGTGAGAGACGTTTTCCTGCAGAGCAGCTACAGCGATCTGCAAAAAGTTTTCCACACGAATAAATATATTCATTCTAAAGTGTGCGAGTATTTAGTTAATAAAAAGGTTTTTTGAGATGACTGCAAAATTATCTATCATTGTCACATCCTATAACATCGAAAAATACATTGGCGAATGCTTGGACAATGTTCTGGCCCAATCGTTAGAAGACATTGAAGTCATTGTAGTGGATGATGGTTCTAAAGATAGTACGCCGAAAATTATCGAATCATATGCAGAGAAAGATAAGCGTATCATTCCTATTCTGATGAAAGAGAATTCACCTGGTGGGGTTGCTACCGTTGCCAATATTGGCATGGAAGCAGCTACGGGCGAATTCATTGGTTTTGCCGACGGTGACGATCTTTACGATCCGACAATGTTCGAGAAGCTTTATAACATTGCAGTGGCTGAAAATGCCGACGTCGCGATGTGCAATTTCCTCGAATTTGAGACAGAAACCGGTATCGAAAATGCGCCGTATGAACCTGCGTGGGCGCCATTGGCGAAAGAGCCTGTTTGGGATATCCGCAGCGTTGAGAACAAGAAGAAAGTTCTCGAGTTATTACCGGTGCCATGGCGTAAAATTTACAAGCGTAAACTCATTACTGACAATAATCTGAAATTCCCTGTTGGAAAATACTTCTTTGAAGATAATGGGTTCCATTGGTTTGTCTCGTTAACGTCAGATAAAGTCTGCTTTATCGACGAAGTGCTGTGCTATCACAGACGTAATCGTGCCGGCCAGACGATGATGGCCGGCGGGGATCGGTTACTCGGTGTTTTCCTGCAGCACCAGGTTATTTTTGACTATCTTGAAAAGTCAAAAATGCTGGCGCAATATCGCGAGTATTCACTCAACTGGCTGATTGGTCATATTGCTTGGGTAAGCCAGGTTCTCACACCTACATTTTCCACAGAGTTCTACCAAACGCTGTTGCCGCATGTAAAACGCTATCAGAAAGATGAAATTCAGCGGTATTTGTCCACACGCTTCTATGATAGAAAAACGGTTGGTCTCGTTATCGCACTGATGAAAGAAAACAGTGCAGATTTCTCAAAAGTTATGAATGGCTGGGTAGCGAAAACGAAGGCTGAAAAATTACGCTTCAACTACGACAAACTGGGAGCGAGTGGTTTGCTGAACATGCTAGTACGTGTTGGCAAGCATAAGTTTGTCGAGCGCGGGCTACATCGAAAGAGTACGCGAACTTTGTTAATTGAAAACAATGCAAAACTGGATTCTATTCATTGGCGTTTGTCGGAGTTAGAGCGAATGATCGAGTCTGGGTTTATTCTGCAAGAGCAGAGAATTGCAGAAATAAAAAAACAGGTTGAAGAGATTAAATAAGAAGAAATGAGCCTTATGCGGTAGCATAAGGCTTTTTTCATTTAATCTCCTTCGATTCTATGATTATGGGATTAAACGCGGGAGGTTTCACTGGGGGCCAATGTCATTTTAAAAGTTGGCTTTATTACAATAAACATGGTGGAATAATAATGTCTGAAGATAAAACGATACCCTATGTTTCGGTAGTCATGCCAGTTTTTAATGCCGAGATTTATATTTTTGATGTCATTGATAAAGTCAGAAAGCAAACACTGAAATCGCTCGAGATTATTATCGTTGACGATAATTCCACGGATGGTACCAAGGCGATCCTGGAACGTATTGCCGCCGAGGATGACAGAGTTATACTGCTTTCAGGAATTGAAGGTGGTGGGGCCGGTGCTGCGCGCAATGTTGGTTTAAGCCATGCTAGAGGTGAGTTTGTTGTTTTCCTCGATGATGATGATTTTGTTGATGAAAACCTGATGGAAAAAGCCTATTCAATGGCGAAATCGCATGATGCCGATGTTGTCATTTATAGAAGCCAGTTCTATAACGTTCAGCAGGATAAGCATCTGTCGATCCACTGGTCTATACGCACAGATCTACTGCCACAAAAAAATGTATTCTCTTCCGTTGAGATTAAGAAGGATTTTTTCAACGCTTTTGTTTGGTGGCCTTGGGACAAAATGTTGAAACGTGAGAGGATATTGGCCGAAGGTTTACAATTTCAGCAGATAAGAACCTCAAACGATCTTTATTTCATTTGTGCGTTCGTTTTGTTATCTGAAAAAATATGTATTCTCGATGATGTATTAATTGATCACACGGTTTCCAGAGAGACATCTCTGTCTAATACTCGCGAAAAATCCTACCACTGTGCAATTGATGCGTTGGAAGCATTGAGATCCTTAATGATTGAACGAGGGATCTATGATGGACGAAAAATCGATTTTATCAACTATTCGGCTTCGTTCCTAGAGTGGCATTTGAATACCCTGTATGGTAAGGCTTACTTCACATTATATGAAGATATCAAAAGTTATCTGAATAAACTCGGTGCCAAGCTCGAGGATTTTTACGAAGAAAGAACACAAGTCTTTTTCGACAGTCTTTATCGTTTGTCAGCGAATGACTATCTCTTTTATTTAAGTCGACGTTTACAGAATGAAAATGATGAGCTGGTTTCTGCTAATTATGATCTCTCTTCTGCCAATCGCGAAGCCGCGTCGTCTTATCAGATATTATCTACCTCTTATCAAGATGTTTGCGCTGAGTTCAAACGAAAAGAGGAAACGGAACAAAAGCTTCATGCTGAACAGCAAGCTATCGAGGCGAAGTTGAGTGCCCTGGAGGCTCGGCTCAGAGCTCATGAAGGGGTTATTCTTGAGAAAGACCACCAATTGAGAGCTGCTGACAGCGAGATAGAGTCGCTTACGCATCAACTCAGAGAGTGCGAAATGCGTAATCGTGAGATCGTTAATTCCTGGTCATGGCGGCTGATGGCTCTGTTCCGTCCTTCGCGCAAAAACGGAAAATAAAGAATCACGTAGTGGGGCTGGGGAGAGCTCTCTTCTGCTGCAGAGTTCGATTCCTGTGAACAAATCATAAGCCGCCGAGGTTAACGCCCGGCGGCTTTTTTATTGCGCATGATTTAACGTCACGCTTTTTTCTGATGCCGCTCGCGCAGCCGGCCGATCACCGCGCTCAGATCCAGATCCTGGTCCTGCAGCAGCACCAGCAGGTGATAGATCAGGTCCGAGGCTTCGTTGGTCAGCTCTTCGCGATCGTTGACCGTGGCGGCCAGCGCGGTTTCCACGCCTTCCTCCCCGACCTTCTGCGCGATGCGCTTGGTGCCGCTGGCGTACAGGCTGGCGGTGTACGAGCTGTCCGGGCTGGCGTGCTTGCGCTCCGCCAGCAGCTGTTCCAGCTGATAGAGGAACGTCCAGTCGCTGGCAGCCGGGTGGAAGCAGCTGCTGTTGCCCAGGTGGCAGGTCGGGCCGATCGGGTTGGCCAATACCAGCAGCGTGTCGTTATCGCAGTCCGGCGTGATGCTGACCACCTTGAGGAAGTGGCCGGAGCTTTCACCCTTGGTCCACAGGCGCTGCTTGGTGCGTGAGAAGAAGGTGACGTTGCCGCTCTGCTCGGTGGTCGCCAGCGCTTCCGGTGTCATGTAGCCCAGCATCAGCACTTCGCCGGAAACGGCATGTTGCACGATGGCGGGCATCAGGCCGTCGGTTTTTTCCCAGTCCAGCTGGTTTCTTTGTTGTTCTGTCAGCACACGCGAATCTCCACGCCTTGTTCAACCAGGAACCTTTTCAGTTCGCCGATATTGATGATTTGTTTGTGGAACACCGACGCTGCCAGCGCGCCGTCGACGTCCGCATCGCGGAACGCCTCAAGGAAGTGTTCCATGGTGCCCGCGCCGCCGGAGGCGATCAGCGGCACCTTGCAAGCCTCGCGTACCAGGCGCAGTTGCTGCAGATCGTAACCGTTGCGCACGCCGTCCTGATTCATCATGTTCAGCACGATCTCACCGGCGCCGCGACGCTGCACTTCCTGCACCCAGTCGAGGGTTTCCCACTGGGTGATGCGGGTGCGGCTCTCATCGCCGGTATATTGGTTGACGTGATACTTGCCGGTTTCACTGTCAAACCAGGTATCGATGCCCACCACGATGCACTGCACGCCGAAGCGATCCGCCAGGCGGCTAATCAGCTCGGGATCGGCCAGTGCCGGGGAGTTGATGGAAATCTTGTCGGCGCCGAAAGACAGGATCTGGCTGGCATCCTCGGCGCTTTTAATGCCGCCGGCGACGCAGAACGGAATATCAATCACCTCCGCCACGCGCGATACCCAGCTTTTGTCCACCACCCGGCCGTCGCTCGAGGCGGTGATATCGTAAAATACCAGCTCGTCCGCACCTTCTTGCGCATAGCGCTGCGCCAGCGGCACGATGTCGCCGATGATTTCGTGGTTGCGGAACTGCACGCCTTTCACCACTTGCCCGTCTTTAACATCCAGGCACGGGATTATCCGTTTTGCCAGCATGCGATCGCCTCCTCAACGCTAAATTTACCTTCCAGCAGGGCGCGCCCCACGATCACGCCGGCAACGCCGCTGCCGCGCAGCTGGGCGATGTCGTCCAGATTGCCGATGCCGCCCGAAGCCTGAAAGGCCACCTGCGGATAGCGGCGGCTAATCTCCTGATACAGCGCCACATTGGAGCCGGCCAGCGTGCCATCGCGCGAAATGTCGGTGCACAGCACGTGCTTCAGGCCGTAGGGCAGGAACTGCTCCACCACCTGTTCCAGCGTGGCGTCGGAATCTTCCTGCCAGCCGCTGATGGCCACGCGTTTTACGCCCTGCGCATCGATGCGCACGTCCAGCGCCAGCACCAGTGCGTCGGCGCCATAGCGCTCGAACCAGCTTTGCACCAACTGCGGCTGTTTCACCGCGGTGGAGCCGATCACCACGCGCGTGGCGCCGGCCTCCAGCAGAGCGCTGACGTCCTGCTCGTTGCGGATGCCGCCGCCGACCTGCACCGGCACGTCAACCCCCGCCAGCAGCTTGCGCAGCAGCGGGATCTGGCGCGCGGCCGGATCCTTGGCACCGGTCAGATCGACCAGGTGCAGCACCTGCGCGCCCTGTTGTTGATAGTCCTGCAGGCGCAGCAGCGGATCGTTGCCGTAGTCGCGCTGTTGGCCGTAATCGCCCTGGTGCAAACGCACCACGTTGCCGTCGATCAAATCCAAAGCCGGAATAATCATGCTGCCTACATCTCCAGAAAGTTTTTCAACAGTTGCGCACCGGCTGCTCCAGAACGTTCTGGATGAAACTGCACGCCGAAGAAGTTGTCTTTTTGCACGGCGGCGGTGAAGGGCTCGCCGTAGTTCGCCTGAGCGATGGTGCTGGAGCATATCGGCATCGCATAGCTGTGAACGAAATAGAAGTAGGCACCGTCATCGATGCCGCGGAACAGATGGTGGCCCGCCTGCGCAGACACCTGGTTCCAGCCCATGTGCGGCAGCGGCAGGCCGAAGTCGGTCATCTGCTTCACCGGCGTATCGATGAGGCCGAGCGTGGTCACGCCGCCGTTCTCCTCGCTGCTGGTCGCCAGCAGCTGCATGCCGAGACAAATGCCCAGCACCGGCTGAGTGCAGGCCTTGATCAGCTCGATCAGATCGCGTTCGCGCAGCTGATCCATCGCCGCCTGCGCGGTGCCGACGCCCGGCAGGAACAGCTTGTCGGCGCGCAGCACGATCTCCGGATCGCGGCTCACCTCCGGCTGATAACCCAGGCGCCGCACCGCGTAGGTGACGGAGGCCAGGTTGGCGCAGCCGGTATCCAAAATCACCACGTTCATCACAGCACTCCTTTCGAGCTCGGCAGGGTATTGCCTTCGACGCGGATCGCCTGGCGCAGCGTGCGGCCAAACACTTTGAACAGGCTCTCGACCCGGTGGTGGTCGTTTTTGCCCTTGGTCTTCAGGTGCAGAGTACAGCCCATGGTATAGGAGAGCGAACGGAAGAAGTGCTCGACCATTTCAGTGCTGAGATCGCCGACGCGCTGATAGTTGAACTCGGCCTTGTACTCCAGGTGCGGGCGGCCGGAGATATCCAGCGCGCAGCGCGCCAGGCATTCGTCCATCGGCAGCACGAAGCCGAAGCGGGCGATGCCGCGCTTGTCGCCCAGCGCCTTGTTCAGCGCTTCACCCAGTGCCAGACCGGTGTCCTCTACCGTGTGGTGATCGTCGATATACAGGTCGCCTTTGACGTCGATCTCCATGCGAAAGCCGCCGTGGGTAGCGATCTGATCCAGCATGTGGTCGAAGAAGCCGACGCCGGTTTTGATCTTGCTGCCGCCTTCGCGATCCAGCCAGACGTTGACGTCGATTTGCGTCTCTTTGGTCACGCGGTTAACCCGCGCGTGACGATCGCGCAGGGTCAGCTGGCGCACGATCTCTTTCCAGCCCAGCACGCCGCGCTGGTAGCGCAGCCCCTGAATGCCCATGTTTTCCGCCAGCTGCACGTCGGTCGGCCGATCGCCGATCACGTAGCTGTGGGCGGCATCCAACACGCCGGGTTCGAGATATCCCTTCACCAGCGCGGTTTTCGGCTTGCGGCAGTCGCAGTTGTCCGCCGGCAGGTGCGGGCAGATCAGCACATCGGCGAACTGAATGCCCTGCGAGCTGAGGATCTGCATCATCAGGTTGTGCGGCGGATCGAAGGTTTCCTGCGGGAAACTGGCGGTGCCGAGCCCATCCTGATTGGTGATCATCACCAGCTGATACCCCGCCTGCTGTAGCGCCAGCAGAGAAGGGATCACGTCCGGCTCGAGCGCCAGCTTGTCCAGGCGGTCAACCTGGAAATCTTCCGGTGGCTCGGCGATCAGCGTGCCGTCACGATCGATAAAGAGGATTTTTTGGCTCACATTGGCTCCTGGCGAGTCTGGTTGGCGCCGGGCAGGGCGGACAAGGCGTCCACCACGCGTTGACATTCGTCGCGGGTGCCTATGGTGATGCGCAGGCAGCCGGACAGCCCGGGCTGTTTGTTTTGGTCTCGTAAGATAATGCCCTGATCCCACAAGCTTTTAAACACATTACTTGAGGCGGTGAAGCGGGCCAGCAGGTAATTGCTGTCGCTGGCGAAAACCTGCTCGACGCAGGCGCATTTTTCCAGCTGTTGCTGCAGCCAGCTGCGGGTGGCTGCGATGTCGGTTACGCGCTGACGCATGGTGCGGATGCCCTCTTCGCTCAGCGCCTGTGCGGCGATATCCGCCACCGGCGTCGAAAGCGGGTAAGGCGCGATCACCTTCAGCAGCAGGGCGATCAGATCTTCGTTGGCGAGCGTAAAGCCGCAGCGCAGGCCTGCCAGCGCAAAGGCTTTCGACAGCGTGCGCAGGATCGCCAGGTGCGGATAGTCGCTCAACCAGCCCGCCACCGAAGCCTGCGGGCAAAACTCGATATAGGCTTCGTCCACCACGACGATCGCCTTGCCTTTGGCCAGCTCCAGCAGGCTGCGCAGAGAATCCGGGTCGATCAGGTTGCCGGTCGGGTTGTTCGGGCTGCAGACGTAGATCAACTTCACGTTGTCCAGGCTGTCTGCGATGGCTGGCAGATCCAGCTGCCAGTCCTCTTTGGCGGCCACGGTACGGCGCTCCACGCCAAAGGTTTCGGCGCTGACGGCGTACATGCCGTAGGTCGGTGGGCAGAACAGAATGGCGTCTTTACCCGGCTCGCAGAAGGCGCGGATCAGCAGCTCAATGCCCTCGTCGGCGCCGCGGCTGACCAGCACCTGTTCTTTCTTCACCCCGGCGTAGGCGGCATAACGTTCGATCACCTGCGCCGGCTGGCACTCCGGATAGCGGTTGAAGGTTTGCGCGGTCAGCTGGAATTCCGGCGCGATCGGGTATTCGTTGGCGTTGAGCCACACATCGCCCTTACCGCCGAGGCGGCGCGCCGATTGATAAGGGGTCAGCTCGCGAACGTTGGCGCGCGCCAGTTTTTCGA